>NZ_JAPCID010000028.1 GCF_027587175.1 Solirubrobacter deserti
GCGGCGCTGCGCGGCCTGGCGCTGCTCGGCGCGCTCGTCGCCCTCGCGGCGGTCGCGCTCGCCGTCGCCGCGACCGCGCACGACCGCGGCGGCGAGCAGGCCGAGCTCGAGGCCATCGGCGTCGCCCCGCGCACCCTGCGCGTGCAGATGATCGCGGGCGCCACCGCGACCGCCCTGGCCGGCCTGGCCGCGGGCCTGCTCGGCGGCGCCGCGCTGACCGGGTTGTTCCCGGACTTGGTCGCGCTCGGCGCCGACGGACGAGTTCCGCTGCCGGAGTTGCTGCCGGCGTTCCCGTGGGCGCCGGCCGTGTTGGCCGTGGGCGCCGCCGCCGCGACGGCGTGCCTCGCCGCGGCCGGACAGGCCCGGCGCGCGTTCCGCGGGGACTCGGTCGGGAGGCTCCGCGCATGAGCCGCCGGGGGTGTGCCGATAAACGTGCGCTCCGCGAACGTGGGCGGGCATGCCCCCGCCCGTGTGGGAGCCGTAGGCATGGTTGACGCGCGCAAGGTGTTCGTCGTCCACGAGACGGCATCGGGGAACGTCGTATCGCTGCAGGGCGCTTCACTGCAGGTCGACGCGGGCGAGCTGGTGGCGGTGATGGGCCCGAGCGGGTCGGGCAAATCCACGCTGCTGAACTGCCTCGCCGGCCTGCAACCCATCACGGCGGGAACGCTGCGCGTCGGCGGGCCGGTGGCGACCGTCGCGCAGGACGCGGCGAAGGCGCTCGGGGACGATCAGGCGATCGGCACGAGGATCGCGCTCCGGGCCCGGCTCGCCGGCACTCGCCGACACGCGGCCCGTGCGCGAGCGGCGGAGCTACTCGCCCGCGTCGGCCTCGAAGGCCGCGAGCACGCCCGCCGCGCGCAGCTCTCCGGCGGCGAGCAGCAGCGCGCCGCGCTGTGCGTCGCGATCGCCGCCCGGCCGAAGCTCCTGCTCGTGGACGAGGTGACCGGCCAGCTCGACGCCGCCACCGGACGCGGCATCCTCGCGCTCCTGAAGGAGCTCGCCCACGACGAGCAGGCGGCGGTCCTGCTCGCGACCCATGACCCGCGCGCGACGGAGGTCGCCGACCGCACCGTGACGATCCGCGACGGCCGCGTGACAGGCGAGTACCAGGGCGGCACACAGCGGCGGTACGTGTTCGTCGACGACGGCGGCCTGCTGCGCCTGGACCCCGACGACCTCAAGGCCGCCGGGATCGCCGAGCACGCCGAGGTCAGCCTCGCTCCGGGCGCGGTGATCCTGCGCGGCACCGGGAACCATCGCCTCCACGCCGTCGAGCCGCCCGAGCGCGCCCAGGGCGGCGACACCCTCGTCCGCCTCGAGCACGTCCGTCGCCGCTTCGTCACCAAGGCCGAGACGATCGACGCCGTCGCGGGCGTGCACCTCGCGTTCAAGCGCGGCGCCTTCCACGCGCTCGTCGGCCCGTCCGGCTGCGGCAAGACGAGCCTGCTGCACCTGATCGCCGGCCTCGACCGGCCGGATCACGGCCGCGTCACGCTCGGCGACCTGGACCTGACCACGCAGACCCGCGAACAGCTCGCCACCATCCGGCGCGACCTGGTCGCGGTCGTGCCGCAGGTGAGCGCGCTCGTGGCGGGCCTGTCCGTGCTCGACAACGTCGCGCTCGGGTTGCGCGCTCGCGGCGTCCGCGACGCCAAGCCGCAGGCGCTGGCCGCGCTCACCCGGCTCGGCCTGCAAGATCTCGCCCAGCGGCCGGCCGCCGGGCTCTCCGGCGGCGAGCGCCAACGCGTCGCGCTCGCCCGCGCGCTCGCCACCCGCGCGCCGCTGATCGTCGCCGACGAGCCGACGGCCAACCTCGACGAGGCCAACGCCATCAAGGTCGCGGAGCTGCTCGCCGACACGGCCGCGCAGGGCGCGTGCGTCGTCTGCGCCACGCACGACGCCTCCGTGACCGCCCGCGCCACGACCGTGATCGCGATGCGCGACGGCAAAGTGGCCCCCGGAGCGGGCGGGGCGCAGGCGCCGCCGGCCATCGCGTGAATGCCGGCGAGCGCCATCACGCCGGGTCACTTCCGCGACTCGGCTCGTTTCCGGCCCAATGGCGGTGGGCACGCCAGTTGCATGGAGGCCCACGTGCTCGACCTGACGCTCCCGCCGGAGCCCACCTCGGTGGCTCAAGCGCGGACCACGCTGTGCGAGGCGATGGCCCAGGACCTCCGGGACACCGAGGTCGAGACCGTCAAGCTGCTGATCTCCGAGCTGGTCACGAACGCCGTCCGCCACGGGGACGGCCGCGAGCCGGTCGAGGTCCACGCGCACTGGAACGCGGAGGTCCGCGTCGAGGTGTCCGACCGCGGCCGCGGGTTCGCCCCGGACCCGCGCATTCGCCCGTTCGACGACCCCGGCGGCTACGGCCTCTTCCTCGTCGGCGCGCTCGCGGACCGCTGGGGTGTGGAGACCGACGAGGGCACCACCGTGTGGTTCGTGTTGCAGCATCACTGACGCGGCCGGTGCGGTAGCGTCCGGTCCACGAGCCCGAACCGCGGCCCATCGAGCTGGAAGGTCACGGAGGTCGCCGACCTGCGCGGTGACCGCACGCTCGTCGTCTATGGCGAGCTGGACATCGCCACGGCGCCCGAGCTAGTCGAGCTGCTGGAGCGCCTGCGCCGCCACGGCCACGCCGTCACGGTGGACCTGGCCGAGGTCACGTTCATGGACTCGACGGGCCTCACGACCCTGATGGACGCCCACCTGCTCGCCCAGCGCAACGGCTGGACGTTCACGGTCACGCGCCCGTCGCCCGCGGTCAAGCGCGTGTTCGAGCTCGCCGGCGTCTACGGCGTCCTCGACGAGGGGTAGGCTCGACGGCGGTGGAGAGCCACACCGTCCCCCAGCAACCGACGGTCAGCATCGACGCGCTCGAGACGTTCGTCGAGCTGCTGGCGCGCGTCGACGCCGACCCCGCGACCGACGACTTCTACAGCCGCCTGTGCGAGGCCACGTGCCGGCTGGCGGACATGGATCGCGCCGTCATCTTCCGCTACGACGGCGCGCGCCGCCGCGTGCGGGCGGCCGGCGCGTACGGCATCGACCTCGAGGTGTTCGCCGACGCGCAGGTGACGGTGGAGACGGTCCGCGTCGCGCGTGACTCGCTCGTCGAGGACCGCGTGATCGAGATCACGGGCGCGGTGGCCGAGGACGTGCCGGAGGAGTACCGCCCGCTGATCACCGCGACCAACACGCTCGTGTGCACGCCGATGGCGGCCGCGGGCCGCTGGCTGGGCGTGATCCTGTCCGACCGCAAGCCCGACCGCCCGCCGCTCTCGGACTCCGAGCGCTACGTGCTGTGGACGCTCGGCAAGACCGCCGCGCTCGCCGCCTACGCCCGCCAGGCCACCAACAAGCAGGCGCAGGCGCGCCAACTGCAGGAACGCATGGACCTCGCGCGCGAGGTGCACGAGTCGGTGATCCAGCGCCTGTTCGGCATCCAGCTCGTGTTCTCCAGCCAGTCCGAGCTCAGCCCCGCCGCCCGTCAGCGGATCGCGGCCGAGCTCCAGGCCGCGCTGTTCGACCTGCGGCGAGCCCTGCAGCGGCCGCTCGCCCGCCAGGCGCCGGAAACGAACACCACGCTGCTGGAGGAGGTCCAGCGCCTGCGCTCCGAGCACCGCGACCTGCAGCTCGTGCTCACGCCCGGCAGCGAGGCCACGCAGATCCCGGCCCGCTACGAGCCGCTGGCGCAGTCCGTGCTCGCGGAGGCCGTCCGCAACGCGCACAAGCACGCGGACCCGAGCAAGGTCGAGGTGACGCTGAGCATCAGCGAGGACGACAACCTGATGCTGGACGTGGTCAACGACGGCGTCCGCGGCCGGGCGCGCCAGAGCGGCATGGGGCTCAAGCTGGCCGCGCTCGAGGCGCTGCAGTTCGGCGGGATCGTGGAGTTCGGGGAGCGTGATCCCGGGCGCTGGCGGGTGCGATTGACGGTGCCGCTTGACCGGACCTGACCTGAGCCCGAGCCGGATCGCCGCCGGCACGAGCGACCGCAAGCTGCGCGTGCTGGTCGTCGACGACCACGAGGTCGTGCACTGGGGCCTGCGGCTGATGCTCGGTGAGCAGCCGTGGGTGGAGCGCTGCCTGTCCGCGCGCAACACGCAGGAGGCGCTCGCGCTCGCCCGCCGCTATGACCCGCACGTCGCGCTCGTGGACCTGTTCGTCGGGCAGGAGTCGGGCGCGGAGATCTGCGCGCAGCTGATCGCGCTCAGCCCCCGCATCAACGTCCTGCTGATCTCGGGTGCCGGCCGCATCTCCCCGAACGCGGCACGGGCCGCGGGCGCGTCCGGGTTCATCTCCAAGGACTGGCCCGCCGCCGACATCGCGGGCGCCGTGCGCATGGTCGGCCTCGGCATGACCGTGTTCAAGCCGCACGAGGCGCCCGCCGGCCCACCGCTCTCCGAACGCGAGCGCGAGGTTCTGGAGGCGATCGCGGGCGGCGCGACCAACCGCGAGATCGCGGGCGAGCTGTTCCTCTCGCCGCACACCGTCAAGGAGCACACGTCGTCGCTCTATCGCAAGCTGGGTGTGAGAAACCGCGCCGAGGCGGTGCAGAAGGCGCAGCGGCTCGGCCTCATCTCGTGAGCGAGTGGGTGGGCGCCACCCCCTAAGCGGGGGGTAGGCGGGCGGCGAGGGTGTGAGGCGGCGCACACCTGCGTGAAGGTGCAGAGTGTGAGCAACGCCACCCTTCCCCCTGAGCTGCATCAGATCGCGCGCGACGCCGCGCGCACCGGGCGGCGACCCGCACCCCCGCGGACCGCGACGATCCTCGGGCTCGGCCACTACCTGCCCAGCGAGGTCGTACCCAACGCCGAGATCGCGGAGCGCATCGGCGTCGACGACCACTGGATCGTCAAGCGCACCGGCATCAAGGCCCGCCGCCGCGCCGCGGCCAACGAGGGCACGACCGACATGGCCGTCAAGGCCGCGCGCCGTGCCCTGCAGGACGCGGGCGTGCAGGCCAAGGACCTCGACTACGTGATCGTCGCCACCATGAGCGCGGACGAGATCACCCCGAACGCCGCGCCGCTCGTCGCCCACGCGCTCGGCGCCGGGCGTGCCGCCGCCTTCGACATCGGCGCCGCCTGCACGGGCTTCCTCGCCGGCCTCTCCCAGAGCGCCGCGCTGATCGAGGTCGGCCGCGCGGAGCGCATCCTGCTGGTCGGCGCGGAGAAGCTCACCCGCATCACCGACTTCGACGACAAGAAGACCGGCATGCTGTTCGGCGACGGCGCGGGCGCCGTGGTGCTCGGCCCCAACGAGGGCGAGGGCGGCATCGGCCCGATCGACCTGCAGGCCGACGGCGGCCTGGGCGACACGATCATGGCCACGCCCGAGGACCCGTACATCCGCATGGACGGGATCTCGACGTTCAAGATCGCGGTCAAGAACCTGTCCGAGTCGACGGTCTACGCGGTCGCCGCTGCGGGTCTCGAGCTCGACGACATCGACCTGTTCGTCTACCACCAGGCCAACAGCCGGATCCTGAAGGCCGTCGGCGAGCGCCTCGAGCTGGACGCGTCGAAGGTCGCGGACTACATCGCCCAGCTCGGCAACACGTCCGCCGCGTCGATCCCGCTCACGCTGAGCCTCTCCCGCGAGGACGGGCGGCTGCGCCCCGGGCAGAAGATCCTGATCGGCGCGATCGGCGCGGGCTTCACGTGGGGCGCCGGCGTGATGGAGTGGACCGCGTCGTGAGCGCCCGTCCCGAGAACGCCGTCGCGCTCGTCACGGGCGCGTCCAAGGGCATCGGCTCGGCGATCGCGAAGGCGCTCGCGGCCGACGGCTGGGCGGTCGCGGTCAACTACCGCTCCGACGAGGCCGGCGCCAACGCCGTGGTCGAGGCCATCGAGGCCGAAGGCGGCACGGCGAAGTCCATCCACGCCGATGTCACCAACGGCGACGCCAAGGCGCTGCTCAAGCAGGTCGAGGAGGCGCTCGGCGGTCCCGTTCTGGCGCTCGTCAACAACGCGGGCGTCGCGCGCGACAACATCGCGCTGCAGCTCACGGACGAGGACTGGGACGTCGTCATCGGCACCAACCTCTCGCCCGCGTTCCGGCTCACGCGCGACTCGCTGCGCTCGATGATCAAGGCCCGCTACGGCCGCGTGATCAACATCGCGTCGGTCGTCGGGCCACGCGCGAACGCCGGGCAGTCCAATTACGCGGCGGCCAAGGCGGGCCTGATCGGCATGACCAAGACGATCGCCGCCGAGGTCGCGCGCCGGGGAGTGACCGTGAATGCGGTCGCACCTGGTTTCATCGCCACCGACATGACGGCCGAGCTGGCCACGGACGAGATCGTCAAGGCGATCCCCGCCCGCCGGCAAGGCACGCCGGAGGAGGTCGCCGCCGCCGTGCGCTTCCTCGCCTCCGACGACGCCGGGTACGTCACCGGCACCACGCTGTATGTCGACGGCGGAATGTCCGCTTAAACCCAGAAGGAGACCCACCCATGGCCAACGCCATCACCGAAGAAGCCGTTCAGAAGACCGTTTACGAGGCGCTGCCGCAGTTCGGCGTCGACGAGTCCGACATCACGCGCGAGGCGACCTTCGAGGA
This sequence comes from Solirubrobacter deserti, assembly GCF_027587175.1. Taxonomy (GTDB): domain Bacteria; phylum Actinomycetota; class Thermoleophilia; order Solirubrobacterales; family Solirubrobacteraceae; genus Solirubrobacter; species Solirubrobacter deserti. The sequence goes on from NZ_JAPCID010000028.1 coordinate 6,571, forward strand.
CCTCGACGTGGACTCGCTGGATCTCGCCGAGCTCTCGCAGATCATCGAGGACGAGTACGGCGTCGCCCTCAAGGGTGACGACGTCGGCAAGATCAAGACGGTCGGCGACGCGATCGACCTGGTGGTGCAGAAGGGTTCATGAGCCGCGAGGTCGTCATCACCGGCGTCGGCGCCGTCACCCCGCTCGGGGTCGGCGCGCGCACGCTGCATGAGCGCTGGAGCGCCGGCGTCGTCGGCATCGCCGACGGCAAGGGCGCCGCGACGGAGTTCGAACCGACCGAGCACCTGTCCGTCAAGGAGGTCCGCCGGGCCGATCGCTTCACGCAGTTCGCGCTGGTCGCGGGCGACGAGGCGCTGGCCGAAGCGGGCTGGAGCGACGAGCTGCCCTACGAGGGCGACCGCATCGCCTCCATCCTGGGCACGGGCATCGGCGGCATCGGCACGCTCGAGCGCGGCAAGGAGCTGTTGATCGAGCACGGGCCCAAGAAGGTCCCGCCGCTCTCCGTGCCGCTGATGATGAGCAACGCCGCGGCCGCGGCGGTCTCCATGCGCTTCAAGCTGCTCGGCCCCTGCCACGGCATCGTCTCCGCGTGCTCCGGCGGCGCGGACGCCATCGGTGCCGCGAAGATGATGATCGAGTCGGGCCACGTCGACGCCGTCGTCACCGGCGGCTCGGAGGCGGCGCTGACGCCGCTGTCCAACGCGGCGTTCAGCGCGCTCGACGCGCTCTCGCCGTCCGGCATCTCGCGCCCGTTCGACAAGGACCGTGACGGCTTCGTCATGGGCGAGGGCGGCGCGATCCTCATCCTCGAGACGCGCGAGAACGCCGAGAAGCGCGGCGCCAAGATCCTCGGCACCCTGCGCGGGTACGGCGCGTCCGCGGACGCCTACCACCTGACCGCACCGGACAAGACCGGCGGCGGCCCGTCGCGGGCGATGCAGCTCGCGATGAAGGACGCCGGCATCACGCCCGAGGACATCGTCTACGTCAACGCGCACGGCACGTCCACGTCGCTGAACGACTCCGCCGAGACCGCCGCGCTGAAGACCGCCCTGGGCGATCGCGCGTACGAGATCCCCGTGTCGTCGCTGAAGTCGTCGATCGGCCACCTGCTCGGCGCCGCCGGCGCCGTGGAGGCCGTGGCGACCCTGCTCGCGCTGCGCGACCGGATCGCCCCGCCGACGCTCGGGCTCGAGAACCCGGGCGAGGGCCTGGATCTCGACTACGTCCCCGGTTCCGCCAAGCCGCTCAACATCGACGACAAGCCCGCGATCGCGATCTCGTCGTCGTTCGGGTTCGGCGGCCACAACGCCGTCGTCGCGCTGGAGGCAGCATGAGCCTCAAGGGCAAGAAGCTCCTGATCACGGGCGTCATCAACCGCGAGTCGATCGCGTTCGAGGTCGCCAAGCAGGCCCAGGAGTCCGGTGCGGAGATCGTCCTCACCGGCTTCGGGCGCGCCAAGCGCATGACCGAGCGCTCGGCCAACCGGCTGGATCCGGTGCCGGACGTGCTCGAGCTCGACGTCAACAAGCCCGAGGACATCGAGGCGGTCGCCGCCGACCTCAAGGAGCGCTGGGGGCGCGTCGACGGCGTGCTGCACGCGATCGCGTTCGCCCCGGAGGACGCGCTCGGCGGCAACTTCCTCAACACGCCACCCGAGAGCGCGATCACCGCGTTCCAGACCAGCGCGTACTCGCTGAAGGCGCTGACGGTCGGGCTCTCCGAGCTGTTCCCGGAGGAGGGCGCGTCGATCGTCGGGCTCGACTTCGACGCGCAGGTCGCCTGGCCGGTCTACGACTGGATGGGCGTCGCGAAGGCGGCGCTGGAGGCCACGGCGCGGTATCTCGCCCGTGACCTCGGGCCCCGGCGCGTGCGCGTGAACCTGGTGTCCGCCGGGCCGCTGGCCACCTTGGCCGCGCGCGGGATCCCCGGGTTCAGCGATCTCGCGAGCGCCTGGGAGAAGCAGGCGCCGCTGCCGTGGGACGTCGAGGACCCGGCGCCGGTCGCGGAGACGATCAACTTCCTGCTCGGCGACGGCTCGCGGGCCATCACGGCGGAGATCATCCACGTCGACGGCGGCTTCCACGCGATGGGCACGCAGATCGTGCCGTTGCGGGAAGAGGTCGAGGCATGAAGAACGCCGTCTTCCTGACGGGCGCGACCGGCTTCCTCGGCATGGAGGTGCTCGCGCGCCTCGTCGAGCGCGGCGACCGGGACGTCGTCGCGCTCGTGCGCGCGGCCGACTCCGCCGCCGCGACCGAGCGCCTGCACGGTGTGATGGCGAAGCTGTGGCGGGACCCCTCGCCGTACTTCGAGCGCGTCCAGGCCGTCGCGGGCGACGTCACCTCGCCGGGCCTGGGCATGGACCGCGAGGAGCGCGCGCACATCGCCGAGGAGGTCACCGCGGTGATGCACTGCGCGGCCTCGATCTCGTTCGACCTCCCGCTCGAGGAGGCGCGCCAGATCAATGTGGAGGGCACGCGCGAGATCATCGGGTTCGCGCGGCAGGCCAAGAACTGCGGCCGGCTGGATCGCTTCATCCACGTCTCGACCGCGTATGTGGCCGGCATCACCAAGGGCCTCTTCCGCGAGCGCCAGCTCGACGCGGGCCAGGAGTTCCGCAACACGTACGAGCAGACCAAGTGGGAAGCCGAGCACGTGGTCAACGAGGCGTCCGACCTGGACCCCGTGATCGCGCGCCCGTCGATCGTCATGGGTGAGTCCGAGTCGGGCTGGACCCCGGCCTTCAATGTCCTGTACTGGCCGATCCGCGCGTTCTCGCGCGGGCTGTTCGAGAGCGTCCCGGCGCGGCCCGAGGCGCTGGTGGACGTCGTGCCCGTCGACTACGTCGCCGACGCGCTCGTCCACCTGCTCGACGACACGTCCGCGTCCGGCGTGGTGAACCTGGTGAGCGGCCGCGAGGCCTGCTCGGTCGACGACCTCGTCGGGATGACGTCGGCCGCGTTCGGCCGCGAGCGCCCGCCCGTCGTCGCCCCCGGCTCGACCGGCACGGGCTCCGCCCACGCCGACGACCAGGCCCAGGTCTACTTCCCGTACTTCGACATGGACATGGTCTTCGACGACGCGCGCGCCCGCGCGCTGCTCGGCCCGGCGGGCATCAAGTGCCCGCACCTGACCGACTACTTCCCGCGGCTGATCGAGTACGCCCAGCAGACGCGCTGGGGCAAGACGCCCCAGACGCGTGAGGAAGCCGCCTCAGACGCGGTTCACCACGCGGCGTGAGTCGTCGCTGAAGGCCCGGACGGTCAGGCGCTCGAGCTGCGCCTGGCCGGAGGCACGCGACGGTAGGCTCCGCGTGTGTGGACCGCTGTTTTCCAGACTCGCGCGGGCGGTTCGCCGCTGCATGCTCCGCGTTCCGCGTCCGCGGGGCTGCGTCTGCTGGCCGCCTCGGCGGTGCTCGTGTTCGGCGTCGCCGCCGTCGTGGGCCTCAACGGTCCCGCTGAGCGCCTCGAGACGCTCGCGTGGGCGGGCGCGTTCGGCGTCGCCCTGCCGGCCGGTCTGATCCTCGGCGCGTGGCAGGAGCGGCGGCTCGCGGCGGCGGCGCCCGCGGCCGCCTGGCGCGGCTTGGCGCTCGGCGTGGCGGTGCTCGTCGCCGGCCTGCTCGTCCGCGCCGCGGGCTCGGCGACGCGTCCGTTCCACCTGATCGTCGCCCTCGCGGCCGCCGCGGCGCTCGCGGCCCCGTTCGTCGCCGCCGCGCGCTGGCGCGACCCCCAGGACGCGAGCCCGGGTCCGGCTCTCGCGATCGTGCTGGTCGCGCTCGTGGCGGGCATCGTCCCGTTCCTCACCGCAGGCGCCCGCCGGCCCGGCGCGCTGCTCGCCGCGTTGGTGTTCGCGGCGGTCCTGGTGGTGGCGCTGCGGGTGACGCGGACCCGGACGCCGGCGCCCGGGCCGCGCTGGGCGCTCGACGTCCTGGTGGCGCTGTTGATCACGGGCCTGGTCGTCACCCTGCCCGACCTGCTCGCGCAGTGGCCGGCGACGCTCCAGCACCACTACAACTTCTTCCTCGGGCCGGCGAACGCCGTCCTGCACGGCCGGGCGATGCTCGACGAGACGTGGTCGCAGTACGGCGTCGTCTCGATCGACGCGCTGGCGGTGATCTTCAGCGCACTGCCGATCGGCTACGGCCAGCTGTTCCTGCTGTGCGTGGTGATGACCGTCCTCCAGTTCGTGTGCGTGTACGCGACGTTGCGGCTGGCCGGTCTGCACATGCTGCTCGCGGCCGTCGCGCTGCTGTTCGCGGTCGCCGGCAGCCTGCTCGCGCTGCCGGGCATCTACGCGATCTACCCCAGCATCACGCCGCTGCGCTTCGGCATCCCGTACCTGATCGTGCTGGCGGCGGTGCTGGGCGCACGGCGGGACCGCTCGACGCTCGTGGCCCAGCTCGCGCTGATCGCGTGCGCGGCGGTGTGGAGCTTCGAGACCTGGGTCTACAGCGCGACGACCTTCGGCTTCCTCGTTCTAGCGGACGCGCTTCGCGACCGCCCGACCGTCGTGCGGGTCGTGCTGGTGCGGGTCGCACAGGCACTCGCCGTGACCGTCGCGAGCATCGTGGTGCTCACGCTGATTACGCTGGTCGCCAGCGGCGGCGTGGACTGGGGCCCGTACGCCGAGTTCCTGCGGCTGTACGCCGGCTCCTCCTTCGGCCAGGTGCCGATCGTCCTCTTCTCGCCCGGGCCGCTGACCGCCGCCGGGATCTTCCTCACCGCCACGCTGGTGCTGTGGCTGGCGCTGGACCGGCCACACTGGCTCGACGCGCCGGCGCGTACCGCACTCGCGGGCTTCACCGGCTTCGCGATCGGCGCGTTCACCTACTACATCTCCCGCTCGTCGACCTTCACGCTGATGAACGTGCTGGTGCCGGTCGTCGCGATCGGCGCGCTGTGGGTGCACGTCCTGCTGCGCGCCGAGCGGCAGCTGCTGCGGGTGCTCGCGGCCGGCGCGCTGCTCGCCGGCGCGGGCCTGACGCTCGTCACCTCCCGGAGCGAGATCGAGACGAACTTCAAGCTCACGGCGATCGGCCGGGCCGGCGACGCGCCGAGCGCGTGGAAGCGGCTCTGGGACAACCCCGTGCTCGACCCCCGCGCACCGGCGGGCGTCGCGCTGCTCGATCGTCACCTTCCCGCCGGCGAGCGAGCGCTCGTCATCACCGAACCCGACCTGACGACGGAGATCCTGCTGCGCGCCCACCGCGACAACGTCCTGCCGATCGCCAACGCGATGCAGGACGACCTGGTGGCCGCGCTCGTCGAACGGGCGCGAACGGCGGCCGAGGACGTCCCGCCCGGGGCGCTGCTGCTGACCTCACCGCCGGTGCGCCCGCCCGGCCGGCTCAACTCGCTCGGCGGCCGGACGGACCCGACGCGTGAAGGCCATCACTCGCCGCGCGACTTCACGCGTCCGCAGACGCAGGCGCTCGAGGTCCTGCAACGGCGCTTCACGTTCAGCGTCGTAGAGCGCAGCCCCGGCGGGCTCACGCTCGTCCGCCTTCAGCCCCGCTGACCCAGGTCAGCTCCGGCTGAGCCGGTACAGCACGCCGTTTGAGTCGTCGCTGAAGAGCACCGACCCGTCGCGGTCGACCGTGACGCCGGCCAGGCGCCCGAACTGCGCCTGGCCACCTTCGGTCAAGAAGCCGGAGACGATGTCCTCGAAGCCCGTGGGCTGGCCGCCGGAGAAGTTGAGGCGGACGAGCTTGTAGCCCACCGGCGCCCCGCGGTTCCACGAGCCGCGCATCGCGATGAACGCGTTGCCGTCGCCCGTGAACGCCATGCCGATCGGCGCGCTGTGCGCCTGGTAGGTCAGCGTCGGCGGCGCCGTGCGCGCGCAGTAGGACTCCGGCGTGCCGCTCGGCGGATCCGCCGGCAGGTAGCGGTCGACGGCGCGCGCGCCGAAGCAGAACGGCCAGCCGTAGTTGCCGCCGCGGACGATCCGGTTGAGCTCCTCCGGCGGCTGGTCGTCGCCGCGCCAGTCCGACCCGTGGTCCATGCCCCACAGCTGCTCGGTCTGCGGGTGCCAGCCGAAGCCGATCGTGTTGCGCAGCCCACTCGCGAACACGCGCCGGTGCGTGCCGTCCGCGCGGGCGCGCAGGATCGTCGCGCTCTGCGGGTTCGAGTCGTCGCACGCGTTGCACGTGCTGCCGACCGTGATGTAGAGCTGTTGGTCCGGGCCGAAGGCGAGCGTGCGATTGGGGTGCTGGCCGGCGTCCGGGAGGTCGGCGGTGAGCAGGCGCCGCTGCGTGAAGCGGTCGCCGTCCACCCGCGCCCGGTAGAGCTTGGTGTCGGTGACTAGGTAGACGCGATTGCCGCGCAGCGTGATGCCGTGCACGAGCTTGAGGCCACGCGTGGCCGTGCGCCGCCGCTCGTAGGCGCCGTCGCCGTCGCGGTCGCGCAGCGCCAGCACGTCGCCCTCCTCGCGCCGGGTGACGAACACGGTGCCGTCCCGCCCGACGGCGAGCATGCGCGCGTTGCCGAGGTTCTGGGCGGCGACGCTGAGCTTGAAGCCCGCGGCCACCTGCAGCGTGGCGATCCGCTCCGGCGTGGCCGGGCGCGGAGCGGGCTCGTTGATCGCGCCGGTGACCGGCGTCTGGGCACTCGCCGAGGCGGGCAGGAGCGCGAGGGCCGCGACGGCCGGTGCGAGTTTCTTCACACGGCGGCACTACCCCACGGGGGCATCGGTGATCGGCCCTCAACCTCCGTCTGGCTCCTGCGGCCCTGTGGAGCTGAGCACCGCGAGTCGGACTTCTGACCGGGCCGGGCGGTGAATGCGCCCCGGTGGCGCCGGCCGATAGGGTTGCGACCCTTGCCTCAGCTCGTCAGCAGCGACACGCTGAAAGTGCTGCTGACGCGGTACCCGCGGGCGTACGACGCCGCGCGTCGCCCGTATGCCCTGTCGCGGTATCTGCTGCGCCGTCCGCACGAAGCGGACTACGCCGTGTTCGCCCTGTTCGCCGGTGACGAGCGGCCATTCCTGGATGTCGGGGCCAACGCGGGGATGTCGGCGCTCTCGTTCCGGATCTACAACCGCCGTTCGCCGATCGTGTCGGTCGAGCCGAACCCGTACCACAAACGGGACCTGCAGTTCACGGGCAAGGTCGTGCGCCACCACACCTACCACCTCATGGCGGCCGGTGATCGCGACGAGACGATGACCCTGTTCGTGCCGGTGTTCCGCGGCGTGCCGCTCACCACCGAGGCGTCGCTGGACCGTGAGAACGTCGCATCCAGCCCGAGCCTGCGCTGGCGGCTCGGGGACCGCATGGACAGCTCGGACTTCGAGATCGTCCAGACGACGGTCCCGGTCCGGCGCCTGGACGAGCTCGCCCTGGACCCGGGGTTCGTCAAGCTCGACGTGCAGGGCGCCGAGAGCGCGGCGCTGCGAGGCCTGGAGCAGACGCTGCGCCGCAGCCTGCCGGTCCTGATGATCGAGGGGTTCAGCTCCGAGGACGGCGAGTTCCTCGAGGCGCTGGGGTACGAGCAGTTCGAGTACCTGCGCGACGCGCACCGGCTACGCCGGCTGGACGACAGAGCGCCCCAGGACGAGTACCCCAACAACACCGTGCTGGTGCACCCCAGCCAGCCGGGCCGCCGCCCCGACGCGGCCGCGCCTCGCTAGCGCGCCGGGCTGCGCGCGAGCCAGTCCGGAGGCACGAGCTCACGGACCTTCGGCCGGCGCACGCGCAGGTGCTCGAGCAGCGCGCTCGCGACCGCGGGCAGATACGACGCCCGCCGGCTGCGCACCGCGGCGGCCAGGTAGAAGCGCGCGGCGGTCAGCGAGCTTCCGCGCCGCTGATGCGCCCACCCGCGCCAGCCGTCGAGCGCGGCGCGGTCCAGCTGCCCCGGAAGTGAGGACCGGGCATGCTTGGCGCGCAGGTGCCGCGCCTCGGATGCGAGCCCGGACTGGTCGAGGTGAATGTTGGTCTCATGCAGGATGTACGCGACCAGTGGCTCGGGACAGACGGCGGCTTGACCCGCCTCGGTCAGCCGGATCCAGACGTCCCAGTCGGCGAGGTGGGTCAGCGCCGGGTCGAAGCCGCCGACTCGCTGGAGCAGGTCCGCGCGCACGAGCACGTTGGAGGAGCCCGCCGGGATGACGTTGTAGGCCCGGATGAGGCGACGAAGCGCGTCCGGGTCCGGGGCCGGCAGGTGGTCGAACACCGTGCCGGTGACGCTGGCGGTGACGGCCGTGCAGTACACGAAGTCCGCGTTCGCGGCTGCGGCGGCGTCCAACTGGCGTCGCAGCTTGTCCGGAGCCCAGCGGTCGTCGTCGTCGAGGAAGGCGACCCATTCGGCGCGCGCCGCGGCCACGCCGGCGTCACGCGCCCGGGACTGCCCGAGCGCACGGGGGTGGCGGACGACACGGACACGAGGGTCGCCGAGCGCCTCAAGCGCTTCGGAGGTCCCGTCCGTGGAACCGTCGTCGACGACGACGATCTCCAGGTCGACGGCGTGCTGGGCGAACAGCTCGCGCACCGTGGAGACGACCGTGTCACGACGGTTGTGCGTGGGCACGACAACGGAGACGGCCGGCGCCACGGACACGACCTCAGGATACTCTCGGGAACAGATCTTTGTATGACCGTGACTGCTCGCGTACGAGACGCTGCGCGCTCGACGGCCACGCGTGCGGCGGAGTGGGCGGCGCGGCTCTCCGGAAGGCCGCTGGGCGTCGTTCTCGTCTATCACGAGATCCTCCCCCGAGGCGTCTCGGCACGCCCCATGGTGGTTCCCGCGCTGAGGGCTGAGGCGCTGGAGCGCCATATCGGTGTGCTGCGTTCCCGCTATCGCGTGGTGCCCGCGAGCGACCTGCCGGACGCGGCGCGGCGGCGCCGGCGCGGACAACGCATCCCGGTCGCGATCACGTTCGACGACGACCTGCGCTCGCACCTGGAGGTCGCCGCGCCGTTGCTACGGGCGGCGGACGCGCACGCCACCTTCTTCCTGACGGGGATCGGGCTCGACGGCGAGGCGTTCTGGTGGCAGTCACTGCAGGCGGCCATCGATCGCCACGCCGACCTCGCTCCCGTGGCCCGCGAGTTCGGGCTTCCAGCGGGACCGCCGGCGGCGCTCGCCGCCGGCATCGAGCGGCTCGCGCCGGAGGCGCGACGGGCGCTGGCCGAGCGACTGGACGCGCTGGCCGGTCCGGACCCGGACCGGCGTGCGCTCTCCGGCGAGGAGATCGCTCGCCTCACGGCGGACGGCTTCGGGGCCGGATTCCATACCCGCGCACACGCGCGCATGACGGCGCTCGACGACGCCGCGCTCGAGCTGGCCCTGCACGAGGGGCGCGCGCGCCTGGAGGCGGTGGCCGGGGCGCCGATGACCACGATCGCGTATCCGCATGGCGACGCCGACGAGCGGGTCGCGGCGGCGGCCGCCGCCGCCGGGGTCGAGCTCGGCTTCATCACCGCCATGGCCCCCCGCGGGCCCGACACGCCGCTCCTGTTGCTCAACCGCCCCGGGGTCCTCGCCGACAGCACCGCGCGGTTCGCGTACGACCTCGCCTGGACCTACTCGGCCGCCCTGCGCGCCCGCACCGCCAGCAGCAGCTCGTAGCGCGGATCGTGGCTGTCGCGCTGCCCGGCGCTCAGCTCCTCGGCCGACAGCCCGTGCAGGTAGGCCGTGGCCGTGAGCAGGTTGCCGAAGCCCTCGACCTCGACGTTCTCGGCGGGGAAGCTGGCTTCGAACAGACGTCGGAGCGACCCGCGGGTGAAGCGCCAGAAGTCACCCCAGAGGTGCCGGTCGGGCACCACTGCGCCCGCGATGCCCGGCACCGTGACGAGCACGACGCCACCCGGCTTGAGGATGTCGTGCAGCGTGGCGACCGCGGCCCGCACGTCGTAGATCGACTGCAGCGTCTGCGTGCAGATCACGCAGTCGTAGACGCCGGGTCGCAGGCCGTCGCCCGTGGCGAGATCGCCGACGATCGTGGCCTGCGGGTTGTCCGCGGTCGCGTGCAGGACGTCCAGGCGCTCGATCGACCCGCCGTAGGCGCGCGCGTACTCGTCCCCTCCGACCTCGAGCGTCACGCCGCGCACATCTCCCGTGCCGTACCCGGCGAAGGTCGCATAGCGGCTGAGGAAGGCCTGGATGTAGTGGCGGTCGACCGGCGTGCCCCGGTCGAAGCCGTAGTCGCGGCTGAACGGCGCCAGCCGCCGCCCGAACGACGGCAGCCGGTATCCGCTCAGCCGCGCACGCCTGTGCAGCACCTTGCGCCTGAGCTCGGCGCGGGTGGTGAATCTCCGGAGCAGCTGCTTCAACGGCCGCGGCCGGTCAGCATCAGCCCGAGCGTCCGGAGCATGATCTTGATGTCCCCCCACAGTGACCAGTTCCCGACGTACTGGTAGTCGATGGTCACCATCTCGTGCAGGGACATGCGAGCCGCGCCGAGCACCTGCCACGGCCCCGTCATCCCCGGGGTCAGCTGCAGCCGCCGACGGTGCCAGCCGCGGATCTTGCCGTCCTCCTCGGGGATCAACGGGCGCGGACCCACGAGGCTCATCTCGCCGCGCAACACGTTGAGCAGCTGCGGGAGCTCGTCGAGCGACGACCGGCGCAGGATGCGACCGACCGGGGTGATGCGTGGATCGTCGACGATCTTGAACAACCCGTCCGCCTCGTTGCGCGCGCGCAGCATGTCCTTGAGCAACTCGGCGTCCTCGCTCATGGAACGGAACTTGAACATCGAGAACGGCTCGCCGTTGCGTCCGATCCGCGTCTGGCTGAACAGGACCGGCCCCGGCGAGGTGAGCTTGATGACGAGTGCGATCACGGCCAGCATCGGAGCGAGGGCGACCAGCAGGAACAACGAGCCCGCCAGATCGAAGCTGCGCTTGGTGATCTTGGCCGTGCGGGACAGGCCGAACCGCGGGATGCCCAGGACCGTCAACCCGTCGATGTAGTCGTACGTCGCCGACGAGCCGAGCACTTCCAGCACGCGCGGGACGACGCTGACCTTGACGCCGAGCGCCTTGGCCGCCTGGATCGTGTGCAGCTCGGCCTGCGAGCCGCTGGCGTCGGCGGCGATGATCACGCGGTGCACGTCGCCGGAGGCCACCTCGGCCGAGAGTTGACCGTGAGCGGCGGCCGCCTCCGGTAGGGCGAGGATGCCCGTGAGCTCCACCTTGGACGTCGTGCCGTCGACCAGGCGGCGCGCGAGGCGGCGCCCGTGGTCATGGTCGCCCACCACCAGACAGCGTTCGGGCGGCATCAAGGCGCGCACGACCAGGCGAGCCACGATCCGCAGGACGGTGATGGCCAGCACCAGCCCGATCCAGGTGGCGGCGATCGTCGTCGGATCGCTCCACGTACCGCGCAGCGCGGCGCCGGCGATGAGGGCGAGCACGGACACCAGCGCGGCGTGCTGCAGCGTGGCGGGCGTCTCGTCCAGCGTGCTCTTGTTGATGAGCTTCTCGTCGCGTTCGTACATGCCGCCCGCGGTGTTGACGATGGCCACGAGCAGCGGCAACAGCAGCACGTGCCCCAGCGAGAGCGCGGTCGGATCGACCCAGATGCCGACCACCAGGCTCACGAGCAGGCTCGCGGCCACGTCCGCGAGCAGCAGGCCACGGCGGAATCCGCGGTCGCGACGCCGCACCGCGGCCGGAGGCGCCGTCTCGAGCAGGAACGGCGGCGCCGGCGGGCGACTGGCGACGCGCGGCTCTTTCGTGACGAAGGCCATCTAGCTCACCTCGACCGCGACGGGGGGCTCGGTGACGGGCTCACGGTCGGTGCGCAGCCATTGGTTGGTCCCGCGGCCGCGCGCGATGCGCGCGAAGATCCCGAGCTTGTCGGCGACCAGCCGCGGCGCGCTGAGCAGCGCCCGGAAGACGTTCGGCGGGGCGTCCACCAGCCGCAGCCCAGCCAGCACGTAGAACGCCTGGCCGGCCGTGGTGGCCACCGCCATGAGCGCCAGCCGGCGGCTGCGCAGGACCCCGGCGGCGAGCAGACAGACGACGTTGAGCGGACCGAGCAGGGACTGGGGGAGCAGCACGAGCTCGACACCGGCGAGGGTGAGGTTCGCGTCGCGGCGCCGCAGCCCGGAGGCGATCAGGCGCGGGGCGTACTCGCGCGCCAGGCGGGCGTTGCCGCTCTCCCAGCGCAGCTGCTGGCGGTGCCCCTTGTCGCCGGTGGTCGGCATCGCCGAGCGGATCATCGAGTCGTGCACGTAGGCCACGCGTGCCCCGAACTCGGCCAGATGCAGGTGGTACTGGATGTCCTCGGCCACCGAGAACGCGTCCCACGGCAAAGCCTTCAGCAGGTCGGCACGGAACGCCATCCCGGTGCCGAACAGGCCCGCGGACAAGCCGAGCGCGACGCGGCCGCGCGGGCGCACGCGGTGCTTGAGCGCGAACGCCGCCCAGCGCAGCGCGGCGGTCGGCGACGCCTCGGCGTTGAGGACGTCATAGATCGCCTGCGCGGCCGGCGCGCCGCCCCGCAGTGGCCGCTCGAGGGCCGAGATCAGGTCGGGCAGCGGACGGCAGTCGGCATCGACGATCGCGATCGCCTCGGTGTCCGGGCGCTGTTCCCACACGCGCTCGATCGCCCAGGCCAGCACCTGGCCCTTGCCGCGATCGTCGTCCGTGCGCTCCCACACCTCGACGCCCGCGTCACGCCCGGCGGTCGCGGTCGCGTCCGTGCAGTTGTCGGCGATGACGATCACCTCGAGCCTCTCGGCCGGGTAGTCCTGCTCGGCCAGGTACCCGAGCGTGGCGGGAAGCCCGTGCTGCTCGTCGTGCGCCGGCACGATGACGACGACCTTCAGCGGCTCGCCCTCCGGCGGAGCCGCATCCTCGAGCCCCCGGACGGCGGCGATGCCGAGCAGCCCCAGCAGGTAGCCGGTGGTCGCGGCGACCCACGCCTCGAGGCCCACGAACGGCGCGAGGGCGGCTCGCCTCACCTGATCACCATCCGCACGGCGGTCATCAGGTCGGTCGCGGTCAACAGGACGAGCTGGGCCGTCATGTCGCCTCGGGGGGGAACATCGCCCGCTCCACCAGCTCACAGACGATGTGGCCGACCAGCATGTGGCACTCCTGGATGCGGGCCGTCTCGCGCGCCGGCGCGCACACGCACAGGTCGGTGACACGGTCCAACGTGGCGTTCGGCAGCCCGCAGAAGACGATCGTGCGCATGTCCCGCTGCCGCGCCGCGTGCAGCCCGCGGATGACGTTGAGCGAGCGGCCGCTGGTCGTCAGCCCGATGGCCAGGTCCCCGGGCTGGCCGAACGCGGCGATCTGGCGGGCGAACACCTCGTCGAACCCGAAGTCGTTGCCCACGGCCGAGGTCGTGGAGGCGTTGTCGGTGAGTGAGAGAGCGGGAAGGGCCGGACGGTCGACGCGAAAGCGCCCGACGAACTCCGCGGCCAGGTGCGTCGCGTCGGCGGCGCTGCCGCCATTGCCGAACAGCAGCAGCTTGCCGCCACACCGCAACGTGTCGATGGCCATCTCCGCCACCGCGGCGGCCTGGTGCGGCACGTCGCCGCGCAGGAGGTTCTGGGTGGCGGCGATGTGCTCGGTGATGCGAGCCTGCACCGTCGCCACCGTGCCTACGAAGGGTTCCAGCGTCGATGCCGGGGCGTGCTCAGTCATCATTGACCGTCCAGGTTGTGAGCCCCCGAGGGGCGAACTCGAACTCCGTGACCTGCCCACCCATCCGGGTGAGCTGCTCCGCCACGCGGTGCTTGCGATGGAACGGGCAGAAGAAGAGCATGTAGCCGCCGCCGCCCGCGCCCGTGACCTTGCCGCCCAGCGCGCCCTCGCGACAGGCCGCGTCGTAGGCCTCGTCGATGAACCCGTTGCTGATCCTGGGCGACATCTTCTTCTTGAACTCCCAGGCGGTGCCGAGCAGGGAGCCGAAGTCGTTCAGCCGCCGGCGCAGCAACGCGTTCTTCATCTCGACCGCGAGCCGCTTCTGCATCCGCAGCCCGTCCAGCGCGTGCTGGTCCCGCTCGACGAAGCGGCTCGTCTGGTCCTCGATGATGTGGTCCGAACGGCGTGTGCGACCCGTGTAACAGAGCAGCATGTTGTGCTCGAGCTCGTGCAGGACCTCGTCGGCCACGCGCAGCGGGTTCACGAGCACGTTCTCGCCGTCCATCTCGATGAAGTTGAAGCCGCCGAAGGTGGCTGCGTACTGATCCTGGAGGCCGCCCTTGATGCCGAGGTCCTCGCGTTCGACGGTGAAGGCCAGGTGCGCGATGTCGTAGTCGGTCAGCGCCAGCCGGTGGTACTCCTTGAGCAGCCCGATCAGGGTGACGATCATCGACGAGGACGAGCCCAGCCCGCAGCCCGGCGGTGCACTCGAGTGCAGGAACAGGTCGAAGCCGCCCCGCCCGAGCTTGCGGATCGCCGCCTTCACCAGGTCGAGATCGCCGTCGTAGTCGAGTGCGTCGTCGTGCGCGTACGCCACGCTCATGCCGAGATCCAAGCTCTCGATGCCGATCTGGCCGTCGTCGCGCGGCGCGAGCGCGCCGTAGGCGTACCGGTTGATGGTGGCGCTGAGCACCAGCCCGCCCTCGGTCGCCGGGAACGGCGGGACGTCGGTGCCGCCGCCGGCGAACGACACGCGGAGCGGTGCCTTGGCACGGATCAGCCGCCTCACGCGGGGGAGACCCGTTGCCGTAGCGCACTGATCATCAGCCGGGCGAGGAACGGGAAGCCGTCGACCAGGTAGCGGCGCGCCAGCCGGCGCGGCTCTTGAGCCAGCCGGTGCAGCCATTCGAGGCCGGCTCGCTGAAGCCACACCGGCGCTCGTGACACGTCTCCACTGAGGTAGCTCAGACTGATTCCACACGAGATGAACCAGATTGACGGAAATCGAGAACGGAGGCGCAGGATGAGCCGATCCTGCTTCGGGAAGCCGAGGCCGACGAAGACGATGTCCGGGCGCGTGCGCTCGAGGCTGGCCTCGATCGCCGCCAACTCCTCCGGGAACCGCTCGAAGCCGAACGGCGGGCACAGCGTGCCGCAGACGTCGACGCCCGGAAGGGTGCGCCGGAGCTCGTCGGCCGCCGCGTCGGCAACGCCCGGCTCGCCCCCGAGCAGGAAGATCGACGCGCCCGCCTCGCGCCCCGCGGCGGGCAGGCTGCGGATCAGCGAGGAGCCCGAGACGCGCTCGGGCAGAGGCGTGCGCTGCAGGCGGCTCGCCCAGATCAGCGGCATGCCGTCGGCGACCACCATGTCCGCCTGCTCGACGAGATCGCGCTGGGCGGGGTCGCGCACCGTCTGCCGCAGCACGTCGAGATTGACGGGGCAGATCCATCCGCCTCGGCCGGTCGCGACGGCCTCGAGGGTGCGGACGATCACCTCCGCCTCGTCGACCCGCTGGACCTCCAACCCCATTACCACCGCCGAATCTTTCAAGGCAGAAGCTGCCTCACTGTCACACAGGAGTGTGTGCACCGCATGTCCTGGGTCCCCCCCTTGTTTCAGGCACACCGAGCATGCTGACGCAAGCTACTCGGGCACTCCGTGGGTGCACGCTACGGGTTCGTGAACGCCATTGCGAGACGGGGTAATCGTTCGAACGTTCGATGTCCACCATGAACCGGGGACTTATGCTGTGGCGCCGGTTTGCGACGTTCCAGGGACCGTCGGACCAAGCCGGTTGGACCTGGGGTCGAACGTCGGCCGGATGTGGTCACCGGGGCGGAGTGTGGCCGGTATGCTGCGCCCAGAGGGGCGAACGTCAAACGCCTGTCTGGACGGTTTAACTTTCCGTCACTTAGTGTCCAGTCGGACGCGTCTCCACCCGTTCGAGGAAGCGAAGGATGCCTGCGTCGAGTAAGTCGAAGTCGCCTGTGCGCAGCGCCGCAGCTGAGTCGCCCGCGAAGCTCGCTCCCGCCCTGCCGCCGGTGCCGGAACCCGACCCGTTCGGCCCGCTGCGCGGCATCGTGCGCCGGTGGCCCGTCGTACTCGCCGTGACCGTGGTGCTGTGCGGCGTCGCGCTCGTGGCGGGCTACGCGCAGGCGCCGACCTACACCGCCAACGCGGTGATCAGCGTCGGCCGCGTCGACGTTCGCGTGCAGACCCTGCCGGGCTATGTCGCGGGTGCACAGACCCTGGCCGCGGCCTACAGCCGCACGGTGCCGACAGACCCGATCGTGCTGCCGCTTGCCCGGCAGCTGGGCATCCCCCCCGCCGAGGTGCGCGAGCGTCTGTGGGCGGTGCCCGTCCCGGAGAGCACGATGTTCGCCGTCTACGGCACCGGAGGCAGCGCCGCCGAGGCGACCGAGCTCACGGGCGCCGCGACCTCGCAGTTCGAGCGGTACGTCAAGTCGACCGAGACCAGCGACCGGACGATCGAGCGCCTGATGACGCAGTTCCGTGAGCAGTCGCGCCGGTCAGCGAGCTACCGGCGCCGGATCGACGAGTTGCAGGCGCAGATCGACCGCGCGGCCGCGGCGGCGGCCACCAGCACGGCGTCCGAGAGCGCGCGTCGCCGGGCCCGGGAGGAGCGCAACGACCGGATCGAGCGTCTGCAGACCTCGCTGGACACGTCCGAGCTGCGCAAGCAGGTGCTCGTCAGCCAGTACAACGAACGCATGGCGGAGTCCGCTTCGTCGGCCGGCATCCAGGTCGTGACCCGTCCCGTGTCGGCCGAGAGCGATCGCAGGCGCACGCTGGAGCGCTCGCTGGTCATCGGCCTGCTCGCGGGCCTGATGCTCGGCGGAGCGGCGGCGCTGCTGGTCGACCGCCGCCGCCGCTGATCCCGTGGCGGCGGGGACGCTACGCACTCCGCCCACTGCGGCGCTCGTGGCGGTGGGCACGGCCGGAGTGCTCTGCCTCGCCGTGGCGGCCGGCGTGCGCTCGGGACCCGCTGACGGCTTCCTGGTCCTGGCCGGGCTGGCGGCGCTCACCGGCGGGGTGGCGCTCGCCGCGTGGCTGTCGCCGGCGCTGACGATCAGCGCCGGGCTGATCCTGAGCCTCGCGTCCGGCCGGTTCGGCGATCTCGGCAGTCCGATCGGGCTCGACCGGGTCGTGATCGTCGCCGGGGTCCTCGCCGTGGTCGTGCGCGAGCTGCGCTCACCCACGGCCCGGTTGCGGGTGCGGGGCATCGACCTGTGGCTCGCCGGGATCCTCCTCATCGCCGCCGTGTCGGCCTACTTCGCCGGCACCTGGCGGCAGAACGGGCCGTTCTTCGCGCTCGTGGACAACCTGGGCGTGGTCCCGTTCCTGCTGTTCTGGGTCGCGCCGGCGGCGTTCGGGACCCCGCGGGAACGCCGGCTGCTGCTGTGCGTGCTGACCGGCGTGGGCGCCTATCTCGGGATCACGGCGCTCGCCGAGACGCTCAACTGGAACTGGGCGATCTTCCCGCGTTACATCCTGGACCCCACCGTCGGGCTGCACTACGGCCGCGCGCGCGGACCGTTCGCCGAAGCCGCCGCCAACGGGTTGAGCATGTTCTTCTGCGCCGTGGCCGCGGCGGTCCTGCTGGCCACGGACAAACGCCGGCACGTGCTGCTGGCGACGGTGATCGGCCTGTGCGGCGTGGGCATCGTCTTCGCGCTCACACGCCAGGTGTGGCTGGCCGCCGGCCTCGGGACGCTGATCGCCATGCTCGCCCAGCGGCGGCTGCGCGTATGGGTGCTTCCGACGTTCGCCGCCGCCGGCGTCGCCGTGTTCGTCATCTTCGCCACCGTGCCCGGCTTCAATTCGCGGGCGGAAGACCGGGTCCGCGACCAGCGCCCGGTGTGGGACCGCTTGAACTCCAATGCGGCGACCTGGCGGATGCTGGCCGAGCGCCCGTTGACCGGGTACGGGTGGGGCGGCTACCGCGAGAACATCAACACCTTCTTCCGCCTCGCGCCCGACCGGGCCTGGACCGGGGCGGTGAGCCGCCCGCACAACGTCTTCCTGGCCAACGGCGCGGAACTGGGCGCGCTCGTGCTCGTCGCCTGGATCGCCGCGCTGGCCATCGCGATCGGGGGCGCTCTGCGTCGGCGCGGGCCGCCCGACCTGGGCGTCTGGCGCGCCGGGCTGATCGCGGTCGCCATCGGGTGGCTGGTCGTCGCCAACTTCACGCCGATGTACTACGCGTTCTGCCACTCGGTGCTGTGGTTGTGGGCTGGCATCTGCTGGAGCCGCACGTGACGGCGCCGCGGCTCGCCTACGTCGTCGCCGAGTACCCGAAGGTCTCGCACACGTTCGTCGCGCGCGAGGTCGCGGCGCTGCGTGCGGCAGGGGCCACCATCGACACGGTGACCATCCGGCGCACGCCCGAGACCGGGTTGTTGAGCGAGGAGGACCGGCGGGCGGCGGCCGAGACGTTCGCGGTCCTACCGGCAGCGCCGGCCGCGCTGCTGCGGGCCCACGCGCGCTGGGGGCGGCGCGGGCCCCGGCGCTACGTGCGCACGCTTGCCCAGGCCGTGCGCCTCGGCGCGCCCGGCCTGCGCAACCGCCTGTGGCAGCTGTTCTACTTCGCCGAGGCCGGCCTGCTCGCCGACGAGCTGCACCGGCGCGGGACCGAGCACGTGCACGCGCACTTCGCCACCGTCGGCTCGGCCGTCGCACTCCTGGCCGCGCGCCTGCTCGGCAAGCCCTGGAGCTTCACCATGCACGGCCCGTTGGAGTTCGACGCGGTGGAGCGCTACGCGATCGCCGACAAGGTCCGCGATGCGGCGTTCGTCGCCTGCATCAGCGATTTCTGCCGGGCGCAGCTGATGCGATTGGTCGAGCCCGCGCACTGGGACAAGCTGCACATCGTCCACTGCGGCCTGGAACCCGAGCGCTACGCCGCCCCGGCGCGGGAGGTGCGCGACGTGGTGGAGCTGCTGGCGATCGGGCGGCTGGAGCCGATGAAGGGCTTCGCGGTGCTGATCGACGCGGTCGCCGCGCTCGTGCGCGAGGGCGAGCCGGTGCGCCTGACGATCGTGGGCGACGGACCGCAACGCGCGGCGCTGGAGGCGCGGGCGCGCGGGCTGCCCGTCACCTTCACCGGGGCGCTGGGAGCGCCCGCCGTGACGGAGCGGCTGCGGGCGGCGGATGTGTTCTGCCTGGCGTCGTTCGCCGAGGGGGTGCCCGTCGTGTTGATGGAGGCGATGGCGTCCGGGCTCCCCGTCGTGACGACGCAGATCATGGGCGTCCCCGAGCTCGTGGACGACGGCGAGTCCGGGCTGCTGGTCGCGCCCGGCCGGCCCGAGCCGTTCGCCGACGCGCTCCGCCGCGTCGTCCGGGAACCGGACCTGCGCGCCCGGCTGGGCCGGGCCGGGCAGGCGAAGGTCGCCGCCGAGTTCGACGTCCGGACGGCGGCCGGTGTCCTGCAGCGCCTGTTCGCGGAGGCCGCGCAGCGGTGAGGCGCGCGGTCGCGGGAGTGGTCGCGCTCGGCCTGCTGGCGTTCGCGGTCGGGTGGGCCGTCACCCGGACGGACGAGGCGCCCTCGACGCCGCGCGCGCCTGACCGCGCCCCCGAGCGCCTCACGATCGCGCCGACCAGCCTCGTCGACCTCGTCGCCCGCGTGCCCGTGTTCGTCCGCGCGCCCGGGCCGGGCACCCTGGAGGCCACGGTCACGCCGAGGGGTGAGGACCCGATCTCGCTCACGGGCGCCGAGCTGTCAACCTCCGACGTGCACGCCGTCCAGGTCGGCATCCCGGCGGGCGCCGCGCGGTTGCTGCGCGCGTGCCGGCCCGCCCGGCTCAGCGTCGTGCTGCGCGCGCGCAGCGGGAGGGTGGTCGCGCGCCGCAGCCGGACCCTGGCCCCGCAGCCACCTCGCTGCGGGCGCTACTTCGGCCCGAGCGCCATCTGGAACCAGCGCGTGGAGAACGCGCCGCTGGATCCGCGCTCGGAGCAGTGGGTGGCCGACCTCGCCAACCAGGTCGACGAGAACTTCGCCGCCAAGACCCCGCCCACGATCGCCACGACGGAGTACAGCAGCCCGCTGTACACGGTCCCGGCCAACCAGCCGCGGGTCCCGGTCAAGCTCGTTGGCAGCCGCGCCGGCTTCGGCAAGGCGGTCGCGGCGCAGCTCGCCGAGGGCGTGCCGATCCCCGCCGGCGCGCGCGCGGGTGGGGGCACGGACCACCAGATGGTCGTCTGGCAGCCGGCGACGGACACGATGTGGGAGCTGTGGGTGGCCGAGAAGGTCAAGGGCCGCTGGACCGCGCAGTGGGGTGGGCGCATGGACCGCGCCTCGCGGTCCCGCGGCTACTTCTTCGACCCCGGCGGGATTCACGGGGGCTCGACCGCGACCAGCCTCACGATGGCCGGCGGGACGATCACCCGGGCCGACCTGGTGCGCGGGGAGATCAACCACGCGCTCGGCATGGCGATCCCACGCAGCCGCGCCAATGTCTGGAGCTACCCGGCACAGCGATCCGACGGCCAGATCGATTCCGTGGACGCGATTCCCCAGGGCGCTCGCTTCCGGCTGAACCCCGCCTTCGACGTCGACGCGCTCCAAGCGCCGGCGTTCGTGAAGCTTCTCGCTCGGGCCGCGCAGCGCTACGGCATCTACGTGCGCGACACCGCGCCCGTCGTGATCTTCTACGCCGAGGACCCCGCCTCGATCGGCTCCGATCCCTGGTTGAAGGCGATGGAGCCGGCCGCCTGGGAGATCCTGCGCAGCTTCCCGTGGCGGGAGCTGCAGGTCACCCGGACGCAGTTGTGGACGCACTCCCGCCAGCGCGTCGCGCGGTGACCCTGCGATAGCGCCAGCTGCGCACGCTCATCCGCGCGCGGGCCGAGACCACGTCGAGCACGCCGGCGAGCCTGCGCGGGTCGGTCGTCAACCGCGCCGCACAGCGCGCGACGGTCGCGCGATCCCCTGAGCGCAGTTCGTTCCACAGCAGATAGCCCTCGACGTGCGCCCGCAGCGCGGGCGTGTGCCATGGACGGTCCGCGTAGGTGTCGACGATCTCACGGTGGGCGAGCCACAACGCCGCGCGGTCTCCTGACACCTGGTCGGCGTGCACGTGATAGCGCACCGTCACCGCGGGACTGACGAGCCCGGTGCCGCGCTCGAGCACCCGCAGCCACAGGTCCAGGTCGGCGCCCATCCGGAGGTCCTCGCGGAAGCCGCCGACGGCGAGCACGAGGTCGCGGCGGACGAGCACGCTGCTCGCCACGAGCGCGTTGCCCGCGCGCAGCAGATCCGCGGGCGAGCGCAGCGCCTCCGGCGTGTTGCGCTCGCGGCCCCATAGCCGCGGCGGCGCGTCCGCGCAGGTCGCGACCGCGGTGCTCCCGAGGACCACGTGGTCGTCGCGCAGAGGCCAGAGCGCCGCCAGGTGCCCGGGCAGCCACTCGTCGTCGGAGTCCAGCAGGGCCACCCACGGCTGCTGGGCCTCCCGGATCGCGGTGTTGCGGGCGCCGCCCTCGCCGCGGTTGACGGCGTGGTGGATGACGCGGGCGCCGGCGGCGCGTGCGGCGGCCCCGGTGTGGTCGGTGGAGCAGTCGTCGACGACCACGACCTCGAACGGCGGATCAGGCCGCTGGCCGAGCGCGCTGCGCACCGCTCGCGCGGTCATCTCGGGGCGGTTGAACGCCGGGATCACGACGGACACGCCGAGCGCGGTCAAGGGCCGGATGCTAGCGCCAGATGTTCACGCGCTGACGCGTGATGTACGGGGGTGGCGGCGCTAAAGGGTTTCGGCGCTCCGGACGAAGATCGAAACAAGAAGCCCGCGAGCTCACTGGCAACGCGCCGGTGGCCGACACAACCGGCGGGCCGCTCCCCTCCTTTCCCATGCTCTCCCGCCTCCTCACTTCCGCCTGCCTGGCCCTGCTCGCGCTGATGCTGTGCGCGTCCGGCGCGACCGCCGCCAGCCCGTTCGCCTCGGGCAACATCTGGGACACGCCGCTGGCCGACGACGCCGAGCTCGCCTCCAACTCGGCCGGCATGGTCGCCGAGCTGCAACGCCAGACGCGGATGCCCGGCGGCACCTGGATCGCCACCGACGACTACAGCACCCCCGTGTACGTCGTGGGCCCGGACCAGCCGACCGTGCGCGTCATCGCCGACACGCCGTACTGGGCGCTGCAGCAGGACTGGGACGAGGTGCCGATCCCGTCGCACGCGCGTCCCGCGGCCGGGACCGACGCCGCCATGGTCGTCTACCAGCCCTCCACGGACACGATGTGGGAGTTCTGGGCGATGTACGAGGCCTCCGACGGCTGGCACGCGGTCTGGGGCGGCAAGATGGAGAACGTCTCGCAGAACCCGGGGTACTTCGACTGGCATTGGGGCGCGACCGCCACGAGCCTCACCTGGATGGGCGGGCTGATCCGGCCCGAAGAGCTGGCCGCCGGGCACATCGACCACGCGCTGGCGCTCTCGATCCGCGAGGCCAAGCAGAGCGAGGTCGTCTGGCCCGCGCAGCGTGGGGACGGCATCGCGACCGGTCCGAACGCGATCCCGGAGGGCACCCGCTTCCGGATCGACCCGGACGTCGACCTGGACGCCCTGAACCTCTCCCGCCCGGCGCGCGTGATCGCGCAGGCGATCCAGGACTACGGCATGATCGTGCGCGACCAGGCCGGCGCAGTGATCCTGTTCGGCGAGGACCCGCTGTCGATCGGGCACAACCCGTGGCCGTCGCTGTTCGGCGACTGGCCGCACCATCTGATGAACAGCTTGCCGTGGGAGCACATGGAGGCGGTGGCGCCCGACCGCAGCGTCTTCCGCGCGCCGTCGGACCCGCTCGTGCCACGTCCGCCCACGCCACCCGTCACGTCCACGCCGACCCCCGCGCCCGTGCCGCCGACGCCCACCCCGGACGCCCCGGCGCCGCCCGTGCCGCCCGTGACCACGGCGCCGCCCGTGACCACGGCGCCGCCCGTGACCACGGCGCCGCCGGTGCCGCCCGCGGGCACGCCGGCCCCGGTCCGGCCCAAGCCGGGCACGCCCAAGCCGGCCAAGACCAACGCCAAGGTGGCGGCGAAGGCCAGGGCCCGGATGGCCACGGCGTGCAAGAAGGCCAAGGCGAAGGGCGCGAGCCGAAAGTCCAAACGAGCGTGCGCGACTGCGAAGATCGCCGTCCGGCGGGCGGCGCGGCCCTGAGCGTTTGACGCCGTTCCTGTATCGGCCGTGGTTGGGGATGCACTTCCGGGTATCGTCCCCTGGACGCTGCAGGACGCATTCATAAAGCGTCCAGAACCCGCCCTCCGCGGGGCCGTGCCGGCTCCGCCCCTGCCCCCCGCTCAACCATCCATGCACCCACTTTCCGACCGTCGCGGCCGTGCTGTGCTGCGCTCGCTCGTCCTCAGCTGTGGCTTCGCGTTCGTCGCCGCTTCTCCGGCCGCGGCGGCGCCGTTCGGCGTCGACTCGGTGTGGGAGGCGCCGCTCGCCTCCAACGCCCCGCTCGCGCCGAACTCGAGCGCGCTGGTCGGTGAGTTGCGCCGCCAGGCCGCCGGACCCGGCGGCGTGTGGATCAACACCACCCAGTTCAGCGTGCCGGTCTACACCGTCGGTCTCACGCAGCCCAACGTGCGCGTCGAGCTGGAGACCTACTCGCCTCCGTTGCAGGCCGACCTGGAGCGGGTGCCGATCCCGGATCACGCGGCGCCCTCGCCGGACTCGGACGCGCACCTGGTCGTCTACCAGCCGCTGACGGACACCCTGTGGGAGTTCTGGCGGGCTCGCAGGGAGTCCGACGGCTGGCACGCGGTGTGGGGCGGCAAGATGGAGAACGTCTCGCGCAACCCGGGATACTTCGACCATCCGTTCGGGGGCTCGGCGACCAGCCTGGCGCTTCTCGGCGGCTTGATCACGATCGCGGAGATGCGGGCGGGGCGGATCGATCACGCGCTGGCGCTGTCGATTCCGCAGACCAAGCGCGCGGACTGGGTGTGGCCGGCGCAGCGCACCGACGGCGTGGCGGACGGCGCTGAGGCGATCCCGGCCGGCACGCGCTTCCGCATCGACCCCGCCCTGGATCTCGACACGCTGAACCTCACGCGGCCCGAGCGCATCCTCGCGCAGGCGATGCAGGACCACGGGCTGATCGTGCGCGACCAGGCCGGCGCGGTGACGATCTTCGGCGAGGACCCGGCGCAATACGGCCACAACCCGTGGCCCGAGCTGCTCAACGACTGGCCGCACTTCATCATGCAGAAGATGCCGTGGTCGCACATGCAGGCGGTCGTCCCCGACCGCAGCGTGTTCCGCCAGCCGCTCGTTCCGCCGGTGCTGCCCGCAGTCCAGACCCCGCCCACCGCAGACGCGACGGCGCCGGCCCCGGTGGTGCCGCCCACCGCGGACGCGACGGCGCCGGCCCCGGTGGTGCCGCCCGTCGCGCAGCCGGTGCCGGCGCCGCCCGCACCCGCAGCCACCCCGCCGGCCACGGCCACGACCGTGACCTCGCCCAAGGCGAAGGCGAAGGCGAAGGCGAAGGCGAACCGTGCGCAGGCCAAGGCCAAGCGGTTGTGCGCGAAGGCGCGCGGCCGGCGGGCGACGATCACCGCCAAGCGGCGCTGCCGGGTGGCCTCCGAGGAAGCGGTCCGGGCGCGCCGGCACGCACGCTTCACCGCTTCCGGCTGATCCGCCGGACGACTTCGGACCGCATCGACCGCATAACATCGGCCGTGCACCCATGGCCGACGAGTGGAACGCCCTGCGCGAGGACCTCAAGCGCTACCCGAAGCGCCCGTGGATCCGGGACCAGTCGGCTTACGTGCTCGCCGTGCACCGGTACGGGCGCTGGGCTGACGCGCTCGGCGGCTTTCGCGGACGCGTGGCGGTCAAGGGCTACTGGCTCGCCTACCGGATCGTCGAGACGGTGACCGGCATCAGCCTGCCCAAGAGCGTGCCGGTCGGGCCGGGCTGCCGGATCTACCACTTCGGCGGGATCGTCATCCACGATCAGGCGCGAATCGGCGCCAACTGCACGCTCCGCCACGGGATCACGATCGGCGACCGCCGTCCCGGCGGCCCCGTGCCGGTCATCGAGGACGACGTCGACATCGGTGCCTACGCGCAGATCCTGGGCGGCGTCCGGGTCGGCAGCGGCGCGAAGATCGGCGCGATGAGCGTCGTGCTGGTCGACGTCCCGCCCGGGGCGACCGCGGTCGGCAACCCGGCGCGGATCATCCCGGCGCGCGACTAGCGTCGCGACGCTCGAAGATCCCGTCGGCGAGGACCAGCGCGCCGGTGCCCGGATCGGTCCAGATCGGGCGCAGCGACGTGAGCGCGAAGCCGCGGGCGTAGAGGTAGGAGGCCACATCGGGCAGCAGCCATTGCCCCTCGTGCAGCGGCACGGTCGAGAGCTCGACCTCCACGACCCGGACGTGCTCGAGCAGCGAGGACGCGCCGCGCAGCACCTCACCCTCGAACCCCTCGACGTCGATCTTGAGCGCGATCGCGTCGCCGGCGCTCCAGACGTCGCCGCTGAGGCTGTCGAGCGTGATGACGGGCGCCGTCTCGCTGCCGATCCGCGCCGGCATCGGACGGCCGGGCGAAGGCGCGCGCGCCGAGTTGTGCACGGAGTCCGCGTACACGTGCAGCTCCAGCGTGCCGGCGGCCTCGCCGGCCGCGGCGTGCCGGACGTCCCAACGCGAATCGCTCGCGGCCGCCTGGCGCAGCCGCTCGAACGTGGCGCGCACCGGCTCCAGGGACACGACGCGCCCGCGGAAGCCCTCCTGGCGGAGGTGACCGACGTACTGCCCGGTGTTGGCGCCCACGTCGAGCACCACGTCCACGCCGTGCTCGGCCAGCACCCGGGCGCGGCGCGCGTGCACGTACTCGTCGGGGGAGTGGGCGACGATCGCCAGGCCCCGCCGCCGCAGCCATCCGCGCACGAGCCGCTCGGCGCGCGCCCTGGCCCGGGTCCGTGCCGCCTCGAGAACTCCCAGCCCCTCGGTCATGCGCGCAGTCTGTCGGATACGCTGCGACCAGTGGCGGCGCCGCTTCAGGCGAACCCGAGAGGCGAGCCTTGAACGAGAACCTGATCATCGACGCCGGCATGCACGTCGGGCAGGACACGGCGTACTACCTGGACAAGGGCTTCGACGTGGTGGCCGTGGAAGCCAACCCGGTGCTCGCACGCGCCGCCGAGGAGCGGTTCGCCGGCGCGATCGCCGCGGGGCGCCTGCGGGTGCTCAACGTCGCTGTGGCCGAGCGGACCGGGACGGCGTCCCTGTCGGTCTCCGACGACGCGACCATCTGGAGCTCGCTGGACGCGGACTTCGTACGCCGCAACGAGGCCTTCGGCACGCGCTATCGCACGGTCGACGTGCCCGCCGTGCGGTTCGACGAGCTGCTCGCGGACGTCGGCATCCCGTACTACCTGAAGATCGACATCGAAGGGCTCGACATGCTGTGCGTGCGGGCGCTGCACCGCTTCGACGACCGGCCCGCGTACGTCTCCCTGGAATCGAAGGTGAGCGTCGGCGGTGCGTCCTACGCCGACGCGTTCGACGAGCTGGCCCACCTGTGGGCGCTCGGGTACCGCCGCTTCAAGTACGTCGACCAGCGCCGGCACCCGGAGATCCGGCTGGCGCCCCCGGCGCGCGAGGGCGGCTACGTCGACCAGCGCTTCTCGGAGGACTCCAGTGGCCCGTTCGGCGAGGAGACGCCGGGCGTGTGGCGTCCGTTCCCGGTCGCGGTCGCCCGCGGTGCCGCGCTCTGGTCCCAGCACGACCTGGCCGGGTTCGGTGGCCGCCGCGAGCACTCACGGCCCGCGGCGACCTACCGCAGGGCCCACACGCGGCTGACGGGCCGCGCGCTCGGCTGGTACGACCTGCACGCCGCGCTATGACGGCACGGAGGCGCGGGGCTTGACCGCCGAGAAGATCGTGAAGTGCTCCCATTGCCAGGTGGGGTCGAACTGCGTGCTGCGCACGTCGAAGTCCTTGAAGACCGCGAGCACCTGATCCGCTTCCGGCGTGCCGGGCGTGGCGTGGATCTCGCCCATCACGAGCGCGACGTCACGGATGCGCTCCGAGGCCGGCAGCACGTCGAACTCGCCGCCCTCGATGTCGACCTTGAGGATGTCCACGTCGCCCGCGGCCAGCACCTCGTCGAGCGGGAACCCGGGCACCTCGACCTGCTCCCCGCCGCCGGTGTGCTCGGACAGGCGCGTCGAACCCGACCAGCTCGCGCCGCCCTCGTGGAACACGACCGGGCCCGGGTGCGCGGTCACGGCGCCGAAGCGCAGCGTCACACCCGGGAACGATCCGACGTTGCGCTGCAGGCGCTTGAACACGGTGGGGCTCGCTTCGACGCCGGTGATCGGGACGCCGGGGTGACGCAGCGCGAAGAACAGGATCGAGACCCCGATGTTGCTGCCCAGGTCGACGATGCGGCGCGGCTGCAGCGCGACCGGGGCCGCGTACTCGGCCTCGACGAAGACCTCCTCGAACACCCGCATCGCGGCCCAGTCCGGGACCGTGAACCACGTCGGGCCCTGCGGTCCCCGCACGCGGATCCGCAGCGCCCAGCGCCACCACGGCAGGGCGAGCAGCACCGAGGCGGCGACGATCCACGCCGCCGACGGCTTGTCGGGCGCCACCGCCGCGGCCGCGCCGCGCCCGACCTCCACGCTGCGCTGCAGCGATGTCCCGAGACGCCGGTCGACCCGGAGCATCACGCGCTTGAGCGCGGTACGCAGCGACTCCATGCGCTCGAGCCTAGACGGACGGAGCGCGGTCACCGCGCGCCGGGACGGTGAAGGGCGGCTCCCAGCGGACCGGATGGCCATAGACGACGCTGCCCTCGTACTCTCCCCGGCGCCGCTCGACGTGCCCGAGCAGCGAGGCCAGGCGCCGTTCGGTCACCGTCAGGTTCAGCTTGCCGGCTGCGCGGACCGCGGCATCGATGACCGTCGTGCCCACCTTGTAGATGCGTGGGCGGTCCGTCGCGACGAGAAACCAGCGCAGCAGCGGCCGGCGATCGTCGAAGCGCTTCTGGATCTGGTCCTCGGTGATGACGGCGCGGTGCATGTGGTCGATCAGCCAGAAGGCGCGGCCCTGCGCGCGGCATTCGCGCCGGAACGCCTCATAGGAGCGGCTGTGCAGGTGCGTCGCGCTCAGCGCGCGGTCGAAGCGCCCGTACAGCCCGCACCGCTG
This sequence comes from Solirubrobacter deserti, assembly GCF_027587175.1. Classification (GTDB taxonomy): domain Bacteria; phylum Actinomycetota; class Thermoleophilia; order Solirubrobacterales; family Solirubrobacteraceae; genus Solirubrobacter; species Solirubrobacter deserti. Next base: position 34,578 of record NZ_JAPCID010000028.1, read on the forward strand.
CAGCCGCAGGCCGAGCTCCCAGTCGTAGTGGTAGGGGAGCACATAGCGGCCGCCGATGCCGTCCGCGGCCAGCAGCGCCTCGCGGTTGAGCGAGACGTTCCCGCCCCACAGGCCACGCAGTACGGGCGCGCCCTCCTCCCACGACGCGCAGCGGTACTCGTAGACGTCGTGGTAGAGGAACGAGGTGAATGAGCCCGGTCCGCGCTTCTCGGGCTTCGGGGTGGGCATGTAGCCGACCACCACCAGACCCGGGTCGTCGGCCTGCTCGTGGTGACGGGCGTGACCGCTCACCAGGCCCGGGTCGGCCAGCACGTCGTCGTCGATCACCAGCACGACCTCGCCCGTGGCCGCCTCGACCCCGGTCTGCTGCGCCTTCACCGCTCCGCTGTTCTCGATCCAGATCGGCCGCAGGCGCGGCTCGCTCTGGGCGAGCTCCCGGAGGTACTCGATCGAACCGTCGTCGTACCCGTCCACGACGACGACCAGCTCGTCGGTCGCCGGATCGTCGAGCAGCGGCCGCAGGACCCGGTCGAGCAGGTCGCGCCGGTTGTAGGTCGCCATGACCACTGAGATGCCCACGGCGCGAGTCTACTGGCGCGGTCGAGCGCCATCGGCAGGCCGTTCACACGCGCTTTGTACTCTCGTTCCGTCGCCGAACCGACCCCGCACTCGCCCCCGACTGGTTCGGCCGTGGAAAGACCCTGCCGATGACGGGGATCGAACCACCGTTGGGGAGCGGGGACTCGGTCCAGGAGCTCCGGCGGCGCGCGTTCACCGGCGTGCTCGCGATCGCGCTGCGCAGCTTGGCCATTCGAGGGATGGGGCTGGCGGCGAGCGTCGTGCTGGCGCGCGAGCTCACCCCTACCGACTTCGGCCTGGCGGCCTTCGGGCTGAGCATCGTCGGCATCGGCGCTTTCTTCACGGCGGGAGGCATCGGCGCGGCACTGATCCAGCAGGAGCGGGAGCCGACCAAGCTGCAGCTGCAGGCGGTGTTCGGCTTTCAGTTGGCGGTCGCGCTCGTGGTCGCGGTGGGGACGTTCGCGATCGGCGCGCCGCTCGGGCAGGCGGGCCTGATCGCGGGGATCATGGCCTTCTCGCTGCCGGTCGACGTGATGCGCTCGGCGCCCGCGGTGATGACGCAGCGCGAGCTCCGGTTCGGGCCGATGGTGCGCGCCGAGGTGGGCGAGATGCTCGTCTACAACGTCGTCGCCGTCGTGCTCGTCCTGCTCGGCGCCGGCGTGTGGTCGCTGACCGCCGCGGTGATGTGTCGCGCCGTGGCCGGCACGGTGCTGTTGGTGCTCGCCACCGGGATCGGCGTGCCGCGCCCGCGCTGGTCATGGGGCACCGTCAAGCCGATGCTGCGCTTCGGGGCGACCCTGCAGGCGATCGACTTCGTCAACCAGTTCCGGGCCCAGGGTCTGAACTTCACCACGGCGGGCGTCGCCGGCGTGTCGTCGCTGGGCTACCTCGACTTCACGATGCGCGTCCTGCAGCCGCTGCTGTTGTTGTTCGACGCGGTCGGGCGCGTGGCGTTCCCCGCCGTCGCCGGGCTGCTTCGCGCCGGTGACGACCCGCGCCCGATGCTCGAGAAGGGCCTGCGCGTGGCCTTCGGCGCGACCGGTCTGGGCGTCGTCACGCTCGCCTCGGCGACCCCGGCGCTCGTGCCCAGCGTCTTCGGCCCGCAGTGGGTCCCGGTGATCGAGATCGTGCCCTGGTGCCTGTTCGCGCTGCTGCTCTCGAGCCCGATCGTGACCTGTACCGGTGCGTACCTGACCGCGATCAACCAGGTGGGGCTGGTGCTGCGCAGCACGATCCTGTACTCGATCGCGTGGGCCGCGGTCGGGCTCGCGCTGCTGCCCTCCTACGGCGCGGTCGCGATCGCGATCGGCTGGGCGGTGGCGGGCGTCGTGGATTCCGTCTACCTCACGCGCGCACTGCGCTCGCGGCTGCCGTCGGTGCGCATCGTGCACAGCGCGGCGCCGACGGTCCTGATCGCCGCGCTGGTCGCGCCGATCGGCTGGCTGATCGAGTCAGCGATGGGACCGACGCTGCTCGCCGCCGCCGCGGCGGCGGTCTCCGCGGCCGTCCTGTACACCCTGCTGCTCGGGCTCGTGCGCCGCGAGATGGTGCTCGAGGGCTGGACGATCTTCCGGCGGATCGTGTTGCGGCGGGGCTGAGAAGCTAGGCTCGCCGGCATGGACAGCCTTGCCTCCGTGCTGGGTCGAGGCCTGGCCCTCGTCGACGCTCGCGCCGGGACCGACCTGGAGCGCACCGTGCGCGCGAGCGTCAAAGCTGCCCCGGCGCTCGCGCCCGACAGGCGAGCGCGGGCCCGCATGTTCCTCGCGGGCTGGCTGCTGGGCAGCCGCCGCGTCCGGCGGCCGCTCGCGGTTCGCGTCCGCGGGCCGTACGGCGAGCGCGAGTTCGTCCTCCCCGACAGCGTGGCGATGGCCGTGCTCGAGGAGGTGTTCAGCTGGAACGAGTACGCCGTCGACCTCCCGCATCCGCCCAGACGCATCCTGGACCTGGGCAGCAACGTCGGTGCGTCGATCCTGTTCTTCGCGCTCCGCTACCCCGAAGCGCAGATCGTGGGGGTGGAAGCGAGCCCGAAGCTGTTCGGCGTGCTGCGGCGCAACGTCGGGGACCTGCCCAACGTGACCCTGATCCAGGCTGCGGTCAGCTCCACCGACGAGCCGATCCGGTTCTTCGAGGGCAACTCCAGCTGGGAGGGGTCGACGCGGGTCAGCGGCTGGGTGCGCGAGGAGGCCGCGACCGAGGTTGCCGCGGTCACGCTCGACGAGTTGATCGCCGACGGCGGCGCCGACCTGGTCAAGATCGACATCGAGGGCGGTGAGTTCGACGTGCTCCCGGCCTCACGCCGGCTGGCGGAGGTGCCGGTGGTGCTGGGCGAGATCCACGCGGCGCCGGGGACGCCGGAGGCCGAAGCCGTGCTCGCGCTCTTCGAGGGCGCCGAGCTGGTGAGCACCGACCCCGGGCCGGCCAACAGCCAGTGGACGACGGTGTTCTCCGCGGTGCGGCGCGACCGCGTGCCCGCGGTCAGCGCGCGCGGCTGACGTCCGCCATCACGTCGAGCACGCCGCGCGCGTTGCGGGCGGCGTCGAAGCGCTCGGCGGCCCGCGCGTGCCCCGCTCGGCCCAGCCGCGCGCGGAGCGCGGGGTCGAGCAGCCGCTCGATGGCCGCGCGGACGGCGTCGGTGTCGTTCGGCGCCGTCAGCAGTCCCGTCTCCCCGTCCGCGACCATCTCCGGGATCGCGCCGACGCGGGTGGAGACGACGGGCAGGCCGACGGCCATGGCCTCGAGCACCACGTGTGGCGATGCGTCGGCCGCCGTGGGCAGCACGAACAGGTCGCAGTCGGCGTAGAGCTCGTGCAGCACGGCACTGCCGGGCCGGACGTCGTTGTGGACGGTCACCCCGGCGCGCGGCGCAACCTGGCTCTGGGTGACGATGTGCACGTCGACGTCGAGTCCGTCGACGGCCCGCAGGAGCGTCTCTCCGCCCTTGCGGGCGAAGTTGCCCCCGACGAACAGCACGCGCGGGCGTTCCCGCGCCTCGCGGACCGGCGGCGCGGCAGGCACGCTCGTGCCCGCCGGGATCAGGCGGATGACCGCCGGGTCGACGCCGTAGTCGTCGATCAGCGACGCGCGGACCCACTCGCTCCACGCCACCAAGCCCGCCGCCGAGCGCAGCGCGCCGGCGACGACCGCGCGCTTGGCCGCTTCCACCCGCCGCCCGCCGACCGCGTGGTCGTAGCCCACCGCCACCTCGTCGAGGTTGACGGGGGTGGCGTCGAGCGAGATGACGGTCGGCACCCGCCGCATCACGTCACGCGAGAACAGCGATGCGGTCTGCGTGTGGAACAGCAGCGCGTCCCATGGGCGCCGGTGCATCGCCAACAACCGGCGGGCGCGGAAGCTGGCGCGCAGCGACCAGTTCGAGCGCAGCCCCGGCAGGCGGCGCTCCACCAGCCCGCGCGGCGGGTAGGTCATCGCAAACCAGGACGCCGCGACGGTCGGATCGGCGGCCGCCGCCTCGCGCAGCAGCCGCTCGAAGGTCACGTGGCCGACGGTGTACTCGGTCACGAAGCCGAACTCAGGCACTCAGGAGCTCCTCGTCGATCCGGTCGAGGATGCGGCTGTCGACCTCGTCGTGGAACTTGCGCGCGAACAGCTTCGCCCGTGACACGCCGCCGGCCTCGGAGGAGTTGCGGGCCGAGTCGGCGAGCCGCTCGAAGTCGTCGAGCGTGAACGTGTGCGGGTGAGCCGCGCCCAGGGTCCACTCCATGTGCCACAGATGCTCGCCGATCACGACGCCGGAGCGCTCGCAGTTGTTGAGCGCCGTCTGCAGGTAGTGCTCGTCCACGGCCCAGACGTGGTGGTGGAAGCGCGGCACCTCAGGGTGCTCACGCGTGTAGTCCAGGATGGACTGGGCGGTCGCGCGGTCGAGCACCATGAAGGCCGAGCCCCCGTACGGGCGCACCCCCGCCGGGTAGGGCCGCGGGAGCGGGATCCGGAAGCGGCGGCGGCGGATCGGCGTGTGCCAGTAGCGGATGCGCCACATGCCGCCGTCCGGGCCGTACACGTCCGACGGCATCGGCCAGGTCGCCGCGAAGGTCTGGCCGGCGTACGGCTCCAGGAAGTCGACGATCCGCTCCACGGGGCGCAGCAGGTAGTCCTGGCCGCTGAACAAGACGATGTGCTCGGGCGGCTCGGGCTCGTCGAGGATCCGCTGCAGCCCGCGCAGGTACGCCTCGACGGTGTTCCACGACGCCCACGGCGTCGACATCCGGTCGAGCAGGTGCAGGTGGGGATGCTCGGGCAGCGCCGCGCGGATCGCCGAGAACAGGGCCGGCTGCGTCTTGCGGTCGATGTGCAGATAGATGGAACTACGGGGCGAGAGCAGACGCCGCGCCTGGCGACCGAGCTGCTCCGGGCCGCGGTGCGCGAGAATCAAGAAGGCCACGGCGGGGCGGCTCACGGGCGCGGAAGCGTAGCGCGCGCGGCTGGGAGGCTTCAGCGCATCCGCGCCGACCAGCCAATAGGCTGCGCAGGGTGCGAGTGTCGGAGTCCAACGCCGTGTTCGAGCTGGTCCGCCGGATCGAGGCGAGGTCCGGCACCCGGATCGCCGCGGGGCTGCGCGCTGCGGTGCGCGTGGCGCGAGTGATGCCCGGCATGCGCGAGCGCGCGCGGATCGTGCTGGTGGGGCTGGCGCTTGGCACCCGCCGGGTCCGCCGCCCGCTCGCCGTGTACCTGCGCGGCCCCAGTGGGCGGCACCGCTTCCTGCTGCCGGACGTCGCGGCCCTGCGCGTCCTGGAAGAGGTGTTCTGCAACGGCGAGTACGCCATCACGCTGCCGCAGCCACCCGCCCGGGTCATCGACCTCGGCAGCAACGTCGGCGCGACGATCCTCTACTTCACGTGGCAGTTCCCGGGCTGTGAGGTCGTCGGCGTGGAGCCGAGCCCGTCGCTGTTCAAGGTCCTGGAGGCCAACGTCGGCGGCCTGCCGAACGTGCGGCTCGTCAATGCCGCGGTCAGCGCCTCCACGGAGCCCGTCACGTTCTTCGAGGGTCTGGAGAGCTGGCAGGGCTCGACGATGGGAAGCGCGTGGGTCGACGAGGAGCACGCGGTCACGGTCGCAGCGGTCCAGCTGGACGACCTCATCGGCGAAGCGGGAGCGGACCTGCTCAAGATCGACATCGAAGGCGGCGAGTTCGACGTGCTGCCGGCGACGACGCGCCTGCGGGACGTGGTGAGCGTGTTCGGGGAGATCCACGCCGACCCGGACGACGAGCGCACCCGCGCGCTCCTGGCGCTGTTCGACGGCTATGACGTCACGAGCACGCCCCCGACGCCCGGGGCCACGCTGTGGCGGACCATGTTCTCGGCGGTCCGTGACGCCCGGGCGCTCCAGCCGTCCGCGGGCGCCACGCAGGCTCCGTGAGCGCCCATGCCGCCGAGTCCGAGCTCGCCCGCTGGGCGGTGAGCGCGCGCGCCGGCCGCGACCGCACCCGTGACCGCGCGCGCGGCTGGCTCGCGGACGCCGACCCGCGGCGGCTGGCCGCGGAGGTGACGCGGCTGGGGGTCGCGGGAGCGTCGGCTCCGAGGCTGCGCGAGCTGGCCGACGAGCGCTTCGCGGCGACGCTCGACGCCGAGCTCGCCGAAGTCCGGGCCATCTCCCAAGCGGCCGCCGCGCGCCAGCGGGTGGCGTCGATGGCGGTGCTCGCCGCGCTCGCCGCCCACGAAATCGCGGCCGTGCCGCTGAAGGGCGTGCTGATGGCCGAGCGCCTGTACGGCGATGCCGCTGCCCGCTATTCCTCGGACATCGACGTGCTCGTGCGTGCGCAGGATCTCCGGCCGGCGGTGGAGGTCGCGCGCGGGCTCGGGTACGGCGAGCCCACCGACCCGGTCGATGCCTCCGGGCTCCCGCTGCTGCACTTCGCGCTCGACGGCGATCCCGCCCTGGAGCTGCACTGGCGCGTGCACTGGTTCGAGACGGACTTCGCGGCCCGCGCCCTCGCGCGCGCCGAGCCCGGGCCGGTGCTGCGCCGTGCCGACGAGCTGGCGATGCTGCTGCTGTTCTACGCGCGCGACGGGCTCACGGGGCTCCGTCAACCCGCTGACATCGCGGCCTGGTGGGATCGGTACGGGGAGGACGAGGTGCTCGCGGAGCTGCGGGCCGTCGCCGACGAGGCGCCCGCGCTGGCCGACGCGCTCAAGGCGGGCGCCGCGACCGCGGCGCGCACGGTCGCCACGCCGGACCCGTGGGACGGGCGCGGGGCCGTGACCTTCGCGGCACGGCTGGCGAACTGGCGCCTGGCCGGCTCCGAGGACCGGCTGCGCGCCGACGCGTCGCTCGTTGACATCGCGTTGGCGCCGCGGGGCGAAAAGCTGACCACGCTGCGGCGTCACGCGCTCATCTCGCTGCCGGAGATGGAGGGCTGGCATCGACCCGTCGCGGGCGGCGTGGTGGGCCGCCGCATCGAGCAGATGACCCGTCCGGCCAAGCTCGGACTGCGGTGGCTGCAGGCGAGTGCGCGCGTCTTTCGCCGCACCGTCCGCTCTCACATCCGGTAATTTGGGCGGCGTTGCCGATCGCCTCGGACCGCCCCGGACCCATGAGGTCTGCCATTGAGGCGCCGCGTGCCGGTGGCCTCTCGACGCTCGCGAAGCTGGTCCTGGCGGGCGAGATCGTGGGCGTCTACGCCCGCGCCCGGTGGCTGCTCCGCAGCCACGACGCGCCGTCGACGCTCCAGCGCCTGCGCTCGCCGAGCCGCGGGCGCCGCGCCACCGGGCAGCCGCCCGCCGGGTTGGGCCGGCACCTGGCGTGGGCGACGGTCAAGGTGCTCGCCGTGCTCCCCGTCGACGACCGGTGCCTGCTGCAGTCGCTGGTCCTCGCGCGCCTGATGGCCGTGCGCGGGCTGGCCCACGAGGTCGTGTTCAGCGTCGCGAGCGGTGCGGGCTTCGAAGCCCACTGCTGGGTGGAGACGGGCGGGGCCGCGCTGCTGGAACCGGGCGGGGACGCTCACATCGAGATCCTGCGCCTGTGAGTGACCTTCGAGCGCACGGCGTGCACAAGACCTGGCGCGGCGGCCCGACGGTGCTCGAGGGCGCTTCGCTGGACGTGCCCGCGGGGACCTCGACGCTGCTCACGGGGCGCAACGGCGCGGGCAAGACGACCCTGCTGCGCATCCTCGCCGGCCTGATCGGCGCCGACGCCGGGGAGGTCCGGTACGGCGACCTGGACCCCGAGCGTTCGGCGACCGACTATCGGCGCCGGATGGCGTACCTCGGCGTCGTCTCGGCGGGGCTGTACCCGCGCTTGAAGGTCCGCCACCATCTCGACCTGTGGGCGCGGCTGGCGTACCTGTCCGCGGCCGAGCAGGACGCGCGCACCGCCGAGATGGTGGAGGCGTTCGCCCTGCGCGAGCTGCTCGACCGCCGCCCGGATCGCATGTCCATGGGCCAGCGCCAGCGCCTGCGGCTGGCCGGTACGTTCCTCCACGGGCCCGAGCTCGTGCTCCTCGACGAGCCCGCGAACTCGCTCGACGACGTCGGCCTGGAGCTGCTGCGCACGATGGTGGCCCGCACGCGCGCGTCGGGCGGCGTGCTCGTCTGGGCGCAGCCGTTCGGCGAGGGCGCGCACGGCATCGACTTCGACGCGCACTGGGTGCTGGAGGGTGGGAAGCTGGTGCCGGCATGAGCCGGGCGGCGTGGCGGGCCACACAGGCGATGGTCCTGCGGGACCTGCGGATCCTGCTCTCGTACCGCTTCCGCTGGATCTCGATCCTGCTCGGCCCGGCGGTGTTCGTCGTGCTCTTCTACTACGTGTCGCGGCTCGTCGTCGTCGAGTCCGTCGGGTCCTCGGACGGCTACTTCTCGTTCGTGATCACCGGCATGGCCGGGCTGGCCGTGCTCACCGCCGCCGTGTCCGAGGTGTCCACGACGCTGCGCAACGAGCAGATCGCGGGCACGCTCGAGCGCCTGGCGACGTCCGCCTTCGGGCCCCTGCGCGCGTGCGTGGCCATGACGGTGTACCCCGTGTTGCAGGCCATGGTCGTGGGCATGGTGACGATCCTGATGGGGATGGCGATCGGCAACCTGCGTCCCGGGCTCCCGGAGCTCGTGGCGGCCGTGCCCGCGCTGGCGCTCGTCGCCTTCGCGTTCGCGCCACTGGGGCTGCTGGCCGCGGCCCTCACCTTCGTCGTGCGCCAGGCGACGATGGGGGTGACGCTCATGATCACCGTCTTCTCCGTGGTCGCCGGCGTGTACTTCCCCATCTCGCTGCTGCCGGAGTGGATCCGCTGGACGTCGGACGTGCAGCCCTTCACCCCGGCCGTCGGCATCCTGCGGCACCTGCTGGCGACCTCCCCGCTGGAGGGGTCCGTCTGGGGCGACGCCGCGCGGCTCGCCGCGTTCACCGTGGTATTGCTGCCCCTGAGCCTGATCGCGCTCCGGGCCGCGCTCGCGCACGCCCGCGCGCGCGGCACAATGACCGAATATTAAAGGCGCCGGAGACCTTGTCTTTGACCGATCCCCTCGTTCGGAACGTGTCCATCCCGGAGCACGTCGTCTTCCGCTCGTTCGCGAGTGAGACCGTCGTGCTCAACCTGCAGACGCAGAAGTTCCACGGGCTCAACGCCTCGGCCGGGCGGATGGTGGAGGTGCTCGGCCGTGAGAAGTCCGTCGGCGCGGCGCTCACGGAGATCGCGCGCGACTTCGAGCGCCCCGAGGCGGAGATCGAGCCGTACCTGCTCGAGTTCGTGGAGACCATGCTCGAGCGCGGACTGCTCGTCGTCACGGATGGTTGACGCTCCCCGCGCCCGAGCGGGCCACGCGTTCGGGCTCGCGCTCGAGAGCGACTTCGACGTGCTCGGGCTCGTGCCCGACGCGGCCACGGAGCGGCTGCCGGAGTGCTCGCTGCGGCTCGTGGAGGGCGCGGCGCTGACCGCCGAGTGGGCCGGCGCGGGGGCGCGCTCGGTGCTGGTGGAGGGCGCCCCCGAGGCGCCCGCGGCGACGATCGACGTGCACGACGAGCTCGGGTATCGGCTCAGCGCGCGCTACTTCGGCACGTGCGTGGTGCGCCCGGGCGCGGCGCGCATCGACTGCGCGCCGCCGCCCGTGCCCGCCTGGCGCTGGCAGCGCTTCCTGGTCGGGCGCGTGCTGCCGTTCGCGGCGATGCACCGCGGGTACGAGATCCTGCACGCCAGCGCGGTGGCGCTCGACGGCCGCGTGCTGGCCTTCGCGGGCGCGCGCGGGTGGGGGAAGACGTCGCTGGCCGTCAACCTCGTGCTCGGCGCGGGCGCCCGGCTGGTGACCGACGACGTGCTCGTCCTGGAGGTGCGCGACGGCAGGCCGTTCGTGCACCCGGGCCTGGGCGTCACCAACCTGCGCCCGCAGGAGGAGCAGCGGCTCGGGGCCGCGACCGCGCAGCTGGGGGACCGCCTCGGTCGCACGGGGCAGACCAAGTCCCATTACACCGTCGCCCGCGAGTCCCGTGCGCTTCCACTCGCTCGGCTGCACCTGCTCGGCGGCGGGGACGAGGACGCCGCGGTCATCCGGCCGGCGCGGGTGACCCCGGTGCAGCTGCTCGGCAATGCGTTCCTGGTCGGGGCGCGCGAGCCGGCCTCCTTGGCGCACCTGCTCGCGACGTGCGGAACGGTGGCCGAGACCGTCGAGATCGTGGAGGTCGCGCGGGGCCTCGTGGAAGGCCCCGCGGAGCTCGCCACCCGCCTGGCGGCATGATCGCCGCGATCCTCGATCCCGGCGGGCGCCGCGCGGGGCCCGAGGCGGCGCTGCGACGGGCCGGGGCCACTGCGGTCGCCCGCTTCGGGGCGATGTGGCTCGGCTGGACCGGCGGACCGCCGCTGGAGGTCGACGGCGTGACGGTGCTCGTCGACGGGCCGGCCGGCGAGCGCGCCGCGTCCCTGCTCGCCGGGGCCGCGCGCGGGCGACCGCCGGCGCCCGAGGTCCCCACCGGCCTGGCCTGGGCCGCCGCCGAAGACCGCGGCGCCGCTGTCCGCGACCTCACCGGCGCCCGCCCGCTCTTCGTGCGCCGGGAGGGCGAGGTGACGTACCTCGCGTCCGAGGTGCGCGAGCTGCTCGCGCTGCTGCCGGGCGCGCCGGGCACCGACGATGAGGCCGCGGCCCTGTGGCTCGCGATGGAACCGCTCGGCCAGCGGACGCTGTACGCCGGCGTCGCGCCCGTCCCGGCGGGGCACTGGCGCGCGTTCGACGCGGCGAGCGCGCGGCGCTACTGGCAGCCGGCGCCGGAATCGCTGAGCCTGGGGCGCGAGGCCGCGGCGGAGCGGGTGTGGACCGCTCTGCGGGAGGCGGTCGGGCCGTGCGTGCGGGCGGCCGAACGGCCCGCGGTGCGCTTGAGCGGGGGCCTCGACTCGAGCGCCGTGCTCGCCGCGGCGATCGCCGAGGGGGTGGTGCCCGCGGCCGTCAGCACCGTGTTCCCGCAATATCCCGAGGCCGACGAGGCGGAGTTGATCGCCGCGGTGGCGGGACAGCTGGGGGCGCCGTCGCGCACGTTCGCGGCCGGCCCGCGCGACCTGCTGGCCGACGGCGCCGCGTTCCTCGCGCGCTGGGGTGTGCCGCAGGAGTACCCCGGCCGCGGGCTGTTCCATCCGATGCTGGAGGCCGCGGCGGCGGCGCACGACGTGGTGCTCGACGGCGAGGGCGGTGACGAGCTGTTCGGGTGCGAGCCGTTCCTGCTCGCCGACCTCGTCCGCCACGGCCGGCTGGCCGCCGCGCGGCGGGTCGCGCACCGTCTCCCGGGCGCGCCCGAGCGGTTGCCGGCGCGTGCCTATCGCGTCATCGCGCGCCGCTGGGTGGCGGGACCGCTCGCACCGGCGCGCCTGCGTCCGCCGGCGCGGGTCGGCGCCGACCTCGACTGGTTCGCGGACGCGATGACGCCGCGCGCCCGTGCGGCGGTGCGGGCACGCCGGGCGCAGCTCGACTGGCGGTCGCGCCCAGGCCCCCGGTGGCTTGCCCGGCGGATCGCGCTGATCGTCACGCTCCCGGCCGAGGCGGGCTCGGCCGACTACCTGCGCCGCGTCACGGCCATGGCGGGCGTGTCCGGCGCCAGCCCGCTGACCGACCGGCGACTGGTCGAGACCGTGCTCTCGCTGCCACCCGAGCACGCCTTCGATCGCCGCCGGGACAAGGAGCTGCTGCGGACCGCGCTCGCCGGGCACGTCCCGGACGTGGTCCGCCTGCGCGCGGAGAAGTCGCACTTCGGCGACGCCGTCCTCGACAACCTCGACCGGGCCGCGCTGCTCGAGCGGCTCACCCCGGACCTCGCGCCGTATCTCGACGTGGCGCGCGTGCGCCGCCAGGTGCAAGCCGGCCCTGACGCCCACCCCCGCGGCCGGGCCGGATGGATGTTCGAGAGCTGGCGCGCGGCGATGCTCGCCACCTTCCTGACGCGCTGACCTCCTCCTTTTCTTCGTCTTGTCCCCGGGCGCCCGCTGACCCAGAATCCGGGTCGTGAAGCACACCGACGACAAGCCGACCTTCGAGATCCCGAAGGTCGTCGACTACGGCGATCTCGCCGAGATCACCGCGGGCCAGTCCTCTGGCTCCCGGCTCGACGCGACGTTCCCGAACGGGACTCCGATCCCGAACCTCACCTTCTCCTAGGCGGGCGTGGGGGCCTCCCGCCCACGGGCGGGGGGCGCCTTTGCTTGCCGCTGGTCCCGGATAGGCTTGCGCCCGTGAACCGCGCTCCGCTGCGCATCGCCGTCATCGCCGAGGACGACGCGCAGCCGCGGATCGCGGCGGCGCTGTCCGCGTGGGGGCTCAGCCGCCCGCCCGCCACCCTCGACGACGCGGACGCGGTCATCGCCGAGCTGCGCGGCTCGGCCGGCGAGCAGCGCCGGCGCGGCAAGGTCGTCGTGGAAGCCGCGAGCGCGCCCGTGATCGCCGTCACGGATCTGAGCGCTCGCGTCGAGCTCGAGCGCCTGCTCGAGACAGGCCTGCGGGGCATCGTGCTCACGTCGCGCCTCGACGCGAGCCTCGGGCCGACGGTGTTCGCCGTCGCCGCCGGTCAGATCTGCTCGCCCGCCGAAGGGGAGGGCCGAGCCAGGCCGCGCGCGCTGACCCGCCGCGAGCGCGACGTGATGACCCTCGTCGTCATGGGCCTTTCCAACGCGGAGATCGCCCGCCGCCTGCACCTGGGCGAGACCACGGTCAAGAGCCACGTCGCGACGTCGCTGCGCAAGCTCGGGGTCCGTACGCGAGCCGAGGCCACGCAGCTGCTGCTCGACCCCGACGAGCGCGCCGGAGCCGGCGTGATCGCCCTGGGGGGGACGCTGGAACCGATCGACATCGACCTTCCGTTGCCTGAGTGATCGACGCGCTCAGGCGGGCCCCGGGGTGACCGGCGCCTCCAGATCGACGACCTCGAACTCCATCACGGCGGACCCGTGCGCGACGGCACCTTGGCTGTCGGCGCGGGCCTGCACGTGCCCGCGCGTGAAGGCCGCGCTCTTGACCCAGTTCTGGAACGCCTCGTCGGACTCCCAGTGGGTGACGACGAAGTAGCGCGTCTCGCCCTTGACCGGGCGCAGCAGCTGGAACCCGAGGAAGCCGGGCTGGTTGTCCACCTCGCGTGCGCGCGCGGCGAACCGCTGCTCGAGCTCGGGCCCACGGCCCTCGGCGACCTCAATCGCGTTGATCTTCACGACCATGGCAGCGAGCGTACTGCGGCCGCGATGTCCGCCGGGCGCTCCTCCGGCACGAAGTGGCCGCAGCCGTCCAGCAGCAGCGTGATCGCGTCGTCGCCGTGACGGTCCAGCCCTTGGGCGAGCGCGGTGCCGATCGGGTCGCGCCGGCCCTGCAGCAGCCGCGTCGGGAGCGTGAGCCGGCCGGAGGGCCCGCGCAGGACCTCGCGCGTGAGGAACTGGCGGTAGTACTGGCTACCCGCCCCCGCGGTGGTGCGGTAGCGCTCGACGTAGATCGGCTCCGCCGCCCGGTCGTAGGTCTCCCGGTCACCCCACGCGCCGCGCAGGAAGCGCGTGACGACGTGCGGGATCAGCAGCGGGCCGAGCACCGGCGCGGCGATCGGCGGCTGGTAGAGGAAGCGCGGCAGCTCGCGCAGCAGCTTCTGAGGCGTATTGAACGGATGGACGATCCCGGCGGCGACGTAGCCGTGGAAGCGGTCCGGGTGGTCGAGCGCGAGGTGCCAGCCGACCCAGCCGCCCCAGTCGTGACCGACAAGGATCACCTTCTCGAGCTCGAGCGCGTCCAGCAGCGCGATCTGGTCGGCGGCGATCGTGGCCTTGCGGTAGTCGCCGTCGGGCGCGGCGCTCGTCCACCCGAGCCCGCGCAGGTCGGGCGCGATGATCCGGTGGTCGGGGAGCGCGGCGAACAGCCGGCGCCACTGGTACCAGTGCTGCGGGAAGCCGTGCAGGGCGAGGACGGGCGGGCCCTCACCGTGCTCGGCGACGTGGACGCGCAGGCCGTTCGGTAGGTCGACGTAGTGGTGGGTGACGCCTTCGAGCGCGGGCGGGTTCACGCGGTGAACCTACCCACTGGGCCTGATTGCGCCCGAGCGGCCGCGGCACCTGGGCCTTCGTACAGATCCGCTCAAGCGAACCGCCGGCCGTGCCGACACCGAGAACGTGACCTGGTTGATCGGCATCGCCTCCCTCTGGCTCTTCGTCTGCCTCCTCGCCGTCTCGCTGTGCGCGATGGCTCGCCGCGGGGACGACGCCCTCGCCGCCCTCGCGTACGCGCGCGAGGAAGACGAGGAGGTGGGCTTCGTGGCCGCGTTCGCGGAGCCGCAGGTCGCGCCTGAGCGGGTGCGCCCGCAGCCCGCGCCGCGCTCGGCGCGCTAGACCCTTTCGCCTGGACACCGGGACAGTTCGCCCGGCTCTTCACGGGCACGCGCGACGAGGCGCTATTCTTCATTGCCACCTCGCGCCGGAGCGGGGTTTTCCTTTGCCCCGGCGCATCCACGAACCCACGACTCTCGGAGCACGCCGTCCATGGCCCGCGGAGACGTCCGGATCGCTGTGACCCTCGCGTGCGAGGAGTGCAAGCGCCGGAACTACCAGACGAAGAAGTCCAAGCGCAACAACCCGGATCGCATCACCCTGCGCAAGTACTGCAAGTGGTGCCGCCGTCACACCGGGCACCGCGAGACGCGCTAGCTCAAGGAAAGAACTCCAGAGATGGCCACCGATCGTCCACGCCGTGGAAGCGACGACCTCGAAGAGGATCGCGTCCGCAACGACGAGTACGCGCGCGACACGGGTGACACCGAGCCCGCCGATCCGCTCGGGCAGGCGATGCCCGACGTGACGGAGGCGCACCTCGCCGAGGTCGGCGGAGACGATCGCGATCGCACCGCCGCGGCGCCGCCCGCCCCGCCCGAGCCGCCCACCGGTTCCGGCAACGGCGACTCGCACGAGCACGGCGACGCCCCGGTTCACCGCAAGGGCCTGTTCGGCCGCGCGGCCGACTTCCTGCGCGCGTCGTGGGCCGAGCTGCGCCGCGTCCAGTGGCCCGACCGCCGTCAGGTCGGGCAGGGCACTGCCGTCACGCTCGGGTTCGTGGTCGTCGCGGGCGCGTATTTGGGCCTGCTCGACGCCATCTGGAACCCCCTGATCCAGGCCATCCTGTAGAGGCCCCCACCCATGTTTCGCTGGTACGTCATCAACACCTATTCCGGGCACGAGAACAAGGTCAAGCAGAACCTCGAGCACCGAGTCTCTTCCCTGAACCAGACGCGCGCCGTGCGTCAGGTCGTCGTTCCGACGGAGACCGTTCAGGAGATGAAGGACAACCAGAAGGTCTCGGTCGAGAAGCGGACCATGCCCGGCTACGTGCTGGTGAACATGGACCTCAACGAGGACTCCTGGCAGGTCGTCAAGGGCACCCCGGGCGTGACCGGGTTCGTGGGCGCGTCAAACGAGCCGATCCCACTGACGCAGGCCGAGGTCGACCGCCTGCTCCACCGTGAGGTGGCGCAGAAGGTCCCGAGCAGGGCCCAGTTCACGATCGGCGAATCTGTCAAGGTGATCTCCGGTCCGCTCTCCGACTTCTCGGGCGAGATCTCGGAGATCAACGAGGACGCGTCCAAGCTGAAGGTGCTCGTCTCCATCTTCGGGCGCGAGACCCCAGTCGAGGTCGGGTACGACCAGGTGAAGAAGATCTAATGGCCAAGAAGGTAATGACCCAGATCAAGCTGCAGGCCCCGGGCGGCCAGGCCTCTCCGGCCCCGCCTGTCGGCCCTGCCCTTGGTCAGCACGGCATCAACATCATGGAGTTCGTGAAGGCGTTCAACGCCCAGACCTCCGGTGACATGGGGGTCACGATCCCCGTCGTCATCACGGTCTACGAGGACCGCTCCTTCACGTTCGTCACCAAGACGCCGCCGGCCGCGGTGCTGATCCGCCAGGCGATCGGCATCGACAAGGGCTCCGGCGAGCCGAACCGCACCAAGGTCGGCACGATCACCAACGAGCAGGTGCGCGCGATCGCCGAGAAGAAGCTCAACGATCTCAACGCGCACGACGTCGACCAGGCGGCCAAGATCATCGCGGGCACGGCCCGCTCTATGGGCGTGGAGGTCGTCGCGTAATGGCGAAGCACGGCAAGGGCTCGGTCGCCTCGAAGGCGCTGGTGGATCGCACGCGCGAGTACACCCCGCAAGAGGCCGTCCAGCTCATGAAGGAAGCCAAGCGGGCGAAGTTCGACGAGTCCGTCGAGGTGCACATCCGCACCGGGCTCAACGTGCGCCACGCCGACGAGCAGCTCCGCGGCACGATCGCGCTCCCGCACGGCCTCGGCAAGGAGGTCAAGGTCGCCGTCTTCGCCAAGGGCGACAAGGCGCGCGAGGCCGAGGAGGCCGGCGCCGACATCGTGGGCGCGGACGACCTGGCCGCCAAGATCCAGGACGGCTTCATGGACTTCGACGTCGCGATCGCGACCCCGGACATGATGCCGGTGGTCGGTCGCCTCGGCCGCATCCTCGGCCCGTCGGGCAAGATGCCGAACCCGAAGGTCGGCACGGTCACGATGGACGTCGCCAAGGCCGTCGCGGAGTCCAAGGCCGGCAAGGTCGAGTACCGCACGGACCGCACCGCGATCGTGCACATGACCGTCGGCAAGACGTCCTTCTCGGACGAGCAGCTGCTGGACAACTACCGCGCCGTGATGGAAGAGATCATCCGCGCGAAGCCGTCCGCCGCGAAGGGCAAGTACATCCGCACCGTGACGCTCGCGTCGACCATGGGCCCCGGCATCAAGGTCGATCCGTCGCGTCTGAAGGACTTGAACGAGTCGGAGGCTGGCGCGGCCGCGTAAGCGGAATCGCATACCAGCCTCTCCACAGACTCCGGCCGCCCTCGAGGCGTAAGACCGGGATAGGAGAAAGCGCTTGAACCGAGAGCAAAAGGCTCAGGTCATCGAGGAGGTGGCCGAGTCCCTACGGGAGTCTTCGGCCGTCTTCGCGGTCGACTACCGCGGCATTTCCGTGGCTCAGTCCGCCGAGCTGCGCACCACGCTGCGCGCGGCCGACTCCCGCTTCACCGTCGTCAAGAACACGCTCGCCGAGATCGCGGCCGACCGTGTCGGCGCCGACGGCCTGAAGCCGATCCTGCAGGGCCCGACCGCGATGACCTTCGTCCGGGGCGACGCCGCCGCGGCCGCCAAGGCGTTGCGCGACTTCCGCCGGTCCACCCAGAACACGCTTCTGGAGTTCAAGGGCGGCTGGATGGACGGTCAGACGTTGTCCCCGGAGGACGTCGACGCGATCGCCCAGCTCCCGCCGAAGGAGGTCCTCGTCGGCCGCCTCGTCGGCATGATCGTCTCGCCGCTCAGCGGCCTGGTGACCGCCCTCAACAACCTGCCCGCCGGCATGGCCCGGCAGCTGCAGCAGATCGTCGACCGGGATCTCCTGGGCGGCGGCGCTGCGCCCGCTTCGACTGACTCGTCTACGGAGGAATAAGACACATGGCTACCAGCACCCAGGAATGGATCGACGAGCTCAAGTCGATCAGCGTCCTCGAGCTCTCTGAGCGCATCAAGGCCCTCGAGGAGGCCTTCGGCGTCTCCGCGGCGGCGGTCGGCGTCGCGGCCCCGGCGCCGGGCACCGGCGGCGGCGGCGACGCGGCCGAGGCCGCCGAGGAGCAGACCGCGTTCGACGTCATCCTGACGGCGGCCGGCGACAAGAAGATCCAGGTCATCAAGGTCGTTCGCGCGGCCACCGGCCTGGGCCTCAAGGAGGCCAAGGCGCTCGTCGACGAGGCCCCGAAGCCCGTCAAGGAGGGCGTCGAGAAGGAAGAGGCCGAGAAGCTCAAGGCCGAGATCGAAGAGGCCGGCGGCTCCGTCGAGATCAAGTAGCACCCGCTTCCCAAGCAGGCGTTGCCGACGGGCGCCCTCCGGGGCGCCCGTCGTCAGTTAAACGCGGTTGCGAACCCTGCGCGCTGCAGAGGGAATCGGGCGGTCAAGCCCGACGAAGGAGCTAGTTGCCGCGCGCCGCAGCCGCAGTAGGCCGGCAACGAAAAAGGGCGGCCATCGTGGCCGCCCTTTCTCTGGTTCCTTCTGTGACGGTGCCGGATGTGCTCCGGCGGGGGATTCCCCGAGGTGCGGTGACGGGCCGCGGCCTCGGGTGCGGGAGTTCGGACTGCAGGGAGAGTACGGGGGTGCGGCTAGCCGTACCATCCCCCGGAAGTGGTAACCGGAATCTGGAGCACAGTGGACCGATTCCGGACGTGCGTCGCCCGCGCTGCGCCGACAACCGGCACAATGGCCCGCGTGATCCCCCGAAGACTTCAGGTCGCCATGGCCGCGGCAACCCTCGCCGGACTGGTCGCGGCGCCGGCCCACGCCTCAGAGGCGCTGCACCTGGATGCCCGGGGGCCCGACGTCGCGTCGGCGCCGCTGGCCGCGGGCGCCACCTACTACGCGCGCGTCTCCGGAACCGTGTCGATCTGGAATCTCGCGCAGTGGAGCCAGCCGGGCGACGTCTGCGGGAGCGCCGAGTCCGGCCCGATGTATCCCTCCAGCGGGGTGACCAACGGACCCGTCGGGTTCGACGCCGAGACGATCTTCGCCGTACCGCCGGGCGTGCCCTTCGAGAACTTCCGCTGCGTGAGCGCTCAGATCCCGATGCACGTGACCACGCAGACGCATGGTGGGTTCCACATCGGAGTCGACGGGCAATTCACGCACGCCGAGCCGATCGGCGGGCCGTTCGCGGTCCCGCGCGCGGACCACACGTACACCTATCGCCTGACGGGCACCGGCCGCCCGGCGGTGTTCCGGTTCGAGGACAACCCCACCTCCGACAACTACGGCCGGTTCCGGATCACCATCCTCTCGGAGGCCGAGTGCCAGGCCGAGAACTGCATCGGGGCGGCGACGGCGCCGCCCCCGCCGGTCCTGCCGACCGCGCCCTCCTCACCGACCACGCCGGCGACGACGACCCCGCAGGCCGCGGTCAGGAACGCGACCGGCTTGCTGTCGGTATCCACGACCCGGCGGTGCGCGAGCCGGCCGTACGTGCGTCTGCGCCTGCGTGCGCCCAAGGGCGTGACGTTGCGCTCGGCGGTCATCAAGTACGGCAAGCGGACGATCCGCCTGTCCCGCGCCAAGCTCAAGCGCTCGATCTACCTGCGTAGCGTGTCCAGGAACACCTTCACGGTCCGGATCACCGTGACCACCACCCGCGGGCAGACGCTCAAGGCGTCGCGCACGTTCAAGAGGTGCGCCAGCCGCGCGCGCTGACGCGGCGAATCACGTATACACCCGGGTGTGGTCGCTGCGACGCGGGCACCTCGGCTGGATTCGCTCACCGGACTGCGGTTCGGCGCCGCGCTCGTCGTCTTCCTCCACCACCTGCCGGTGGGGCCGACGCTCGACCACTTCACCAAGCAGGGCACGGCCGGGGTGTCGTTCTTCTTCATCCTGAGCGGCTTCGTGCTGATGTGGTCCCACGGCGAGCGGGTGGGGGCGCGCCGGTTCTATCGGCGCCGGTTCGCGCGCATCTATCCCGCGCACCTGGTCGCGTGGGTGATCGGAGCGATCATCGTCACCGCCAAGGGCCTGTCCTGGTCGGCCGACGAGTTCATCGTCGGCGCCGCGCTGGTGCAGGACTGGATCCCCGAGCAGCGGTACTACTTCGCGATCAACGGCGTGGCCTGGTCGCTGTCGTGCGAGGTCTTCTTCTACGTCACGTTCCCGTTCTGGGCGCACCGGCTCGCGGCGCTCGGCTCACGCGCACGTGCGGGGCTCGCGGTCGCGGCGGTGGCCGGCGTGGTAGGGATGGCGGCCGTGGCCACGGTGGTCGATCCGGGCGCCGACTACCTGCGCACGGACGACAGCGTGTGGGTGTGGTTCGTGCGGCACGCGCCGTTCGTGCGCATCCTCGAGTTCCTCCTCGGCGCCCTCCTGGCCGTCGAGCTGCTGCGCGGGCGCCGCTGCCCGCTCGGCTGGCTCCCGGCGCTCGTCGTCGCCGGGGTCGCCTACGTCGCCGCCGGTGTGGCGCCGTCGGCGTTCGGGGTCGCCGCGGTCACCCTGGTCCCGTTCGCGTTGCTGATCGCGGCCGCTGCCGAGGCGGACCGCGGCGGCGCCGGGACGCCGTTCCGACGCCGCTGGCTCGTCTGGCTGGGCGAGGTCTCGTTCGCCTTCTACCTCGTGCACCTGTGGTTCATCGACGCGTTCGACCTCCCCGCCTCAGGTCATCTGATCGTCAGCCTCCCGCTGGCGATCGCGGGCGCGGCGCTCCTGCACCATCTGGTCGAGCGTCCAGCCGAACGCCGGATTCGCGGGCGCAACAGCCTGCTCGTCGGCGGGGTACCGCGCGCTTGATCGGGGCGCTAAAATGATGCCACTCGGCCGATAGTCGCAGCCGTCCACAGTGCCCTTCCCGCCACATACGGGACCCGGGCCGGGCGGGGTCCGTGAGCGCCGAGCGCCCCCGCCGGGGGGTCCGAGACCCCCTGTGCTATCTTGGTTGGTCGCGCCTGTATGCCTCTGGCACCTCTAGGCCACCTCCCCCGCCGCCCTACGACCCTCTTGAGGAGTCGCCGTCTTGGCTTCTGTTGACGCTCCCCGCACGCGACGCACGTTCGCGCGCCTCGACAAACCCGTCGATGTTCCGAACCTCATCGACATCCAGAAGAAGTCCTTCGCCTGGCTGGTTGATTCCGAGGGCGGTGGGTTGCGCGAGACGATCGACGACATCTCGCCGATCGAGGACTACACCGGCAACCTTGCGGTGCAGTTCGGGGAGTTCACGTTCGACCAGCCGGTGGCGTCCCTGGACGAGTGCCGTGAGAAGGACCTCACCTACGCGCGGCCGCTGACCGTCACGGTCGGCTTCATCAACCGCGAGACGGGCGAGATCCGCGAGCAGTCGGTGTTCATGGGCGACTTCCCGTGGATGACCGACCGCGGCACGTTCATCATCAACGGCACCGAGCGCGTCGTCGTGACGCAGCTGGTCCGTTCCCCGGGCGCCTACCTGATGGAGCCCAAGGACCCGGAGAAGCAGGTCTTCGTCGCGAACCTGATGCCGGCTCGCGGCTCGTGGCTCGAGCTCGAGATCGACAAGAAGGGCCGCGTCTACGTCCGCATCGACCGCAAGCGCAAGCTGCCCGTCACGGTGCTGCTGCGCGCGATGGGCTACAGCACCGACGAGGAGATCCTCAACCTCTTCGACAACAGCCTCTACA
The DNA here is from genome assembly GCF_027587175.1 of Solirubrobacter deserti. Lineage (GTDB taxonomy): Bacteria > Actinomycetota > Thermoleophilia > Solirubrobacterales > Solirubrobacteraceae > Solirubrobacter > Solirubrobacter deserti. The sequence continues at coordinate 55,780 of NZ_JAPCID010000028.1, forward strand.
TCCGCAACACGGTCGAGGCCGACACGGAGGTCACGCGCTCGGAGGAGGGCGCGCTGATCGAGCTGTTCAAGAAGCAGCGCCCGGGCGAGCCGCCGTCGGTGGACAACGCGCGCAACCTGCTGCACCAGCTCTTCTTCGACCCCAAGCGCTACGACCTCACGCGCGTCGGCCGCTACAAGCTCAACTCGCGCCTGGGCCTGGACATCGACCTCGACGTCCGCACGCTCACGCACGACGACATCCTCGCGCTGGTGCGCGAGCTCGTGAAGCTCCCGAACGTCCTCGGCATCTCCGAAGAGCTCGACGAGGACCTCAAGGACTACGCCGCCGAGGCCATGTCGCGTCCGCGCGAGGCCGTCGAGGAGTACCTGGACGAGTACGAGCACTTCGGCAACCGCCGCCTGCGCACGGTCGGCGAGCTGATCCAGGAAGCGTTCCGCATCGGTCTGTACCGCATGGAGCGCGTCGTCCGCGAGCGCCTCACCACCGAGGACGCGGACACGATCACGCCGCAGACCATCATCAACATCCGCCCGGTCGTGGCCGCGCTGAAGGAGTTCTTCGGCTCCTCCCAGCTGTCGCAGTTCATGGACCAGACGAACTCGCTCACGGGCCTGACGCACCGTCGCCGCCTGTCGGCGCTCGGCGCCGGCGGCCTCACGCGTGAGCGCGCGCCGATCGAGGTTCGCGACGTCCACCCGACCCATTACGGCCGCATGTGCCCGATCGAGACCCCCGAGGGTCCGAACATCGGCCTGATCGGCTCGCTCTCCTCCTACGCGGAGGTCTCCGAGCACGGCTTCGTCACCACGCCCTACCGCGTGGTCGAGAACGGCGTGATCACGGAGACGATCCTGCACCTGGACGCGACCGAGGAGCAGGAACGCCTCATCGCGCAGGCCAACGAGCCGCTCGACGAGAACGGCCGCCTGACCGGCGAAAGCATCCTCTGCCGCACGCAGGCGGGTCAGTACGTCTACGTCGCGCCCGAAGAGGTCGACCTGATCGACGTCTCCCCGGAGCAGATCTGGTCCGTGGGCACGGCGATGATCCCGTTCCTCGAGCACGACGACGCCAACCGCGCGCTCATGGGCGCGAACATGCAGCGCCAGGCGGTGCCGCTCCTGAAGACGGACGCGCCGCTCGTCGGCACCGGCATGGAGCGTCGCGCGGCGCTGGACTCGGGCGACCTGGTCCTGGCGCGCAACGCCGGCACGGTCGACTTCGTCGACGCCACGCGGATCGTCGTCGCCACCGAGGACGGCAACCGCGACGAGTACGAGCTGCAGAAGTACATGCGCTCCAACCAGGGCACGCTCATCCACCAGAAGCCGTGGGTGAAGGTCGGTGCGCAGGTGGCCGCCGGCGACCTGCTCGCCGACGGCTCGTCCTCGGACAAGGGCGAGATGGCGCTGGGCAAGAACCTGCGCGTCGCCTTCATGTCCTGGGAGGGCTACAACTTCGAGGACGCGATCATCCTCAGCCGCCGCCTCGTCAAGGACGACGAGCTCACCTCGATCCACATCGAGGAATACGAGATCGACGCCCGCACGACCAAGCTCGGCGACGAGGAGATCACGCGCGACATCCCGAACCGCTCGGAGGAGTCGCTGCGCAACCTCGACGACCGCGGCATCGTCCGCATCGGCGCCGAGGTGGCGTCGGGCGACCTGCTCGTGGGCAAGGTCACGCCGAAGGGCGAGACCGAGCTGACCGCCGAGGAGAAGCTGATCCGCGCGATCTTCAAGGAGAAGGCGCGCGAGGTGCGCGACACCTCCCTGAAGGTGCCGCACGGCGAGGGCGGCGTCGTCATCGACGTCAAGACCTTCAGCCGCGCCGCGGGCGACGACCTCTCCCCGGGCGTCAACGACCTGGTGCGCGTGTTCGTGGCCAAGAAGCGCAAGATCTCCGAGGGCGACAAGCTCGCGGGCCGTCACGGCAACAAGGGCGTCATCTCGAAGATCGTGCCCGAGGAGGACATGCCGTTCCTCGAGGACGGCACGCCGGTCGACGTCATCCTGAACCCGCTGGGCGTGCCTTCGCGCATGAACATCGGCCAGATCCTGGAGACCCACCTCGGGTGGGCCGCCGCCGAGGGCTGGTACGACGACGGCACGGACGCGTACAAGCACTCCCGCGAGGACGGCACCAACCGCGTGTACGTCTCCACGCCGGTGTTCGACGGCGCGACCGTGCAGGACGTGGACCACGCGCTGCTGCAGTGGCAGCGCGAGCACAAGGGCGCGATCCGCATGGAGATCGACGAGAACGCCCGCGCGGGTGAGCGTGCCTCCGGCAAGCTCCAGCTCTTCAACGGCCGCACCGGCGAGCCGTTCGAGAAGCGCGTGACCGTCGGCTACATGTACATCCTCAAGCTCAACCACCTCGTGGACGACAAGATCCACGCTCGCTCGACCGGCCCGTACTCCCTGGTCACCCAGCAGCCGCTGGGCGGCAAGGCGCAGTTCGGCGGCCAGCGCTTCGGTGAGATGGAGGTGTGGGCGCTCGAGGCGTACGGCGCCGCCTACACGCTGCAGGAGATGCTCACCATCAAGTCCGACGACACGGTCGGGCGCGTGAAGGCCTACGAGGCGATCGTCAAGGGCGAGAACATCGCCGAGCCGTCGATCCCCGAGTCCTTCAAGGTGCTCCTGAAGGAGATGCAGTCGCTGGCGCTGGACGTCAACGTCGTCTCCGACGACGGGGCGCGCGCGGAGATGGGCGACGAGGACGACGACCTGCTGCGCGCGGCGGAGGAGCTCGGGATCGACCTGAGCGGCGTGCGCGCGACCGACGGTCAGGCCGCCGACGAGACGGAAGCCCTCGAGATCAACGAGGGCGAAGAGGGCCAGACAGACGACGACGCGGCGACGGACGCGGGGTACATCGAAGCCGCCGCCACCGACGGTGAGGAGACCGAGTAAGTGATCGACATCAACAATTTCGACGCCATTGAGATCGGTCTCGCGTCCTCGAAGCAGATCCGGAGCTGGAGCTCCGGTGAGGTAACGAAGCCCGAGACGATCAACTACCGCACGCTCAAGCCGGAGAAGGATGGCCTGTTCTGCGAGCGCATCTTCGGTCCGACCAAGGACTGGGAGTGCTACTGCGGCAAGTACAAGCGCGTCCGCTACAAGGGCATCGTGTGCGAGCGCTGCGGCGTCGAGGTCACGCGGTCCAAGGTGCGCCGTGAGCGCATGGGCCACATCGACCTGGCCGCCCCCGTGAGCCACATCTGGTTCTTCAAGGGCGTCCCGTCGCGCATCGGCTACCTGCTGGACATGGCGCCCAAGGAGCTCGAGAAGGTCCTCTACTTCGCGGCCTCGATGGTCACGTGGGTGGACGAGGACGCGCGCGCGGCCGACCTCGAGGAGCTGGCCGGCAAGGTCAACGAGTCCCTCGACGAGTACGCGGCCGAGAAGAACCTGCGCCTGCAGGAGATCGACGAGTCGCTCGAGCGTCGCGAGGAGTACCTGCGCACGGGCTCGGAGAAGGACTTCTCCGACGAGGACATCCTCTGGTCCGAGCACCTCGACATCGACGTCTCCAAGCTCGAGGACGACGAGCGCACCAAGCACATCAAGGACATGCGCAAGGCCCTGGAGGCCGACCGCACGGACACCGAGGCGTACATCGAGGACGCCATGGAGCGTCTGCGCCAGGTCTGGGACCTCTTCCAGGACATGACGCCCAAGCAGGTCGTCAACGACGAGACGCTGTTCCGTGAGCTCAAGGAGCGCTTCGGCTCCCCCTACGGCTGGGGCGAGTACTTCCGCGGCGGCATGGGCGCCGAGGCGGTCCGCGACCTGCTCGAGCAGGTCAACCTCGAGGAGGAGCGCGTCGAGCTCGAGGACCAGGTGCGCACCGCCAAGGGCCAGAAGCAGCAGCGCGCCGTCAAGCGCCTGAAGGTCGTCTCGGCCTTCCTGCACTCCGGCAACAAGCCGGAGATGATGATCCTCGAGGCCGTCCCGGTCATCCCGCCGGAGCTGCGCCCGATGGTCCAGCTCGACGGTGGCCGCTTCGCCACGTCGGACCTCAACGACCTCTACCGCCGCGTCATCAACCGCAACAACCGCCTCAAGCGGCTGCTGGACCTCGGCGCGCCGGAGATCATCGTCAACAACGAGAAGCGCATGCTGCAGGAGGCCGTCGACGCGCTCTTCGACAACGGCCGCCGCGGCCGGCCCGTCACGGGCCCGGGCAACCGTGCCCTGAAGTCCCTGAGCGACATGCTCAAGGGCAAGCAGGGCCGCTTCCGCCAGAACCTGCTCGGCAAGCGCGTGGACTACTCGGGCCGCTCGGTCATCGTGGCCGGCCCGTCGCTGCGCCTGCACCAGTGCGGCCTGCCGAAGCTGATGGCGCTCGAGCTGTTCAAGCCGTTCATCATGGCCCGCCTCGTCGAGCGCAAGGCCGTCCAGAACATCAAGGCGGCCAAGAAGATGGTCGACTCGATGATCCCGGAGGTCTGGGACGTCCTCGAAGAGGTCATCCACGAGCACCCGGTGCTCCTGAACCGCGCCCCCACGCTGCACCGTCTGGGCATCCAGGCCTTCGAGCCGGTGCTGGTCGAGGGCAAGGCGATCCAGGTCCACCCGCTCGTCTGCCAGGCGTTCAACGCCGACTTCGACGGCGACCAGATGGCCGTGCATCTCCCGCTCTCCGCCGAGGCCCAGGCCGAGGCGCGCGTGCTGATGCTCTCCGCGAACAACATCCTGTCCCCCGCGCACGGCGCGCCGCTGGCGACGCCGACGCAGGACATGATCCTCGGCACGTACTACCTCACGTACGGACCCGAGACGGACGAGCTGATCAAGATCGATCCGGCGACGTACGAGCCCAAGGTGCACGTGTTCCGGTCCGCGCAGGAGGCGGAGCTGGCGTACGAGCACAACCTCGTGCAGCTGCACGACGTGGCGCAGTACCGGCCGGAGTGGGCCGACAGCACCCACACCCTCACCACCGTCGGGCGCATCATCTTCAACGACAAGATCGAGCGCGCCCTCGAAGAGACGATGGGCGAGGACTTCGATCGCTCGCAGTACATCTTCATCAACAAGTCGCTGCGCAAGCGCGACACCACGCAGTTCGTCGACGACCTGGTGCAGGCGTTCGGCGCGGGCGCGATCGCCCAGGTCCTGGACGCGTTCAAGGACCTCGGCTTCCGCTTCGCGACGCAGGCCGGCATCACGATCTCCAAGAACGACGTGGTCGTGCCGCCGTCCAAGCAGGACATCCTCGCCAAGTACGAGCAGCGGGTCTCCGACCTGCAGGAGCAGTACGAGGACGGTCTGATCACGCAGGAGGAGCGGCACAACGCCGTCACCGACCAGTGGAACGCGGCCACGGACGAGGTCGCGGACGCGATGATCGCCCACATCGAGACCACCGACCAGCTGAACTCCATCTACATGATGGCCAGCTCGGGCGCCCGTGGCTCGTTCAAGCAGATCCGCCAGCTGGCCGGGATGCGCGGCCTCATGGCCAACCCGAAGGGCGAGATCATCGAGCGCCCCGTGAAGGCGAACTTCATGGAAGGCCTCGACGTCATCGAGTACTTCACCTCCACCCACGGCGCCCGCAAGGGCCTCGCGGACACGGCGCTGCGTACGGCGGACTCGGGCTACCTGACCCGCCGTCTGGTCGACGTCTCGCAGGACGTGATCATCCGGATCGAGGACTGCGGGACCGAGGAGTACCTGGACTCCCCGCTCTACAAGCCCGACGGTGACCCCAACGACATGCTCGTCGGCCGCGTGGCGGCCGCCGACGTCAAGGTCGGCAAGGACATCGTGGTCAACAAGGGCGACGAGATCGGGCGCGCGGAGTTCGCCGCGATCATCGCCGGCAACGGCGACGGCCCGGGCGGCACCGTCCCGGTCCGCTCGACGCTCAAGTGCGAGGCGACCGTCGGCGTGTGCCAGAAGTGCTACGGCCGCGCGATGGCCACGGGCAAGACGGCCATGATCGGCGACGCGGTCGGCATCGTCGCGGCCCAGTCGATCGGCGAGCCCGGCACGCAGCTGACCATGCGTACCTTCCACACCGGCGGCGTCGCCGGCGCGGACATCACGCACGGCCTCCCGCGTGTCGTGGAGCTGTTCGAGGCGCGCAAGCCGAAGGGCCTGGCGAAGATCGCCGAGGTCGGCGGCACCGTCGCGGTCGAGGACACCGACAAGGCCCGCACGGTCGTCATCACCGACGACGCCGGTGAGGAGCACCGCCACGCGTTCCCGCGCCGCACGCGCCTGTACGTGAGCGAGGGCGAGGTCATCAGCGCCGGCACGCAGCTCAACGAGGGCTCGCTGTACCCGCACGAGCTGCTCGAGCTCCGCGGCCGCACCGAGACCGAGGTCTACCTGGTCAAGGAAGTCCAGGAGGTCTACAAGTCGCAGGGCGTGGACATCCACGACAAGCACATCGAGCTGATCGTGCGCCAGATGCTCAAGAAGGTCCGCGTCGAGCAGAAGGGCGACACCGACCTGCTGCCCGGCCAGTTCGTGGACCGTCACGAGTTCAAGAAGATCAACGACAAGGTGATCGCGGCCGGCGGCGAGCCCGCCATGCACGCCGAGATCATTCTCGGCATCACCAAGGCCTCCCTGGCCACCGACTCCTTCCTCTCGGCCGCTTCCTTCCAGGAGACGACGAAGGTCCTCACCGACGCGGCGCTCGAGGGCAAGATCGACCGCCTCGCGGGCCTGAAGGAGAACGTGATCATCGGCAAGCTGATCCCGGCGGCGACGGGCCTCAAGCGCTACCGCTCGATCGAGATCGAGCCGTCGGAGCCGCTGCCCCGCGGCATTGACGACGTCGGCCTGCTCGACGGCGACGACCTCGCTGCCGAGCTCGGGCTGGACGACGGCGAGGGCCTGCAGGGCTTCGGGCCGGCGTTCGACACGACCGAGCTGGACGAGATCAACGCGGGCTTCGGCCCGGCGGGCGGCTCGTTCGACGACATCGGCGCCGACCTGGACGGCGGCGACGACCGTTAGGAAAACGAGGTCGGGGCAGCCCCACCGCCCCACCCCGATCATCCGACCTCGCACGGGCTATTAGCCCGAAGGGCCCGCTTCGGCGGGCCCTTTCTTGTCTTGGAGGCGGTTCCCGTGGTCTGATTGCGCCTCCGACAACGGAGGGGGAAGGTTGAGAATCGCAATCATGGCCGCGGCCGCGCTGCTCATCGCGGCGGTGCCCGCGGTCGCCAGTGACGAGCTGCCCGACGGGGGCACCGCGCTCGTGCAGGTGCACGTGCCCAACGAGGCGGCGATCGTCGCACTCGCGGAGACCTTCGACGTCGCCGAGTACAAGCGCGTCGAGGCCGACGGCACGCTCACGATCGCCGTCGACACGACCGCGCCCGAGCGCGCCGAGCTGCGCAGGATGGGGCTGCGCATCGGGGACACCATCGAGGACGCCACCTCGCGCGCCGCCGCCGCCGCGGAGCGCGACGCGCAGCGCGCCGAGGACGAGCGGGCCGCGGCGTGGGCCGAGCGCGGGGTGCCCAAGAGCCGCGCCGCGGTCGCGCCGCGCGGTGAGACCGTGATCCAGCGCGTGGACCGGTTCACGAACTACGCCGGCACGTTCCTGTACGTGGAGGCGCACAACAAGGCGACCGTGTCGACCGGTCCGACGAGCTTCTCCGGGCCGACGCTGGCGCTCTCGTACGCCGGCGCGGACGGCGTGTACAGCGCTGCGACGGAGGTCCCCCGCTACATCGACATCCAGACGGCGCCGGACACGTACATGTTCCACCGGCTGCTCGTGCGGTTGACGGACGCGGCGGCGAAGATCCCGGTCAGCGAGCTCACGGTCCGGGTCGCCTCGAGCTCGGGCTCGGTGGACACCGGCAAGGCCCGCGAGTGGCCGGGCGCGACGCTGCCGCCCATGGCCGCGGGCTACCAGCAGGGCTTCTTCAATCGCTACCAGGACCCGACGGAGAACCGCGCGCAGCTCGACAAGCTCGCCGCGGACTTCCCGAACCTGGTCACGGCGGTCAATCTGCCGCACCTGTCGCCGGGCTACCAGCGCAAGGCGATGGGCATCGTCGGCCTCAAGACGCCGTACGCCGACCAGACCAGCAACCAGGGCAGCCTCGGCAACGTCGGCGACGACCCGACGCAGACCGCGGCCATCCGCGCGACGCAGGCGCTGGTCGTCAACACCAAGGCGTGGGGACACGAGGGCGGCAACACCGTGTCGGTCGAGCTGCGGACGCCGGCCGGGCCGAACGCGCCGCTGACGGTGTCGGTCACCGGGGCCGACATCGTCGTCGGCCTCGCCGGCGACGCCGCGGGCGCGCCCGCGAGCAAGACCGCCGACGTGATCGCCGCGATCCGCGCCAGCGCGCCCGCGAGCGAGCTCGTGACGGTGGCGAGCTACCGCGGCAACGACGCGCAGGGCATCGCGCAGCCGACGGCCAAGACGCTGATGAAGGACTACCTGAACGCGCCGCCGCACGTGCAGCGCGGCCCGTTCCAGCAGCGCGTCTACCGGATCGGCGCCGTCCGCGACGGCTCGAAGGTCGGCGTCTTCTTCACCTGCCAGACGCACGCGCGCGAGTGGACCACCGGCCTGACCTGCGTGGAGACCGCGGAGCGGCTGGTCCGCAACTACGCGACCGACCCGGCGACCAAGCGGCTGATGGACAACGTCGAGGTCTTCATCCACGCCAACGGCAACCCCGACGGCGGCCACCTCTCGATGTACGACTTCGCCGGCCAGCGGCGCAACATGGTCAACCACTGCGCCTTCAACGACCCGGTCGGCCGCAACCAGTGGGGCGTCGACCTCAACCGCAACTACACCGAGTACTCGCGCTGGGACGGGCCCTGGGTCGGCGCGTCCGCGGACTGCACCGTCGACAGCTACTCCGGGCCGGGCGAGGCGTCCGAGCCCGAGACCAAGAACGACATGTGGATCGCGGACCAGTACCCGAACATCAAGTTCGCGTCCAACATGCACTCGTTCGGCGGCTACTTCATGTGGTCCCCGGGCGCCTACATGAACGACGGCAAGCGCACCACGTCGCCGGCGCCCAACATCGGCGTCGAGAAGTACTTCTTCGAGGCCGGCGAGAAGATCCTCGGGCGCATCAAGGAGTTCCGCGGCACGGTCATCACCCCGGCGCGGACGGGCCCGATCGCGGACGTCATCTACTCGGGCGCCGGCTCCTCGGCCGACGACCACTGGTACCGCAAGGGCATCATCGGCTACGGGTTCGAGACCGGCGCCGACAAGTTCATCTCCACGTCCGAGGGCACGGAGCAGATCCCGACGGGCTTCCAGCCGCCGTTCGGCGAGGCGGGCCCGGGTCAGGACCCGCGGCTCGCCCACGAGGGCCGCGGGCAGGCGATGGAGTTCGCCTCCGGCAACTTCGGCATGATCGAGGCCGCCTACGACTACGCGATGGACACCACGCCGCCGCGGACGTCGATCGAGGTGTCCGCGCCCAAGACCGTCGGCGCGCCGGTGCACTTCAAGTTCAACTGGGACGACGAGGCGGGCGTCATCCGCTACACCACGGACGGCTCGACCCCGACGCTGGCCTCAGCGACCTACAACGCCGAGCGCCCGCGCGGCCTCGGCGAGGTGCTCACGCTCGCCGCACCCGGCGTGCACGAGATCAAGTGGTTCGCCACCGACATCAAGGGCAACCAGTCCGCGGTCCAGACCCAACGGGTCCAGATCGGTGAGCAGGGCAGCGTCGGCGGCACCGTGCCGGCGACGCTCTCGCTCGCAATCACGGCCGGGAGCTTCCCGCCGTTCGTGGCCGGCGTCGCACGCGACTACGAGGCGACGTCGACCGCCACCGTCACCAGCACCGCGGGCAACGCCACGCTGGCGGTCAGCGAGCCCGGCCACCTGGCCAACGGCGCGTTCACGTTGCCCGAGCCGCTGCGCGTCGAGCTGGCCAAGACGAGCTGGCTCGCCCCGACCTCGAGCGAGGACGTCGGCGTCACCTACAAGCAGATGATCAAGGACACCGATCCGTTGCGCACCGGCACGTACAGCCGCACGCTGACGTTCACCCTGTCCACGACCAACCCGTAACGGTTTCCGCGCGGGCCCGCTCGGCTGAGTAGGGCCCGGGCGGTTTGGTCCGCGCGAAGACCAGTAGATAGACAATCATTCTTCGCTCCGCGGCCGTTTAGCGCTCTGCGGCCTTGACAGGCGCGAACGTGCAGACGAGCGTCCCGTCACCCGGCGGGGGCCCACCCGGGGGAAGGGCCAACCACAGAGCGGAGGTAACAGTGTTCGGTCGTACCCGAAGGGCTGTGAGCTGTCTGCTGGGCTTGCTGGTGATGCTGGTGCTCGCGCACCCCGCGCGAGCTGACGTCGTCAACATCGCTCCCGCCGCCGACTGCTTCTACAGCGAGAAGCAGGACGCCACCGATTGCACGGGTGACACGTTGACCGTGGGCGTGCAGGGAACCGACGCGGTCTGGAACTGGAACGCGTGGTTGCAGTTCGACGTGGACGCAAGCCTGCCGAGCGGGGCGCAGATCGCGTCCGCGACGCTGCACTTGCACGGAAAGTCGACCTCGGATGCGAACGGGGTGCCGCTGGCCGTCGGCCCTGAGATCGGCGCCGTGCAGGACACCGTCACGTTCGCCGACGGCGACGCTCCGCCCGCGTGGCACCGCTGGGACGTCACCGGCGCGGCGCGGGCCGCGACGACGGGCAATCTCTACCTCGAGCTGTTCCCGGAGGGCGGCTTCACGCTGGCGACGATGCGCTGGGACTTCGCGTCCGCGGACGTCTCGGTCCCCGCGCTGCGCCCATACCTGGAGGTGGAGTACTACCTGCCCTGCCCATCGGACCCGTTCGCGGCGGCGCAGTCGTCGTCGGCGTCGACGGTCTACGCCTGGAACAACGTCCTGCTCGACGCGTTCCGGTTCGACACGAGCCCTCGCCCGCCGACCCGGTTGTCGCGCGCGGCGGCGATGATGCACATCGCGGTCTTCGACACGCTGAACTCGGTGTTCTTCGCGAAGCTCGAGGCGCTCGCGACGGGTGACCCGGACGCGAACGAGACCTGCGGCTGGAAGCCCTACCAGGTGCTGGCCGAGACGCCCGCGACCACGAACGCCGACCTCGCGGCGGGGTTCGCGGCCCGCGATGTCCTGCTGGCGCTGTTCCCGAACCGCTCGACGCAGATCAACGCGTCCTTCACGAGCATCCACGGCAGTGGGCCCCACCAGAGCTCGGCGCAGGCGCTCGGCCAGTTCGTCGCCGCCCAGGTGCTCGCCGCGCGTGCCAATGACGGGTCCGGCGCATCGATGTCCTACACGCCGGACGCCTCGACGCCCGGCGCTTGGCGGCCGACCACGACGGCCTCGACGGAGGCGCCCTGCACCGCGGCCGTGTCGCCCGGATGGGGGAACGTGACGCCGTTCGCGCTCACGAGCGGCAGCCAGTTCCGGCGGACGCTGCCGTACGGGCTCACGACGTACTCGGCGCTGCTGGGCAGCCCGTTCTACGCGGAACAACTCAACGAGGTCAAGGCGAAGGGCCGCGCCACGGGCAGCACGCGCACGACGGACGAGACGAACGCGGCGTGGTTCTGGGCCAACGACCTCGACCTCACGTACAAGCCGCCGGGGCAGGTGCTGCAGCACACCTACGAGGTGGCGCAGACGCAGCCGGCGGCCGAGACGACTGGCAACGCGGACACGTTCCTGTACCGGTGGTCACAGCAGGGCATCCGCGTGTCGCGGCTGTTCGCGGAGATGTCGATCGCGATCGCCGACGCGGCGATCGCCGCGTGGGACCAGAAGTATCTGACGGCGGTCGACCTGTGGCGGCCGACGGATGCGATCCACGGCGCGGGCAGCGACGGCAACAGCGCGACGAGCGCCGACGCGAACTGGCAGCCGCTCTCGGCGGACCGGTTCGGCGTGCCGTTCCAGCCGTGCTTCCCGGCCTGGGTGTCGGGGCACGCGACCTTCGGCGGGACCTGGGCCCGGGTCATGGAGAACGAGTTCCGCCACACGGTCTCCGACGATCCCTTCCCGCTCACGTTGACGAGCGAGGACCCGCACGCGGTGTGGAACAGCCACACGCATCGGTCGTTCGACAGCTTCGCCGAGGCGGGCACCGAGAACGCGCTCAGCCGCATCTGGCTCGGCGTGCACTACCGCATCGACGCGGATGACGGCCTGGGCACGGGCCGCGCGGTCGCCGACCAGGTCACGGCGACCAAGCTCCGGTGGCGCCAGAAGTGCGAGGACTGGACCTGCACCACGCCCATCAGCTGAGCCGTTGCGGGGGGCCCGCGGTCGACGCGGGCCCCGCGCTCAGCTCAGCACTTGGTGGGATCCACGGCACCGGGCGGCTGGCACAGCGTGCGCGCCCGGATGTCCCTGCGGACGACCCGCAGCTCGCGGACCTTGCCGACGGCGTTCGGGGTCGTCACCGCGATCGTCACCCGCGCGCCGACGCGCAGCCGCTTGCGGAAGAGCTTGGTCAGCGACACGCTGCCCTTCGCCGACGTGGTGAGCGTTCGCGGGCGCGGGCAGCCCTTGTTACGGCCGGTGCAGTTGACGAGGACCGTTGCCCCGGCGGGGGCCTCGGTCACCCGCACGCTCGTCAGCTTCGACGACTTCGCGCCGTAGCGCGCCTTGAAGGCGACCGTCGCCGAGACGCGGCCGGCCACGTCACCCGCAGCGCAGTCCTGGTCGATGCCGTCGCCCGGGAAGTCGGTCGCGCCGGGGTACACGCGCGAGTTGGTGTCGTCGCAGTCGTTCGGCGGCGACACGCCGTCCTTGTCGGCGTCGACGGCCGGCGTGCTGGGGTTGGGCGCCGGCGTCGGCTGCGGGTTCGGCGGCGAGCCCCACAGGCCCGTGTAGGCCGGAGGCGTCCCGTGGGCGCCGTTGCAGGGCGGGGTTCCGCCCCCGAAGCTCCCGTAGTTGTCGCCACCGGAGGCGTCGAGCGCGCTCGCCCAGCCCCACTTGCCGTTCTCGGCCTGCGTCCAGCCGAACCAGTGGTTGCGGTAGCCCTCGGGCGAGTGCATGTCCCCGCCCTGCTGCTCGCACACGATCCAGTTGCGACCCTTCGGGAGGTACCCGACGGTCGTGGTCCCGACGGCGACGATCGCGCCGCCGCTGAAGCCGTCGCCGGCGCGGTACCAGTTGCACTCGAACTTCCCGCCGCCGATGTTGGTGCACGGAACCTCGGCCTGTCCCAGCGCCGGCTCCGCCACGGCGAGCGCCAGCAGCGCGCCCGCGATGAGTCCTGCCCTCATCGGGACGAGTCTGCCGGGTCCGGGTTGGGAGAACCTTGGGGGTGGCCGTACCCTGACACGGTGTCGACGCCCGCCGAGGTCAAGCAACGCCTGGACGCCGAGCGCGAGGGCACGCCGTTCGTGCTCTTCCGCGACGGTGACGGCGCGCAGCGGATCGCGCAGCTGAGCGGGACGACCACGATCGGCCGGCGCCCCGAGCGCGACATCCCGCTCACCTGGGACAGCGAGGTCTCGCGGCTGCATGCGCAGCTCGAGCCCGTCGGCCCGGACTGGGTCGTCAGCGACGACGGGCTCTCGCGCAACGGCACCTACGTCAACGGCGAGCGCGTGAACGGGCGGCGGCGGCTCAAGGACGGCGACCGGATCGTGGCCGGGGAGACCGCGCTCACCTTCCGGGCGCCCAAGGACGTCTCGGACTCGACCGCGGCGATCACGGTCGAGCACACCGTCCAGCTCACCGAGACGCAGCGCAAAGTCCTGGTGGCGCTGTGCCGGCCGTTGCAGGACTCCGCCTACGCGACGCCGGCGACCAACCGCGACATCGCGGCCGAGGTGCATCTCTCAGTCGACGCCGTGAAGGCGCACCTGCGGACCATCTTCGAGCGCTTCGGGCTCGACGACCTCCCGCAGAACCGCAAGCGCGCGCGGCTGGCGGCCACGGCGCTGGTCAACGGCGTCGTCAAGCCGCATGAGTTCTGAAAGCGACACTGGCCGATCGTTGTAGTGAACCGAGCGGTCCGATTGTCACAATGCGACGTGAGGAAGTAGCGAACCCCGCTGGGACGCGGGGTTTGGTCGTTTGGACGTAACTAGGAGGGTCTGCCCATGGTCGGGAGAGGGTCGCTGGCGGCGGTCGCCGCTTCAGCGCTGCTGTTGTCGGGAGGGAATCTGGCGTTCGCACACGACGAGATCCCGTCGTCGGACACCGCGCTCGTCGAGGTCTACGTCAACAGCGAGGCGGACGTGGACGCGCTGGTGTCCGCGGGGTTCGACCTCGCTGAGTACAAGCGGGTCGAGGCCGACGGCAAGATCGTCGTCAACATCGACGCGGACCCGGGCGAGCGCTCGGAGCTGCGCGCGAAGGGCTTCACCATCGGCCGCACGGTCGAGGACGCCGCGCACCGCGAGGCCGTCGCCGCCGAGCGCGACGCCACGCGCGAGCAGGACCAGGTCGCCAAGGACCTGGCGCGCAACGGCGTGCCCGCGGGCGGCGCCAAGATCGACGGCCGCCGGGCCGTGCCGCTGCCGGGTGAAACCGTCATCCAGCGCGCCAACCGCTTCACGAACTACGCCGGCACGTTCCTGTACGTCGAGGCCCACAACAAGGCCACGACCGCGCGCCGCGCGGTGGTCAACAACCGCAACGTCGTCGTCAACGACGGTCCGGTGCAGGCGCTCTCGTTCTCGACCGACGCCGGCGCCACCTACGGCGACGCCGTGACGATGAACATCTTCAACGACGGGGACGTCACGCCGCCGGTCTACATGTACCACCGGCACCTGATCCGCCTCACGGCCGCGCAGGCCGCGGTCCCGGCGGGCCAGCTGAAGGTCCGCGTGGCCTCCGCCTCCGGCGCGGCGGACGAGTTCCCCGTGACGGAGTGGCTCGGCGAGACGCTGCCGCCGCACGTGGCCAACTACCAGCAGGGCTTCTTCAACCGCTACCAGGACCCGACCGAGAACCGCGCGCAGCTGGACCAGCTGGCCGCCGAGTTCCCGGAGCTGGTCACCCCGGTCAACCTGCCGCACCTGTCGGTCGGCTACCAGCGCAAGGCCCAGACGGTCCTCGGCGCCTGGGCGGGCGCCGGCACGACCCAGAACCCGCTGGTCCCGTTCACCAACCAGACGGGCAACCTGACCGCGGCGGAGGGCGCCCGGGCGATCATCCTCACGTCCAAGGACTGGGGTCACCAGGGCGGCAACGGCATCTCGGCGCGGCTGACCGCTCCGACGACCGCCGACCAGGCGCTGCGCGTCACCGTCGCCGGCCGCGCGATCGTGGTCTCGCTCGCCACCAACGCCCAGGGCGCCGTCGTCAGCACGGCCAAGGACGTCGTCGACGCGATCAACGCCAACGCCGCCGCGACCGCGCTCGTCACCGCCTCCACCTACCGCGGCAACGCGGGCGCGGGCATCCCGCGCACGGGCGAGACGCTCACGCTGCGTGACTACCTGAACGCGCCCTCGCACGTGCAGAAGGGACCGTTCCAGCAGCGCGTCTACCGCATCGGCAAGCATCGCGACGGCTCCAAGGTCGGCGTCTTCCTCTACTGCCAGCAGCACGCTCGCGAGTGGACGACGGGCCTGACGTGCGTGGAGACCGCCGAGCGGCTCGTGCGCAACTACGGGCTCGACGCGCGCACCAAGGAACTGCTCGACAACGTCGAGGTCTTCGTGCTCGCCAACGTCAACCCCGACGGCGCGCACTACTCGATGTACGACTTCAACTCGCAGCGCCGCAACATGTCCAACCACTGCGCGCCGAACACGTTCCAGGACCCGCTGGCGCGTAACGCGTGGGGTGTGGACCTGAACCGCAACAACGGCGAGTACTCGCGCCTCGACGGCTACGCCGGTGCCGACTCGAGCTGCGTCAGCGACGTCTTCTCCGGCAACTCGGAGTACTCCGAGCCGGAGATCCAGAACGAGAAGTGGGTCGTCGACGAGTTCGAGAACATCAAGTTCGCGAACAACATCCACTCCTACGGCGGCTACTTCATGTGGGCGCCGGGCGCCTACAAGAACGACGGCAACCGCACGACGGCGCCGGCGCCGAACATCGGCATCGAGAAGTACTTCTTCGAGGCCGGGGAGCAGATCCTCGCGCGCATCAAGGAGCACCGCAACACGGTGATCCTGCCGGAGCGCACGGGCCCGATCGCGGACGTGTTGTACTCGGCCGCCGGCAACTCGGCGGACGACCAGTGGTACCGCAAGGGCATCATCTCCTACTCGTTCGAGACGGGGGCGGACCGCTTCCTGTCCACGTCGGAGGGCACGACCCAGCAGGCGACGGGCTTCCAGCCGTGCTTCAGCGGCCTCGGCACGGGCGGCCAGACGGGCACCTGCAACTCGAACATGATCAACGAGGGCCGCGACCAGGCCATGGAGTTCGCCTCCGGCAACTTCGGCATGGTCGAGTCCGCGTACGACTACGCCAAGGACACGACGGCGCCCAAGACGTCGATCGAGTTCTCGGCCAAGCAGACGATGGGCGAGCCGATCAACTTCCGGTTCAACTGGGACGACGAGGCGGCCGTCATCTACTACACGACCGACGGCTCGACCCCGACGCTGTCCTCGCGCACGTACGAGGCGCAGCGTGCCCGCGGGATCGGCGAGGTCCTGACCATCTCCGCGCTCGGCGTCCATGACGTCAAGTGGATGGCGGTCGACATCAAGGGCAACCAGTCGCCGGTCCAGAGCCAGCGCCTGCTGATCGCCGCCGACCAGGAAGACGGCACCGTGGGCGGCTCCGTGCCGGCCACCCTGGCGCTGAACGTCGACGGCGGCTCGTTCGGGCAGTTCATCCCGGGCGTCGCCCAGACCTACACCGCGGAGTCCACGGCCACCGTGATCTCCACGGCCGGCAACGCGACCCTGACGGTCGCCGACCAGAGCGCGAACAAGCCCGGCCATCTGGTCAACGGCGCGTTCTCGCTCGCCCAGCCGCTGCAGGGTCTCGGCGTCATCAAGACCTGGGACGCCCCGGTCTCCAACGACCGCGTCACGGTCACGCTCTCGCAGGCCATCGGTCGCGACGAGCCGCTCCGCACGGGCGCGTACAGCAAGACGCTGACGTACACGCTCTCGACGACGCAGCCCTAGTCGTCTGAGTCAAGGGTCCGGTCGTGGAGATCCCTCCACGACCCGACCCCCCGGCAGACCCTTCGCGTTTCTGGTTAGGAACCACGTGGATGCTCACCTCTGTGGGTGGGCGAGAGGGATTGACAGGAGGGTCTGCCCATGCTTGGGAGAACGTCGCTGGCGGCGCTCGCCGCGTCAGCGTTACTGGTGTCGGGAGGAGGTCTCGCGTACGCGCACGACGGCCTCCCGGGCGGTGACTCGTCGCTGATCGAGGTCCACCTCCAGAGCGAGTGGGACATCAACGAACTCGCCGCGGACGGTTTCGACCTCGCCGAGTACAAGCGGGTTGAAGACGACTCGATCGTCGTGGCCATCGACGCCACGCCGGCCGAGATCGGGGAGCTCAAGAAGCGCGGCTTCGGTATCGGCCGCACGATCGAGAGCCCGGAGCACCGCGCGGCCGTCGCCGCCGAGCGCGACTACCAGCGCGAGCTCGACAACCGCGCCCGCGGGTACGCCGAGAACGGCGTGCCGAAGAGCCGGTCCGCGGTCGCCCTGCCGGGCGAGACCGTCATCCAGCGCGCCGACAAGTTCACCAACTACGCCGGCACGTTCCTGTACGTCGAGGCGCACAACAAGGCCATCAAGCGCGTCGCGGGCAGCAACACCCAGTTCACCGGCCCGACGCTCCAGATGGCGTACGCGGGCCCCGACGGCGTGTACACCCCCGCCGCGACGGCGATGCCGCGCAACATCGACATCCAGCCGACGCCCGACGAGTACATGTACAACCGCCAGCTGATCCGGCTGACGGGCGCCGCGGCGAACATCCCGGCCGCGCAGATGACCGTCCGCGTCGCCGCGAGCTCGGGCTCCGTCGACACCTTCAAGGTCACGGAGTGGGTGGGCGATACCCTGCCGCCGCACGTCGCGGGCTACCAGAAGGGCTTCTTCAACCGCTACCAGGACCCGACCGAGAACCGCGCGCAGCTGGACAAGCTGGCCACCGACTTCCCGAACCTGGTCACGGCGGTCAACCTGCCGCACCTGACCAACGGCTACCAGCGCAAGTCGCAGGCCATCCTGTCCGGCACCGGCGACATCGGCACGGCGCCGCCGGCCCAGTACGGCGCGCCGCTCGTCGAGTCGACGGGAGAGATCACGGCCGCCGCGCCGGTCGCCTCGATCCCGTTCGACGGGACCGCCGGTCAGCGCATCTTCGCGACCGTGGACGGCATCCCGGGCGGCACCACGGACTTCATCTTCACGCTCAAGGATCCGGCGGGTCAGGTCATCGCCGGTCCGATCGACACGGGGACCAGCCCCGAGTTCATCACCCATCTGAACCTGCCCACGACTGGGACGTACAGATTCGAGGTCTCCGGCTACCAGGGCGCTCTCGGTGACTTCACGTTCAAGGTCCAGCCGGTCACGGTCTCGGCGGCCGAGGCCGCGGCGGGCGCGGTCGTACTCACCACCAAGGACTGGGGCCACCAGGGCGGCGACGACGTCACCGCCGAGATCAAGAACTTGGGCGCAGAGAACGCGCCGCTGTCCGTCGCCGTCACCGGCAAGGACATCATCGTCAACCTGGCGACCGACGCGTCGGGCGCGGCCACCAGCACGGCCGCGCAGGTCGTCGCCGCCATCAACGCCTCTCCGGCGGCGTCGGCGCTCGTGAGCGCCACGACCTATCGCGGCGCCCCCGGCGCCGGCGTGGTGCAGCCCCGCGCCAAGGTCAACCTTGACGACTTCCTCAACGCTCCCGACCACGTGACGCGCGGCCCGTTCCAGCAGCGCGTGTACCGGATCGGCTCCGTGCGGGACGGCTCCAAGGTCGGCGTGTTCCTCTACTGCCAGCAGCACGCCCGCGAGTGGACCACGGGCCTGAGCTGCGTCGAGACCGCGGAGCGACTGGTCAAGAACTACGCGACCGATCCGCAGACGAAGACGCTGATGGACAACGTCGAGGTCTTCATCGTGCCGAACATCAATCCTGATGGCGGCCACTACTCGATGTACGACTTCCACTCGCAGCGCCGCAACATGACCAACCACTGCCCGGCCAACACCTTCAGCGACCCGGCCGCGCGCGACGCCTGGGGCGTCGACCTGAACCGCAACAACGGCGAGTACTCGCCGTTCGACGGCTACTTCGGCGCCGACGTGGGGGTCTGCACGAGCGATCTGTACCCCGGCCCGGGCGAGTACTCCGAGCCGGAGATCAAGAACGAGAAGTGGGTCGTGGACAGCTTCCCGAACATCAAGTTCGCGAACAACATCCACTCCTTCGGCGGCTACTTCATGTGGGCGCCGGGCGCCTACAAGGACGACGGCAACCGGACCACCGCGCCGGCGCCGAACATCGGCATCGAGAAGTACTTCTTCGAGGCCGGCGAGAAGATCCTGGCTCGCATCAAGGAGCACCGCGGCACGGTGATCCTCCCGCAGCGCACGGGCCCGATCGCCGACGTGCTCTACTCGGCCGCCGGCAACTCGGCGGACGACCAGTGGTACCGCAAGGGCGTGATCTCCTACTCGTTCGAGACGGGCGCCGACCGCTTCGTCTCGGTCGGTGGCGGCCTCGCGCAGGTCTCGACCGGCTTCCAGCCCTGCTTCGCCGGCCCGGGCACCTACGGCGGGTCCAACCCGTACTTCGGCTACGCCACCTGTGAGGACTTCCCCGAGCTCATCAACGAGGGCCGCGACCAGGCCATGGAGTTCGCCTCGGGCAACTACGGCATGGTCGAGTCCGCGTACGACTACGCGATGGACACGACGCCGCCGAAGACGTCGGTCGAGGTGTCGGCCACGGAGACCGGTGGCGACCCCGTCAACTTCCGGTTCAACTGGGACGACGAGGCCGCGGTCATCTACTACACGACCGACGGCTCCACGCCGACCCTGGCGTCGGCCAAGTACAACAACCAGCGCGCGCGCTCGATCGGCGAGGTGCTCCAGATCACCAAGCTCGGCGCGAGCGAGATCAAGTGGTTCGCCGTGGACATCAAGGGCAACCAGTCCGCGGTGCAGACCAAGCGCGTGCTCGTGGGCGCCAACGAGGAGACGGGCACCGTCAGCGGCACCGTGCCGGCCACGCTCGCGCTCTCGCTCGGGACCGCTCCGGCGTTCGAGCCGTTCGTCCCGGGTGTCGACATGACCTACACGGCGTCGACCAACGCCAAGGTCACGTCAACGGCCGGCGACGCGACCCTCACGGTCACGGACCCGAGCCCGACCCACACCGGCAAGCTCGTCAACGGCGCGTTCGCGTTGGCGCAGCCGCTGCAGGGCCTCGGCGTCGTCAAGACGTGGACGGGCCCGACGTCCAACGAGGACGTCCCGATCGAGTTCAAGCAGACGATCGGTCGCACCGACCCGCTGCGGACCGGGACCTACAGCAAGACGCTGACGTTCACGCTGTCCACGACGAACCCGTAGACACCTGGCCGTTGGTCCGGGCGTGGAGACATTTCCACGCCCGGACCAAGGCGTCCACTTCCTGATTCTGGTCAGATCGCGCCTGGAGGGCTGTCACGTGAGTGACACCACGAGGGATCAGGAGGATCTACATGGTTGTTAGAGGGTTAGGAGCGCTGCTCAGCGCATCGCTCGTGCTGGGGCTTGGAGCGCCGGTCGCGCTCGCGAGCTCGGAGCAGAAACTGGTGCTCGTCGAGCACTCCGAAGCGATGATCGAGGCGCTCGAGAGCAAGGGCTACGACGTCGGCTACGTGACCGACCACACCGAGGCCGCGGTGTACGTGGACGACGCGGGCGAAGCGCGCCTGCGAGCCGAGGGCTATCGCCTCGGCGACGTGGTCGCGAGCCAGCAGAACTTCGAACAGCGCAAGGCCGAGATCGCGGCGACGAAGGACGCCGAGGCGGCCGCCGCCGAGGTGGCCAAGAACGGCCTCAGCAAGTCCGCCAAGTCCAGAGGTGCGGTCAACGTCCCCGGCAAGGTCGTCATCCAGCGCTCCTACACGTTCTCGAACTACGCCGGGCGCTTCCTGTACGTCGAGGCACACAACAAGGACCACACGGACACCACCGGTCCGGCGATGTCGTTCACCTACACGGGCCCGAACGGCACGTCGCAGGTCTACAACCTGTCCAACCCCGGTCCCCAGAACGCGCCCGGCATCACGCCGGACGGCCCCGACGCGGAGATCGGCGGCAACAAGATCCGCGACACCGACGCGGGCGCGGGTGCGCAGTACATGTACCACCGCGCCCTCGTCGCGCTGCGCGGCGCGGACGCCGGCTTGCAGGCGAGCCAGATCTCGGTGCGGGTCGCCGACGCCAACGGCGCCTTCGACACAGCCACGCCGACGGAGTGGACGGGCAAGGCGCTGCCGCCGCGCGTCGCCGGGTTCCACAAGGACTTCATCACGAAGTACATGGACCCGACCGAGGTCTACAACCGCATGGACCAGCTGGCGCAGGACAACAGCGGGATCATGGAGGCCATCAACCTCCCGCATAAGACGAACGGGTACCAGCGCCAGGCGAACGTGATGCTGGAGGGCACGACGGTCAACCCGAGCGCTACCACCGGCCTGACCCCGAACCCGTCCACCGGCAACAGCGCGGCCAACGCCGCGTCCCGCGCGCGGGCGGTCCAGCTGTTCTCGAAGGCCATGGGCCATGAGGGCGGCAACAACATCACCGCGGAGCTCAAGGCACCGCCCGCCGGCACGCTCAACGCGCCGCTGTCGGTCACCGTGACCGACGGCACGTGGGAGGAGGTCGACCCGGCCGACACGAACGCGGCCGACGGGTTCACCCGCATCCAGGTCCCGGTCAAGGACATCACGGTCAACCTGGCCACGAACGAGGCCGGCGCGGTCATCACCACCGCCAAGCAGGTCGTGGACGCGATCAACGCCAGCCCGGCTGCGAACGCGCTCGTGACGGCGTCCACGTTCGCCGGCAACGCCGGCGACGGCGTCGTGGTGCCGACCCCGAACCGCTCGTACAACTTCCCGCTGGGCACGACCAACACAGGGCAGACGTACGCGAGCAGCCGACTGCGCCTGATGGACGGCATCCGCGGCGGCACGGTCTACTGGACCGGCAACGCCACGGCGACCCCGCCGACGCTCACCCGCAACGACGCCCGCCACGTGACCCGCGGCCCGTTCCAGCCGAAGGTCTACCGGATCGGCAAGGACCGCTCCAACAACGCGGTCGGCGTCTTCCTGTACTGCCAGCAGCACGCCCGTGAGTGGGTGACGCCGATCACGTGCGTGGAGACCGCGCAGCGGCTGGTCACCAACTACGCGACGGACCCCACCACCAAGGAGTACGTCGACAAGCTCAACATCTTCATCCTCCCGTCGGTCAACCCCGACGGCGGCCATGCGTCCTTCCACGAGAACCCGGGCCAGCGCAAGAACCTGACCAACTACTGCTCGCCCACGGAGAACGGCGGCGGCGCCGGCTCGCGGTTCCAGTGGGGCGTCGACCTCAACCGCAACAACACGGTCGGCACCCTGTATCAGGGCTTCGACGGCGCGAGCACGCTGTGCACGAACGACGTGTTCACCGGCTTGGAGTCGGGGCCCGGTTCGGGGATCCCGCGCACGGAACCCGAGATCGCGAACGAGCACTGGGTCGCGGACACGTTCAAGGGCATCAAGTTCGCGAACAACATCCACACCCACGGCGGCTACTTCATGTGGGCGCCGGGCGCCTACAAGGACGCCGGTCGCGAGACCCTGCCGGCGCCGAACATCGGCATCGAGAACTACTTCTTCGACGTGGCGGACACGATCCTGTCGCACATCCGCTCTTCCCGGAACACGGCGATCCTCCCGCAGCGCGTGGGGCCGATCGCCGACGTGTTGTACTCCGCGGCGGGCAATTCCTCCGACGAGGCGTACTACAAGCGCGGCATCATCGGCTACTCGTTCGAGGCGGGCGCCGAGCGCCTGTCGGTGTCGGACACCGGCGCGATCTCGCGCATCTCGGTCGGCTTCCAGCCCTGCTTCGGCGGCCCGGGCACGCACGGCGGCTTCAACGACAACAACCAGGCCGAGAGCGGCCGCTGCGTGTTCCCGAACACGAACACGCCGAACCCGTTGCTGGTCAACGAGGGCCACGACTCCACGATGGAGTTCGCCGAGGGCAACTACGGCATGATCGAGGCCGCCCTCGAGTACCACGAGGACGCCACCCCGCCGCAGACCACGATCGAGTACTCGGCCGCGCAGACGAGCGGCGAGCCGATCAACTTCCGGTTCAACTGGCTCACCGAGCCCTCGGTCATCTACTACACGACCGACGGCTCTGACCCGGTCATCGTGCCCGACAACAAGACGACGCCGGCCGACGAGAGCTGCGCCAACACGTCGACGACGGGCACCCGTTGCTACAACAACCAGGGCCCGCGCATGCCGGGCGAGGTCCTGACGCTCGGCCTCGGCGCCCACACCGTCAAGTGGACGTCGGTCGACATCAAGGGCAACCGCGAGGCGGTCAAGTCCCAGCGGTTGCTGGTCGCGGCTGACGACGCCGAGGCTCCGGTCACCGGCACCGTCCCGGCGACGCTGGCGTTGTCGCTCGGCGCGTTCACGCCGTTCGACCCGTTCATCCCGGGCGTCCCGCGGGACTACACCACGTCCGCCGCCGCCGACGTCATCTCGACCGCCGGCAACGCGACGCTGTCCGTCTCCGACGGCGGCGCCAACCCGGGCCACCTGATGAACGGCACGTTCAAGATGGCCCAGCCGCTGCAGGCCTCGGCCAGCAGCATGGGCGGCACGGCCGCCGCGGGCGGCGCGCTCGGCGCCGGCGCGCGGGCGCTCATGAACTACAGCGCGCCGGTCTCCAACGACCGGGTCACGCTGACCCTCAAGCAGCCGATCGGGACCACCGATCCGCTGCGCACGGGCACGTACAGCAAGACGCTCACGTTCACGCTGAGCACGACGAGCCCGTAGATCGCTCCATCGGTCAGCCCGTCCCGGCCCTCGGGGGCCGGGGCGGGCTGCGCTTTGAGCCGCTTTCCTTGTCTAGGCCATGGTGAGTGCGTGGCGGCCGGCACCAGCCCAACCACGGCGTCTTCGTCGGAGAGGACCCGCTCAACTGGACGCAGGAGCCGACCGAGGACACCGAGACCTTCTATGACTCGACCGAGGCGGGCGCGAGCGTGGCGCCGGAGCTCGTCGTCGAGTTCTCGGTCACCGCGTGTCCCGCGAACTCGTACACGGCCGCGCAGGTCACGTCCGAGGACTCGGTCTACTAGTGGAACGAGGTGCTGCTCGACGTCATCCGGGCGCACACCCCGTTGACGGGGGGGGCACGCCGCCCACCCGCATCTCGCGCGCCGCGGCGATGCTGCACGCGGCGATCTTCGACACGATGAACTCGGCCTTCTTCGCCGAGCTCGAGGACGGCGCGACCGGCTCGCCGTCGGCCGCCGCCCAGTGCGGCTGGGAGCCGTTCGTCGTGCTTGCCGACGCCGAGCCGGACATTGACGCAGCGCAAACGACGACGACGCCGGCTGTTCGCGCTCGTCTCGGCCGGGATGGCGGACGCCGCGATCGCCGCCTGGGACCTGAAGTTCCTGACGCCCGTCGACCTGTGGCGACCGAGCACCGCCATCCACAACGCCGCCTCGGTCGGCAACGCGGGCACTCAGGCCGACACCAACTGGCGGCCGCTGTCGCACGACCGCAACGGCGTCTCCTTCGATCCTTGCTTCCCGGCCTACGTGTCGGGCCACGCGACGTTCGGCGGCGCCTGGAGTCGCGTGCTCGAGGACGAGTTCAGCGGCACCGACTACACCAACCCGTTCCCGCTGACGCTGACGACCGAGGACCCGCACGCCACGCTGGCTCCGCCGGCCGTGGGCTTCGTGACCCGGAGCTTCGACAGCTTCACCGAAGCCGCGGAGGAGAACGCTCTCAGCCGCATCTGGCTGGGCGTCCACTATCGGATCGACGCGACCGGCGGACTCGCCACCGGGCGCAGCGTCGCGACCGATGTGGGCGCGAGTGCGCTCCGCTGGACCCAGAAGTGCGCTGGCTGGACCTGCGGGGAGGCCATCCCGTAGGCCGTCTCCGGCCGGTTTCCCCCGCTCGGGGGGAGACCGGCCGCGTGTCGGAATGAGAACACGTCGCGCCGCATCCGCGTCACCGCGCCGGAACGAAGCTCCCACGCCTACCCCCATTTCGGGGAGTTTCGTGAAGTTCTTGATCCGATCTTGAGTTCAGGCGGTACGCTGGCCCGAGCTTGAGGGCTAAAGGCGCTCGAGTGGGGAACCGATGTAGGTGGAGACCGCGCCGGGGACATCGTCTGCGGACGGTGGGCGAGGAACTTCCACTCAATCGACGTACGAGGACACGTGTCGCTGAATCTGGGCATTCTGCTCGCGCTCGCTTGCGCGATCGCTACGCAGCTGGGCTTTCTCTATAAGCACAAGGGCGCCAACGAGGCTCCCCTGGTCGACGTCAAGCACCCCTTCCGCACGGCCAAGCAGTTGTGGTCGTGCAAGTGGTTCGCGATCGGCATGGGCATCGCCGCCGGCGCGTGGCTGTTGCACGTGGCCGCGATGACGATCGCCCCGCTGTCCGTCGTCCAGGCCGTCCTGTCCACCGGCGTTGTCATCCTCGCCGTGCTCGCCGACCGCATCTTCGGCTTCAAGGTCGGCATGAAGCAGTGGATCGGCGTCGCGATGACCGCCCTCGGCCTCGTCCTGCTCGTCATCACGCTTCCCGGCGGCTCGCACGGCTCGCACTCGGCGTACTCGCTCGCCGGCATGATCGCCTTCGAGGGCGGCCTGCTCGTGATCGGCGCGATCCTGATCGGCGGCAAGCGCCTCGGCGTGCCGCACCACCACCACGGCATCATGCTCGGCGCCGCCGCGGGCATCCTGTTCGGCGTCGGCAACATCGCCATCAAGGCCCTCACCGGCGCCGGCGGCCTCGAGGGCATCATCACCTCCCCGTGGCTCGCCGTCGCCGTCATGTCCTCGGTCATCGCCTTCTACACGAGCGCCCGCGGCATGCAGGAGGGCGAGGCCGTCCCGGTCATCGCCGCCACCTCCACGGCCGCCAATGTGGCCAACATCCTCGGCGGGATCATCGTCTTCGGCGACCCGATGCCGCAGGACACCGTCGGCATCGCCGTCCAGGCCTTCGCCTTCGTCCTGGTCATCGCCGCCGCGCTCCTCACGCCGCCGCCGGTCCGCGCCGCGGCCGCCAACGGCGCGCCCGCGTAGCGCTCCGGGCGCCAACGCCCCGTTGGCGCGTAAGCTCGCAATGTGTTGCCGCTCCGGGAGCTGCTGGAGGATCTGGCCCTGCAGGTCGTGGCCGGCGCGGCCGGGCTCGACCGCGCGGTGCGCTGGGTGCACATCTCCGAGCTCGCCGATCCCACGCCCTGGCTCTCGGGCGGCGAGCTGCTGCTGACGACCGGCCTCGGTGTGGGGGATGGGCGCGAGTACGTCGAGCGGCTCGTCGCGCACGGGCTCACGGGCCTGGGGTTCGGCACGGGCTTCTCGCACGAGCGGGTTCCGCCGGCGCTGCGCGAGACCGCGGACGCGCACGGCTTCCCGGTCTTCGAGGTGCCGTACGAGACGCCGTTCATCGCGATCACCGAGCGCGCGGCGTCCCTGCTGGTCAACGAGCAGTACGCGGTGCTGCGGCGGGCGCTCTCGGCGCACGAGCGGCTCGAGCTCGTGGTGCTGTCCGAGCGCGGGCTGGACGGGCTGGCCGGCGCGCTGGCGAAGATGATCGCCGGGCCGGCGCTGATCCTCGACGCGCGTGGCGAGCTCCTCACCTCCCGCGGGCGCGTGGACCCGGCGCCGATCCAGGGAGAGTTGCGCGCGCGGCTGCAGGGCGGCGTGCGGCGCGGCTACGCGCCCGAGACGCTTCCCGGCGGGATCGCGCTGCCGGTCTCGCGCGGCGACGGGGCACCCGAGGCGTGGCTGGTCGCCGCGCGCGAGCACGGGCCCTTGAACGAGCTCGACCGGCTCACGCTGCACCAGGCCGTGACGCTCGTCGCGCTCGAGCTGCTGCGCCGGCGCGTGATCGACGACACCGAGCGGCGCCTCGCCGGAGACGTGCTGAGCGCGCTCGTGAGCGGCGACCTGGCCGGGGCCGAGCTCGCGCGCCGGCTGCAGCCGTTCGGGCTTCGCGGGCGCGCCGGCGTGCTCGTCCTCGCGCCCGCGCGCGGCGTGCGCGCGGGCGTGGAAGCGATGCTCACCGTGGCGGTGCGCGACGAGGTCGGCGGCGGGCTGGTGGCCGGCGCGGACGCGTTCGTGTGCGCGCTGGTGCCGGCGCGCTCTGACGAGGACCTGTTCGCGCTCGCGCGGCGCCTGCTCGCGCGCGTGGAGCGTGAGGGGGGCGTGGCCCTGCCCGCGGGCGCCGGGCGGTGCGTGGAGGCGGGGGAGCTGCGGCGCGGGTTCCATGAGGCGCGCTGCGCGCTGGAGGCACGCGCGCTCGCGGCCAACGGGGGCGGGGCGGAGCCCGGGCTGGCCACCTACCGCGACCTCGGCTCCTTCCAGCTGCTGCTCTCGCTGCAGGACGACGACGCGCTGCGGCTGTTCTGCGACTCGATCCTGGGCCCGATCGAGGACTCCGAGGGCGCCTACGGGGGCGAGCTGATGCGCTCGCTGGAGGCCTTCATAGAGTGCAACGGGCAGTGGGAGCGCGCGGCCAAAGCGCTCTTCTGTCACCGTCACACGCTGCGCTACCGGATCCGACGCGTGGAGGAGCTGACCGGCAGGTCGCTGGACTCCGCCCGGGACCGGATCGACTTCTGGCTCGCGCTGCGCGGGCGCGAACTCGTCCAACCTGAGAGGTAACTAGCGATGAAGGTCGGCGTCCCCACCGAGATCAAGACCGATGAGTACCGGGTTGCACTCACGCCCGCCGGTGTCCGCGAGTTAGTCGAGAACGGCCACGAGGTGTTCATCCAGGCGGGCGCGGGTGAGGGGTCGGCGATCACGGACGCCGAGTACACGTCGCAGGGCGCGCGGATTCTCCCGGACGCGGCCGCGGTGTTCGCCGAGGTCGACATGATCGTCAAGGTCAAGGAGCCGCAGGCCGTCGAGGTCGCGATGCTCGAACCGCGCCACACGCTCTTCACCTACCTGCACCTGGCGCCCGATCCCGAGCTCACGCGCGGCCTGGTCGAGTCGGGCGCGACGTGCGTGGCGTACGAGACCGTCGAGGACACACGCGGGCGGCTGCCGCTGCTGGCCCCGATGAGCGAGGTGGCCGGCAAGATCGCCACGCAGGCGGGCGCGTTCATGCTCGAGAAGCCGCTCGGCGGCCGCGGCATCCTGCTCGGTGGCGTGCCGGGCGTGGCGGCGGCCAAGGTGATGATCATCGGCGGCGGCGTGGTCGGGATGAACGCGGCCTTCATCGCGCTCGGGATGGAGGCCACGGTCTACGTCTACGATCGCAACATCGACCGCCTGCGCGAGCTCGACATCGCGTTCGGCGGGCGCGCGGACACGTGCTACGCGTCGACGCTGGACATCGAGCAGCGCCTGCCCGAGGTGGACCTGGTGATCGGCGCGGTGCTCGTGCACGGCGCCAAGGCGCCGTTCGTGATCCGGCGCGAGCAGCTGGCGCTGATGAAGCGCAGCGCCGTGCTCGTGGACGTCTCGATCGACCAGGGCGGGTGCTTCGAGACCTCGCGGCCGACGACGCACAGCGATCCCACGTACGAGGTCGACGGCGTGCTGCACTACTGCGTCGCGAACATGCCCGGCGCGGTGCCGATCACGTCCACGCGCGCGTTGACCAACGCGACGATGCCCTACATCGTGCATGTCGCCAACGTGGGAGCCAAGCAGGCCGCGGCCGAGAATCCGGGGCTCGCGAAGGGCGTCAACGTGGTCGGCGGCAAGGTGACGTACGCGCCGGTGGCCGAGGCCACGGGGCTCGACTACACGCCGCTCGAGCAGGCGTTCTAGAGCCGTGTACGACGCCGTCATCGTCGGTGGCGGGCACAACGGGCTGGTGGCCGCGGCGCTGCTGGCCCGCGCCGGCCGCTCCGTGCTCGTGCTCGAGCGGCGCGACCATGTCGGCGGTGCGGCCGTGTCCGAGCGCCCGTGGCCGGGGGTGGACGCGCGGCTCTCGCGCTACTCCTACCTCGTCTCGCTGCTGCCGCGGACGTTGCACGAGCAGCTCGGGCTCACGCTCGAGCTGCGCCGGCGCTCGGTCTCGTCGTACACGCCGCGGCCGGACGGCAGCGGCCTGCTCGTGCACGCCGGACAGCCGCCCGGGCCGCACTGGGACGCGTTCTCTGCGATGACGGGGCGTGTGGGCGAAGCCGTCTTCCCGACGCTGACCGAGCCGCTGCTCGCGCGCGAGGAGCTGCGCGCGCGCGTGGGGGATGCCTGGGAGCCGTTGTTCGAACGCCCGCTCAGCGAGGTGCTGGAGACCTACTTCCCGGACGAGTTCGAGCGCGGGATCATCGCGACGGACGCGTTGATCGGGACGTTCGCGCGGCTGGACGAGCCGTCGCTGCGCCAGAACCGCTGCTTCGTCTACCACGTGATCGGCAACGGCACGGGCGACTGGGACGTGCCGGTCGGCGGCATGGGCGCGTTGACGGAGGAGCTGGCGACGGTCGCTCAGGCGGCGGGGGCCGAGGTGCGTGTGGGGTGCGAGGTGACGTCGATCGCGCCCGACGGCGAGGTGCGGTTCGAGGGCGGAGCCGTGCAGGGCCGCTGGGTGCTGGCCAACGTCGCGCCCGCGGTGCTCGCTCGGCTGCTCGGCGAGCCGGCGCCGGACGAGCCGGCTCCCGAGGGCGCGCAGCTCAAGCTCAACATGCTGCTGAAGCGCCTGCCGCGGTTGCGGGACGCGTCGTTGGATCCGCGCGAGGCGTTCGCCGGGACCTTCCACGTCAACGAGTCCGCGGCGCAGCTGGAGGCGGCGTACGCGAGCGCCTCGCGCGGCGAGGTGCCCGCGCTGGCGCCGTGCGAGATCTACTGTCATTCGCTGACGGACCCGACGATCCTCGGGCCCGAGCTGCGGGAGTCGGGCGCGCAGACCCTGACGTGTTTCGGGCTGCACATGCCCGCGCGGCTGTTCACGGGCGACCACGAGACGGCCAAGGCGAAGGCGATCGAGTCGACCCTGGCATCCCTGAACAGCGTGCTGGCCGAGCCGATCGAGGACTGCCTGTATTCGACACCGCAGGGTGAGCCCTGCCTGGAGGCGCGCACGCCGGTCGAGCTCGAGGCCGAGCTGGGCCTGCCGGGCGGCAACATCTTCCACCGCGACCTCGCGTGGCCGTTCGCCGAGGACGAGTCTGCGGTCGGGACCTGGGGGGTAGAGACGCACTGGGACCACGTGTTGCTGTGCGGCGCGGGCGCGCGGCGCGGCGGCGGCGTCTCCGGGATCACGGGCCACAACGCCGCGATGAAGGTCCTGTCAGCGCGCTAGCAGGCGCTGCTACCATGGCGCGCCGTATGCCGACGACGTCCCAGCTGGTCCGCAAGGGCCGCAACCCGAAGACGAAGAAGCTCGCCACCCCTGGCTTGAAGTCCGGTAAGGGCCGCAAGAAGAAGGTGGCCGCGCCGCAGCGTCGCGGGGTCTGCACGCGCGTCTACACCACCACGCCCAAGAAGCCGAACTCGGCTCTGCGCAAGGTGGCTCGTGTGCGCCTGACGAACTCGATGGAAGTCACGGTCTACATCCCCGGCGAGGGCCACAACCTGCAGGAGCACTCCGTCGTGCTCGTCCGTGGTGGCCGCGTCAAGGACCTTCCGGGCGTCCGGTACAAGGTCGTCCGCGGCACGCTCGATGCCGCCGGCGTCTCTGACCGCAAGAAGGCCCGTTCCCAGTACGGAGTGAAAGCCAAGTAATGCCTCGCCGCGCCGCCGCCGGGCGCCGGACCATCGATCCGGACCCCGTCCACCGTTCCAAGCTCGTCCAGCAGGTCATCAACCGCGTGATGCTGGACGGCAAGAAGTCGACCGCCGAGCGCATCGTGTACGACGCGCTGGCGATCCTCTCGGAGCGCACGGGCAAGGAGCCGATCCAGGCTCTGGAGGACTCGATCAAGGCGCTCACGCCGGTGCTCGAAGTCCGCTCCCGTCGCGTCGGTGGCGCCACCTACCAGGTGCCCGTCGAGGTTCCCGCTAACCGCGCCCGCACGCTGGCCGTCCGCTGGCTGGTCGAGTTCTCGCGCAACCGCCGCGAGAAGTCGATGGCGCAGCGCCTCGCCAACGAGCTGATCGACGCGCAGTCCCAGCAGGGCGGCGCCTACAAGCGCAAGGACGACATCTTCCGCATGGCGCAGGCCAACAAGGCCTTCGCGCACTACCGCTGGTAGTCGCGGTCGCGTCATCGCAGCTTCTGAACGGCCCGCCTTCCAGCGGGCCGTTCTCGTTCTAGAGGTCGGCGAGCTGGTCGACGGCGGCGTAGCTCGGCAGCTCGGCGCGAGCGAGGTCGTCGCCGGCGCGGATGGCCGCGGCGGCGGCGACCGCCGTCTGCAGCGCCGCGCGGAACAGCAGCGAGCCGGTGGAGATGCGCGCCACTCCGCGCGCGGCGAGCTCGTGGATCGTCTGCTGGGGCTGAAAGAGCACGTTGACGGGCGCGTCGATCTCGGCCGTGAGGGTCGAGACGTCGCCCAGCGGGAGGCCCGGGACGAACACGCCGTCCGCGCCCGCCTCGACGTAGGCCGCGCAGCGGTCGAGCGCGTCCTCGAGCTGGCCCTCGCGCAGCCAGTGCGTGTCCGTGCGCGCGTTGACGAACAGGTGCGGGTTGCGCCCCTTGACCGCGGCGATCACGCGCGCGTGGTGCTCGCGGTCGCCGTGGCGGTCCTCGAGGTTGACGCCCGCGATCCCGTCGAGCTGCGCCGCATGCTCGGCCACCGCCGCGGGGTCGTCGGAGAACCCGTGCTCGAGGTCGACGGTGATGTGCGCGGACAGGCGGCTGAGGCGGAACGCGAGCGCGCGCGTCTCCTCCCACGCGGATGACGCGCCGTCGCGCTTGCCCGCGGCGGCCGCGACGCCGAGGCTCGTCGTCCCGATCGCTCCGAACTCGGCCGCGACGAGCGCCGCCGCCGACGCGAAGTCCCAGGCGTTCGGCAGGATCAGCGGGTTCCCGGGCACGTGCAGGTCCTTGAAGCTCGTCATCGCAGCGCCTCCGCGAACGCTCGCGCGTGCGCCTCGCCCGGGCAGCGCCGCGGCCCTTCGCCGAACGGCCGGCCGCTGAGATCGACGAGGACGATCTCGCCGTCGGGTGTCACGCGCTTCGTGGTCTTCACGGGCAGATTGTCGCCGCGGATGAGCCCGGCCGTCGCCTCGCAGGCCTGGACCAGGATCGCGACGTGCTGCGCGAGGGCCTCCGGCTCGTCGGGCGGGAAGAGCGCGAGCAGGGCATCGAGCGCGTCGTCGGCGCCGGACGCGTCCGTGCCGGGGTGGTAGGCGGCCGCGACCGCGCGCGTGTGCGTGACGGCCGCGACGGGGTCGATGACGCCGGTGGCATGGGCGAGCACGGCGACGGGGAGGTACTCGCGCGGCACGCCGGCGAGCGCCGAGCCCGCGGCGGGCGGCGGAGAGGCCCCGGTGGCGGGCGGTGTGGCGGCGGCCGGTGGCGCGGCCGCGATGGTGGCCGGCGTGGCCGCTGCGCGGGTCGCAGCCGTCGCCAACGCGTGCGGGTCCAGCGCGGCGAGGCGTGCCTCGATCAGGCCGCGGCGGCGGGCGTGCGGCTCGCCGTTCGCGAACCGGGAGACGGTCGCACGCAGCCACGCCATCGTGCCGAACGGGCCCGGCGGGCCGGGAGCGGGGACGGGGAGGTCGAGCATGGCGCGGACCGTATGCGCGGGACGCTTCGGTGTGCACCGAAACTTCGCGGGCGTACGCTGGCTCGCATGTCCGAGCTCGCCGACGTCGCCGCGCTGCTCGCGGACCGCACCCGCGCGCGGATCCTCGAGGAGCTCCTGGGCGGGCCTGCGCTGCCGGCGGGCGCGCTCGCCGCGCGGGTCGGCGTCGCGCCTTCGACCCTCAGCGGGCACCTGGCGAAGCTCGAGGCCGCCGGCCTGATCGTCGTGCGTGCGCGTGGCCGCCGGCGCGAGGCGGAGCTCGCGCGACCCGAGGTCGCGGAGGCGCTCGAGGCGCTCGCCCGGCTCGCGGGCCCTGCCGCGCGGCCGATCGGCCTGCGCGCGGTCAACGGGCACGCCGCCCTGCGCGAGGCGCGGTCGTGTTACGACCACCTGGCGGGCCGCGTGGGGGTCGCGCTGGCGGACTCGTTGGTCGCACGCGGTGCCCTTGTCGCGTCGGACGGGACGTTCATGGTCGGCGACGAGGCGTATCTCGCGGACGCGTTCGGAATCGAGGTCGCCGCGTTGCCGCGCCGGCGCACCCTCGTGCGCGGTTGCGCGGACTGGACCGAGCGCCGGCCGCACGTGGCCGGGGCGCTCGGGGCCGCGTTGCTGGACGTCGCGCTCTCGCGCGGCTGGGTGCGGCGGCGCAATGACGGGCGTGCGTTGAACGTCACCACGGCGGGGCGCGTCGCGTTGATGGACGGCGAGCACACCCGCTGACCGCGCGAGGTGGTCGACGCTTGTCGCGCTATGCGCGAGTTCCGTCGACGACCCCTTCGGGTTATCCCCACCTCTGGACCTGACGTGTACGCCATACACATACGCCCTCGCGCCCCAGCGATTTCGCGCTCCGCAAAGGCGATGTTCCAGGCATGCACTCCACCGAGCTTCTCGCCCGCGTCACGCGGGCCTGCGCCGCGGCCGCGGCGCGGCGACCCAAGATCACCGTCCTGCTCTGGATGCTCCTCGTCGCCGGCTTCGTGACGGCGGGGGCGATGACCGGGACCAAGTCGCTCACCGGCGCGGACGCCGGGGTCGGCGAGTCCGCCAAGGCCGACCGGCTCCTCGCCGAGGCGAACCTGCAGGGCGCGGCTCAGGAGGTCGTGCTGCTGCGCTCCGACGACGCCGCCAAGACGGCCGCCGCCACCACCCAGTTCTCTCAACAGGCCGAGCAACTCAAAGACGTGAAGGCCGTGAAGGCTGATCGGCAACGCGACGAGGGCCGCACGCGGCTCGTGCAGATCACGCTGAGAGGCGACCCGGAGGACGCCGCCGAGCATGTGGACGGCCTCATCAAGACCGTCGACGCCGTCGAGCGCGAGCACAAGGACGTCACGGTGCAGGCGGCCGGCCAGGGGACGACCGACAAGGCGATCGGCGAGGTCGTCACGCGCGACCTGCGCACCGCGGAGCTGTTCTCGCTGCCGGTCACGCTGATCATCCTGTTCCTGGCGTTCGGCGCGCTCGTCGCCGCCGCGGTGCCGCTGATGCTCGGGCTCACGTCGGTGATCGCCGCGATGGGCGGCATGGCGCTGATCAGCCAGCTCACGCCGATCGACGAGGCGACCTCCAGCCTGGTCGTCCTGCTCGGCCTGGCGGTGGGCGTCGACTACTCGCTCTTCTACATCCGCCGCGAGCGGGAGGAGCGCCGGCAGGGCCGCGACGAGCACGCCGCGCTGAACGCCACGGCCGCCACGGTCGGCCGCGCGATCGTCGTCTCGGGCGTCACGGTCATCGCGGGCCTGGCCGGCCTGCTGCTCACCGGGATCACGCTGTTCGCGAGCATGGCGCTGGCGACGATGCTCGTGGTCGCGATCGCCGTCCTGGGCAGCCTGACGGTCCTGCCCGCGGTGCTCGCGCTGCTCGGCGACCGCATCAACAAGGGCCGCCTACCGTTCATGCCCCGCACGGGCGGGACGAGCCGCACGTGGACCGCGCTCGCGAACCTCACCACGCGCCACCCGCGCACGTCGCTCGCGATCGCCGCCGCGCTGCTGATCGCGCTGGCCGCACCCGTGCTGGGCCTCAAGACGAGCGGAACGGTCCCGAGCCTCCCGACCGACGAGCCCGCGATGGTCGCCGCGCGCGCCGTCGAGCAGGCTTTCCCGGGCACGCCGGAGTCCGCGAGCCTCGTCGTCACCAAGCCCGCCGAGGCCGAGCGCGTCGCAGCGATGGTCGGCGACGAGGCGGAGATCACGCGCGGCGACGGCGCGGCGCTGATCACCGTGCCGCTGCGCGACGAGTCCATGGTGGAGCGCCTCCGCGAGCAACTGCCCGACTACGTCTACGTCACGGGTGAGGCCGCGAACAAGCTCGACTTCCAGAACCGCCTGGAGACCACCACGCCGCTCGTGATCGCGTTCGTGCTCGCCCTGGCGATGATCCTGCTGCTGACGAGCTTCCGCTCGGTCCCGCTCGCGCTCACGATCGTCGGTCTCAACCTGCTGAGCGTCGGCGCGGCCTACGGCGTCCTGACCGCGATCTTCCAGAACACGTGGGCCGAGGACGCGCTCGGCTTCACTTCCCACGGCGCGATCGTCGACTGGGTCCCGCTGAACACGTTCGTGATCCTGTTCGGGCTCTCGATGGACTACACGATCCTCGTGCTCGAGCGCATCCGCGAGGCGCGCCGGAACGGCAACAGCCCGCGAGCGGCGGCCGCCGAGGGCGTGAGCGCCACCGCCGGCGCCATCACCAGCGCCGCCGTCGTGATGGTCGCGATCTTCGCCATCTTCCCGACGCTGCCGCTGATCGAGATGAAGATGATGGGCGTCGCCCTCGCGATCGGCGTCCTGCTCGACGCGACCCTCGTACGTGGGATCGCCCTGCCCGCCGCGGTCGCCCTGCTCGGCGAACGTGGAGTGAGGGCGCGCGGCGCGAGTTCGCACGCCGCGTCGCAGCTCGGGGTCGCTCCGACGAACTCGCCAAGGCATCGCCCCCTGGGCGATGCCTAGAGCACGCGCACCGTTCGCCCGTCCGGGTCGACGGTCCGAACCCGCAACGGACCACGCGCGCTGATCACGCGCGCCTGACCGCGCCGCACCGACACCGTCCGCGCCCCCACGCGCACGCGACACGCGCGCGTGGGGGTGTTGATGCACGCCACCCGCGCTCCGCCGCGCACGGCCTCGGCCGCGACCTCGGTCCGCGCACACGGCCCGCCCGGCAGCCGCAACGCCCCGCCCGAAGCCACGTACCGGCACGTCGGCGTGGAGAAGGCGAGCCACGCCCCGTCGAAGGACAGCGACGTCACGTCGTACACGGGCGGCCCGCGCAGGACCTCGCCGCGCTCGGCCGGAGAGGCGGCCCCCGCGCCGGCCGCGGCGGCGCGGGGCGGGGCGGCGCCCGCCCGCGGATCGCGCACCTGCGCGGGGTCCACGACCACCGCACGCACGCCCTCGCGTAAGCCCGCGCCCGTCACGTAGGCCACGCGCCCGCCCGCCACGGCCACGCGCCCCAGACGCGATCCGCCCGACGCGATCACGCGCACGCGCGAGGCGCCCGCCGCTGCCCACAGGAGCACGCCGGTCCCGTCCCCGGCCGGCACCGTCGCGGCGATGTCCCCGGCCGGCGAGAGGGAGAGCCCGTCCAGGTTCACCGGGTCGTAGGCGCCCAGGGACACCTGGCGCAGCTCGACGCCCGAGCGCAGGTCGAACACCACCAAGGCGCCCTCCGGCACCGGCGCCACGCCCAACGTGCCCGCCACGGCGACGACCTCCGGGTTCGCACCCGGCGGCAGCGCCACCTCCACCCGCCGCCCGTCGCGCCGCAGCCACACGCCGCCGTTCTCCAGCGTCACCAGCCCGAGGTCTGAGGCCTGCACCGGGTCGACGACCGCGAACGGCGACACGTCACCGAGCGGCGGCGTCAGCTCCGCGAAGACCCCGGCGGGCGGGACGGCCACCCGCGGGCCGCCCCACACGGGCTCCGAGAACACCGAATCCCCTGCGGCGAACAGCACGTGGTTGCCGGAGATCACCGGACCCGCGCCCGCGCCCGCGAGCGCGCGCACAGGGGCGGCCGAAGCTGAAGGGGAGAGCGCCGCGAAGACCAGCAGCGCGGCGATCACAATCCGCATGTGAACCCAGTTCTAGCGCCTGAAACTCCGATCCCGTCGCGCCCGCAACCCCCTGCTATATTCGACTGCCGTTGCGCGGGCACCTGGTCTGTGCGACGAACCCCCGGTCCTTCACATGGAGTCACGCGAGACATAGCCCACTGCGAACACGGGCCACCTCGCAGCATGTGATCGACTCGGGCCCGGAAGGGCCCGTTTCTTTGCCCGCTGTCGGGGCACCCTACGCAGGAAGACCGTAGACAGAGAAGAGATCTCCATGCCGCGCAAGTTCACGCTCGAAAAGACCCGAAACATCGGGATCATGGCCCACATTGATGCGGGCAAGACGACGACGACCGAGCGCATCCTCTACTACACCGGTCGTTCCCACAAGCTGGGTGAGGTCCATGAGGGCGCCGCCACCATGGACTGGATGGAGCAGGAGCAGGAGCGTGGCATCACGATCACGTCCGCTGCGACCACGTGCGAGTGGGCTGACCACCGCATCAACATCATCGACACGCCGGGCCACGTCGACTTCACGGTCGAGGTCGAGCGCTCGCTGCGCGTGCTCGACGGTGCTGTCGCGCTGTTCGACTCGGTTGCGGGTGTAGAGCCGCAGTCCGAGACGGTCTGGCGCCAGGCCGACAAGTACGCCGTCCCGCGCATCGCCTACATCAACAAGATGGACCGCATCGGCGCCGACTTCGAGCGCGGCGTCCAGACGATGATCGACCGCCTGGGTGCCCACCCGGTCCCGATCCAGCTGCCGATCGGCGCGGAGGGGGACTTCCAGGGCATCATCGACCTCGTCGAGATGAAGGCCGTCATCTACAACGACGACCTCGGCAAGGACGTCTCGGTCACGGACATCCCGGGCGAGCTGGCCGACGAGGCCGCGCAGGCCCGCGAGCACCTGCTCGAGGAGGTCTCGCACTACGACGACGATCTCGTGGAGATGATCCTCGAAGAGGCCGAGATCCCGGCCCCGCGTCTGGTCGAGGCCATCCGCAAGGCGACGCTCTCCTCGCAGATCACCCCGGTGCTCTGCGGCTCCAGCTTCAAGAACAAGGGCGTGCAGCCCCTGCTCGACGCCGTGATCGCCTATCTGCCGTCCCCGCTGGACGTCGAGGCGGTCAAGGGCATGGAGCCGGTCAAGGGCGGCGAAGACGTCGAGGCCGAGCGCAAGGCAGACGACGGCGAGCCGTTCTCGGCGCTGGCGTTCAAGATCATGGCCGACCCGTACGTCGGCAAGCTCACCTACTTCCGCGTCTACTCGGGCAAGCTCGAGGCGGGCTCGCGCGTGCTCAACGTCAACTCGGGCCGCACCGAGCGCATCGGCCGCATCCTGATGATGCACGCCAACGACCGTGAGGACGTGTCCGAGGTCTACGCCGGCGACATCGCCGCGGCGGTCGGCATCAAGCAGGTCGTCACGGGCGACACGCTCGCGGCGCCGGACAAGCCGATCAAGCTCGAGGCGATGACGTTCGACGACCCGGTCATCTCGGTCGCGATCGAGCCGAAGACGAAGTCCGACCAGGAGAAGATGTCGGTCGCGCTCGGCCGCCTGGCCGAGGAGGACCCGACCTTCCAGGTCCGGACGAACGAGGAGACCGGTCAGACCGAGATCTCGGGCATGGGCGAGCTGCACCTCGAGGTGCTGGTCGACCGCATGATGCGCGAGTACAAGGTCGAGGCCAACGTCGGCCGCCCGCAGGTCTCCTACCGCGAGACGGTGCGCGGCACCGCCGAGAAGGTCGAAGGCCGCCACGTGCGCCAGACCGGTGGCTCGGGCCAGTACGGCATCGTGTACATCAACATCGAGCCGGCGCCGGGCGAGGGCTTCGACTTCGTCAACAAGATCAAGGGCGGCTCGATTCCGACCGAGTTCATCCCGGCCATCGAGAAGGGCGTCGAAGAGGCCCTCGAGACCGGCGTCCGCGCCGGCTACCCGGTGGTGGACGTGCGGGTCACGCTCGTGGACGGCAAGTTTCACGAGACGGACTCCTCGGAGATCGCGTTCAAGATCGCCGGCTCGCTGGCGTTCAAGGAGGCGGCCCGCCGGGCCAAGCCCACGCTGCTGGA
The DNA here is from genome assembly GCF_027587175.1 of Solirubrobacter deserti. Classification (GTDB taxonomy): domain Bacteria; phylum Actinomycetota; class Thermoleophilia; order Solirubrobacterales; family Solirubrobacteraceae; genus Solirubrobacter; species Solirubrobacter deserti. The sequence continues at coordinate 94,764 of NZ_JAPCID010000028.1, forward strand.
GCCGATCTTCTCCGTCGAAGTGGTCACGCCCGAGGAGTACATGGGCGATGTGATCGGCGACATCAACCGTCGCCGCGGGCGCGTCAATGGCATGGAGCCGCGTGGCAACGCCCAGGTCGTCTCGGCGCACGTGCCGCTGAGCGAGATGTTCGGTTACGCCACCGATGTGCGGACGATGTCCCAGGGTCGCGCGACGTACACCATGCAGTTCGACAAGTACGAGGAAGTGCCGCCCAACATCGCCGAGAAGGTGGTCGAGGGTCGCACGGGCGAGCCAGTCCCCGCGTAGACGCGGTAGTCTGGATGGGTTCGCCTCCACACGGGTTTCGAGATAGGAGCGATTAGAAAGTGGCGAAGGAGAAGTTCACGCGGGACAAGCCGCACGTCAATGTCGGCACCATCGGTCACATCGACCATGGCAAGACGACCCTGACTGCGGCCATCACGAAGGTGTTGTCCGAGAAGTGGGGCGGTCAGGCGCGTTCCTTCGACGAGATCGACAACGCTCCTGAGGAAAAGGCCCGCGGCATCACGATCGCGACGTCGCACGTCGAGTACGAGACGGAAGCCCGTCACTACGCGCACGTCGACTGCCCCGGTCACGCGGACTACGTCAAGAACATGATCACGGGTGCCGCCCAGATGGACGGCGCGATCCTCGTGGTCTCGGCGGCTGACGGCCCGATGCCGCAGACGCGCGAGCACATCCTGCTCGCCCGTCAGGTCGGCGTGCCGTACATCATCGTGTTCCTCAACAAGGCCGACATGGTCGACGACGAGGAGCTCCTCGAGCTCGTCGAGGTCGAGGTGCGCGAGCTGCTGAGCGAGTACGACTTCCCGGGTGACGACGTCCCGTTCGTCATCGGCTCGGCGCTGAAGGCGCTCGAGGGTGACCAGGAGTACGTCGACAAGATCATCGAGCTGGGCAACCAGCTGGACTCCTACATCCCGGAGCCCGAGCGCGCGCTCGACAAGCCGTTCCTGATGCCGGTCGAGGACGTGTTCTCGATCACGGGTCGCGGCACGGTGGCCACCGGCCGCATCGAGCAGGGCATCGTCAACACGGGCGACACGGTCGAGATCGTCGGCATCCACACCCAGACGTCCAGCACGGTCGTCACGGGCGTCGAGATGTTCCGCAAGATCCTCGACGAGGGTCGCGCGGGCGACAACGTCGGCTGCCTCCTGCGCGGCATCAAGCGCGAGGAGATCGAGCGCGGGCAGGTGCTCTGCAAGCCGGGCTCCATCACCCCGCACACCAAGTTCAAGGCTGAGGTCTACGTCCTCAAGAAGGAGGAGGGTGGCCGCCACACTCCGTTCTTCAACGGGTACCGGCCGCAGTTCTACTTCCGCACGACGGACGTCACCGGCGTCGCCAACCTGCCCGCGGGCACGGAGATGGTCATGCCGGGCGACAACATCGCGATGGAGGTCGAGCTGATCCAGCCGATCGCCATGGACGCCGGCCTGCGCTTCGCCATCCGCGAGGGCGGCCGCACCGTGGGCTCCGGCGTCGTGACGGAGATCATCCAGTAAGACGGCAGTAAACGGGGCGGGCGTCCTGCGCCCGCCCTGCGCAAGGAAGTCGACCGATACGACCTTGGAGGGCGGGCCCCGTAGCCCGGGGGCCGCCCTCATTGCGCGCAAATAGCCAGCACAGATTTCACTTCAAGTACCGGACAGAACGTGGCCATAGCCCAGAACAAGATCCGCATTCGTCTCAAGGCGTACGACTCGTCGGCCATCGAGACCGCGGCCAAGGAGATCGTCGAGACCGCGACGCGGACTGGCGCCACTGTCTCCGGCCCGGTGCCGCTGCCGACCGAGAAGAACGTGTACGCCGTGGTGAAGTCCCCCTTCAAGGACAAGGACTCCCAGGAGCACTTCGAGATCCGGACGCACAAGCGCCTGATCGACATTCATCAGCCCACGCCCAAGACGGTCGACTCGCTTCAGCGCCTCGACCATCTTCCCGCCGGCGTGGACATCGAGATCCGACTCGCCTTCAACTGACATGCCCGCCATCCTCGCCAAGAAGCTCGGGATGACCCAGCGATTCCTCGACGACGGTCGTGTCGAGCGCGTCACCGTGCTCGAGGCTGGTCCCTGCCCCGTGACCGCTATCCGCACCCAGGACGCCGACGGCTATGAAGCTGTTCAGCTCGGCTTCGGCGCCGTGCGTGAGAAAGCGCTCAACAAGCCGAAGCTCGGCTACCTCAAGAAGGTCAACGCCTCTCCCGTCCGCACGCTCGTGGAATTCCGCGACGAGGCCGGCGAGCTGGTCGTCGGCGACACCGTGACCGTGGAGGCCTTCGAGGTCGGCCAGAAGGTCAAGATCGCCGGCACCGGCAAGGGCAAGGGCTTCCAGGGCACGATCAAGCGCCACAACTTCTCCTCCGGCCCGAAGTCGCACGGCTCGCACAACAAGCGCGCGCCGGGCTCGATCGGTGCCTCCGCCACGCCGTCGCGCGTGATGAAGGGCATCCGCGGCCCGGGCCAGATGGGCGGCAAGCGCGTCACCCAGAAGGGCCTGACGATCGTCGAGCTGATGCCCGAGCAGAACCTGATGCTCGTCCGCGGCTCCGTGCCCGGCTCAAAGGGCGACACCGTGGAGGTCCGTACGGATGCCTAGCTCCGCTCCCACCCTGGGCGGCGGCAACGCCGTCGCTCTGGACGCCGAAGTCTTCGAGCAGCCGTTCAACGGCCCGCTCGTGCACGAGGTCGTCATCGCCGAGCTGGCCGCGCGCCGGCAGGGCACGCACGCGACCAAGACGCGCGGGATGGTCTCCGGCGGCGGCGCCAAGCCGTGGCGCCAGAAGGGCACCGGCCGCGCCCGTGCGGGTACCAGCCGCTCCCCGATCTGGACCGGCGGCGGCACCGTGTTCGGCCCGAGCCCCCGCTCGTACGTCGTCAAGGTCAACCGCAAGGCGCGCAAGTCCGCGCTGCGCAGCGCGCTGTCGGTGCACGCCGAGCGCGGGACCATCCACGTCGTCGACGTGGCCGGCTTCGACGCGCCGTCGACCGCCCGGGCCGCCGACCTGCTGAGCGCCCACCGCGGCGGCTCGGTCCTGGTCGTGATCGGCGAGGGCGAAGTCACGACGCTGAAGTCCTTCCGCAACCTCGCGCGCACGAACGTCCTGCACGTCGACGACGTCGGCGTGGCCGACCTGGTCGGCGCCGCGACGCTGGTCATCAGCCAGTCCGCGCTCGACCTGCTCACCACGCGCGCCCGCAAGGAGGCGAAGGCCTGATGGACCACTCCCAGGTGATCATCCGCCCGGTCGTCTCCGAGAAGAGCTACGTCCTGGCGACCGCCGAGAAGTACACGTTCCGCGTGCACGACAAGGCGCACAAGACCCAGATCAAGCAGGCCGTGGAGGCCCTCTTCGACGTCAACGTCGTCGAGGTCCGCACGTCCAAGGTCCCGTCCAAGCCCAAGCGCCGCGGGATCACCGCCGGTCGCACCCGGGCCTGGAAGAAGGCCGTCGTCCAGGTTGCGCCGGGTCAGTCCATCCCGATCTTCCAAGGCCTGGAAGCCGACCTCTAAGCCATGCCGATTCGCAAGCCCAAGCCCACCTCCCCCGGACGACGTTTCATCACGTTCCCGGACTTCGCGGAGGTCACGAAGACCGAGCCGGAGAAGACCCTCACCGAGGGCCTCAAGAAGTCCGGCGGGCGCAACGCGCGCGGTCGGAAGACGGCGCGCCACCGTGGCGGTGGCGCCAAGCGTCTGTACCGCAAGATCGACTTCAAGCGGACCAAGGACGGCGTGCCGGCCAAGGTCGCCGCGATCGAGTACGACCCGAACCGCTCGGCGTACATCGCGCTGCTCCATTACACGGACGGCACGAAGGCCTACATCATCGCCCCGAACCGCCTGCGGGTCGGGATGAACGTGATCTCGGGCGCCGGTGCGGACATCCAGGTCGGCAATGCGATGCCGCTGTCGGCCATGCCGGTCGGCACGCTCATCCACAACGTCGAGCTGCAGCCGGGCCGTGGCGGCCAGATGGGGCGCTCCGCGGGCGTCGGCGTCCAGCTGATGGCCAAGGAAGGCGCCTACGCCACGCTGCGTCTCCCCTCGGGCGAGATGCGCCAGGTGCTCTCCGCTTGCCGCGCGACGGTCGGCGTGGTCGGCAACTCCGACCACCAGAACGTCACGATCGGCAAGGCCGGCCGCAAGCGCCACCTCGGCGTGCGGCCGCAGACGCGCGGCAAGGCCATGAACCCCGTCGACCACCCGCACGGTGGTGGCGAGGGCGGTGGCTCGCTGGGCAACCATCCGAAGACGCCGTGGGGCGTGCCGACGCTCGGCTACCGCACCCGCAAGAAGGGCAAGGCGTCCGACCGTTACATCGTCCGCGGCCGTCGCCGTGGCAAGAAGGGGTCCAGCCGATGAGTCGATCCTCAAAGAAGGGGCCGTGGGTCGAGGACCGACTCATGTCGCGCATCGAGTCCATGAACGACTCGAACTCCCGTCAGATGATCAAGACCTGGTCGCGTGCTTCGACGATCTTCCCGGAGATGGTCGGCCACACGATCGCCGTCCACGACGGCCGCAAGCACGTGCCGGTCTTCGTCTCCGAGTCCATGGTCGGTCACAAGCTCGGCGAGTTCGCGCCGACGCGGACCTACCGCGGCCATGACGCGAAGGGCAAGGTGCGATGAGCCCCGAAGAGAACAAGAACGACCAGGTCGAAGAGAACGTGCCTGACGACGCCGTGGAGGAGACTCCGCAGGCCGAGGGCACGTCCGACGAGCCGGTGGACCAGCAGGAGCGCGCCGACGAGGCCGCCGCCCGCGCGACCGACGCGGCCGTCGAGGCCGAAGAGGCCGCCGACGAGGCCGGGACCGAGACGGCTGTGGCTGCCGCCGCCGAGGCCGAAGAGGCCGCGGACACGGCGCAGGCCGCCGCCGAGGCCGCTTCGGAGAAGCCCAAGCGGGAGAAGTCGCGCAAGGCCCGCGAGGCCGAGCAGGCTGCCGACCAGGCCGAGGCTGCCGCCGACGAGGCCAAGCAGTCCGCGCGCCGCGTCCGGGGCCGTCGCGGCGGCAAGACGGCCGAAGAGCCCAAGGCCGTGCCGGTCGGGCTCAAGGTCTCCGCGCAGGCCAAGTACGTGCGCACGTCCGCCCGCAAGGCGCGGCTCGTGTGCGATCACATCCGCGGCAAGGACGTCGTCGAGGCGCGGGCCATCCTGGCCTTCGCCACGCGCGACGCCGCCAAGCCCTGGCTCAAGCTGCTCGAGTCGGCCGTGGCGAACGCGGAGCACAACCACGAGCTCGTCGGCGAGGACCTGAAGATCTTCGCCGTGCACGCCGACGAGGGGCCGACGCTCAAGCGTTACCGCCCCCGCGCGATGGGCCGCGCCACGCGGATCCGCAAGCGCACCTCGCACCTGACCATCACGCTCACCCCGAAGGAGTCCTAGCCCCCCATGGGTCAGAAGGTTCATCCCGAGGCCATGCGCGTGGGCTACATCCACGATTGGAAGTCGAACTGGTTCTCTGAGCGCCAGTTCAGCGACTTCCTGATCGAGGATGTCCGGATTCGCGATCACATCACGAACAAGCTCGCGCACGCCGGCCTCTCCGACATCACGATCCGCAAGGACGCGGCCGAGGTGGAGGTCAACATCCACACGGCCCGCCCGGGCATCGTGATCGGCAAGTCGGGGTCCGAGGTGGACGCGCTGCGGCGCGACCTGCACCGGATCACCGGCAAGTCGATCAAGGTCAACATCCTCGAGATCAAGCGCCCCGAGCTCGACGCGAAGCTCGTCGCGCAGTCGATCGCCGAGCAGCTGCAGAACCGCGTGGCGTTCCGCCGCGCGATGAAGCGCGCCCTCACGAGCGCCATGCGCTCGGGCGCCAAGGGCTGCAAGATCCAGGTCGGCGGCCGCCTGGGCGGCGCGGAAATGGCCCGCTCGGAGTCCTACTCCGACGGCCGCGTGCCGCTGCACACGCTGCGCGCCGACATCGACTACGGCTTCTACGAGGCCCGTACGACGTTCGGCCGCATCGGCGTCAAGTGCTGGATCAACAAGGGCGAGATCATGCCCGCCGGTTACGCCGGCCAGGACCTGACGTCGCTCGACGAGCCGGCGCAGAGCCAGACCGATCGCGACGACGATCGTCGTGGCGGTCGCGGCCGTGACGGCCGTGGGCGTGGCGACGGACGCGGCGCGGGCGGCGGCGGTGGCCGTGGCCGCGGTGGCCGTGGCGGCCAGGGCGGTGGCCCGGGCGGTCGCGGCGGCGGTCCCGGCGGCGGCGGTGGCCGTGGCGGCGGGG
>NZ_JAPCID010000029.1 GCF_027587175.1 Solirubrobacter deserti
CCGCCGTTGGTGGACGGCGTCGGTGCGGGCGGCACGGCGACGGTCTGCGTCGGGGGCGGCGCCGCGGCCGCGGCCATCGCCGGCGCCGGGTGCGCCTTCGGCACGTGCGGCACGTGCGGCTCGTGCACGCCGGCGGCGCGCGCGAACGCGAGCGCGGCGACCTCCTCCGGCTTGAGCTCGACGACGCCGTTGGCCGGCGCCTCCGCTACAGGCGCGGCCTGCGCGACGGGCTGCGGGCGCGGCTGGGCGACGCGCTGCGGCGCCGGAGCGGGCGCGCGGCGCGCCTGCTCGGCCTGCTCGTACGCGTACTCGAGGTCTTCCGCGCGCTCGGGCATGCGCCCCGCCCATTGGCGCAGGCGCTTGACTTCGCGCGCCTGGGCGAAGTAGAGCAGGGACAGAACGGCCAGGCCGAAGAAGGCGGCGATACCGACGTACGCACCGTACTTCTCGACCTGCTCCTGAAGCGAGAACGCGAGGAAAAGCATGGAGCCGGGCCGAGAAGTCTAGGAGGCCGTGCCCCCGGAGCGTTCCGCGGGCGCGGTCCGGCCGGTCGAGAATTCGGACACGGCGGCGGCCAGCGCGGCCGCGTCGCCCTCGGCGACGAGCAGGCCGACCTTGTCGAAGACGTATTCCACCCATGCGGGTTCGACGCTCGGCCGCGCAGCCCTGCGGATCTTCTCCGCGGGCGTCGGCTCGGGCGTCTCGTAGGAGTTGAACAGCTGCTCGTGCAGCTTCTCGCCCGGCCGCCGGCCGACGATCGTGATCCCGATGTCGCGGCCGACCTTGAGTCCGGAGAACTCGATCATCTGCTTGGCCAGCTCCATGATCGAGACCGGCTCGCCCATGTCGAGCGCGTACACCTCGCCGCCGCGGGCCAGCGAGCCCGAGCGGATGACGAGCTGCACCGCCTCCGGGATGGTCATGAAGAAGCGCGTCATCTCCGGGTCGGTCACCGTCACCGGGCCGCCCGCGGCGATCTGGCGGCGGAAGATCGGCACCACCGAGCCCGAGGAGCCGAGCACGTTGCCGAAGCGCACCGCGCAGAACGCGGTCTCCGGGAAGCGCGCGTTGGCGGCTTCCACGGCCCACTCCGCGAGCGCCTTGGACGCACCCATGACCGTCGCCGGCGCCACGGCCTTGTCGGTCGAGATGAGCACGAAGCTCACCACGCCCGCCTCGCCCGAGATCTCCGTCAGCGTCCGCGTGGCGAGCGCGTTGTTGCGCACGGCCTCGATCGGGTTGGCCTCCATCAGGCCGACGTGCTTGTAGGCCGCGGCGTGGAAGACCACCTCGGGCTGGTGCTGGGCGAACACCTCCCGCATGCGCTCCTCGTCCTTGACGTCCGCGAGCACGGAGACCGTGGTCTTGACGTGGCGCTCGTCGACGAGCTCGCGCTCGATCTCGAACAGGTTCGCCTCGCTGTGGTCGACCAGGACGAGCCGGCTGGGGTTCACCCGGGCGATCTGGCGGCACAGCTCGGAGCCGATCGAGCCGCCGGCGCCCGTCACCAGCACGCGCCGGCCGGTGAGGTAGCCGCCGACCGACTTCTCCATCGTCACCGGGTTGCGGCCCAGCACGTCCTCGACGCGCACCTCGCGCAGCTGACGCGTGAGGTGGCTGCCGCCCTGCAGCAACTCGAACACGGTCGGGACGGTCTTGACCGGGACGCCGTGCTCACGGCAGGCGCTGACCACGCGCCCGCGCAGCTCGCCGGGCGCAGACGGGATCGCGATCATGACCTCGTCGGGCTCGTAGTCCGCGAGCACCTCGTCGAGGTCGTAGGTCGTGCCGAAGACGTCGCGGCCCGTCTTGTTGTCGTCGACGAAGCCGATCGGGCGCAGCCCGAGCTCCGGGTTCTTGACGAGCTCGTTCTGGAGCAGGTGCCCGCCGTCGCCCGCGCCGACGATCAGCACGCTGCGCGCGTCGCGGCGCACGCGCCAGCCCGTGATCGGCCGTACGTAGAAGAAGTGGACGGCGTAGCGCGTGCCGGTCAGCAGCGCGCCCGTGAGCAGGCCGAAGACCAGCAGCACGCCGGACGGGACCGTCAGCGGGCGCAGACCCTCGGACGAGTTGATCAGGACGGGCTGGACGATGACGACGTAGCCGATCAGCGCGAGGACCGCGAGGACGACGCCCTCGGCGATCTTCAGGTACTCGCGCTGGGACGAGTAGCGCATCCAGTGCCGGTACATGCCGACGATGACGAAGCACAGGACCGAACCGCAGACCGCGAACGCGAGCGTCCGCCAGAACAGGTCCGAGTACCGCGCCGGAATCTCGCCGTCGAACCGGAACCAATAGGCGAGGTAGTAAGCCAGCGCGACCAGCCCCGCGTCCAAGGCCAACTGTGGGGCAGCGTGGCGATGGATCGGAAAGGCCGCGCTACGGAGCCGGCGGCGCATCCCGAGCAGTGTATTGGGCGCTGCGGCGAGAAGACGTCGTGAACGACCGGGGAAGGGCTGCCGCCCTCCCGGATCCCCCGCTCAACGCACGAACAGATCCGTGAATACCGCCGGGTCGCGCCGCACGCGCTCCGCGGCGGCCCTTGAGCGCTTCTCGAGCACCACGTCCTCGGCGCGCTGGAGCCGGTGCATCCGGCCGGACGCGATCAGCGCCTCGTCGACCGCGCCGAGCCGCCCTTCGAACGTCGTCCACACCGGCGTGCCGAGTGCGACCGCCTCGCGGTTCATGGTCCCGCCGGCGCTGATCACCAGGTCCGCGTACGCGATCAGCGACTGCGCGTCGATCGCCTTCTCCGGCACGATGAACCCGCCCTCGCGCGCGAGCTCGTCCCGCTGGGAGTCCGTGCGCGGCAGCACGACGACCTGGCTGCCCTTGAGCCGCTGCAGCACCTGGGTGAAGACGGGCGCCTCGAAGCGGTGATAGAGCGAGACCGCGGGCGGGGTACGGACGATCGCGAGCGGCTGGGAGGCGTCCAGCCCGAGCTCGTCCAGCACGGCCGGGTCGGGCTCGAAGTCCGCCAGGTAGTACTCCTCCTTGAGCCCTTCGTACGGGCGCCACTTGGCCTGGGTGGTGCCGTACTGGGCGAGCCGGTCGAAGGGGATCGCGTCCGGGACGACCACGCGCGTCGCGAGCCGGCAGTTGATCGCGTGCTGCTGGCGGGCCCACTCGTAGTCGAACGCGGTCGCCGACGGGATCCGCAGCAGCTTCGCCGCCACCGAGATGTCGTTGGAGCCGTGACCGAGCGCGAGGTCGATTCCGCGCCCGCTCGCCCAGCGCACGAGCGCGCCCGAGCGCTGGAAGAGCCCGAGCCCCTTGGCCGCGAGCCGGCCGCCGCGGTGATGTCCGATCGCCGTGTGGTCGAGCCGGAAGCGCTCGAGCAGGCCGAGCGTCTGCGCGAAGTCCCGCGCGGTGATCAGCACTTCGTCGCCGCGGGCGCGCAGCGTCTCGATGACGGGCCGCATGACGAGCACGTGCGGCGAATTGGTGAGGTCGATCCAGACGCGCAAGGGCGGCCGCGCACTCTAGTGCCCGCGACTCGCCGCCACCGGCGAAGCCGGTCGGCACGAGTCGACAGCGATCACGTTCGCACGGACGCAGTCCCTCGCAACGTGATTGCCCGCAAGTATTCGTGCTGACCGTCGTTCGTGCGGATATGAACAAGCGCCTCATCGCCGGTCTCGCCGTCGCGTTTGCACTCGTCGGCGCTTCCTCCGCCCAGGCTCAATGGGCCCCGGCCAGCTCCGCCACGGTTCGTCCGGGCGTTCAGACGTACACCAACGGTGGTCAGTGCACCGCGAACTTCGTCTTCACGGCCGGAAGCGACGTCTACATCGGCCAGGCCGCACACTGCTCGTCGACGGGCGCGCAGACCGACACGGACGGCTGCATCGCCGAGAGCCTGCCGGACGGAACCGCCGTCGAGGTCACGGGCGCGTCCAAGCCCGGGACGATGGTCTACAACAGCTGGAACGCGATGCAGGCCGCCGGGGAGACCGACCCCGACACCTGCGCCTACAACGACTTCGCGCTAATCAAGCTCGACCCGGCCGACCACGGCAAGGTCAACCCGTCCGTCCCGACGATGGGCGGCCCGACCGCGCTCGGCGACACCACGGCGCTCGGCGACACGGTCTACAGCTACGGCAACTCCTCGCTGCGCCAGGGCATCACGCTGCTCTCGCCCAAGCTCGGCAAGAGCCTCGGCGCGCAGGGCGCGGGCTGGACGCACCTCGTCTACACCGTGACGCCGGGGATCCCGGGCGACTCCGGCAGCGGCTTCATGGACGACCGGGGCAACGCGTTCGGCGTGCTCTCGACGCTGCAGCTCGCGCCCGTCGCGGCCTCCAACGGCGTCTCGGACCTGGCCAAGGCGCTGGCGTACGCGCGCAGCCACGGCGGCCCGGACGTGACGCTGGCCAAGGGCACCGAGCCGTTCACCGGCTCGATCATCGGTTGATAGATCAACTGCAGGCTTGACGGCCCGGCGGCGCGGGACTTACGCTCTCGACAACGGCCCGCGCCGCCCCGTCGAAGCCATGTTCACCTCTCAATCCCTGCGAGCCGTACCCAAGCCTGGCTCCGTCGGGTTCAAGGAGCACCGGCTCGACGACGTGGTGCACCAGATCGACGTCGCGGGCGCGCTCGAGGACACCGGCGAGCTGAGCCGCCGCATCGAGGCCGCGCTCGCCGGCGGTGTCCGCTGGCTGATCCTCGACCTCAGCGAGGCGGCCGTGGTGTCCGACCTCGTACTCGAGGGCCTCGTGGACGCCGCGGGCGCGCTGCGCGCCCGCAAGGGCGAGCTGATCGTCGCCGGCGCCCAGCGCCATGTCGCCCAGCGGCTCGCCGCCTACGACGTCGCGCACCGCCCGGCGGTGGCGGCGAACGTCGACCAGGCCGTGATGATCCTCAAGATGCTGCGCCCGAAGACCGACATCCGGCGGGCCAAGCAGCGCATCACGTCGCTGACGCTGCCCCGCATCGAACCCAAGATTTGAAGTCGACCGCGCAGGTCGTGGCCCTGGGGTTGGTCCAGGGCGTGACCGAGCTGCTGCCGGTGTCGTCGTCGGCGCACATCGGCGCCGTCCCGCGTCTGCTGGGCTGGGAAGTGGCGGACTGGCCGCCGGCGCGCCGCAAGGAGCTCGAGGTCGCGCTGCATACCGGCGCCGCGCTCGCGCTCGCTCCGTTGTTCTGGCGGTTGCGGCCCGACGCCAAGACGCTCGCGCTCTCGCTCGCCCCGCCCGTGGTGATCGGGGGCCTGTTCGAGCGCGCGATCGAGGAGCGGCTCGGCGGGCCGACGGCGCTCGCGGCCGGGCTGGTGGGTGGCGGGGTCGTGATGGTGGTGGCGGATGCGTGGGCGGACTGGTCTGGGCCTCGGCGGGAGGGACAGGGCTGGGCAACCCAGCGCGCAACCGCGTGGTCAGCCCTGCCCCGCGGGGCGCGGTGTGGCTGGGGCCGCGGCGGGGAGGCGCGGGCGCGGGGGCTCGCGCTCGGCCTTGCACAGGCGGCGGCGCTGGTGCCCGGCGTGTCGCGGTCCGGCGCGACGCTCGCCTCCGCGCGGGCGCTCGGGTACTCGCGGGCGGAAGCCTCGAAGCTCTCGTTCGGCGTCGCCGGGCCCGTGCTCGTCGGCGCGACCGCGCTGAAGGCGTGGCGCGGACGCCGCACCGCGGATCGTCGCCTGCTCGCCACCGGGATCGCAGCGTCGTTCGTGGGCACGCGCGCGGCGCTGCGGCTCTTCGGCCTCGAGCGCGGGCCGCTGTGGCCGTTCGCGCTCGAACGAGCGGCGCTCGCGGGCCTCGTGCGCTACGGTCGGCGGCCGTGAGCCCCGACGCGTACGCCCAAGCCGGAGTCGACCAACACGGAGCGGACCGCGCCGTCGCCGCGCTGGTGTCGGTCCTGCGCACGATCGACCCCGGGCGCGCGTCGCGCAGCCGCCTCGCGAGCGGCCACTACGCCGCCGTGCTCGAGGTGGCGCCGAACCTGGGGATCGCGGTCGGGACGGACGGCGTCGGCTCCAAGCTGATCCTCGCCGAGCAGACCGGGCGCTACGACACCGTCGGCGTCGACTGCGTCGCGATGAACGTCAACGACGTCGTGTGCGTCGGCGCCGAGCCGATCGCGTTGCTCGACTACCTGGCCGTCGAACGCGCCGATCCGGACGTGATGGAGCAGATCGGCGTCGGCCTCAAGAAGGGCGCCGAGCTCGCGGGCGTCGAGATCCCGGGCGGCGAGGTCGCGATCCTGCCCGAGCTGATCCGCGGCCACCCGTCGCCGAACGGCTTCGACCTCACGGCCACGTGCTTCGGCACGGTCGCGCTCGACCAGCTCGTCACCGGCGACAGGATCGCCCCGGGCGACGCGCTGATCGGCGTGCCCAGCAGCGGCCTGCACTCGAACTCCTACACGCTCGCGCGCAAGGTCGTCGAGGACCTGGACCTGAACACGCCGTTCGAGGGCGGCACGCTCGCCGACGCGCTGCTCGAGCCGACGGTGATCTACGTGCGCGCCACGCTCGAGCTCATCCGCAGCGACGTGGACGTCCGCGGGCTCGCCCACATCACCGGCGGCGGGCTGCTGAACCTCACGCGCCTGAACGAGGGCGTCGGCTTCGCGATCGAGGACCCGCTCCCCGTCCCGCCGATCGTCGCGTTCGTCATCGAGCGCGGGAAGATCGCGACCTCCGAGGCGTGGGAGGTCTTCAACATGGGCTGCGGCTTCGTCGCGGTCGTGCCCGACGGGGACGCCGACGAGGCCACCGAGCGGCTCGCCGCGCACCACCCCGGTGCGCGCCGGATCGGCACCGTCACCGGCGACGCCGGCCGCGTCACCGCGCCCGGCTACCCATCGTCGCCGGGCGCCTCCGGCGGCTGATCGCCGCTCGTGGTCTGATTCGCCTCGGGCGGGAGCCCGCTCTCGGGCGCGGGCGCGCTGGGCATGCTCTCGTCCTGGCGCATCTGCTCCCAGTTCTCCCTCACGTCGGCGATGTCCTCGCCCAGCTGCTCGTTGCGCTGCTCGAGCTGATCCGCCTCCGCCTCGAGGCGATCCACCTTGTCCTGGTGCTCGGTCATGGGAGACCGGCTACCCGTTTTCCTCCTCCGAGCGCGCGCGCTCGTCGAGCTTGGACTGCAGGTAGGCGTGCTTGTCGGCGCGCCGCTCGTGGATGCGCTCCTCGCGCAGCACCTCGGAATCCCGGGCCTGCTCGCGCTCGGCGTGCTCGCGCTGCAGCTCCTCGAGCCGCAGCTCCTCCGTCTTGGGGTCCGCCATAGGACGGCGGACGTTACCCGAGTCGGACGTACCCGATGGCGGGGCGGGCGCCGGGCGCGTAGGAGCGCCGGGCGACCTGGTCGGAGGAGTTGCCCTCGATCGTGTTGATGGTGCCGTCGGGGCCGACGGACTCCACGACGCCGATGTGCTCGTCCCAGACGATCAGGTCACCGGGCTGCGGCTTGACGTCGCCGCCCGTGTTCGGCACGGCCTTGCCGGACTTCTGCGCCCACGCGTAGACGTCGTCGACGCGGCCGAAGCCCTGGCCGTTGTCGCCCAGCGGCACGCCCGCCTCGCGGGCGGCCCAGGAGGTGAAGTACGCGCACCACGGGCCGACGCCCGAGCCGGCCGTGGCCTGGCGGAACTGCGCGATCCGCGGCGAGTCGTTGGAACCCATCGGCTGCTCCTTGACCCCGACCTCCTTGGCGACGAGGTTGACGATGGCCTGGCCGGCGTTCGTCGAGGAGGCGGCCGGCGTCGCGCTCGCGAGCTGCGCCGTCGTGCCCGCGCTGCTCAAGGCGGTGGAGAACGTGGTCGACGCCGCCGCGGGAGGGGTGGCGGCGGCCGGAGCGGGGGCCGGAGCCGGCTGCGGCGACATCAGCGCCTGCAGCTGCGACATCCGGGCGAGAACGACGTCGAGGCTCATCTGCAACACGTGTCGGCTCCGGGAGCGCATCGCTTTAGCCCGGTTGTCCGTACGATGAACCGGACATGGGCGATCAGCAGGGGCGCGCACCGGAGCCCTACCTCGTACCTGACACCGAGCGGCGCTACCAGACCCCGGGCCGCCGGATCACCGACCAGCGCGCGCACCAGCGCGAGGGCGTCACGGGATGCCGGATCATCGAGCTGCCGCGGCACGCCGACCCGCGCGGGAACCTCACGTTCATCGAGGGCGGGCAGACGATCCCGTTCGACATCCAGCGCATCTACTACCTCTACGACGTCCCGGGCGGCGAGTTCCGCGGCGGGCACGCGCACAAGGAGCTCCAGCAGCTGTTCATCGCCGCGTCCGGCTCGTTCGACGTGGTCGTCGACAACGGGACCGAACGCGAGCGCTTCCGCCTGAACCGCTCCTACTACGGGCTCTACGTCCCGTCGATGATCTGGCGCGAGCTCGACGACTTCTCGTCGGGCTCGGTGTGCCTCGTGCTGGCCTCGACGCACTACGACGCCGAGGACTACTTCTACGACTACGACGAGTTCAAGGCGGCCGTCACGTGAGCGTCGGGGTCCGCGTCCCGTTTTTGGAGCTGCTGCCCGGGACGCAGGAGCTGCGGCGGGAGCTGGACGCCGCCGTCGAGCGCGTGCTCGACTCGGGCTGGTACCTGCTCGGCGCCGAGCTGGACGCGTTCGAGGCGGCGTGGGCCGAGCACTGCGGCGCGCAGCACTGCGTCGCGGTGGGCAGCGGGCTCGACGCGCTGCGCTTCATCCTCGAAGCCCGCGGAATTGGCCCCGGCGACGAGGTGCTGGTCCCGGGCCAGACGTTCATCGCCACCTGGCTGGCCGTCAGCGCCATCGGCGCGACGCCGGTTCCGGTCGAGGTGGACGAGGCCCACCACACGCTCGACCACGAGGCCGCCGCGGCCGCGATCACCGAGCGCACGGCCGCGATCCTCCCGGTCGACCTGTACGGCCATCCCGCCGACCACCGCGCGCTGCGCGAGCTCGCCGACGCCAACGGACTGCTGCTCGTCGACGACGCCGCCCAGGCCCACGGCACGCGCCTCCACGGCAAGCCCGTCGGCACGTACGCGGACGCGGCGGCGTGGAGCTTCTACCCGGGCAAGAACCTCGGCGCGCTCGGCGACGGCGGCGCCGTGACCACCGACGACGCCGACCTGGCGGCACGCGTGCGGCGCCTGCGCAACTACGGCAGCGCACGCCGCTACGAGCATGTCGAGGTCGGCTACAACAGCCGCCTGGACGAGCTGCAGTGCGCGGTCCTGCGCGTCAAGCTCGGCCACCTGGACGCGTGGAACGCGCGTCGCGTGGCCGTCGCCGAGCGCTATCTCGCCGACCTCGGCGGGCACGTGACGCTCCCGGTCGTGCGGGCCGGCGCCGACCCGT
Organism: Solirubrobacter deserti; assembly: GCF_027587175.1. Lineage (GTDB taxonomy): Bacteria > Actinomycetota > Thermoleophilia > Solirubrobacterales > Solirubrobacteraceae > Solirubrobacter > Solirubrobacter deserti. The sequence continues at coordinate 9,295 of NZ_JAPCID010000029.1, forward strand.
GCTGGCACCTGTTCACCGTCCGTCACGAGCGCCGCGACGCGCTGCGCGACCACCTCGAAGCGGCCGGCGTGCAGACCCTGATCCACTACCCGATCCCGCCGCACCGCCAGGGGGCGTACGCCGGCACGGCGCTCGCCGACGCCCACCTCCCGGTCTCCGACGCGATCGCCGGCACCATCGTCTCGCTGCCGATCGGCCCGCACCTCTCCGACGCCGACGTCGACCGCGTGATCGAGGCCGTCGCGTCCTTCTAGACATCCATGCTCCAACCGCTCCCTGAGAACCCGACGGTCAGCGTCTACGCGTTGACCTACAACCACGAGCACTTCGTCGCCGACGCGATCGAGAGCGTGCTGGCGCAGAACTGGCCGCAGGACCGCCTGCAGTTCGTGCTGCTCGACGACGGCTCCACGGACCGCACACCCGAGCGCGTCGAGCCCTACGCGGACCGGCTGACCTACGTCCGCCAGGAGAACCAGGGCATCAACGCCGCCGTCACGCGCCTCGTCAGCCTGGTGGACGGCGACGTGCTGATCCCGCTCTCCGGCGACGACATGCTGGCCGCGGACCGGATCGAGCGCACCGTGCGGTACTTCCGCGAGCACCCGGATGTCGGGATGGTCTACGGCGACATGGAGGTCATCGACGAGCACGGACGGCAGCTGATGCCGTCGGTCAAGGACGAGGAGCCGCCCACCGGGCAGGTCGCCGGCCGGCTGCTCGGTGGGAACTTCGTCAGCGGCGGCGCGCTCGCCGTGCGCGGCGCGCTCAAGCCGGCGATGCTGGGGATGCCCGCGGAGGCGGCGTGGGAGGACTGGTGGTTCGCGTGGGCGCTGACGAACGTCGCACCGATCGGCTACATCGACGCGCCGCCCGTCTACCGCTACCGCCGCCACCGCAGCAACTTCATGTTCGGGCTCGCGCGCCGGGACCCGAAGCAGGCGCTCGACCGGCAGGTCGTGGAGTTCCCGTTCCGCCGCTACCTGCTCGGCAACGCGCGGCCGGGGACCTGCACCCCGCGTGAGCTGCTGGAGGCCGTCGACCAGTTCCGCCGACTGAACCGGCTCGTGCGTGACGCCGGCCGGCCGCAGGAGGCCATCTTCGCGGTCACGGACGCCGAACGCGACGCCGCGGATCGCCTGACGGCCATGGCGGCGGCGCTCACGACGCGCGCGCCCGTGCTCGCCGGGTTCGCGGCCGCGGCCGCGCTCGCCTGCGACCCGCTCCACGCCGGCGCGTACCGCGCGCTGCACGCCGTCGCTGGGCTGCCCAGCACCCCGCCGCGGTTCTTCGACGACGTCCGCACCGTCACCGTGTTCGCGGAAGCGGAGGAGCTGGCCGCCGATCCCTCGCTGCTGCGGACCTACGCCGGCGTGATCGGACCCGCCGACGACGTCACGCTCGTGACGGTCGCGCGCGAGTGGGACGGCGCGCGCCTCGGCGCGGAGCTCGGCCCGCTGGTCGAGGAGATCACCGGCGAAGCCACGCCGGACATCCTCGCCCTGCCGGCCGACGCGACGGCCTGGGTCGCGGCGTTGACGCAGACCGACTGTGCGCTCGGCCTCCGGGACTGGCCCATCCCCGGAGTGATCCGCTTCGACGAGGGCGAGGCCTTGCGCGAGTTCGTCGAGCGGCGCCGCCGGGCGCCGCTGCGCCGCTCGTGACGGACCGGCCGCCGAGCGGCGCCTGCCTGCTCGCGGGAGCGGCCGGCACCGCCACCGCCTACGGCCTGCTGCGCTCGGTGCGGGAGCGCTGGGGCGCCGCGGTACGGCTCGTCGCCGCCGACATCAACCCGCCGCACCTCGTGGCCGCGACCACGCTCGCCGACGCTTCCCATCAGGTTCCGCTCGCCGCCGACCCGGGCTTTCAGGCGCGCATCGTCGAGCTGGTCGCGGCCGAGGCGGTGACGGTCTGGTGGCCGGTGCTCGACGCCGAGATCGTGATCGCGGCGGACCTGCGCGAACGCGGGCTCCTGCCCGCCGGCGTGGCCGTGGTCGCGCCCGCGCGCGCCACCGCGGAACTCTGCTTGGACAAGCAGGCGGTCGCGGAACGGCTGCAGGCGCTCGGGCTTCCGACGCCCGCGACCTGGCCGCTGGCGGACGCGCCGTGGGACCCGGCGGGGATCGTCGTCAAGCCGCGCAGCGGCTTCGGCAGCCGTGGGCTGCGGATCGCCGAGAGCGAGACCGAGCTGGAGGAGATCCGGCGCGCGGCCGAGCCCGGCCTGGTCGCCCAGCCGCGCCTGCGCGGCGACGAGTACACGATCGACGCGCTGCGCACGCGCGACGGATCGACCCGGGCCGTCGCGCGCGAGCGGATCGAGACCAAGGCGGGCGTGAGCACGAAGGCGCGCGTGTTCGAGGACGCGGTGCTGACCGAGCTCGCCGCGCGGCTCGCGGACGGCCTCGAGCTCACCGGCCCGTTCTGCTTCCAGGTCATCGACGGCGCGATCACCGACGTCAACCCGCGCCCGGGCGGCGGCACGCGCATGACCGTGGCCGCGGGCGTCGACCTGCACTGCGCCGCGCTCGCCGACGTCTGGGGGCACATGCTGGAGCTGCCGCCGCTCCCGCGCGAGCGCTTCGTTGTGCGCCACTGGGAGGAGAACGTCCTCTGAGCGTCCTGGCGCTCGACTTCGACGGGACCCTGGTCGGCTGCCGCGACCGCCAGCTCGCGGCGCTCGAGCGCGCGCTCGACGGCCGGCCCGCACCGGACCTCGACGCGTTCTGGCGCGCGAAGACGACCGGCGCCTCGACCGTCGCCGCGCTGACCGGGCTCGGCGTCTCCGAGCCCGACGCGCGCGCGATCGCGACCCGCTGGGTGGAGGTCGTCGAGGACCGCGACCTGCTGGCGCTGGACCCGCCCGTTCCGGAGCTCGACGCCGCGCTCACGGCGATCGCCGCCGCCGGGCTCGACGCCGCGATCGTGACCGCCCGCCGCGACGCCGCCGCGGTGCGCGCCCAGATCGACGCGCTGGGCCTGCGGCCGGCGGCGGGCGTCCACGTGGTCTCCCCCGCGTCCGCGGCCGCCGAGAAGGCCGTCGTGCTGGCCGAGCTCGGCGCGGTCGGCTTTGTTGGCGACACGGAAAGCGACGCGGCCGCCGCGGCGGCCGCCGGTATACCCTTCGCGGCGGTCGCGGGAGGTCAGCGGGACGAGCAGTGGCTGGCCCGACACGTGGCCGGAGCCGTTCATCCCAGCGTCCTGCACGCGGTGCGGGCGCTGCTCGAAACGAAAGAACGATGACCGATCCCTCCACCGAGACCGAGGCGGAACGCCTCGAACGCGTCGCCGCCGACTCCTGGTACGCCCAGGGCGTCAACGCCGCCACCATCTACTACAGCGGCCGCATCTTCGCCCGCCACTGGCGCGGCGACAGCTGCCTCGAGCTGGGGCCCGCCGAAGGGCTGATGACCGAGCAGATCGCGCCGCACTTCCCGCGCCTGGTGCTCGTGGACGGCTCCGCGAGCTTCGTCGCCCAGCTCAAGGAGCGCTACCCCGACGCCGAGGTGCACGAGGCCCTGTTCGAGGACTTCACGACCGAGGAGCGCTTCGACACGATCGTGCTCGGCCACGTCCTCGAGCACGTCGAGGACCCGGTCGCGATCCTGCGCCGCTGCCGCGACGAGTGGCTGGCGCCCGGCGGACGCGTGCTGATGGCGGTCCCCAACGCGCGCTCGCTGCACCGCCAGGCCGCGGTCATCATGGGCCTGCTCAAGGACGAGTTCGAGTTCAACAAGAACGACCTTCACCACGGGCACCGGCGCGTGTACACGCCGGAGGGCCTGCGCTCGGACGTGCTCGCCGCCGGCCTGAGAATCGAGATCTTCGGCGGCTACTGGCTCAAGCCGCTGTCGAACTCGCAGCTCGAGCAGGACTGGACGCCCGAGATGATCGAGGCGTTCATGGCCCTGGGCGAGCGCTATCCGGACATCGCGGGCGAGATCTACATCGTCGCGGGCGCCGACTAGAACGCAGACGGGCGGCCTCGAAAGGCCGCCCGCGCGATCCGTCCCTCGGTGGGGTATGTGTGGGTCGCCCTCCAGCAACCCTGTATGTACCGCGAACCGCGAGTGGAGGGGGGCGGGGAAGCCCGTATTTGACTCCTGCAGCGCCGTCCGTGGCTAACCGAGGTATTCGGCAGCCGCGGACGGACCTGTAGGAAGAATTTTCAGACGCCGGCGCGGGCGTTCACGGCCTCGCGCAGCACGGCGGCCCAGGGCTCGGCGGCGCGCGGGAAGCTGCGATGCTCGGCTACGTACTCGCGCGCCGCGCGGCCGATGCGCTCGCGCTCGGCCTGGTCGTCGACCAGCCGCAGCAGCGCCGCCTCGGCCTCTTCGGGCGTCTCGGCGTGGACGCCGGTGACACCGTCCTCGATGTCGGGATAGACCTCGGGGTGGGCGACCAGCGGGACGCCCAGCGCGCTGCACTCGAGCCAGCGCAGGTCGCTCTTGCCGCGGAACTGGTTGTTGCCGGCCGACGGCGCGAACGAGATGTCGAACAGCGTCATGGACGCGGGGTAGGTCTCGATCCCGGCAACCGGGTACGAGATCGCCCGCTCCGGGCCGAACTCCTGGACGAAGACCGCCGCGGCGGGATGGCCGACCGAGACGAAGCGCACCTCCTCGCGGGCGCGCATGACGTTGCGGATGGCCGGCTCCCAGCGCGCCAGCGACGCCTTGTGGCCGACGCCGCCGGCGAAGCCGAGCGTCACGCCCTTGCGCTCGGGCTTGTTCCAGCCGTAGCGAAGCAGGTCGATGCCGTTCGGGCACGCCCACGTGCGCGGGCTGTGCGCCTTGTAGCGGCGCGCGATGTAGTCGTTGGTGCCGATCAGGCCGTCCATCGCGCTCATCGCGGTCTCGAGGTCCTGCAGCCGGTCCTTGCCGAACTGGTCCGCGAGCTCGTGCTGCTTGTTGCGCCGCGCGCCCTGCAGGTAGTCGTCGATCTCGTACAGGAGCGTCACGCCCGCCTCGCGCAGGCGCCGGATGTGGGGCAGCCACGCCTTCGCGCTCGCGTACTGGATGACGATGACCTCGAAGCTCTCGAAGTCCTCGATGTCCGGCGGCGGGTTGCCGAGGCCGCCGGTGATGACGAGCTTGCGGCCGTCGTTCTGCGTGCCCCAGGTGGCGTACTCCGCACCGAGCGACGCCGCGGGGAGGAAGCAGCGGTAGTAGGCGACGGCGTTCGCGCCGGCGCCGCCGACGCCGAGGAACAGGGTCTTGGGAATGTCCTGCATCAGACGATCTCCGGGCTCCAGCGTCGGAACGTTACACCCGAGTGCTTGACGCGCAGGCGATGCGCGGACGGCAGCTCGTCGTGCGGCTCGCTGTCGACGGGCGCCAGCCCACGGGCGCGCACGCTCGGCTCGAGCACGCACTGGCCGCCCGCCTCGCTCACGCGCAGGCAGAAGTCGAGCGCCGCGTGCGGGCCGTCGAGCAGCTCGTCGTAGCCGCCGACCTCGTCGATCCAGCGCCGGCGCACGAGCTGCAGCTCCGAGCTGACCGGGCACAGCAGCGGCTCGTGGACGTCCAGCAGCTCCTGCGGGACGTTCCGCAGCCGCGCCGCCCACGTGCGCCGGAACACGGAGAAGAAGTAGCCGGCCTGCCGGATCGTGCCGCCGGCCTCGGTGACGGCACCGCCGGCGACCGCGGCGAGCTCGCCGTCGGTGCCGGTGCGCGCGCGCAGCCGGTCCAGCCAGCCGCGCGCCTCGAAGATGAGCCCCGGGTTGACGAGGCAGGCGTCCATGTCGTGCGCGGCGGCGACGCTGAGGCCGACGTTCAGCGCGGCGGAATGGCCTTCGCCGTCCTCCTGGAGGACGTAGGCGCATTCGAGCTCGTTGGCGGCGACCTCGATCAGCTGCGCCTGCGGAGCGGGCGAGCGATCGTCGATCACGAGGGTCGGAGTGCCGGGCGCGCTCGCCTGGAGGGAGACGAGCGTCTGGAGGATCGGGTCGATCTCCTCGCTGGTCTCGGCCCGCACGGGGACGACGATGAGGGTCGGATCGGGTTCCACGTCTGCAACATCGGATGCCCGCAATGCGGGCTTGAGAGACGTGAGATTAAGAGATGTGTGCGGGCCCCTCCGAAGAGGGACCCGCGCACGAGTGCTACTAGCGGAGGAGCGAGAGGACGCCCTGCGGGGCCTGGTTGGCCTGCGCCAGCATCGAGGTGCCGGCCTGCTGCAGGATGTTCAGCTTCGTGAACTTGGTCATCTCAGCCGCCATGTCCACGTCACGGATCCGCGACTCCGCGGCCGTGAGGTTCTCCTGGTAGGTCGCCAGGTTGTTCAGACGGTGCTCCAGGCGGTTCTGAATGGCGCCGTAGGTGCCACGCTGCTTGGAGACGTTGTCGATCGCCGACGTGAGGTCGGTCAGCGACATGCCCTCGAGCGCCGAGGCGACCTGCGTCGCCGTGGAGCCGGAGGCGGAGAACGCCGTGACGTTGGCGATGCCGCTCGCGGTCGAGGCGCCCGACAGCGGAGACGTGGCCATCGAGATGGTCTCGCCCTGGTCAGCGCCCACCTGGAAGGTGAACGACTGCGTGCCGTCGAGGAGCTTCTTGCCGTTGAACGACGTCTGCGTGAGGATGTTGCTGATCTCCTCGGAGATCTGCTTGACCTCGGCGCCGATGGCGTCCTTGTCGGACGTGTCGAGCGTGCCGGCACCGATCTGCACGCGCAGATCGCGGACGCGCTCGAGCATGCTGTGCACCTCGCCGAGGGCGCCTTCCGCGGTCTGGACCAGGGAGATGGCGTCCTGAGCGTTGCGCTGCGCCTGGCCGAGGCCGCTGATCTGGGCACGCATCTTCTCCGAGATGCCCAGGCCGGCAGCGTCGTCCGCGGCGCGGTTGATGCGGTAGCCGCTGGAGAGCTTCTCCATGGCCTTCGAAGCCTGCGCGCCGGTGGCGGACAGCGTGCGGTGCGCGTTGAAGGCTTCGATGTTGTTCTGGATACGGAGGCCCATGATCTAACTCCTTGTTCGATCGGGTTGCTGAGGGCAGGAAAGCGAGGCGACTCCCTGTCGCCTCACACAAAAAGATCGGCCCCGAGGGGCCGATCTTTAGGGCACTTTCTGAGATTTTTCGGGGGCGCCGAGGCGCCCCCGAGAGTCACTGCTAGCGGAGCAGGGAGAGGACGCCCTGCGGGGCCTGGTTGGCCTGCGCCAGCATCGACGTACCGGCCTGCTGCAGGATGTTCAGCTTCGTGAACTTGGTCATCTCAGCCGCCATGTCCACGTCACGGATGCGCGACTCCGCAGCCGTCAGATTCTCCTGGTAGGTCGCCAGGTTGTTCAGACGGTGCTCCAGACGGTTCTGGACCGCGCCGTAGGTGCCACGCTGCTTGGAGACGTTGTCGATCGCCGACGTGAGATCGGTCAGCGACATGGCCTCGAGGGCCGTCGCGACCTGGGTCGACGTCGAAGCCGCGGCCGAGAAGGCCGTGACGTTGCCGACGCCGCTGACAGCCGCGCCGCCCGAGAGCGTCGAGGAGGCCAGGGAGATCGTCTCGCTCGCGTTGGCGCCGACCTGGAACGTGAAGGCCGAGCCGGCCGAGCCGTCGAGCAGCTTCTTGCCGTTGAACGACGTGTTGCTCAGGATGTTGCTGATCTCCTCGGAGATCTGCTTGACCTCGGCGCCGATGGCGTCCTTGTCGGTCGTGTCGAGCGTGCCGCCGCCGATCTGCACGCGCAGATCGCGGACGCGCTCGAGCATGGAGTGAACCTCGCCCAGGGCGCCTTCGGCGGTCTGAACCAGCGAGATCGCATCCTGCGCGTTGCGCTGCGCCTGACCCAGACCGGAGATCTGCGAACGCATCTTCTCGGAGATACCGAGGCCGGCCGCGTCGTCGGCGGCACGGTTGATGCGGTAGCCGCTGGAGAGCTTCTCCATGGCCTTGGACGCCTGCGCGCCGGTGGCGGTCAGCGTGCGGTGGGCGTTGAAAGCTTCAACGTTGTTCTGGATACGAAGGCCCATGATTCAACACTCCTTGTTGATCGGGATGTAGGGCTTGTCGAGGCGACTCCCTGTCGCCTCACCCAAGATGATCGGCCCCGAAGGGCCGATCTTGAGGACAGATGTGTGACTTAGCGGAGCAGGGAGAGGACGCCCTGCGGGGCCTGGTTGGCCTGCGCCAGCATCGACGTACCGGCCTGCTGCAGGATGTTCAGCTTCGTGAACTTGGTCATCTCAGCCGCCATGTCCACGTCACGGATGCGCGACTCCGCAGCCGTCAGATTCTCCTGGTAGGTCGCCAGGTTGTTCAGACGGTGCTCCAGACGGTTCTGCACGGCGCCGTAGGTGCCACGCTGCTTGGAGACGTTGTCGATCTGCGTCGTGAGGTCGGTCAGCGACATGGCCTCCAGGGCCGACGCGACGGTCGAGGCGGTGCCGGACGACCACGTCGTCACGCTGCCGACGCCGGTGGCGGCGGTGGACAGCGTCGAGGACGCCATCGAGATCGTCTCGCCGTTGTCGGCACCGACCTGGAAGGTGAAGCCGTTGCTGCCGTCGAGCAGCTTCTTGCCGTTGAAGGACGTCTGGGAGATGATGTTGCCGATCTCCTCGGAGATCTGCTTGACCTCGGCGCCGATGGCCTCCTTGTCGGACTGGTCCAGCGTGCCGCCGCCGATCTGGACGCGCAGGTCACGCACGCGCTCGAGCATGCTGTGGACCTCGCCCAGCGCGCCTTCCGCCGTCTGGACCAGCGAGATCGCGTCCTGCGCGTTGCGCTGCGCCTGGCCGAGGCCGCTGATCTGGGCACGCATCTTCTCGGAGATGCCGAGGCCGGCGGCGTCGTCGGCCGCGCGGTTGATGCGGTAGCCGCTGGAGAGCTTCTCCATGGCCTTGGAGGCCTGGTTGCCGGTGGCGGTCAGGGTGCGGTGCGCGTTGAAGGCTTCAACGTTGTTCTGGATGCGAAGGCCCATGGTCAACACTCCTTGTTGATCGTGGTGAGGGCTATTTCAGAAGCGACTCCCTGTCGCCTCAAACACGAAGATCGGCCCCGAGGGGCCGATCTTTAGCGCACTGCGTAAATTGTCGACGCGGGGACTAGCCCTTGAGCAGCGAGAGCACGCCCTGCGGGGACTGGTTGGCCTGCGCGAGCATCGAGGTGCCGGCCTGCTGCAGGATGTTCAGCTTCGTGAACTTGGTCATCTCAGCCGCCATGTCTACGTCACGGATGCGCGACTCGGCCGCCGTGAGGTTCTCCTGGTAGGTCGCCAGGTTGTTCAGACGGTGCTCCAGGCGGTTCTGGATCGCGCCGAAGGTGCCACGCTGCTCGGAGACGTTCTCGATCGCCGACGTGAGGTCGGTGAGCGTCATGGCCTCGAGCGCGGAGGCGACCTGCGAAGCGGTGTTGGCGGAAGCGGAGAGCGTCGTGACGTTGCCGACGCCGTTCTGCGCCAGCGTGCCCGACAGCGTCGAGGACGCCATCGAGATCGTCTCGCCCTGGTTGGCGCCGACCTGGAACGTGAACGAGTTGCTGCCGTCGAGCAGCTTCTTGCCGTTGAAGGAGGTGTTCGTGAGGATGTTGCTGATCTCGTCGGCGATCTGCTTGACCTCGGCGCCGATGGCCTCCTTGTCGGAGGTGTCGAGGGTGCCGTTGCCGATCTGGACGCGCAGGTCACGCACGCGCTCGAGCATGCTGTGGACCTCGCCCAGCGCGCCTTCCGCCGTCTGGACCAGCGAGATCGCGTCCTGCGCGTTGCGCTGCGCCTGGCCGAGGCCGCTGATCTGGGCACGCATCTTCTCGGAGATGCCGAGGCCGGCGGCGTCGTCGGCCGCGCGGTTGATGCGGTAACCGCTGGAGAGCTTCTCCATCGCCTTCGAAGCCTGCGCAGACGTGGCGCTGAGCTGACGGTGCGTGTTGAAGGCTTCGATGTTGTTCTGGATGCGAAGACCCATTGCGGGAGGACTCCTTGTGAGGAACTACGGCGACTCCGTGTCGCCTCTGACGGACACGACATGTGTCGGTCATCCGTCCGAGCTCCTTTAGTCCTCCACAACGACAGCTGCCCCCCGGTCCGCTTTCGGACCGAGGGGCGCTGTGCACTGCTGGCTTGGCTTAGCGCAGGAGCGAGAGGACGCCCTGCGGGGCCTGGTTGGCCTGGGCCAGCATCGAGGTGCCGGCCTGCTGCAGGATGTTCAGCTTCGTGAACTTGGTCATCTCAGCCGCCATGTCCACGTCACGGATGCGCGACTCCGCAGCCGTCAGATTCTCCTGGTAGGTCGCCAGGTTGTTCAGACGGTGCTCCAGACGGTTCTGGACCGCGCCGTAGGTGCCACGCTGCTCGGAGACGTTGTCGATCGCCGAGGTGAGGTTGGTCAGGGACAGACCGGCCGCCTCGAGGGACGTCACGGCCGCGCCGGCGTTCGCCGCGCCCGAGAGCGCCAGGACCTCGGTGAGGCCGCCGCCCGCGATGGCCGCGGTCGACAGCGTCGAGGACGCCAGGGAGATCGTCTCGCTCGCGTTGGCGCCGACCTGGAACGTGAAGGCCGAGCCGGCCGAGCCGTCGAGCAGCTTCTTGCCGTTGAAGGACGTGTTGGTGAGGATGTCCTTGATCTCGGTCGCGATCTGGATGACCTCGGCGCCGATGGCCTCCTTGTCGGAGGTGTCGAGCGTGCCGCCACCGATCTGGACCTTCAGGTCTCGCACCCGCTCGAGCATGGAGTGAACCTCGCCCAGCGCGCCTTCGGCGGTCTGAACCAGCGAGATCGCATCCTGCGCGTTGCGCTGCGCCTGACCCAGACCGGAGATCTGCGAACGCATCTTCTCGGAGATACCGAGGCCGGCCGCGTCGTCGGCGGCACGGTTGATGCGGTAGCCGCTGGAGAGCTTCTCCATCGCCTTGGACGCCTGCACGCCCGTGGCGGTCAGCGTGCGGTGCGCGTTGAACGCCTCAACGTTGTTCTGGATACGAAGGCCCATGGTCAACACTCCTTGTTGATCGTGGTGAGGGCTATTTCAGAAGCGACTCCCTGTCGCCTCAGCCGTAGTAGTCGGTGCCTCTCCGCGGTTCTTGAGGTGATTTCTTGGGCGGTCGTCTTGCTGACCGCTCGTCCACCTCGCGCCGCTTCTCCTCACGCTGGCGGCGCGCCTCCTCCCGCTCGGCGGGGGACAGCAGGCGCGGCTTGTCGACGCGCTCGATCGCGCCCGTGCTGGGGTCGCGGCGGATGACGCGGTAGATCGGGTCCATCAGGAGGCGGCCTGCTCGGCCTGGTCGGCGGCGAGCTTCTCCATCCGCTCCTGATGCGCGCGCATCTGCTCGCGGCGGTGCTCGGCGACCTGCTCGAGCTCGTGCATGAGGATGTGGCGCCAGACCATGATCGCGCAGCGCCAGACGACGATATTCACGACGATACCGGCCACCAGCGCGCGCCAGACGGCGTCGAAGAGCTCCTGGTCGCCGACGACGTTGAGCACGAAGACGAGCACGAACGCGATCAGTGCGGCGCGCGTGCGGGCGCGGCGGATGCCGGCCTTCGCGCGCGGGTGCTGGGAGAGCGAGACGAGCGCCTCGGCCTTGGCCTCCTCGCCCTTCTTCGCCTTGTCCTTCTTGTCCTTCTTGTCGGCCATCAGCGTCCTCGCGCGGCGCGCAGCGCCTGGACCTCACGGTCGCGGATGTAGCGCATCAGTCGATCTTCGTCGGCGCGGGCGATCCCGTCCATCCGGATGCCCTTCTGCTCGGGCTCGTTGCCCGCGCGCACGACCCGGCCGAGCGCGCGCAGCGGCGGCCCTTCGGGCAGCTGGAGCTCGACGCGCACGTCGACGCCCAGCGGGAGGTCCCACTTGTCCTGGATCTGGATGCCAGAGCCGGAGATGTCGACGGTTGTCGTGTCCCCGCCCACGGGCTCGTCGACGCCGCGCACGCTGACGTCCAGGAACGCCTCGATGCGGACGAACTCGCGGCGCTGGATGCGCTCGACCTCGCCGCGGAGCGCGATCACGAGCGAGCCGTTGCGGTCGGCCTTGAGCGTGCCCGGATAGCGGAAGATCCCGCGGCCGGACGTGACCTCGACGGCCCAGTCGCCGCCGATCGTGCGCGCGATCCGGTCGTCCTTGACGGCCAGGGCGACGGTGACGCTCCCACCGTCCGACTGCTCCACGGTGCCCGGGAGCATCCCGATGTGGAGGTGACGGACGACGACGTGCTGGCCCGCGGCCAGCTGCGAGACAGGAGCGGTCACAGCAGCCATTATCAGGGAAGCAGCTGCGCGGCCAACGCGCCGGGATCCGCGGGCGACGCGCCGTCACGCGAGCAGACATACGACAGCGGCCGCCCGGCCGACAGTGCGAGCTCGAGCGGAGCGCCCGGGCGCGACGTCTCGTCGGTGTGCGTGAGCGCGACGTGGGTCGGGGCCAGCGGCGCGAGCGCGGCGGCGACCTCGCCCGCGGCCGCGGAGGAGATCGTGGCCGGCAGCGCCATGTGCACCTCGGCGCCGAGCGCCTTGAGGTCCGCGGCGAGTGCCTTGACGTCCGCCGCCTTCGAGCTCGGACCCGTCGCCGGCGTGTCGATCAGCGTGACCAGCGGCTCGCGCGCGGCCAGGCGCTCGATGGCCTGCTCCGCGTCGGCGGCGGCGATCACGCCGACGCCGAGCGGCTGCAGGCGCTGCGCGAGGCTGCCGCTACCGCGCAGCTCGATCACGGCCACCTCGGCGCCGGCGGCGGCGTAGGTGGCGGCCAGGTGGGCGACGGCCGAGGACTTGCCCGAGCCGCCACCGCCGACGATCGCGATCGTGCGCGGGTTCGGGCCGAGCGGCGCCGGCGTCGGGATGCGGCGCGCGAACACGGCCCGGACGAGCCGCTTCATGTTGCGCGGCGCGGAGAACGGCAGCCCGTGGGTGACGGCCTCGCCGACGACGTCGGCCGCGAGCGCGGGGCTGATGCCGGCGGCGACGAGCCGCTCCTCGGCGGCGTCCGCGGACGGCGGACGCGGGATGCCGGTGGCGCGCGCGGCGGCGGCAGGAACAGGCGCGGCGGGGATGTCGAAGCGCGGTGCCGCTTCCTCGACCTCGACCGTGGGCGACTCGGCCTCGGGCGCCTCGACGACCGGCGGCTCAGGCAGCGGCGGCTCGGCCACCGGCGGCGGCGGGGGCGGCGTGACCGGCTCGTCGGCGACGGGCGGCGGCGTCACGGCCTCGGGCTCAGGCGCGGGCGGGACGATCGGCTCCGCCTCCGGCGCCGGGGCGGCGGGCTTGGGCGCGACGTCCTCGATCGCGGACCGGTTCGGCTGCGGCCCGTACAGGCCGGCCGACGCGGGCGGCTCGGGCTCGGCCGTGGGCGCGGAGCGGTCGCGCATGCGGCGCGGCGGCTCCGGCTCGGGCGCGAACGACGACGTGTCCGGCGAGAAGCTGGCGGAGAAGGTGTCCTCCTCCATGCGCGAGTCGCGCGCGGCGGCGGCGAGCGCGTCGGCGAACGGGGTCGCCTGCTCGAACAGGGCCTGGACGGCGGGTGAGGACAGGCCCTCAGCGGTCGCGCGGTCCGAGCGGATCTCCAGCCCGCGCTCGCTGGGCAGCGGGGCCCGGGCGTCGACCTCCACGAACGGGCGCTGGAAGAAGCCTCCGGCCTTCTTGTCGCGACCTTCCCGGCGGCGCAGGACGATCGCGTCCGGGCCGAGTTCGGCCCGGATCTGCGGCAGCAGCTCTTCCAGGCTGCGCCCGCGGAACGTCTTGACGTCGTCGGAACCGTTGCTCGTGGAGGCTTCCATTCGTGACTAGCGTCCTTTCTACGCTGCGACCGCCTGCTGCTGCAGCGAAGCGGTGATCACACCGGTCGTCTCTACTCCGATACCCGGAGCGATCTCGTTGTACGAGCAGACCGCCATCTGCGGGAGACGCTGCTCGCACAGCATCCGCAGGTGCCGGCGCACGCGCGCCGAGCACAGCAGCACGGGGCGGCCGCCCTGAGCGATCGCCAGCTCGACCTGCTCGGCCGCCGAGTCGACGACCATCGCCGCGAGGTTCGGGTCCATCGCGAGAAATTCGCCGTCGGCCGTCTGCACCAGCGACTCGGCCATCGTCTGCTCGAGCGTCGGGTCCAGCGCGATCACGCGCAGCGTGCCCTCGTGGTCCAGGAACGGCGCCGTGATCGTGCGGCCCAGCGCCTGGCGGGCGTACTCGGCGAGCATCGCCGGATCGCGCGTGAGGCGGGCCTTGTCGCCGATCGCCTCCAGGATCGAGCCCAGGTCGCGGATCGAGACGCCCTCGCGCAGCAGCGACTGCAGCACGCGCTGGACCTCGCCGAGCGACAGCACGTCCGGCACGACCTCGGTGACGACGGCCTCGTTGAACTCCTTGAGCTGATCGAGCAGCTGGCGCGTCTCCTGGCGGCTGAGCAGCTCGGAGGCGTGCGCGCGGATCATCTCGGTGAGGTGGGTGACGACGACCGACTCGGAGTCGACGACCGTCCAGCCCAGGGCCTCGGCCTCGGCGCGGCCGGACTCGGGGATCCAGACCGCCGGCAGGCCGAACGCGGGCTCCGTGGTCGGGATGCCGGCCAGCTGCCCCATGGCGTCGCCCGGGTTCATGGCCATATGGTGCCCAGCCATCACGCCGCCGCGCGCAACTTCCGTGCCACGCACGCGCATGACGTACTCGTGCGAGTCCAGGGACACGTCGTCGCGGATGCGGACGGGCGGGATCACCATGCCGAGCTCGGACGCGATCTGGCGGCGGATCGTGCCGACGCGGGCGAGCAGCGTGCCGCCGGCCTGGGTGTCGACCATCGGCACCAGGCCGAAGCCGATCGCGAGCTCGAGCGGGTCCAGCGCGAGCGCGTCGAGCGCGGCGTCGCGCGGCGCGGCGAGCTGCGCCTGGGCGGGATCGGGGCCAGCGGCCAGCGCCGCCTCCTTGTCGAGCTTCTCCTGCTCACGCGCGTTGGGCTTGTTGCGCAGCGACCAGCCGACGGCGAAGAACAGCGCGCCGATGACGAGGAACGGGAGCTTCGGCAGGCCCGGGACGAGGCCGAAGAGCATGACCATCACGCCGGCGACGAGCGGCGCCTTGCGCTGGTCGAGGATCTGCTTGGAGACCGTCGAGCCGAGGTCAGACTCAGAACCCTCCGAGCGCGTGACCAGGATGCCGGTCGCGACCGAGATCAGCAGCGCGGGGATCTGCGCGCACAGGCCGTCGCCGATCGACATCAGCGAGAAGTGGTGGCCGGCCTCGGCGAACGGCATGCCCATCTGGACGACGCCGATGATGATGCCGCCGAGCAGGTTGATGCCGGTGATCAGGATGCCGGCCATCGCGTCGCCCTTGACGAACTTGGACGCACCGTCCATCGCGCCGTAGAAGTCGGCCTCCTGGGCGACCTCCGCGCGGCGCTTGCGCGCCTCCTCGTCGGTGATCTGGCCCGTGTTGAGGTCGGCGTCGATCGCCATCTGCTTGCCCGGCATCGAGTCGAGCGTGAAGCGGGCGCCGACCTCGGCCACGCGGCCCGCGCCGTTGGTGATCACGACGAACTGGATCACGATCAGGATCAGGAAGATCACGAGGCCGACGACGATGTTGCCGCCGACGACGAAGTTGCCGAACGCCTCCACCACGTGGCCCGCGTCGCCTTCGAGCAGGATCAGACGCGTCACGGACACGTTGATCGCGAGGCGGAAGAGCGTCGTGAGGAGCAGGATCGTCGGGAACGACGAGAAGTCCAGCGCGCGCGGCACGTACATCGTGGCCACGACGATCATCAGCGCCGCCGAGATGTTCAGCGTGATGAAGAAGTCGATCAGCAGCGGCGGCAGCGGGATGATCAGCATCGCCACGATCAGGACGACGCCGCCGGCGGCGAGCAGGTCGGCCTTCTTGCCGATCTTGGACAGGGTCGAGTTCATGCAGCAGCACTCCGGAGGCCGGCGACGCGGTAGACGTAGGCGAGAAGCTGTGCCACGGCGTGGAACAGGTCTTCGGGGATCTGTCGCCCGATCTCGACGTTGGCGTACAGCGTGCGCGCCAGCGGCGGGTCGGGGACGATCATGACGCCGGCATCCTTGGCGGCCTCACGGATCTTGTGTGCGAGGTTGTCGACGCCCTTGGCGACGACGATGGGTGCGGAGCTCCCGCTCTCGTACTTGAGAGCGACTGCGAAGTGGGTGGGGTTGGTGACGATCACGTCTGCAGTAGGAACCGAATCCATCATGCGGGACCGGGACATCTCCATCGCCCGGCGCCGCTGCTGAGACTTGATTTCGGCAGGAAGCTCCTGCTGCTTGAACTCTTGTTTGAGTTCTTCCTTGTCCATCTTCAGCGACTTCTCGTGCTTGTGCTTCTGCCAGGCGAAGTCCAGGGCCGCGATGAACAGGTACGCCATGGCCGCGCGCGTGGCGATCGTCATGACCAGGGACGCGATCTCGGGCACGATGTCCTGCGGCGGCGTGCCGACCAGCGCGGCGAACTCGTCCAGCTTCGGGAACACCGCCATGGCGGCGATCGCGCCCACCGCGACGGTCTTCATGATGTTCTTGACCGTCTCGACCGCGAAGTGCTGCGGATTGAAGAGGTTCTTGAAGCCCGAGACCGGGTTGATCTTCTTGAACTCGGGCTTCATGGCGCCCGGCATCGGCTTCAGGCCGACCTGGGCCGCGGACGAGAGGAAGCCGGCCACGAGGCAGATCGCCATCACCGGCAGCGCGGCCAGCATGATGTGCTGGCCGACGAGCATGAACAGCTCGCCGATGCCCTTCTGGTCGACGACCTGCGGCGTCTTCATCAGGTCGATGACCTGGACCATGGCCAGCTTGCACTGCTCCATGATCTTCGGGCCGAACGCGTTCAGCGCCAGGATCGAGGCGAGCAGGATGGCCGCGCCGTTGACGTCCTGTGAGCGCGCGACCTGGCCCTTCTTGCGCGCGTCTTCCTTCTTCTTCGGTGTTGCCTTCTCGGTCTTGTCGTTGGCCATGGCGCTGCGTCACCCCCCGAGCGCGGAGAGGGCCTGCGCGACCGACAGCTGCAGCTGATCGGCGATGAAGCCGGAGACGAACGGGAGCGACGCGCCGATCAGCGTCAGGCCGACGATCATCTTGGCCGGGAAGCCGACGGCGAAGATGTTCATCTGCGGGACGACCTTGGAGACCACGCCGAACGCGGCGTCCACGATCACGATCGCGATCAGGACCGGGGCGCAGATCATGAAGGCCGAGGTGAAGATGCTCGAGAACGCGATCTGCGCGCCCTCGACCATCGAGTTGATGGGCGGCGCGCCGAGCAGCGGCACGGCGTCGTAGGTCTTGGCCATGCCCTTGATGACCCACGTGTCGCCGCCGATCGCGACGAAGATCGCGACGCCGAAGAGCGAGTACATCTGCTGGATCACCGCGGACTGCGTGCCCGTGACGGGATCGACGATCGCGCCGAACGAGAAACCGATCAACGTATCCAGCAGGGTGCCCGCGGCCTGCAGGGCCGCGAACATCGCGTGCAGCGCGTAGGCGAACGCGAGGCCGACGATCAGCTCCTTGACGAGCAGGCCGGCGTAGTTGAGGACGTCGAGGTCGATCTCGCCGTGCTTGACCACCGGCATCAGGCCGACGGCCAGGGCGACCGCAACGATCCCCTTCACGCGCGAGTTGATCATCTTCGAGCTGAACAGCGGCGCCAGCAGGAACAGCGGCGAGATCCGCGCCAGGACGAGGAAGAAGGCCGCGACCGTCTGCTCGGAGAAGTGGGCGAGCAGTGCCTCAGGGGCCATCTGCGCCACCGACGGGCTTGAAATCGACCGTCTGGGCGATGCCGCCCCAGAGGTTGGAAGTCCAGTCGGTGATGGAGTTGAGCATCCACGGACCGGTCACGACCAACACCACGACGAGCGCCGCGATCTTGGGGATGAAGGAGAGCGTCTGCTCCTGGATCTGCGTGACGGCCTGGAAGACCGAGATCAGCAGACCCACGATCAGCGCCGCCAGCAGCATCGGCATGGCGACCTTCATCGTGATGCCCATCATGTCGACGAGCAGTGAGGTGACGGTGTCCTGGGTCATGTGTGGAAGCTCTGGACGAGGGACCCGCAGATGAGGTTCCACCCGTCGACGAGGATGAACAGCAAGATCTTGAACGGAAGAGAGATGAAGACCGGTGGGAGCATCATCATGCCCATCGCCATCAAGGTGGACGAGACCACCAGGTCGATGATCAGGAAGGGCAGGAAGATCAAGAAGCCGATCTGGAAGGCCGTCTTGAGCTCGGAGATGATGAAGGCGGGGATCAGGACCTGCGTCGGGACGTCCTTGCGGGTCTTGACGTCCTCCATCTTCATGTCGGCGAGGCCGATGAACAGCTTGAGGTCCTTGCCGCGCGTCTGATCGAACATGAACTCGCGCAGCGGCGCCTCGGCCTTCTTGAACGCGACCTCCTGCGTGATCGCGCCCTTCTGGAGCGGATCGTAGGCCTCGGCCTTGATCTCCTTGATCGTCGGGCTCATGACGAACAGCGTCAGGAAGAACGCGATGCCGACCAGGACCTGGTTCGGCGGCGCCGTCGGCGTGCCGAGGCCCGAGCGGATGAAGCCCAGGACGATCAGGATGCGGGTGAAGCCCGTGACCGTGAACAGCAGGGCGGGCACCAGCGAGATGCCGCCGATGAAGAGCAGCAGCTGGACTGCGGACTGGCCGTCGGTCTTCACTTCGCCACCGCCTTCGCACGGATGAGGTTCATCAGGCCCTTCGGTGCAGCGGTCTCGGCCTCGAGGCTCGCGAGCGTCATCGCCGGCGGCTCGAGCAGGCCCAGGGCGGTCGCCTCGGCCTCGCTGTAGCGACGGATCGGCGTGATCTGGTGCTCAGCGGCGCCCAGCAGGACGATCTCGCCGCCGACCCGCACCAGGTGCAGCGAGCGGTTCGGGGCGAGGTTCAGCGTCGCGACCGTCTCGAGCGAGTCACCGGACTCGTCGGCGTCCTTGGACGTCTTGACCTGCTTGAGAACCCAGTGCAGCCCGTAGATGACGGCCAGGACGATGGCCAGGCCGACGATCGTGCGGACGATGCTGCCGCCGCTGGTCGCCGAAGCGCCCGTGGCGGCCGAGCCGGTTTCTTCGGCGAGGTTCAGCTTGGTGCCCTCGCCGTCGGCCGCGAAGGCGACCGGGGCCGTGAGCCCGCAGGCGAGGGTGGCCGTCGTAACGGCAGCGAGAATGGAGGAGGGAGTGCGCATAACCGAGGTGAGCCGCGGGATCAAGCGGCTCACGGCTCGTATCGGCACCTGGGGTCCAGACCTGAAGTCCCTACGCGGACCTCAAGCTTTGGCCCGCCGGTCCGATGACCCCCGCGCGAGTAACTGATGGGCTAGCGCGCTATGGCTGAGACGAACCCGAGGGCCCGCCCGCCCCGCCACCAGGTGTACCCGCGCTCGCCGATGCGCCCGGCTGCGGTGGCAGAGCGACGGGTGGAGCCGTGGCAGCGGGCGGTACCCCCACATCGACAGTTCCCGCGCGGCGGTGGCGGATCCGCTCATAGCGCAGCTCGTTGACCACCGCGCCCGAGAGCACGATCAGCGCGAGCACGTAGAACCACACGAGCGCGATCAGCACGAAGACCGCGCTGGTGCCGATCCGCAGCGCCGAGATGTTGGTCAGGTAGACCGGGAACGTGACGTCCACGATCCCGGTCGCCACCGTCGCGCCGAGCGCGCCCGGCCACACGCACGACCACGGGATGTAGCCCTTCGGCACCGCGGTGTAGGTGATGCACAGCGCGCCGAACAGGATCAGCAGGCCGAGGGCGACGGTCATGAAGTAGACGAGGTCGCCCGTGTCCTCGAGCCCGAACGGCAGCGTCTGGGCGCTCGAGGCCAGCAGCGCCTGCACCGTCGGCACCGCGACGGACGCCGCGATGAAGATCAGCACGACGCCGAGCATCACGAAGCCGAACAGCTTCTGGTGCACCCACGAGCGGCACGGCCGGTGGTAGATGCGGCAGAACGCCGTGTCCAGCGCGCCCCAGAAGGACGCGCCGACCCACAGCGAGGACACGACGGCGACGATGCCGACGGTCGTGGAGGACTCCTGCAGCCGGCGGATGCCGTCCACCAGGGTGCTTTCGGCCGCGGTCGGGAAGATCGTGCGCGCGTCCTGGATGACGGACGCGGCGAGCTCCGGGGACCGCAGCACGCGGCTGGCGACGAACAGCGAGATCAGCGCCAGCGGGAAGATCGACAGCAGCAGGTTGTACGCCACCATCGCGGCGAGGCCGGTGATCCCGTCCTCGTAGGCCTTGCGCCAGAAGGAGACAACGGCACGGACGGCGCGTCGGAACACGCCGCCCGTTGTAGCCGATATCCCGTTGCTAGACGTCGCCCTCGGTGCTGTCGGCGGACTGTGAGCCCGACGGCGCCAGCACCTCGGTCACCCGCAGGCCGAACTCCTCGTCGATCACGACGACCTCGCCGCGCGCGATCGGCTTGCCGTTGACCAGCAGGTCGACGGGCTCCCCGGCCAGGCGGTTGAGGGTCACGATCGACCCCGGGCCCAGCGCGAGCGCCTCGCGGATCGTCATCTTCGTGCGACCCACCTCGACGGCGAGCTCTACCGGCACGTCGTGCAGGCGGGACAGCTCCTCGGCGGAGACGGGCGCGGGAGCGCTCTCCGCCGGGCCGGCCGTGGTGGTCTCGAAGGGTGCGAAATCGACGTTCTCAGCCATTGGATCTCTGCCTTGTCTTACTGGACGGTCACGTCGGAGAAGATGACGTGCTCGGCCTTGACATCGGTGTGCTTCTTGATCCCCTTGAGGATGTCGTGCTTGAGGTGCTCACGGCCCTCCTTCTCCAGGAGGTCCTTGTCCTTCGCATCAGTCAGGGTATCCGTGATGACGTCGCGGACAACGCCTTCCTGCAGCATCGCGCCGTAGCCCTCGGGCACCTTCGGCGCCGGGCCGTGCCCGCCGGCGGCGGCCTCGGTCGAGTGGTCGTCGTGCGCGAGGATCAGGCCGACCTGCAGCTTCGCGAAGCGGCCGTCGGCCAGATTGACCAGGAACTCCTTCTGGAGCATGTACACCGTGCCGTGGACCTTGGGCTTGGGCGCCGGCTTCTCGGCCTCGGCCGGCTTGGCCAGGACGAACTTGTAGGCGCCGCCGAGGACGGCGAGCAGGGCGATGATGGGGACGATCTTCTTGACCATGGGTTCAGCGCCTCCATGCGCTAGGGATGTGACTCCGTGTCGGATGAATCGGATGAGACCGGTGCGTTGAGCCGTGAGAGCACGATCTCGACCCGCCGGTTCTTCGCACGCCCTTCGGACGTCGAGTTGCTGTCGATGGGCTCCTGGCTGGCGTACATGCCGCCGGAGACCCGCCGGGCGTTGACGCCTTCGGCGACAAAGTCCCGGATCACTGCGCCGGCGCGCGCGCCGGACAGCTCCCAGTTGGATGGGTACTGCGAGCCGGAGATCGGCTGCGAGTCGGTGTGGCCCTCGACGACGACGGGGTGCTCGCGCTCGTCGCGGACGACCTGAGCGATCTTCTCCACGAGGTGCTTCGCGCCCGGCTTGAGCGTCGCGCGGCCGGAATCGAAGAAGACCTTGTCCGTGAGCAGCTGGATCACCAGGCCGCGGCGGCGCACCGTCACCTTGACGCGGCCGTCCAGGCCCGCCTCCTTGGCGAGGTTGTCGATGCGACGCTTGAGGGCGCGGAAGTCCTGCTCCTCCTCCTTGGACGCCTTGGCCGCCTCGGCGGCCGACTGCTTGGACGTCTCGGCCCGGATGTCGGTGAGCGGGCGAAGCGCCGGCAGCGGCGGCTGCACGGAGGACTGCTCGGTCTCGGATGAGCTCGAACCGGTCTGGAGCATCGACTTGCCGCCGTCCAGCACCGCGCCCGAGAACGCGTCATTGAGGGACTTCTGCAGCGCCTCGAACTTCGACGTGTTCACGGACGAGATCGAGAAGAGCACCATGAAGAGCGCGAACAGGAGCGTCATCATGTCCGCGAAGGACACGAGCCAACGTTCCTCGTTCTCGTGCTCCTCCTCGTGGTGCCCGCCCTTATGTCTGCGGTTGCTGGCCATCAGAGGTCACCTACGCGGCGGCCTTGGCGACGGCTTCGGCGGCGGCCTGCTCCTCCTCGGAGCGGCGCTGCTTGGGCGGAACGAAGGTGATCAGCTTCTCGCGCACGACGCGCGGGTTGTCGCCGGCCTGGATCGAGAGGATGCCCTCCACCACGAGCGCGCGGGCGTGCAGCTCCTCCTGCGAGAGCTGCTTCAGGCGGGCGCCGGCCGGGAGGAAGATGACGTTGGCGGAGGCGACGCCGATCAGCGTGGCGATGAACGCGGCCGCGATCATCGGGCCGAGCGTCTCGGGCTGGTCGAGGTTGCCGAGCACGTGGATGAGGCCGAAGACGGTGCCGATGATGCCCATCGTCGGGGCGTAGCCGCCGGCCTTCTCGAACGGCTGCGTGGCGGCCGCGTGGCGGGCGCGCATGGCGTTGTTCTCGGACTCGAGGATGTCGGCGACCAGGTCGGGGTCCGTGCCGTCGACGACGAGCTGCAGGCCCTTCTTGGTGTAGGTGTCCTCGATCGTGTTGGTGACCTCGTCGAGGGCCAGCAGGCCGTCGCGGCGGGCGGCCTCGGCGTAGCCGACGAGCTCGTCGACCTTCGCGTTGAGGTCGATCTGGTCCGGCGCGAAGACGCGCTTGTACTGCATCGGGATGTTCTTGACGGCGTCGAAGCTCGTGCCCATGATCGTGGCGCCGAGCGTGCCGCCGAGCACGATGAGCATCGCGGGAAGATTCAGGACGGCCATCGGGTTGGAGCCTTCGAGCGTGGCTCCCAGATAGAGGCCGGCGATTCCGACGACCAGGCCGATGAGTGAAGAGACCTTCATCGGTCTTACTCCTCGTTATCAGGGTTGGAGGGGGGAGGGGCGGCAGTCGCGGCGACGAGCGTGAGCGCGGAGTCGCTGCGGCGCTTGACGGGGGTGCTGGGCAGCGCGCCGGCGATGATCGAGGAACGCCATTCCTTGACGGCGTTCACGACGACCTCCGGCGAGTCGGACACCAGCACCTTCTGGTGCGTGGTCAACGTCACCACCGTGTCGGGCGTCGAGTCGATGGCGACGATCAGATCGGGGTTGAGGTAGAAGACCTCAGCCCGCGTGGATAGACGGTGGAGACGGATCACACCCCTGTCATCGGCAGATGTACGAGGAGCCTTAAGCGAAAAAGCCCGCCAGAGGCGGGCTTTTTTGGCTCTACGTAAGGGAAAGTACGCGCGTTAACGCTTCAGGTTCACCAGGTCCTGCAGCATCTCGTCCGCGGTGGAGATCACGCGCGAGTTGGCCTGGAAGCCGCGCTGGGCGGTGATCATGTTGGTGAACGTCTGCGAGAGGTCGACGTTCGACATCTCGAGCGTGCCCGGCGCGACCATCGAGGCGCCGTCGACGCCCGGCGTGCTGACCGTCTTCTGGCCCGAGTTGGCCGACGGGGTCCAGGAGTTGCCGCCGCTGCGCTCGAGGCCCGTGGCGTTCGCGAAGTTCGCGATCGTCAGGCGGTAGCCGGTGACGCGCTGGCCGTTCTGGATGTAGGACACGCCGCCGTTGGTGTCGATGGCGACGTTGGCGGCGTCGTCCGGGATCTTGATCGCGACGCCGGTCGCGATCGGGTTGCCCGTGCCCTGGTCGATCTGGTAGCCGACGACGTACTGGCCGGCCGAGTTGGTCAGGTAGCCCTCGGTGGAGACCGAGAAGTTGCCCGCGCGGGTGTAGCTCGTCGCGTTGATCGGCGCGTTCGCGGCGCCGTTCGGATTGCCCTCGCCGATCTGGAAGAAGCCCTCGCCCTGGATCGAGACGTCGAGCGGGTTGCCCGTCGGCTGCGACGTGCCGGTCGACATCAGGTTGTCGATCGAGCCCAGCTTGACGCCCATGCCGACCTGCGCGGCGTTCGAACCGCCGGTGGCGGTGTTCGCGCCGGCCGCGCCGCGCTGAAGCTGGTTCAGGCTGTCCTGGAACGTGACGCGGGCGGACTTGTAGCCGACCGTGTTGACGTTCGAGATGTCATTGGCGGTGACATCGAGCATGACCTGGTGCTGCTTCAGACCGCTGATCGCGGAAAACATGCCTCGCATCATGAGAGGGGGTGCTCCTTGGGGAGTTCTGCTTGGAGGAGGGTCGGCCGCGGGTTAGGCGGAGACTTCGGCAATGAGGGACGGGTCGATGCCGGGCTTGCCGGCGATGGTCAGCGTCGCCTGACCATCCTTCGTGGTGGCGACGCGCTCGACCTTGCCGGTCTGGAGGTCACCCTTCGAGTCGACGTAGGACACCGTGCGGCCGATCAGGCCGACGGCGGAAGACGTGTTCAGCGACGACGCGATGCTCGTGTTCGTCGCCCGCATGTTGTTCATGCCCTCGACCATCGAGAACGAGGCCATCTGCGCGATCGACTCGTTCGTGTCCATCGGGCTCGTCGGGTCCTGGTGCGTGAGCTGGGCCACGAACAGCTTCAGGAAGCCGTCCTGGTCCATCGTCGCCTTCGGGTTCGACAGCTTGCTCGTGTCGGTCGGCGTGGTGGCCGACGTCTGCGCCGTCGCGGTGGTGGAGGGAATGGAGGTCATGAGGAGGGAGTGGGCTCCTGATCAGGCGAGAACGTCAACGAGCACGCCGTTGGGGAGGACAAGGCTTGTGTCGGCAGGAGCAGGCGATTCCGTAAGCGCCGGGTCATCCTGCAGACCCATCCGCACGTTCCGGACGTTGCCCGGCAGCTGGTCGCCGAAGATGTCGGCCTGCTTGGAGCCGGCCTGCTGCTGCTGGTAGTCCTGCTGCGTGGTCACGTCGAGCGAGAGCAGGTTCACGTCGCGGGACTCGAGGTCCCGGCGCAGGTCGTCGGCGGCCTGCGTGAGCAGCTTCGCCGCGTCGGCCGAGTCGGCCACCAGCTGGGCGGTGACACCCTGCGGCGTCGTCTGCAGGCGCACCTCGATGCCGCCGAGCTCGACCGGCTTGAGGTTGAGCTTCGCGTGCGTGATGCCGCGGTCGGCCGCGATCTGGATCAGCTGGGCGGCGCTCTCGGGCGCACGGTAGAGCGGGATGGCGCGCTGCAGGCCGGCCGCGTTGGGCATCGGCGTGGCCGGGGCCACCGGCGCGGGCTGCGCGACCGGCTGGGCCGCCGTGGTCGGCGCGGCCGGGGCCGGGGCATCGGCGGGCTTGGTCGCCTGCGTGGCCGGCGTGGGCGTCTGCGGGTTCGGCTGGGACGGCGTGTCCGAGCCGGCCTGCTCGCCGCCGCCCGCATTGCTCGGAAGCGCGACGGCGACGTCCGGCTGCGGTGCGTCCAGCGTCTCGGTCGGCAGCTCGACCGCCGGGGCGGCGGGCAGCTCGACGTTCGGGACCTCGGTGTCCGCGACGGGCGTCAGCCCGGCCAGGAAGGGCAGCGGGATGCCGCCCGGCGTGCCCGGGGCGACGGCCGCGGCGGCCTCGCCCGTCAGCGGCTCGGCGGCCACGGGGGCGGCCGGAGCGACGGGAGCGGGGGCGCCGCCCAGCAGGTTGAGCGACGGGAACGCCGGGATCGCCGGCGCGCTCTCACCCTCCACCGCCGGGGTGGCGGTGCCGGGGAGCGGCGCGCCGCCCGTGGGCGCCGCCGGAGCGGGCGTCGCGGGCAGCGGGCTCGCGAGCTGCAGCGCGAAGATGTCGGGCGTCGTCTGCGGACGCGGCGTGGGCTCGGTCGGCTCCTCCGCGACCTCCGTGGCGGCCTCCGGCTTGGGCTCGTCGGCCGGCTTGGCCTTCGGCTTGGCGTCGTCGGCGCGCTGCGGGCGCTGCGCGTCGTCGCGGCGCGGACGCGGGGCCGAGGAGCGCGGCGCGTCGTCCGTGCGCGGCGCGGCGGCGCCGAGCAGGGCGGAGAACGCGTCGGCGGGCGGCGCGGACTGCGGGCCGGTGGCGCTCGAGCGCGGCGGGAGCGCGGCGGTGCGAGCCGCGGAGGGGCGGTCGGTGGTCATCGGCCTCAGATCTCGGAGGGAGCGTTGGAGCTGGAGTACGGGGTGGCGGGCGGCGTGGAGGAAGCGGCGGGCGAGCGGAACGACGCGGCGTTCTGCTGGACGATCCGCACGTAGTTCTGGGTCTCGGCGTACGGCGGGATGCCGCCGAAGCGCTGGACGGCGCCCGGACCGGCGTTGTACGCGGCGAGCGCGAGCGCGGTGTCGCCCTTGAAGGCGTCCAGCTGCTGCTTGAGGTACTTGGCGCCGCCGTTGAGGTTCTGAACCGGGTCGAGCACGTTGGTGACGCCCAGGCCGGCGGCGGTGGCCGGCATGAGCTGCGTGAGGCCGCGCGCGCCGGCGGGCGAGCCGGCGTCCGGCTTGAAGCCCGACTCCTGCTTGACCAGGCCGGCCAGCAGCGCCGGGTCGAGGCCGTGGGCCTTCGCGGCGACGGTGATCTCGGCGGCGTACGGCGTGCCCGCGGGCAGCTCGGAGGTCGTGGGCGCGGCGGCGCTCGCGGGTGCGGCGGCCGCGGCGGCGGCGCTCGCCGGCGCCATCGTCGCGGCCTGCGCGGTCGCAAGCTGCGACGAGAAGCTCGTCTGCGTCGCCTGCGGCTGCTGCACGGGCTGGGGGACGATCCCGGCGGCGAGCATCGACTGGATCTGGCTGATGCGGCTCATGGCCGCTTCGATGCTCACGCGGCAACAACTCCTCGGCGGTGCACGGCGAGCGCGAGCTCGTCGAGCGTGTTCTGGATCCGGACCGCCCATTCGGCGTTGTGCTCGGCCTGCTGGCGCTCCTTGAGCTTCTCGATGGCCTGGCGGTCGCGGGCGGCGGCGGCCAGGTGGTCGCGCTTGGCCTCGACCTCGGCCTCGCGGCGCGAGAGCTCGATCGCCGCGTGGCTCTGCAGCTGCTCGGTGCGCTCGACGTAGTTCTGGATCGCGCGCAGGTTCACGGCGGAGGTGAGGCCGCCGGACGCCATCGCGTTGCGGTTCATCTCGCACGCGGCGCGGACGTCGGCGCGTGCCTCGTCGAGCAGCGTCTGGCCTTCGTCGCGGTGGCGGATCTCCTGGGTCAGCGCTTCACGCGCTTCTTCTTCGGCGCGCTCACGGAGGGTCCGGACCCGCTCGAGCCGGAACGTGAAGGAGGGTGTCTCCACGAGAGGCGTATCGGCAGATGGGGTCCAGACCTGAAGTGGGGTTTGGGACTTCTCGTGGATGGTTGCCCGTAGGGCCGGTGTGAACCTCGCTTCGATCGCCGTCGTGGCCGGGCTGTCGTGGACACTCCCGGCCGGTTGGACCGCGTTGGATCAACCGCCGGCGCTGGACTGCCCACCGCCGTCCGGGCTCGTCGCGGCGGCCGGCGAGACGGTGGTGATGGTGGGCGCCGAGCCCGACATCACGCCGCGGGACCTCGCGCGGATGCCGGAGCGTCCGGCGCGCTTGCGAATCACGCGCGAGCATCGGTCCGGGTGCTTCGACCACGGCACGGTGCTGAGCTGGCGGGAGCAGGGCCGTGCGCTCTCGGCCTGGGTGCTCAACGGCGCCGCGCGACGCCGGGAGGCCGAGGCGTTGCTGAACTCGCTCGTGGTGGAACGCGTCTGGCCTCCGCCGCCGCCCGCGGGCTGGGACACGGCGTACTCGGGCACGGCCGATTCGATCCGGGTGCCGCCGCGCTGGTCGGTGCGGGCGTTGCGGCGCCAGCGCGGCGTCGCGCGGCCGCGGACCCTGTACCGGCTCGCGAACCCGTCCGGGACGGTGGTGCTGCGGGTGCGCGAACACCCGCGCGGGCCGGTGTCGGCGGCGTTCCCGCGCGGACCGCTGACGTTCGACGGCCGTCGGCGGGCCGGGCTCGGGTTTCGCGGCTACCGCGTGTCCTTCCGGGTCTTCGCGCGCGCGGGCGCGAGCGCGCGCGACATCGAGTGGGCACAGATCGCCGCACGCTCGGCCGGCTTCTCCTCAGTCGGGCGAGAGTAGGGTTGGCGCCGTGCAGGAAGCCGTCGCGGGCAGGCTGCGCGTGGGACGACCGCTGAGTCGCCGGGGAGAGCCCGCGCTCGTGCGCGCGGCGCAGGCGGGCTCGGCCGAGGCGGTCGACGAGCTGTTCCGCCGCCACTGGAACGCGGCGCACCGGGCGGCGTGGCTCGTCGTGCATGACGCGGCCGCCGCGGAGGACATCGCGCAGGAGGCGTTCCTGTCCGCCTTACGGTCGCTGGACCGCTTCGATCGCCGCCGGCCGCTCGGCCCGTGGCTCCACCGGATCGTGGTCAACCGCGCGATCGACTGGTCGCGCGCGCGGGCGCTGCGCCCGGAGACGGCCGCGGACTCGGTGCCCGAGCCGGTGGCGGACGAGGTCGACGCGGGCTTCGGCGAGGACGTGATCGCGGCGCTGGCCGCGCTCGGTCCCGAGCACCGCGCGGTGGTCGTGCTGCGGCACCTGCTCGGCTACACGCCGGGCGAGATCGCTTCGATGCTCGACTTGCCGCGCGGGACCGTGAATTCGCGCCTGCGCCGCGCGCTCGACGCGCTCGCAGTCGCGCTGGAGCGTCGCTCATGACCGCGCTCGCGCGCGGCGTCTCTCCGGCGCGGCCCATCGCCGGCCAGCGGGGTGCGGCGTGAACCGGGACGAGCTCGAGCGGGCGTTGCGCGAAGCGGAGGTGCCGGACGCGGTCGCGGCCCGCGAGCGCGCGCGCCGAACCGTGCTCGCGGCGCACCGGCCGTCGCCGCGGCGGCCGCGCCTGTCGCTCGTGGTCGCGGCGGTCGCCGTCGCGCTGACGGCGCTCGTCTTCTCCGCGCGCGACACGGGTCCCGCGCGCGCGCTCGAGCGGCGCGTGCGCGAGGTGTTCGTGGCGCCGACGCCCACGCCGACGGCGACGCCCGCCGCGCTCGCGGGCCGGCTGCTGGTGACCGACGGCCACGAGCTCTTCCTGCTGCGCGGCGAGAAGCGCACGGCGCTCGGTCCCTGGCGGGACGCGACCTGGTCGCCGCGCGGGCTCTTCATCGGGGTCGCGTCCGGGAGCACGCTCGCGGCGATCGAGCCCGACGGGACCGTCCGCTGGCGCCTGCGCCGGCCCGCGCCGGTGCGGTTCCCGCGCTGGGCGCCCGGCGGCCTGCACATCGCCTACCGGTCGGGCGGGAACCTGCGGATCGTCTACGGCAACGGCGAGCACGATGTGGTCGCGGGGCGCGGCATGGCGCCCGTCCCGCCCGCGTGGCGCCCGAATCACCCGCGCACCGTCGCGTGGGCGGCCCAGGACGGCGCGATCACCGTCGAGGACGCGGACACGGCCCAGCGGCAGTGGTGGCACCGCGACGGCCCCGTTCGGCACCTCGCGTGGTCGCCGGACGGGCGCAGGCTGCTGGTCGCCGGCCGACGCACCGTCACGATCCACGACGTCGCGACCGGCAAGCGGACGCGGACCCGACACGCCGGCGAGGTCGTCGCGGTCGCGTGGGGCGCGGGAGGGCTGGCGGTGGCGGCGCTCCGTGCTGGGACGACGACCGTGAGCGTCGATGGCGAGCGCGTGCTGACCGCGCCCGGCCGACTGCGCGACCTCGAGTGGTCACCCGACGGCCGGCGGCTGCTCGCGGGCTGGCCGGGCGCCGATCACTGGCTCGTGGTGCGCGGCGACGAGGTCTCAGCGGTCCGGCACCGGTTCGCGCCCGATGCGCGAACGCGGGGTTGGGTCACCCGGTGACCGCGTCGACGGAGATGTTGACGCCGTGGCTGAGCATGTCGTAGATCACCGAGCGGGCCTGGGCGTGCTCGACGAGCTTGCGCAGGCGCTCATCGGACGCGTCGCCGGCGATCCGGAACGTCACGCGGATCGCCTCGAACCCGTTCCGGAAGCGGCGGTCCAGGCCGAAGCAGCCGCGCACGTCCATGTCGGCCTCCACCGTGGACTCGATCTCGGTCAGGCGGATCTTGCGCGCCGCGGCGCTGTAGACGATCGTCGTCGTCAGACAGGCCGCGAGCGCGTGCAGCAGATACTCCGCGGCGGTCGGGCCCGAGTCCGTGCCGAGCAGGACGGTCGGTTCGCCGGCGTCGATCACGAACGCCTCGCGGCGGCTGTCATCCTCGCGCCCCGCGCCGTAGAAGTTCTGCATGCGCGAGCGGTTGTGGGCGCCGTTGATCCAGCGGTTCGTGGCGCGGAACGTGAACGCGCCGAGCGCCGGATTCTCGCGGATGGCATCGAGCGTGCCGAACAGCTGCTGGGTGTCGACCCCGTTGCGGACCGTGGAGATCATCTGCGCCATGCCGAAACGGTCGCCGACCGCGGTTGAGCAGCGGTATACGCGCCGGTAAACGGCTGGTAGCTACCGCTCACGGAAGCTGGCGGGATGTTCGCCCTCTGGGCGAACTCCTGGCTGAAGCGAGCCCGCCAGGCGAGCTTCAGCGCTCCACCGTGAAGAGGCGCCATTCGCGCGAGGCGCCTGCGAGCGGCAGCTCCACGGCGCCGCGCTCGGAGAACTCGATCCCGCTGCCCGCCACGAGATCCTGGACGGTGGAGGTGGCCAGGATCTCGCCCGCGACCGCGGCGCGCGCGACCCCGGACGCGATCTCCAGCGCCGGCCCGGTGAGCCGGCCGTCGAGCAGCTCGCACTCGCCGGTGTGTACCCCGGCGCGCAGGTGCGGGAGCGACTCGGCGAGTGCGCACGCACAGCGGACCGCGCGGGCCGGGCCGTCGAAGCTCGCGCGCACGCGCCCGGGCGGCGCGTCGATCAGCTGGCCGCGGAAGCGCGCGACCGCCGAGCGCACGAGCCCGTGCTCGCGCTCGGGCACGTCCGCCTCGAGCACGGTCGTGAGGATCAGGTTCGGCTCGGCCGTCTCGTGCCGGAGGCCGTCGAGGAACTGCTCGATCGCCGCGAGCACCGACGCCTGGTCGCCCTCCCACGGCAGGTGGTCGGCGCCGGGCATCTCGAGCACCTGCGCGCCCGGCAGGCGCGCGCCCATGTAGCGGCTCGCCTCGCGCAGGTACTCGTGCGCGCGGTAGAGCACGAGCGACGGCACGCGCACGGACGCGAGCACGTGGCGGACGTCGATCTCCTCGTTCATGTCCGTGATCGCCGCGACCGCCGCGGGCGAGGCGCCGCGCACCAGGTAGGACGTGTACCAGTCGATCGCGGCCTCGTCGGCGGCGATGCTCGGCGCGCGCTCGGCCAGGAAGCGCTCGGTCGAGTAGCGGCCCCACTGCTCGGCGGTCGGGCGCAGCCACCCGTCCTGCTCGGCGCGGCGGCCGATCGGGTAGTCGGGCGCCCAGTTGCGGCGCGCGTAGGCGCCGAGGGTGACCAGCGCCTGCGTGCGGTCCGGATGCGTGGCGGCGAACAGCGTGCACATCGGCCCGCCCTCGGAGACGCCGATCACGACCGCCTTCTCCGCGCCGACCGCGTCCATCACCGCGCGCACGTCGTCCATGCGCTCCTCCAGCGACGCGATCCCGAGCACACGGTCCGAGAGGCCGGTGCCGCGCTTGTCGAACAGGATCAGCCGGCCGAAGCGGGCGAGCCCGCGGTAGAAGGACGCGAGCGCCGGCCACTCCCAGCCGGGCTGGAACGCGCAGATGAAGCCGTGGACGAAGATGATGTCGATCGGTCCGTCGCCCACCACCTGGTAGGCGATCGAGTAGCCGCCGACCGACTGCACGTAGCGGATCGGCTCGAGCTTGAGCGCCGCCTCGTCCGACGTCTCGCCACGGCCGTCGAGCGTCGCGTCCTGGCGCAGGATGCGCCGCTCGAGCTCCCGCATGCGCGGGGAGGGCTCGAGCCCCAGCTGGCCCGCGAGCGTCTCGCGGTACGCGTGGTAGACGGCGAGCGCGTCGGCCTGGCGGCCCGACCGGTACAGCGCGACCATCAGCTGCGCGCGCAGCCGTTCCCGCAGCGGGTTGGTGGCCACGAGGCTCTCGAGCTCGCCGACGAGGTCCGCGTGGCGGCCGAGCGCAAGGTCGGCGTCGATCCGGTCCTCCAGGCACACGTCCTGGCGCTCGCGCAAGTGCGCGGCCTCCACGTGCGCGAACGGCTCGCTGAACTCCTCCAGCGCCGGGCCGCGCCAGAGCTCCAGCGCCTGCGCGAACCGGTCCGCCGCGGTCTGCGCGTCGCCGTCCTCGAGCGCGACGCGGCCCTCCCGCCGCAGCCGCTCGAAGCGGTCCAGGTCGAGCGCCTCGTCCGGCAGCTCCAACGCGTACCCCGGCGGCCGCGTGTGCAACGTGCCCGCCGGCAGCGCCTTGCGCAGGGCGGACACGTGAATGTGCACCATCTTCACCGCCGACTCCGGGACCTCCTCGCCCCACAGGTCGTCCACGAGCTGCTCGACCGACACGGTCTTGCCCGCCTCCAGCGCGAGCCGCGCCAACAACGCCCGCGGCTTGCGCCCGCCCAGCTTGAGCGGCACGCCACCACCGTCGATGACCTCGAGCGGACCGAGGAGCCGGAAATCCACGTCGCAACGCTATCCGCTCACACCGGACCACTGCCAGCCGTTTACCGAGCGACTACCGCCATGGGCTCCAATCGCGCCACTCCCCATGCGCTCCTTCCACTCCGCTCTGAACGCCACGGTCACCGGTGTCACCGTGGTCACCACCCGCGTCGGCGGCCGACCCCACGGCCAGACCGTGACGACACTCAGCTCGATCTCCGACGAGCCGCCGCAGCTGCTCGTGGCCGTCTCGCCGGAGCTGGCCGCGGCGATCGTCGAGCGCGGCGCCTTCGCCGCCAACGTCCTCGGCGACGACCAGGCGCGAGTCGCCGAGGCGTTCCGCGCCTGCGATCCGGAGTTCCTCACGCGCGACTGGTGGCCGTTCGGCGGGGGCCTGCCGCGGTTGAACGGCGCGGCCGCGTGGTTCGAGTGCTCGCTGGCGCGGGTGGTGCCGGCGGGTGAGCGCGTGCTCGTGATGGGGGACGTGATCCGCGCCGCGCGCGGATCCGCGCGCCCGCTGGCGTACGTGCGCCGCGGCTACGCCGCGCCGCTCGCCGCGTGACCCCTACGACGGGATGTGGAGCGGCGGAATCGCGTTGTGGAGCGGCATGCCGCCGTCCGCGCCGTTGCCGGCCGCGATCGACGCGTTCGGGTCGACCAGATAGCCGTCGACGACCGGCGGCTCCCACGTGCCGGACAGCTGTGCGAGCTGGGACAGGGTGGCGTCGGCGGATTCGGCCGAGCTGGGCTCGGTGACGAGCTGCTTGAGGAAGCCGTCGATCGGGTGGCGGGCCTCGATGGCCGCGTCGATCAGCGGGTCCGAGCCCGGCTGGTAGGCGCCGATGGAGATGAGGTCGGCCTTCTCCTTGTAGGTCGCCATCAGCTTGCGGACCTCGTTGCCGGCCGCGCGGACGTCGGGCGTCGTGATCTCGCCGACGAGACGGGACACGCTGGCCAACACGTCCACCGCGGGGTAGTGGCCGGCGTGGGCGAGCTTGCGGGAGAGGACGATGTGGCCGTCGAGGATGCCTCGGACGGCGTCGGCGATCGGCTCGTTCATGTCGTCGCCGTCGACGAGCACGGTGTAGAGCGCGGTGATGGCGCCCTTGGGCGAGGTGCCCGTGCGCTCGAGCAGCTTAGGCAGCATCGCGAACACGGACGGCGTGTAGCCGCGCGTGGCGGGCGGCTCGCCGATCGCGAGGCCGACCTCGCGCTGGGCCATGGCGAAGCGCGTGACCGAGTCCATCATCAGCATCACGTTGCGGCCCTGGTCGCGGAAGTACTCCGCGATCGCGGTCGCCGTGAACGCGGCCTTCAGGCGCACCAGCGCGGGCTGGTCGGACGTGGCGCAGACGACGACCGAGCGCGCGAGGCCCTCCTCGCCGAGGTCGCGCTGCATGAACTCGAGCACCTCTCGACCACGCTCGCCGACCAGGCAGATGACGTTGATCTCCTCCGAGGTCGAGCGGGCGATCATGCCCAGCAGCGACGACTTGCCGACGCCGGAGCCGGCGAAGATGCCGATGCGCTGGCCGCGCCCGCAGGGCACGAAGGCGTCGAGCGAGCGCACGCCGAGCGACACGCGCTCGTGGATGCGCGGGCGCGACAAGGGATCCGGCGGCGCGGCCTCGGCCGGGCGCCACGACGCGTGCTCGATCGGACCCTTGCCGTCGAGCGGACGCCCGAGCCCGTCCAGAGCGCGCCCGAGCAGCGCGTCGGACACGTCGACCTTCAGCGGCTGGCCGGTCGCGATGACCTTCGCGCCCGGGCCGATGCCGACGGAGTCGCCGAGCGGCATGAGCAGCGTGCGGCCCTGCCGGAAGCCGACGACCTCGGCGGGCACCGAAGCACGGCCGCGGCCGGTCTCGATCGTGCACACCTCGCCGACCTCGGCCTCGAGGCCCGTCGCCTCCGTGATCAGACCGATCAGGTCGATCACGCGGCCGGTGCGGCGGTGAAGGTCCGCCTCGCGGATCGCAAGGTGGGCCTCGTCAAGCAGGTCATCGGAAGCGCCGACCGCGTCGAGCGCGCTCTCCATCAGCGAGAACATCTAGGACCGTATCGGCCGATCAGCGAGGAACTTGAGGGCGAGCGTTACTTGCGCCCCAGCGCGGCCGCAACGACCTCGCTCGCGCGCTCGAGCTTGGTCTCGATACGCGCGTCGACGTCGCCGACCGGCGTGCGGACGATGCACCCGCCGCGGCCGACGCGGCGCTCGGCTTCGATCACGCAGTGCTCGATGCCGCCGAGCGTGGCCTTCAGCTCCTCGGCCGCGCCGTGGACGATGTCGAGATCCTCGGGATTGACCATGACGATCACGCGCTCACGCTCGACGATCCCGCGCAGGGCGCCCTCGACCGAGTTCAGCACCCGCTCGGGCTCGACCGACAGCGCGCCGACCAGCACCTTGGACGCCAGCGCGAGGCCGAGCTCGACCGCCCGGCGCTCGAGCTCCTCGGCGGCCGCCGCCTGGGAGGCGCGCACCTCCTCGGTGGCGGCGGCGAGCGCCGCCAGCGCGGGAGCCAGCGCTTCCAGAGCCTCGTGGCGCCCGGCCGTGTAGCCCTCCTCCAGCGCCTGGCGGCGGATCTGGTCGGCCTCCGCGCGCGCCTCGGCGAGCACGTCCATGACGGCCGCGGCCTGATCGGCCGGCGCCATCGGCGGCGTGACCGGGTCGAGCGTCTCGAAGTCGTATTCGGCGACGTAGCCCATGACCTACACCAACGCGTCCTCGCCGGACCCGCCACCGCGGGAGATGACGATCGCGCCGGCCTCCTCGAGGCGGCGGACGACACCGACGATGCGGCCCTGCGCCTCCTCCACCACGCGCTTGCGCTGGGGCGGCTGGAACTGGATCTCTTCCTTCAACAGCTCGGCGCCACGCTCGGACATGTTCCCGTAGATCTTGCCCTGAACTTCCTCGTTGACACCACGAAGTGCGATCGCGAGGTCCTTCTGGTCGACCTCCTTGAGGATCATCTGGATCGACCGGTCGTCGAGCTTGACGACGTCCTCGAAGGTGAACAGCAGCAGGCGGATCTCCTCGGCCAGCTCGCCGTCGGTCTTGGCCAGCTCGTCGAGCACGTTGCGCTCGGTCGTCCGGTCGGAGCTGTTGAGGATGTCGGCCAGGGACTTGACGCCACCGGCGGCCGCGTACTCCTGCGAGCCGACGGCGGACAGGCGGGAGCGCATGACCGTCTCGACCTGGGAGACGACCTCCGGCCGGGTCTCGGCCATCAGCGCGATCCGCAGGGCCACGTCGGCCTGGATCTCCGGGTCGATGTCCGACAGCACCTGGGCGGCGAGCGCCGTGTGCAGGTTCGAGACCACCAGCGCGATCGTCTGCGGCGACTCGTTGCGCAGGAAGACCACGATCTGCTCGGCCGGCGTGCGGCGCAGGAACTCGAACGGGCGGCGCTCGATCGTCGCGGCCAGGCGGCCGATGATCTCGTCCGCGCGATCCTCGCCCAGCGAGCGCATGAGCACGCTGCGGGCGTAGTCCACGCCACCTTCGGCGAGGTAGTCCTCGGCGAGGACCGACTCGACGGCCTCGTGGATGATGTCGCGGCAGACCTCGGTCGGGATCTTCTGGGCCTTGGCCAGCTCCAGCGAGAGCGCCTCGACCTCGGAGTCGCCCAGGAACTTGAAGATCTCGCCCGCCCGCTGCTCGCCGATGGCGACGAGCAGGGCGGCGGCCTTCTCGATCCCGCGCAGGGAAGCGGCGGTCCGCGCCGGCTTTTCCAGTTCCTTCGTCGGCATCTGACTAGTCCTCCGCCATCCAGGCCTTGACCTGGGCCGCGACGCGCTCGGGCTCACGCTCCATCAACTGGTCGAGCTGGTTGAGCGAAGCGTCCGGGGCACGCGGCGGGAGCATCTTGGTGGACGCCTGGTCCAGCGTGAAGCCCGACTCGAGCGCGGCCAGCGAGACCGGCTCCTCGATCTCCGTCAGCCAGGCCGGCGTCAGGTTCTCGTTCTCGCGCTTCTTCATCCCGCGCATCATCAAGAACAGGAACAGCAGCGCGGCGAGGCCCAGGCCGACCCACTTGAGCGGACCGAGCAGCGTCGTCGGGACCGGGCCGGCCTTGGGCTCGGCCGGCTTGGCGAACGCCATCTGCGTCGCGGTGATCGTGTCACCGCGCGTCGTGTCGACGCCGGCGGCCGTCGCGACGGTCTGCTCGAGGGCGTTGAAGACGTCGACCGGGACCGACTTGTCGACCAGCAGGGCGACGTTCATCTTGTTGACCGTCCCCGGCGCCTTCTGCGTCTTGGTGATGGTCTTGTTGACGCCGTTGTTGCGCGTCTCCGTGCTCTTCTCGTAGTTGCCGCCGCCCGCGGCAGCGTTGTCGTCGTTGCCCGAGTACGTCGGGACGTTGTTGCCGGTGCCGGCGGCGCCGCCCCTGTTGCCGTTGCCCGCGCCCTCCATCGTCTCGGCCTCGGTCGTCTCGGTGAGCGGGACGGTCGTGCCGCCGTAGACCAGCTTCTCCTCGGAGGACTGGTCGACGTTGAGGTCGGCGTTGACGGTGACCTTCGCCTTGCCCGGGCCGAGCGTGGAGTCGAGCATCGCGTTGATGGCGGCCGCCTTCTGGCGGGCGAAGCGCGCCTCGGCGGACTGCTTGGAGCTGCCACCGGTCGCGCCACCGGCCTCGTCGGACGGCCACAGGATGGCGCCGGTCGAGTCGGTGATGGTGACGTTCTCGGACTTGAGGCCCTTCACGGAGGAGGACACCGTCTGCGCCATGCCGCGCACGGCGCCCGGCGCCAGCGCGTCGGAGGAGTTGCCGAGCTGCACCGACGCGGTGGCCGGCGTGGCCTCGTCCTGGAAGAGGTCGTCCTGCGGCATCACGATCTGCACCTGCGGGTTCTGGACGCCCTGGACGCCCTGGAGCGTCTTGGCGACCTCGCCCTCCAGCGCACGCTGGTAGGTGACCTGCTGCTGGAACTGCGACGCGCCGAGCTTGCTCTCGTCGAGCAGCTCGTAGCCCGGCTGCGTGCCGCCGCCCGTCGCCTGCACGCCCGCCGTGGCGAGCGCGATGCGCGCGTCCGGCATCTGCGCCTTGGTCACGGCGAGCGCCGTGCCGTTGTTCTGGATCTCGTACGCGATGCCCTGCTCGTCGAGCGCGGCCGTGATCTTGCCCGTCTGGGCGGGATCGAGGCCCGACGCGATCGTCGAGTACGCCGGCGCCGTGGCGATCTTGAGCATGATGAAGGCGATGGCGAGGATCGCGACGGCCGTGACGGCCAGGATGGCCTTGGTCTTGGCCGGGAGGGCGAGGATGTTCTGGATGAAGGGCGGCATGGGGGAGTGCGTAGCCTAAGTTCAGACCTGAGTCTGGAAGATGGTCTGGGCGGCCTCGACGGCCTTCGTGCGGATCTGGCTGGCCATCTGCATCGCGAGCTGCGCGCGCTCGACGGCCATGACGACGGCGGTGGGGTCGGAGGCCTGGCCCGTGGCCAGCGCCCGGGACGCTTCGGCGGCCTGCGTCTGCGAGTCGGCCAGCGACTGGATCGACTGGCTGAGCATCGAGCCGAAGCCCGAGCCACCCTGGGTGGCGTCGGCCGGCGCCTCGACGGCGCCGACGGAGCCCACGCTCCACTCGGGGCCGAGGCCGCTGACGGCCATGGTCGGGTCGATGGTCATCGGAGGATCTCCAGGGTCTTGGCGAACATCTGCTTGGCGGCCGACATCGCGGTGACGTTGGCCTCGTAGGCGCGCTGCGCGTCGATCAGGTCGACCATCTCGGTGACCGTGTCGACGTTGGGCATGCGGACATAGCCCTGCTCGTCGGCGTCCGGGTGACCCGGGTCGTAGACGAGCTTCCCGTTGGTGGCGTCCTCGGTGACCTGCGTGGCCTGGACGCCGCCGGGCGCGACGCCCGAGGTGCCCATGGCGCGCGAGAGCTGCGAGCCGAACGTGCCGGCCTGGCCGACGGACTGCAGCGTGACCTCCTTGCGGCGGTACGGGTTGCCGTCCGCGCCGCGCGTGGTCTCCGCGTTGGCGATGTTCTCCGCCGTGACGTTCATCCGCAGCCGCTGCGCGGTGAGCGCCGACGCGGAGATCTCCATGCCGCCGAACATGCTCATCACATGACCCCCAGGGCCGAGCGGATGATCGCGGTGCGCGCCTTCAGGACGGACACGGCGGCCTGCTGCTCGAGCGCGTTGGACGCGAGCTTGGCCGACTCGTTGTCGACGTCGATGGAGTTGCCGTCCGCCTGCGTCGCGCCGACCGAAGCGTCGGCCTGGGTCGAGAACGCGGTGTGCTCGACGGCGGCCTTGTCGCCGGTGCCCAGCGCCGCGGCGAGGGCCCCGTGGAAGTCCACGTCGACGCGGCGGTAGCCGGGCGTCGAGGCGTTGGCGATGTTGGCGGCCAGCGCTTCGTGGCGCTGGGCCGCGCCCGAAATGCTGCGCTCAAGCGCCAGCTGCGTGGTATCGATCAGCACGAGGGAACGGATCTCCTGGAGGGAAGAGGGGGCGGCCCATCCGTGAGCCTCGCGGCGCTCCATCCTTGGTGCGCACTCTCCGTATCGGCGCCTCGCGCGGAGGCCTTTAGGGTCAAAACCCGATTGAGGAAACCTCGCGCAAGAGTTCGCCCCCAGGGCGAATCTCTCAACGACGACGAGCCCGCAGGGCGAGCTCGTCGTCAGGTCCTACGCGGAGTGATTGAGGGAGCCACGCTGCGCGGGCGCCGGGCCCGCGTAACCGCGCATGGCAGTCGCGCCGCGGTTCATGCTCCCCATCTTCTGGAGCGTGAAGGCACGCCCGGCCGACAGGCCGGCGTGGATCTCGGCCTGGAGGTCGACCAGGCGCTCGAGGTGGGGACGGGCCGTCGCCGGCGGAGCGCCGAGCGAGGAAGCCGCCGCCAGGCGGTGCTGCGCGACCGCCGGGATCTCCTCCCAGCGGGCGTCACGGACGAGGTCGCGCTCGCGCTCGGCGAGCACGACCAGATCGGCCCAGGGCTGGGCCTCGAGGCTCATCGCGCCGGCGCCGTGTCGGCGATCTCGGCCCAGGCGTCGCGCAGCTCGGTCAGCAGCTCGGAGACCTCTTCGATCTTCTGCGGGTTCTGCTCGAGCGCGGCCTCGATGAGGTGGCGGCGGCTGAAGGCGTAGATGCCCTGCAGGCGCGCGGCGATCTCACCGCCGCGCTCGTGGTCGAGCGTGACCGTGAGCTCGTCGATGATGGCCTCGGCGCGGCGCATGCGGTCCTGCGAGTTGGCCTTGTCGCCCTCGCGCATGGCGTAGGCGGCCTGGAAGAGGAAACGCAGGCAGCCGTCGTAGAGCATGACCACGAGGCGGCCGGGAGGGGCCGTGAGGATGCTCTGCTGCTTGTACTGGGCCGTCGGGTTGGCGGCGTAGGTGGCCACTGCTGAAGGCTCCTGGGAGGTCGTCGGAGGGAGGGAGGGAGGGATCACTTGGTTGATCGGCCGGCGGCTCTCGTCCTTGAGAGGCATCCGGGGCCTTACAGCGACGGCAGCGAGCCGATCTGGCTGGTGAGCCAGGCCTGCTGCGTCTGGGAGGCGTTCAGCGCCGATTCCATGGCGGCGAACTGCGCCTTGAGCCGAGCGGACTCTTTCTCCATGCGCGCGTTGAGCTTGGTGATCTGCTCGTTGAAGCCCTTGACGGTCTCGTCGTCGGTCTTCATGCGGCCGGTGATGATGCCGTTGGTGCCGGTCTGGGTCCCGATGTACTCGGTGATCAGCCCGGACATGCCCTTCGTGGCACCCTTGCCGGCGAACAACTCGCGGACCTTGGTGTAGTCGGAGGCGATCGCGGCCTTGAGCTTGTCCTGGTCGACGGTCAGCTTGCCCGAGCGCGCGTCCTCGGCGGAGGCGCCGGCCTTCGGCACACCGATGCCGAGGTCGGCCAGGCCCGTGAGCCCGAGGCCCGACACGGCCTGGGTCATCGTCTGCTTGAGCTGGCGCAGCATCGACGTCATGCCGCTGTCGCCGAACAGCTGGCCCTTCTGAAGGTCGGACGTGGTCGTGGCCGTCGGCACGCGCTTCTCGGTGATCTCCGCGCGGGTGGCCGTGACGACCGAGTTGTAGGCGTCGACGAGCGCCGTGATCTTCTTGGCGATCGCGTCGTTGTCGATCGCGGGCTGCGTCGTGGACACCGTGACCGGGCTGGTGGAGACGCCCTTCAGCGTCACGCGCACGCCCGGAATGATGTTCTCGAGGATGTTGGACTCGGGGTTGGTCTCCGCGCCGCCGTTGACCTTGATGGCGGCGTTGAGCGTCGGCCCGGTGCGCTGGTAGCTGGTGTCCTCGGTGAGCGTGGTGCCCGCGCCCAGCTGCGACGTGTCGACGGTGAAGTCCGCGTTGGCGCCGGTCTTGCGCGAGGAGAAGACGAGCTTCTCGGTGGCGCCGTCCTTGACGACGGCCGCGTACACCGGAGCCTTCTCGTTGGCGTTGACGGCGGCGGCGACGTCCGCGGCGCTCGCGTTCGCGGCGATGTCGATCGTCACCGTGGAGGCGGCGTCGTTCGAGTAGGCGAAGGTGAGCTTGCCGGCGTTCGCGCCCTTGGCGTAGTCGAACCCGTGCTGGGCCGAGGAGGCGAGGCGGTCGACCTGGATCGAGTGGCCGCCGATGCCGGCGCCGCCGAGCACGCTGACGTCGATCTTGGTCGGGTCCGACGACGTCGTGGTCTGCGTCGGCTTCCACAGCGTCGCGGACTGGAGGTCGTTGGCCGCCGTCTTGACCGCGTCGAGCTTGGCCTTGATCGCGCTCAGGTCGGTCTTGTGCTGGTTGACCGCGACCTGTCGCTTCTGGACGGCCGTGACCTTGTTCTGCTCGATCGCCATCAGCTGGCTGATGATCGATTCGGTATCGAGGCCCGACGCCATGCCGGACAGGGAGATCGCCATGGGGGCTCCTCTACAGCTCGCCGCCGGACATGATGTCCAGCGCCTTTGACGGCGGGATGGTCTTGATCACGTTGCCTTCGAGGTCGCGCACCTGGATGATCACCCGGTTGGTGTCCTCGTCGCGCTTGAAGTGCAGCTCGCGGTTGCTCTTGTGCATCTGCTCGACGACCTCCGCGGCCTTGGCGACGAGCTCTCGCGCTTCCGGGGTGGGAGCCGGGGGAACGTCGCCGACGATCGTCCCGGTCTCCTCAACGCCCGTGGGGCGCTGAGCCGCGGCGTCGCGCGGCTCAGTCGCAGCGGCCGGCGGCACGGATGGCACCGCGGGCAGCTGCTGATAGGGGATGAAGCGACCGATCTGAAGAGTCATCTCAGACCCAGTAGTCGGCGTGGTGCAGTGAAGCTTTAGCCGACCGCGGAGAACAGGACGGCGTCGTCGGAGAGCTGCTGCTTGAGCGTGCGCTTGAGCTGCGAGTGGATCTGGCAGATGCGGCTCTCGGAGACGCCCATGACCTCGCCGATCTCGCGCAGCGTCAGGTTCTTCACGTACAGCAGGACGGCGACCTCGCGCTCGCGCTGCGGCAGGGTGTCGAACGCGCGGCGGAACTTGTTCTTGGCCTCGGAGTTGGCGGCCTGGTGCTCCGGGTCGCGCTTGCGGTCGCCGTCGGCGAGCGTGTCGATGCGCTCGACGGTCGTCTCGTCGTCGGAGATCACGAGCGTGTTGAGCGACGTGACGTCCGAGACGGCGATGTCGTCCTCGCGGCGGCGCAGCTCGTCGACGGTGATGGAGAGCGCGTCGGCGAGCTCCTCGCGCGTCGGGCGGCGACCCTGGATCGTCGTGAACTGGTCACGGGCGCGAGCGATGTCGCGCTCCCAGCGGCGCAGCGAGCGCGGCGCCCAGTCCTGCCGGCGCAGCTCGTCGAGCACGGCGCCGTGGATGCGGGTCCACGCGAACTGCTCGAGCGTGGCGCCCTTCTCCGGGTCATAGCGGTCGATCGAGGCGATCAGAGCCTCGAGGCCGCACGAGATGAAGTCCTCGACCTCGCAGCGGGCCGGCAGCTCGCGCACCTTCTTGAAGACGATGTACTTGACCAGCGGCGCGTAGGTCATCACCAGGCGGTTGCGGACCTGGAGGTCACCGGTCGCCTTGTACTCACGCCAGAGCGCGAGGGCATCCTCGGCGCTGACGCGCCGGCGGCTGCCTGATGAGGTCGTGGACTTCATGACGGAAAAGGAACTCCTGAGGAGGGCTCTTGCGGACTGACGGACGCAGTCTGTATCGGGCGTTCACCCGAGTTTCTTCATCACCGATTCGGAGTAGGGCGCTTTTCGGACAGGCCGTATGCCCACGCCAGCACCTGTGCGACAGCCGTCCACATCTGCTCCGGAATCTCTTGTCCGAGCGCCAGGTCGGAGAGCGCCTTGGCCAGCTCCGGATCCTGGTGCACCGGCACCCCCGCCTCACGTGCGCGCTCGAGTATCTGCGCCGCGACGTGCCCGCGGCCGGCGGCCACGACTTTTGGCGCGCCGTCGCCGGTGTATTTGAGCGCCGCGGTGACGTCGCGCTCAGGCATACAGGTCCAGCGGCGTGTGCCGCGGCCGAACGTTGACCGTCGCCTCCAAACCCGCCGCCTCCAAGTTGGCGCGTAGACGCTCAGAAGCACCGGAGGCGACGACATGCGGGAGCCCGGCGGCGGTCGTGACCTCCGCCAGCAGGCGCTCCCCACGCAGCTCCAGGCGCAGGTCGAGCCTGCCGAGTGTGGGATGGGTGAACGCGAGCGAGACGACGTCCGCGAGCTCGCCGTCGGCCCCGCGCCGGCGCGCGGGAGGTTCTTCGACCTCCACGTGAGGTTGGAGCTGCATCTGCGGCAGCCCCTGGCCGATCAACGGGTTCGACGGGACGGTCTGCGGCGCCTGGGCGGCCTGAGCGCCGGGTTGCGCGGCCTGCGGCTCGATCTGCAGCCACACGCGCTCCGCCGTGACCTCCTTGACCTTGAGCTTGAGCGTCGCGCCGGCCTGGACCTCCGGCGGCAGCTCCGCCGTGACGGGCAGCCCGGCGATGACGAGCACGGCGTGCGTGTCCCCGCGCGAGGCGACGCGGGCCATCATCGACGCGCCTTCGCGGATCGGCACCTCCGGCAGCTGCGCGCGCAGCAGCGCGGCGGTGACAGCGATCGGATCCATGACTCAAGGATGCCCGTCCGGGCGCCGATGGGTGAACCCAGTATGGATCGCGGCCTTTATCTCGCAGCCTCAGGCATGCTCGCCGAGCAGATCCGCCAGGACCAGATCGCGAACGACCTCGCGAACGCGTCGACCGCCGGCTACAAGTCCGAGCGCACGACGCAGCAGTCCTTCGGCGAGATGCTCCTTACCAACTCCGTCACCGGCCAGCAGGTCGGCCGGGTCACGACCGCCGTCGGCGTCAGCGCCACGGTCACCGACTGGACCCCCGGCATGCTCAAGGAGACGGGCGAGCCGCTCGACTTCGGCATCAACGGCGACGGCTTCTTCGCCGTCCAGACCGACGATGGCACGCGCTACACGCGCAACGGGCAGTTCACCAGCGACGACCAGGGCCGCCTGACCACGCTGCAGGGCGACCCCGTCCTCGGCCGCAACAACCAGCCGGTCACGCTCGGCGCCGACGGCCGGGTCGACCCGCGTCAGCTCAACGTGGTGACGCTCAACGATCCGGAGAAGGTCGGCGACTCCTACGTCACCGGCACGCCGGGCAACGCCGGAGGCCAGACGGCCGGCAGCGTCCGCGCCGGCGCGCTGGAGGCCTCCGGCGCCGATCCGACCCAGGCCATGGTGGACATGATGGCCTCGTTCCGCTCCTACGAGTCGGGCCAGAAGGTCATCCAGACCATCGACGAGACCCTCGGCAAGGCCGCCGCCTCCGTCGGTTCCCTGACTTAGCTCA
The DNA here is from genome assembly GCF_027587175.1 of Solirubrobacter deserti. Lineage (GTDB taxonomy): Bacteria > Actinomycetota > Thermoleophilia > Solirubrobacterales > Solirubrobacteraceae > Solirubrobacter > Solirubrobacter deserti. The sequence continues at coordinate 53,338 of NZ_JAPCID010000029.1, forward strand.
AGTCGTCCAGCTCCGAAGCCGATCTAGATATCAATGCTCGAAGGACTCCGAACCGCCGCGGCGGGCATGAAGGCGCAGCAGTTCAAGCTCGACGCCGTCTCCAACGACCTGGCCAACGCCAACACGACCGGGTACAAGCGTCTGCGCGTCGGGTTCTCGGACCTGCTGTACGAGCAGGGCGGGCGCCCCACGATCTCCAACGAGGCGCAGCTCGGCACGGGCTCGCGCGCCGTCCAGGGCGGGCGCACCTTCGAGCAGGGCAACCTGCAGCGCACCGAGAAGCCGACCGACGTCGCGCTCCAGGGACCGGGCTTCATGAAGGTCAAGCTGTCCGACGGCCGTGACGCGCTCACCCGCGACGGCAACTTCCAGATCGACGCCAACCGCCGGCTCGTGACCTCCTCCGGCGGCTTCGTGACGCCGACGATCACGATCCCCGAGGGCGTCGACGAGTCCGAGATCTCGATCGGCCGCGACGGCCAGGTGCTCGCCAAGGGCCAGGCCGTCGGCCGCATCCAGCTCGTCAACGTGCGCTCGCCGCAGAACCTCGAGTCCGTCGGCGAGAACGCCTTCGTGACCACCGCGCGCTCGGGCAACGCCGTCGCCGCGCCGGCGACCACCGTGCTCGAGCAGGGCGCGCTCGAGGGCTCGAACACGGACATGGCGCAGGCCATGACCGACATGATCGAGGCCCAGCGCACCTACCAGCTGACGTCGAAGGCGATCCAGACCGCCGACCAGATGATGGAAGTCGCGAACGGGGTCAAGCGATGAGCACGATCGGCTCGTCGATCCCGACGTACTCGCTGCCCGCCGACATCCGCGCGGCCGGCACCGACGCCGTCAAGGACTACAAGGCCGCCGTCGGGTTCGAGCAGATGCTCGCCGGGCAGCTGATGAAGAGCATGGTGAGCGAGAGCTCGCTCGGTGAGGGCCCGTACGCCTCGACCATGCAGGACACGCTGACCACGGCGCTGACCAGCGGTCAGGGTCTGGGCCTCGCACGCCAGATCTACAAGGAGATGCAGTCGTGAGCACGGTTCTCGAGGCCGAGCTGCTCGTCCACCTGGACCAGCAGATCCACTCCGCCCGCCAGCTGCTCAAGCTCGTGCTCGCGCAGGGCTCGGCCATCCGCGAGCGCGACACCGACGCGGTGCTTGCCCGCCTGGCCGACATCCAGGCCGAGATGGTGCGCCGCGGCGTGCTCGAGCAGGAGCGCACCAGCCTGCTGCAGCGCGCCGGTTCGGCGCTCGGCATGCCGGCCACCAACGTCACGCTCGAGCGCCTGTGCAGCCTGATCACCCCGGCGGCCGCGACCGCCGCGATGGAACGCTCCGCCGAGCTGCGCGGCCTGCTCGCCGAGATTGCCCGCGAGCACGGCATCAACCGTGCCCTCATGCGCCAGGAGCTGACGTTTCTGTCGCACCTGACCCGGCTCATCGGCCAGGAGGCCGAGCCGGGCTACAGCCCGCCCAACGGTGCGCGCCCCGCCGCCTCCCCGGCGCCGACCGCCTACCGCGCCCTCGACCTGCAGGCCTGACCCCACCTGAACGCTGATGCCCGTCTCCTCCTTCTTCGGCATGCAGACCTCCCTGAAGGGCCTGTTGGCCCATCAGCGCATGCTCGACACCACCGGCCACAACATCGCGAACGCCTCCACTCAGGGCTACTCGCGCCAGGAAGCGATGCTGCAGGCCTCGCCGGCGCTGCGCCTGACCTTGAGCAACGGCATCAACACCACGGGCGCGCAGCTCGGCTCGGGTGTCGACGTCACCGGCTTCCGGCGCGTGCGCGACCAGTTCCTGGACTCCCAGTACCGCGCGCAGAACACCAACCTCAACGAGTGGTCGGCGAAGGCCGAGGCGCTCGACAGCGCCGAGCTCTCCCTGGCCGAGCCGGGTGAGAACGGCATCAACGCGCAGCTCGCCAAGGTCTGGAACGCCTGGTCGGACTTCTCCAAGCACCCGACGACGCCGTCCGCCAAGCAGGCGCTCGTGCAGACCTCGCAGGGCCTGACCGACTCGATCCACTCCGTGCGCTCCCAGATGGTGGCCGCGCAGGAGATGGCTCAGGGCCAGTACCAGGACATCGTCGGAGAGGGTGGCCAGGTCGACAAGATCGCGACGGAGATCGCCGACCTCAACAAGACGATCGCGCAGTTCATGTCGATCGGGGAGCCCCCCAACGACCTGATGGACCGCCGCGACGTGCTCGTCGACCAGCTCTCCAACTACGGCCAGGTGTCAGTCGAGGCGCTCGAGGGCGGCTCCATGAACGTCTCGTTCGTGGACCGCACCAACGGCACCGCCTACCCGATCGTGACCGATCAGACCGCGACCTGGGACGGCCCGCCGATCGGCGACTGGAACCCCGGCGGCGAGATGGGCGGCCTGCTGGCCGTCGGCAAGTCGCCGGGCGGCACGATCGACGGCTACCTGGCCCAGATCGACACGATCACGCAGTCGCTCGCGAGCGCGGTCAACGGCATCTACGGCGGCGAGTTCTTCACCGTCGGCACGCCGGCCGGCGCCACGATCAAGGTCGCCGACGCGATCGTCGCCGACCCGAACTCCGTCATCGCGGGCTCGGGCACCGGCGCGTCCTCGAACGACATCGCGCTGCAGATCTCCCAGCTGCGTGGCAACGCGTCGATCGACGGCGCCTACAAGTCCTTCGTCGCCAAGGTCGGCGGCGACCTGAGCGAGGCCCAGCGCCTGCAGGGCAACGCGCAGATCCTCACCGACTCCGTCGAGAACCGCCGCCAGAGCGTGCAGGGCGTCTCGATGGACGAGGAGATGTCGAACCTGGTCCGCTTCCAGCGCGCCTATCAGGCCTCGGCGCGCGCCATGTCCACGATGGACGAGATGCTCGACGTCCTGATCAATCGCACCGGAAAGGTTGGCCTCTGATGCGCATCACGACCTCGATGATCCAGCGCAACGTCCTCAGTGATCTGAACCTGCTGTCGGAGAAGATGGCGAGAACGCAGTCCAAGGCCTCCTCCGGCAAGGAGATCACGCGCCCGTCGGACGACCCGTTCAACACGGCCCGCGCGATGGGCCTGCGCCAGACGATGGCGGCCAACGACCAGTACAAGGCCAACATCTCCGACGCCCAGGGCTGGCAGGACGCGACCGAGTCCGCGCTCGACGAGCTCGACACGTTCGTCGACCGGGCCAACGTCCTCGTGCTGCAGGGCTCCACCGACACGGCCGACGCCGAGTCCCGCAAGGCGCTCGCGCAGGAGATCGACCAGATCATCCAGGGCGTCAAGCAGTCCGCCAACACGACCTTCGGCGACAGCTACCTGATGGCCGGCACGGCCACCAACACGCCGCCGTACAAGCTCGGCGACGACGACACCTACCAGGGTGACGACGCCGGCCTGGACCCCAGCCTCCCGGGCGTCGTGCGCGAGATCGGGCCGGGCGTGACGATGTCCATCAACGTCGTCGGCCGCGAGCTCCTCGGCGACGGCGGCAACGACGGCAAGCTGCTGAGCGTCCTGCGCAACATCTCGACGCACCTGAAGAACAACGACAGCGCCGCGTTGCAGGGCACCGACACGACCGCGCTGAAGGCGAACCTGGACTCGATCCTCAACGTGCGCGCGCGCAACGGCGCGATGACGAACCGCCTCGACTCCGCGGCGATCCGCATCGATCAGATCCAGGGCGCCGTCAACGAGCAGCTGACCAACACCGAGGCCGCCGACTTCGCCAAGACGATGATCGAGTTCTCGCAGCAGTCCGCCGCCTACCAGGCCTCGCTGCGCGCCGGCGCGAACATCGTGCAGTCCTCGCTAATGGACTTCCTCCGTTAGGCCGATAGGTCCTTAGATCCGTTCCCTCCCTCCAGGAACCCCCTCTTACACATGTCCGCCATCACCTTTGAGTCCTCCCGCTTCGGCACCGTCGAGATCGCGGCTGAGGACGTCATCGAGTTCCCGACCGGGCTGATCGGCCTGTCGGGTTCCCGCTACGCGCTGATCGCCCCGTCCGAAGACGGCGCCTTCGCCTGGTTGCACTCGATCGACGACGCGGCGCTCGCGCTGCCCGTCGCCAACCCGTGGCACTTCTTCGGCGACTTCGAGGTCGAGCTGTCCGACAAGGCGTCCGAGCCGATCACGGCCGACCCGTCCGACGTCGCCGTCTGGGTGACCGTCCGCGCCGGCACCGAGTTGAGCGACTTCTACGCCAACCTGCGCGCGCCGATCCTCATCGCCGAGGGCAAGGGCCACCAGATCATCAACGAGGCCGCCGACGCTCCCGTCCGCGCCCCGCTGTTCCCGGCAGTAGCCGTCGCCGCGTAGCCACCGTTTATCTACAACCCCCCAGCTGGATCCAAGGAGGAACCATGCTGCTCATCACCCGCCGTGTCGGCGAGAAGATCATGGTCGGCGACGATGTCGTCGTGCACGTGATGGAGATCGTCGGAAACACCGTGCGCGTGGGCATCCAGGCGCCACGCAGCACGCCGGTCTACCGCGAGGAGATCTGGCACGCCGTCCGCGAGGAGAACCGCGCCGCGGCCGACGCCGCGCCGGTCGAGCTCCCCTCGCCCACAAAGGCATAGCCCGCAGCGCGCAACGGGTACGGTCTTGGCATGGACTTTGCCAAGACCGCCCGCAATCTCGCGATTGCCGACATCGTCCTCGCCTTCGCGCGTGACCGCGTGGCGACGATGATCCCGGGCGTCGAGCCGCGCAAGAAGCGGCGTCCGGGCGCCAAGACCCTGTTGCTCGGCGGCGGCGCGGCCGCCGCCGTGGCGGCCCTGTTCTTCAAGCGCGAAGCCGTCAAGGGCCTGATGCCCGGCGGCAGCGACTCCACCCCCGCGCCGGAGCAGCCCGGCGGCTACACGCCGCCGCCCGTGTCGAACTACGACGCGCCCGGTCCGGTGGCGAACACCGCGACCGCCGTGCCCGTCCCGCCCGCCCACGAGTCGCCGGCGATCGACGAGGCCGCCGAGGAGGCCGCCGCCGCGGCCGAGGCCGCCAACATCGGCGGCACCGTCTCCGACTATGCCGGCCCGGAGCTCGGCGAGGTCGCCGACGAGGCCGAGCGTCCGGTCGCCGAGTCCGGCGAGGGCGAGGCCGAGGGCCAGGAGCAGACCGAGGACGAGCTGCGCTCCGCGGCCGAGTCCACCGAGGGCGTGAGCCCGGAGCAGCACCAGATCGAGGACGCCATCGAGGCGGCCTCCAACCCGCCCGAGGAGGTCGAGCCGGTCAAGCCCGCCGACGACTCGGAGTGGAACACGTGGTCCGGGAGGTCCGTGAACCCGTAGACGCCCTGTGCGTCGCCTCGGTTTCGCGGTCAAGGTTCTCGGTGAAGGCGGGCTGCCGAGCCACGACGCGCGGCGCTGGCAGTCCGGCCCTCACCTCAAGCAGTCGCTCGAGTACCTCGCCGAGGTGCTCGAGTACCTGGGGCGCCACGAGATCCGGATGTACCGGATGACGTCCGACCTGGCGCCCTACGCGACGCATCCCGACCTGCCGCAGTTCCACTCGCAGGTCGAGGAGAGCGCGGAGGAGCTCGCACGGGTCGGCGCGCGCGCCCGCGAGCTGGACATCCGGCTCTCCTCGCATCCGGGCCAGTACATCGTCCTGAACTCCGAGAACGAGAAGGTCGTCGCGGGCGCGATCCGCGACCTCGAGGTGCAGGCCGCGCTGCTGGACGCGATGGGCTGCGGGCCCGAAGCGGTCGTCGTGCTGCACGTCGGCAGCGCGCAGGGCGACGGGCTCGGCCGTTTCGAGGCCGGCTTCGCGCGGCTCTCCGAGCGCGCGCAGGCGCGGCTCGTGATCGAGAACGACGACCGCACGTTCGGCCTCAACGACGTGCTGGAGCTGCATCGCCGCACCGGCGCGCGCGTCGTCTGGGACATCCTGCACCACCACTGCAACGACCCGGACGGCATCCCGGACCGCGAGGCGCTCGAGCTCGCGCTCGCGACCTGGCCGGCCGGCGTGACGCCCAAGATCCACTACTCGACGCCGAAGACGTCGATGGAGGAGCGCAAGAAGAAGGTCGGGCGCAGGACGGTGACCGAGTGGGTGCTGCCGCAGCTGCGCGCGCACGCGGACATGATCGACCCGATCGCGTTCGCCCACTTCCTGACCGAGACGGCGGCCGGCCTCGAGTTCGACGTGATGCTCGAGGCCAAGGGCAAGGACCTCGCGCTTTTACGTCTGCGTGAGCAAATCGAGCGGGAGATGCAAAAGCAGCACCGAACTTAACCCGAGCTCTTGCCCGGATCGGCCACAATACGACTCATTCCATGAGCACGCTCGTGGGCATGCAGCTCAGTGGCCGGTACCGGCTCGACGCCCAGATCGGCGCGGGAGGGATGTCGACGGTCTATCGGGCGTTCGACATCAACCTCGAGCGGCGGGTCGCGATCAAGCTCCTGCACCGGGAGATGGCCAGCGACTCCGACCAGCTGGAGCGCTTCCGCCGCGAGGCGCGCGCCGTCGCGCAGCTCTCGCACCCGCACATCGTCGGCGTGATCGACACCGGCGAGGACGAGAACCGGCCCTACATCGTCTTCGAGTACGTCGAGGGCGAGACGCTCAAGGATCGCATCCGGCGGCTCGGCCGCCTGCCCGTGGACGAGTCGCTGGCGTACGCGATCGAGATCGCCCGCGCGCTCGGGTCCGCGCACGCGCACGACATCGTGCACCGCGACGTCAAGCCACAGAACGTGCTGCTCGACGCCGAGGGCTCGGCCAAGGTCACCGACTTCGGGATCGCCCGCTCGTTGCGCGACGACGGCCTCACGGCCGACGGACGCGTGCTCGGCACGACCGACTACGTCTCACCCGAGCAGGCGCTCGGCCACGACGTGGACGGCCAGTCCGACATCTACTCGCTCGGCGTCGTGCTGTTCGAGATGCTCACCGGCGACGTCCCGTTCCACGGCGAGAACCAGATCGCCGTCGCCATGAAGCACGTTCGCGAGGACCTGCCGGACATCCAGGCGCTGCGGCCGGAGGTCTCGGCCACGACGGCCGCGGTCCTGGACCGCATGACCGACAAGGACCTCGCGCACCGCTACCCCGACGTCCCCGCGCTGGTCGCCGACCTCGAGGAGGCGCTGGCGATCGAGGCCGCCCGCTCGGGCACCTCGACGGGCGAGGCCACCGCCGTCATCCGCACGCTGCCCGCCCGCACGCAGCGCCGGCTGCCGTTCCGCATGCGCCACTCGATCCCGCTGCTGGCGGTGATCGCGATGGTCGGCGTGGGCGTGGCGCTGATCGCGATCCTGGCCAAGGAGGGCGTCGAGCGCACCGACTCGGGCACGGGCCCGGGGCGCGTCTCGACCCCGACGCCGCAGGGCGAGCGGATCGTGTCCGTCAAGAGCGGGTCCCCGCGGGACTACGACCCGCTCGGCGACGACGAGGAGCACGCCGAGGAGCGCACCCGCGTCGTGGACCGCGACCCCGGCACGGCCTGGTCGACCGAGAGCTACCAGGCCGGGATCCAAGGCGCGGGCAAGGCGGGCGTCGGCATCTACATCGACGCCCGGCCCAAGGTCGAGGCGGTCTCGCTCCAGCTCGAGACGCCCGACCCGGGCTTCAAGGTGACGATCTACGCCGCGCCGCCCGGCTCCGTGCCCGACACGGTGCCCGACGGCTGGAAGAAGGTCGGGGGCGGCACCGTGAACGCCAAGGACAAGACCTTCAAGCTCGACACCGACGGCACCGCCTACCGCTACTACCTCGTCTGGATCACCGAGCTCGCCGAGGGCGCGTCCGACGCCCAGATCTCCGAGATCCGGCTGTCCCAGAAGGTCCCGGCCTAAGGGAAGTGAGGGGACATCCCCTCCACCCCACCCCGATCATCCGACTTCACTAGAAGGCGACGGAGCGCTCGGCCTCGAAGCGCTCCACGGCCAGCGCGATCAGGCGGTCGCACAGCTGCGGGAACGGCAGCCCGGACGCCTCCCACAGCTTCGGGTACACGCTCGTCTTGGTGAAGCCGGGCATCGTGTTGAGCTCGTTGACCAGCACCCGCTCGCCGTCCTCGACGAAGAAGTCCACGCGGGCCAGCCCGGCGCAGCCGACGCGCACGAACGTCTCCACGGCCAGCCGGCGGACCTCCTCGAGCACGGGCTCGGGCAGCCGCGCGGGGACGACGAGCTCCATGCCGCCGTCGGTGTACTTGGCCTCGTAGTCGTACCAGTCGGCGCCGCTGGTGAGCACGATCTCGCCCGGGACCGACGCCTCGGGCGAGGCGCCGAAGCCGAGCACGGAGCACTCCACCTCCAGCCCGGGCGAGAAGCCCTCGACGATCACGAGGCTGTCGTGGGCGAAGGCGCCGTCGAGCGCGGGGCCGAGCTCGTCGGCGGTGCGCACCTTCGCGATGCCGACGGAGGAACCCAGCCGCGCCGGCTTGACGAACACGGGCAGCCCGAGCGCCGCCAGCTCCTCCAGGACGGCTTCCGGCTCGGCGCGCCAGCGCGGCTCGCGCAGGCCGGCGTACGGGACCTGCGGCACGACGCCCGCCAGCACGTCCTTGAAGACGACCTTGTCCATGCACAGCGAGCTCGCCAGCACCCCCGCGCCGACGTAGGGCACGTCCAGGAGCTCGAGCAGGCCCTGCAACGTGCCGTCCTCCCCGAAGGGGCCGTGAAGGACGGGAAAGACGACGTCGGCGCCGAGCAGCCCGCCGCCGGGCTTGAGCGACAGTGTCTGGCCCTCGTGGATCCAGTCTCCGTCGCGCTCGATCGTGACCGGTACGACCTCGTGACCGGCGGCGGCGATGCCGCCGCGCACGGCCGCGGCGGAGCTCAGGGAAACGTCATGCTCGGAGGACCGGCCGCCGGCGAGGACAGCCACCCTCATGGTGTTGGGGTCGCCGTGGGCGCGGCGTTGGGGTCAGGCACGATGGCAATGGTGACCGTGCCACCGGTCGAACGCCGGGTCCCGGCCTCCGGCGACTGCCCGATCACGCGGCCGACCAGTGTGGGATCGCCCGGCCGCTCGGTCGTCTTGACCCGGTAGCCGGCGTCCTCGAGCGTCTGCGTCGCCTCTTCGATCGTCGGGTTGCCGGTCGTCACGTCGGGGATCTGCGGGCGCTCCTTGGCCACGACCAGCGTCACCGTCGTCCCCGGCGGGACGTTCTCGTTCGCCGCCGGGTTCTGCTCGAGCACGGTGCCGGGCGGCTCCGAGCTCTCGCGCTCCTCGACGTCGGTCCCCAGCCCGACGCCCTGCAACACGGTGTTGGCGCCCTCGGCGGTGTTGCCGACCACGCCCGGGACGATCACGAGCTGCTGCCCACGGCTGACCGTGAGCGTGATCGTGCGCCCCTTGGTCGCCTGGCGGCCCGCGGGCGGCGAGGTGCTGATCACGTCGCCCTCGGCGACACCGTCGGAGTACTCGCGCTCGACCTTGGTCTTGAAGCCCGCGTCGCGCAGCGTCTGCTGCGCGTCGGCCTGCGACTGACCGGCCACGTCCGGCACCGCCGTGGTGCCCGGGCCCGCGGACACGCGCACCTCCACGACCGTGCCCTCGCGCACCTCGTCGCCGGCCTCCGGGTTCTGGGAGATCACCTCGTTGCGGGGGACGTCGTCGTCGACCACGTCCTCGAAGTCGGGCTCGAGCCCGCGCCGCTGCAGGATGTCGGCGACCTCCTCGGCGTCGCGGCCGACGAGGTTGGGCACCGTCACGCGGTTGCCCGCCAGCAACAGGTACGCGCCGACGGCCAGCGCGGCGATCAGGACGAGCGCGCCGAGCGCCCACAGCCAGCCGCGGGAGCGCTCAAGCTCCTCCTCGACGGGCGCCGGCGGGACGTGGTCGACGACCACCTGCCGCGTCGGGGCGCGGCGCGCCTGCTCGAGCGCGGCGACGAACTCCTCCGCGCTCTGGAAGCGCCGGTTCGGGTCCTTCTCCAGCGCGCGCATCACGACGGCCTCGAGCGCCGGCGGGATGCCCGGGCGCAGCTGGCCCGGCGGGACCGGCAGCTCGTTGACGTGTTTGAGCGCGACCGACACCGGCGCCTCGCCGTCGAACGGCACCCGGCCGGTGAGCAGCTCGTAGAGCACGATCCCGGTCGAGTAGAGGTCCGAGCGCCGGTCGACGGGCATGCCGTTGGCCTGCTCGGGCGAGAGGTACTGGACCGTGCCGACGATCGAGCCGGTCTGCGTCATCTCCGAGTTGCCGGCGCGCGCGATCCCGAAGTCGGCGACCTTCGCCTGGCCCTCGGGGTCGAGGATGACGTTCTGGGGCTTGACGTCGCGGTGGACGATCCCGCGCCGGTGCGCGTAGCCGAGCGCCCGCAGCAGCTGCTCGGTCAGCCCGACCGCGATGTGCGGCGGCAGCGGGCCGCGCTGCTGGACGACCTCCTTGAGCGTCTGCCCGTCCACCAACTCCATCGCGATGTAGGGCGTCCCGTCCCACTCGGAGCGGTCGAAGATGCCGACGATGTTCGGGTGCGTGAGCGAGGCGGCGGCCTGCGCCTCGCGCCGGAAGCGCTCCTGGAACTCCGGGTCCTCGGCGAAGCGCGACCCGAGCAGCTTGAGCGCGACCCGCCGCCCGAGCACCTCGTCCTGCGCGCACCAGACCTCGGCCATGCCGCCGGCGCCCAGGCGCTTGAGCACCCGGTAGCGGCCGTCGACGATGGTGTCAGGGGCGACGTGCACGGCTCACTGACCCAGGGCTTGGAGGACCTGCTTGGCGATCGGGGCCGCGACCGTGCCGCCCTGGCCCCGCTCGCGCTCGATGATCACGGCCACGGCGACGTCCTCGGTGAAGCCGATGAACCACAGGTCGTTGATGCCCTGCTCGATGTTGATCTCGGCCGTGCCGGTCTTGCCCGCGACGGTGACGCCTTCCAGCGCCGCGGCCGTGCCGGAGCCCTCGCGCACCACGGAGCGCATCATCGTCGCGACCTTCTCGGCGCTGTCGCGGGACATCACACGCTCGGCCTGCTCGGGCATCGGCTCGTCGACCGTGCGCCCGTCCGGGTCGATGACGCGCTGCACGAGCCGCGGCTCCATCCGCACGCCGCCGTTGCCGATCGTCTGCGCGACGGTCGCCATCTGCAGCGGCGTGACCAGCAGCAGGCCCTGCCCGATCGCGGTGCGCCCGACGTCCACCCGGTCCGAGCGCATCGGCAGGATCTCGTTGCGCTCGGTGTCCCGCGGACCGCTGGAGAACATCTGCGTGTCCGGGTAGTCCATCGGCGGCTTCTCCCCGAAGCCGAAGCGATCCATGTACTCCTGCATGCGCTCGCGCCCGAGCTTGACGCCGACGTCCGCCCACACCGTGTTGACGGAGTTGGTGAGGGCCTCGGTGAGCGTGATGTCGCCATAGCTCTGCTGCTGGAAGTTGTTCAGCGGCGTCCCCGAGATCACCTTCCCGTTGCGACCGTTCACCCGCGACTCGGGCTGGTAGCGGCCGGAGTCGATCGCCGCCGTGGCCGTGACGGTCTTGAACGTCGAGCCGGGCGGATACAGGCCCTGGGTGGCGCGGTTGAACGTGCTCTCGGCCTCCTGCGGCTTGTCCGGGTCGAACGACGGCGTGCCCGCCATGACCTTCACGGACCCGTCGCGGACGCCGAGCGCGACGACCGCGCCCTTGTGCCCCTGCAGCAGGTCGTAGGCCAGCTCCTGCGCGCGCGGGACGAGCGTGGTCTGCAGGTCGTCGCCGATCTGCGGCTCGGTGATCAGCGAGTCCACGAGGCTCGTGAGCTCCTCCTTGCGGCCGACGAGCGCGTCGTTGTAGTACGCCTCCAGGCCCTGGCGGCCGAAGCGCACGTTGTCGAAGCCGATCGGCAGCGCGAACAGGCGTCCCGTGGGGTAGCGGCGACCGTAGCGGTCGCCTGACAGGCGCGTGCTGCCGGCCAGCACGTCCCCGTTGGCCGCGCGGATCACGCCGCGCTTGATGCGCTGCTCCTCGATCCGCACGCGCGCGTTCTTCGGGTTCTCGCGCAGCTGCTGCTCACCGAACACCGCCCAGCGGGACGTGAAGCCGATCAGCACCGCGAACAGCAACAGGAAGACCATGAAGAGGCGGTAGATCGGGACGTTCATGCGGGCCTGCGCGCTCGGTTGGAGATCAGCAGCAGCAGCGCCAGCAGGATGAAGTTCGCGACGATCGAGGATCCGCCGTAGCTCACGAAGGGAAGGGTGACGCCCGTGAGCGGGATCACGCGCGTGACGCCGCCCACGATCACGAACACCTGCAGCGCCATGACGGCCGTCAGGCCAGTCGCCAGCAGCTTGGAGAAGCTGTCGGTCGCGAGCGTGGCGATCTTGAAGCCGCGCTCGGCGATCAGCAGGTAGGTGGCGATCACGCCCGCGCCGCCGAGCAGGCCGAGGTCGTTGACGATGACGGCGAAGATCATGTCCGTCTCCGGCGCCGGGATCAGCGGCCCGCCGTCGGGCACGCGCAGGACGGCGGCGCCGAGGCCGCGGCCGAAGAGCCCGCCGTCCGCCATCGCGAACATGCCGTTGGCGATCTGGTACGAGCCGCCCGGCTGGTCATACAGGCCGGGCGCGAACGGGTTCAGCCAGACGTCGATGCGGTCCTGCACGTGGCCGACCGTCGAGGAGAAGAACCATGCGCCGGCCGCGAACATCAGCAGCCCGATGACCACGAAGCTGAGCCGGTTGGTGGCCACGTACAGCAGCGCCAGGAACGCGCCGAAGTACATCAGCGACGAGCCGAGATCGCGGATGAACACGAGCATGAACATCGCCGCGCCCCAGACCACGAGCAGCGGGCCGAGGTGCTTGAGCGGTGGGATCGTCACGCCCAGGATGCGTCGCGAGCCCTGCACCAGCACGCGCCGCGTGTCCTGCAGGTAGGCGGCGAGGAAGATGACGATCGCGATCTTGCCCAGCTCGGAGGGCTGGAACGAGATCGGGCCGATGCGCACGCCCAGGTACGCCCCGTTGACCTGCTCGCCGATGCCCGGCACGCGCGGGAGCAGCAACAGCAGCAGGCCGGCGAACGCGATCGTGTAGCGGTAGCGCTCCAGCAACCGGAAGTCGCGCAACAGGAAGATCGTGAGCGCGAACGCGATCAGGCCGATCACGAACCACTGCGCCTGGACGCGCGCGAGGTCCTCGTCGATCCGGTAGATGACGACCAGCCCGAAGCACGCAAGGACCGCGACCAGCGGGAACAGGTACGGGTCCGCGTACGGCAGCGTGAAGCGGATCACGAGGTGCGCGACGAAGCACAGCCCGAGGAACATCCCGCCGTACGTCAGCGAGACGTTCGAGAGCAGCTCGTTGCGCTGGATGAAGATCGCGGCGAACCCGGCGGTGAGAAGCAGGGACGCCGGGATCAGCGCCATCAGCTCGCGGTTGCGGGCCGACATCTAGGAGATGCGGCCTTCTTCGAGGGCTCTGACCAACCCCTCGGCGTCGTCCTTGGAGCGCAGCTTGTGGTCGGTGAAGGTGGAACGACGGCGCGCAGGGACGCTCTGGAGGGTCACCCCGGAGTGCTTGACCGGCTGATAGAGCTCGATGCCGAGCGGGAGTTCGTACGGCAGGCCGTGGTAGAGCGTCACCACGTTCCCCCGGGTGTCGTCGACGCCGACGAAGTACACCTGTCGCGTCGCGAGCCAGAAGGCGGCGAGCAGGCCGACCAGGCTTCCGAACGCGATCAGCTTCCCGGGCGAGAAGAGCCGGCGGACGCCTCGGCGGCGCGGCGCTGCGGGCCGGCGAGGCGGCGCGTGGGTGCGTGCCTCCTCGTCTTCGATGAGCTGCGCGCGCGGGCGCACCGCGGACAGCGCGACGGTGCCGGAGGCGCGGTACTCCGCCTCGGCCTCGTCGGAGGCGCGGCCGCGGACGGCGTCGGTGCCGCGCGTGTGGCCGGTCGGCCGGCTCACGCCCTGGCGCGGCTCGACGGCCTCGCCGGCGAACGTCTGGTACTCGCTGGTGTCGCCCTCGCCGTCGTCCTCCGGGATCTCGTACGCCTCGGTCGGCGTGTCCAGCGCCGAGGACACCGGCGCGTCCACTTCTTCGAGCCGGAACAGGATCACCGTGATGTTGTCGCGCCCGCCGTTGGCGTTGGCGGCGGCGATCAGGGAACGGCCGAGGTCGGCGAGCGGACGATCGTCGCCGACCAGCATCGGCTTGAGGTCGGGCTCGCGCACCATCGCCGTCAGCCCGTCCGAGCACAGCAGGAACAGGTCGCCGGCCTGGGCGCGCTCCTCGAACACGTCCACCTGGACGTCGGGCTCCGGGCCGAGCGCGCGCGTGATCACGGAGCGCTGCGGGTGCGTCTCGGCCTGGTCCGGCGTGAGCTTGCCGCGCTTGATGAGTTCCTCGACGAGCGAGTGGTCCTCGGTCAGCCGCGTCAGCTCGCCGTCGCGCGCCACGTAGCAGCGCGAGTCGCCGACGTGGGCGATCGTGACCACGTTCTCGCCCACGTGCGCGGCGGTCACCGTCGTCCCCATCCCGGCCCGCCCGGACTGCGTGCGCGAGCGCTCGTGGATGTGCCGGTTCGCCTCCTCGATGATGTGCCGCAGCCCCGGGCCGGGCGCGGTGCCGTCCGGCAACCCGCCCGTGAAGGACTCGACCGCCATCTCCGACGCGACCTCGCCCGCCTGCGCGCCGCCCATGCCGTCGGCGACGACGAACAGCGGGGCGCGCACGAAGTAGTTGTCCTCGTTGCCCTGCCGTTGCAGGCCGAGGTCGGACCCGTGCCAGTGCTCAGAGATTCTCAGCATCTACCGCTCGAAGGAGAACTCGCTGTCGCCGATCCGGATCATGTCGCCCGGGTGCAGGGGCTGTGCTCCGCGCAGCGGCTCACCGTTGAGATACGTGCCGTTCGTGGAGCCGAGATCCTCCAAGACCATCACATCCCCCTGTGGGACGAGGCGTGCGTGCTGTGAGGACGCGAACCCGTCCTCGAGCCGGATGTCGGCCTGGTCTCCGCGCCCCAGCAAGGCTCCCTCGGTGAGATCATAGGCGGAGCCCGCCGCGAGCCCCGCCGCCGTGCGCACCCGCAGCTTGGGACGCCCGCGCTGCGGCGGTGTCGACGGCGCCGACGCGGAGTGCATGCCGGTCGCGCCCTCGACGTCCGCGCTCGGACCCGTGTACGCCGCCTCCGTCCCGCGCCGCAGGTCCTTGAGCGCGGAGCGCGCGACCCACAGCAGGAACAGGTACAGCACGGCGAGGAAGCCGAACTTGAGCGCGACGGAGACCGGTTCCAGTTCCATCCGCTACTCCAGCTCGAAGCTCACGCGCGAGGTGCCGAGCTCGATCACGTCGCCGTCGCGGATGGACTGCGGGCCGGTCACGCGCCGCCCGTTGACCTTGATGCCGTTCGTGGAGCCCAGGTCGTTGACGATCCACGATCCGCCGGACGGCCGCACCTCCGCGTGCCGCCGCGAGACGTTCGGGTCGTCGAGCACGACGTCGCAGTCGCGGCTGCGGCCCATCACCGCGCCGCGCGAGGACACGGTGTGCGTGCCGGCGCCATCGACGTGCAGGCGCGCCTGGCCGCGCTGCGGGTGCGGCTCGCGCAGCGGCTCGCTGAGCCGCGCCGACGCCGAGTAGACCTGCGTGTGACCCTCGTCACCCTGGCTCGGTGGCTCGTGCTCGCGTCCCGACGGCTTGACGAGCCGCGCCTGGATGCCGAACTCGCCCAGGCGCAGGCGCTCGTCGGTCCGGAAGGAGATCTTCGGGCTCGTCATCAACGCGATCTTCTCGCGGCGCGCGTGTTCGAGCAGGTACCCCGCGAGCTCCTGCGCGAGCTCGTCCTCGTAGCCCTCGAACTGCTTGCGGTCCTCGGTCGACAGCCACACGGCGTACTCATTGGGGGCGTAGACGCGCGAAAGCGACTGGACCTTATGGTCCTCCATCTCCTTGGCGAGCTTGCGCGCGATCTCGACCGGCCGCACCTCGGACTTGAAGGCACGCGAGAACGTGCCCTCGACGAGCCCGGCGAGCTTGGATTCGAGGTTGCGCAGTACGCTCATGCGCCGCTACGCGGATCGGAGGCCATGATTGCCGGTGCACAGTATCCGGCCTTGGGTCATGGCTCCACCACCGGAGCCCGCCGGAGGTGGGGGATTGTCACCGCGAACGCCCCCGCGAAAACGCTCGCGAGCACGGCGTGACGCGGTTCGGCGACGCCGATCGCATCCGCCGCGGCGACCGTCGCGCCGCCGAGCGCGGCGGCCCAGGCGGACGCCGCGACCAGGTCGAGCGCGAGGAAGCGGCCGCGCACGAGCCACGGCAGGACGGCCGCGGCCGCCGCCCAGACGAGTGCGTAGAGCAGCACGCCGCTCTCGGCGAGCGGCCGCAGCACGAGGTCGACGGCCTCGTCGACGTTCGCGCCGCGCACGAGCGCCGGATCGCCCGAGGCGACGGCGAGAGCCGCGGCGGGCTCGTCGGCGCCGGCGACCGCGCGGGCTCCTCCGGTGCCTTCGCCGGCCAGCAGCATCGCGCGGCCCAGCAGCGGCGCGGCCAGCAGCGCCCACCACGCACCCAGCGCCCCCAGCGCCGCGCGCGCGAACCACCCGCGCGCCTGGCCCGCGAGCGCGGGGAACACGCCGGCGAGCGTCGCCAGCCCCAGCAGCGGAGCGAGCGCGGGCACCGACCACAGCGGGCCGTGGCGGCGCAGCAGCAACGGCACCGGGGCGAGCGCGAAGCCGATCAGCAGCGCGGCGCCCGGGTGCTCGACCGAGACCGCGGCGACCGTCGCCACCGCCGTCGCCAGCCAGCCCAGGCGCGGCAGCAGGGCGACCGCGAGCACGGCGGCGAGCGCCGGGAGCGCGGGCTGCTCGGCCCAGGCCAGCGCGGCGGCACACAGCCCGCCGGCGGCCACCGCGGCCAGTGCCCGATCGAGCCCGCGTGGGACGTCGTGGCCGCCCTCCCAGGTCGCGACCGTCCCGCCCTCGTCGGAGACCTCGGGCAGCGCGTCCTCGAGCGCCGCCGCCAGGTCCTCGAGCGTCCCACGCTCGCCCGGCTTGGGGCGGACGGCGCGGTCGATCGCCGCGCACAGCTCCGGCGGCAGGTCCTTGCGATGGCGCTTGAGCGGCGGGAGCACGGTGCCGACGCGCTTGGCCGTCGCAGCCGGCGAGCCCGCGCGCACGGGATGGACGCCCGCCAGCGCCTCGTAGAGCACGAGCGCGAGGCTGTAGAGGTCGCAGCGGTGGTCGATCCGCTTGCCCTCGGCCTGCTCGGGCGCCATGTAGGCCAACGTGCCGACCACGTCGCCCGTGCGGGTCAGCGGCTCGTCACCGGCGAGGTGCGCGACGCCGAAGTCGGCCAGCTTGGCCACGCCCGCGGCCGAGCGCGGCGCTTCGGGGATCAGGACGTTCTGCGGCTTGACGTCGCGGTGCACGACGCCGCGCTCGTGCGCGTGCGCGAGCGCGCCGCACAGCGCCCGGCCGATCGCGAGCACGTCGCGGTCGCTGAGCAGGCCCTCGGCGTTGAGGTCGTCGACGGTGCGCCCGTACACGAGCTCGGAGACCAGATAGCGGGCCTGGTCGTCCTGGCCCGCGTCGAAGATCGCGACGATGCCCGGGTGGTCGAGCCGGCCGGCCGCGAGCGCCTCGCGCTGCGCGCGGGTGGGATCGCCGCCGCCCGACGGGATCACCTTGACCGCGACGGGGCGCTGCAGCCGCTCGTCCGTGGCGGCGTAGACGGTCCCGAACCCGCCCGCGCCGAGCCGCTGGCCGAGCCGGTACCGGTTCAGGACGAGGTCGGCCGCGAGCGGCGTTCCCAGCTCGTCCGTGATCTCCATTTGAAGGCGATTTCGCTGCAACGGCGTAATTCCCTCCGATCCCCCTGTCATCCTGGGAAGACCAGTCGCCGCTGAGGAGACCTCAACTTGTCCTTCTTCGACGAGGACGACGAACCCACTCGCACCACCTCGCGCACCCGTACACAGGCGCGAGTTCGCCCGCGCAGTGGTCGCCCCTCCGGTGGGGCCGCCGCCCCTGACGCGCAAGCCCTGCTCGTCCGCCGCATGGTGGCGGTGGTCGTCGGCGCGCTGGTGCTGTTCGCGCTCTTCTTCCTCGTGCGCTCGTGCAACGACTCGCGCACGGACAACGCGCTCCGGGAGTACAACCGCCAGGTCGCCGGCATCGCCACCACCTCGCGGCAGACCGGCGAGCGGTTGTTCGAGGCGATGGGCCGGGCCGGCGAGGGCTCGCCGAACGACCTGTTCGCGGAGATCAACTCGTTCAAGGCCACGGCGGAGCAGTCGCTGACGCAGGCGCAGGACCTCAGCGTGCCCGGCGAGATGGTGGACGCCCAGCAGGCGCTGTTGATCGCGCTCGAGCTGCGGCGCGACGGGCTGGAGGCGATCTCCCAGGACATCCGGAACGCGCTCGGCGACGAGGGTGAGACGGCGGACGCCGCGATCGAGGCCATCGCCGGCCAGAACCAGGCGTTCAACGCCTCGGACGTCATCTACAAGGCGCGCGTGCAGCCGTTCATCAAAGACGCGCTGGACAAGGCCGAGGTCACGGGGCAGGAGATCCCGCCGTCGCGGTTCATGAACGACATCTCGTGGGTCTCGCCCCCGTTCGTCGCCTCCGAGCTCGATCAGCAGCTCTCCACGGGCGGCGAGGACGGCGACGGCAACACCCGCCAGAGCGCGGAGTGCACCGGCCCGGGCCTGCACGGCTCCGGTCTGAACGCCACCTCGTTCGGGGAGACCACGCTGCAGCCGGGCACGTCGAACCGGCTCACCTACAGCGACGGGCAGCGGTTCCTCGTCTCGTTCGCCAACCAGGGCGAGAACGACGAGTTCAACATCAAGGTGTCGGTGAAGATCTCCCGCTCCAGCGGCGACGGCGAGACGATCACGCTGCAGAAGACCGTCCCGCGCGTCGCGCAGGGTGAGACGGTCCAGGTCGAGCTCCCGCTCACCGAGGAACCGCCGATCGGGACCGCGCTGAACATCGCGGTCACCGTGGCCGCGGCGCCGTGCGAGGAGAAGACCGACAACAACAAGGCGACGTACCCGGCGCTCTTCGACCAGGGGTAGCCTCCCGGCCGTGTCGGAGTTTTCGGACGCGCCGGGGATCGTCGCGCTGGCCGCGGCGGGCGCGGCGCTGGTCGCGCTGATCTGGTTGCTGGTGCTGAGCATCCGCTTCCGCCGCGTGCGCGGCGCGCAGCGGCTGGTGCTCGGCGACCACGGCCAGCGCGACCTGATCGAGCACGCGAGCGAGCTGCAGCGCGCGTTCGCGGCGCTGCACGCCCGCGTCGACGAGGTGTCCGAGCACCTCGCCGAGCGCATGGCCGCCGCCGAGGACCGACTGGACGGCGCGATCGCGTACCGGGCGCTCGTGCGCTATGACGCCTACAACGAGATGTCCGGCCACCAGTCCACGACGATCGCGCTGCTCGACGCCGACCACAACGGCGTGGTCCTGTCGTCGATCGTGCACCGCGACTCCGCACGCCTGTACTGCAAGCAGGTCCATGGCGGCCGCGGCGAGCACCAGCTCTCGCCGGAGGAAGAGGAGGCGGTGCGGCTCGCGCTCGCCGGCGAGGTCGGTTCCGTGATGCTGGAGACGCAGTGAGAGTCGCGTTCCTCGGCCCGCCGGGCACCGTCAGCGACGAAGCGCTCAACGGCGCGGCCCCCGAAGCGGAGGGCGTGCCGCTCGCCTCGCTGCGCGACGTCGTGCTCGCCGTGCAGGAGCAGCGGATCGAGCGCGCGCTGGTGCCGATCGAGAACGCGCTCGAGGGCGGCGTGGACCCGGTGCTCGACTGCCTCGCACTGGAGGCGGACGGGGTGTCGGTCGTCGGCGAGGTCGTGCAGCCCGTCTCCTACTGCCTCGCCGCGGGGCGCGAGCTCGCGCTCGAACAGGTGACGATGGTGCTCTCGCATCCCCAGGCGCTCGGCCAGTGCAAGCGCTGGATCGCCGAGCACCTGCCGCACGCGGCGGTCGTGCCCGCGGCCTCGACGGCCGAGGCGGTACGGATCGTGGCCGAGGACCCCGACGGGACCCGTGCGGCGATCGGGCCGCGGCTGGCCGCCCGCCGCTACGGCGCCGTGATGCTCGCCGAGGACTGCGAGGACGACCCCGGCAACGCGACGCGCTTCGGCTGGGTCGCGCGGACCGAGGCGGCGCCGCCGGCCCCGGACGAAGGGCCCGCGAAGACGATGCTCGTGTTCTGGGGCTCCGGCTCGGGCTCGCCCGGGTGGCTCGTCTCCTGCCTGGCCGTGTTCGCGTTCGCCGGCGTCAACCTGACCCGGATCGAGTCCCGTCCGCTGCGCCGGAAGATGGGCGAGTACATGTTCTTCCTGGACCTGGAGGGGTCCACGGCGCGGCCCGCCGTGGCCGGTGCCGTGGCGGATCTCCATAAGCACGCTCAGGTGGTTCGAGTCCTTGGCTCGTTCGGGAGTGCGTAAAGGGGTCCGAATGGACCGCTACACTCCCGATCCAGATGGCTAGCGCCGTACCCCCAGGCCCACTGGGGTCCGTGCCGTTCGATGACCACCATCGGCACGGACCTGAATCTGACGGCTCCCCGAGTCGTTGGAACGGTGGTCGTGTGCTGGTGCTCAACGCGACGTACGAGCCCATCAACGTGTGCACGGTGCGCCGCGCCACGGTCCTGCTCCTCAAGGACAAGGCCGAGGTCGTGGAGACCGGGACGCACGACCTGCACTGGGCGACGGGCTCGCTCCCGCGCCCGGTCGTGATCCGGCTCGTCACCTACGTCCGCATCCCGCGGGACACGCACAAGCGCAAGATCACCCGTCGCGCCGTGTTCGCGCGCGATGGGTGGATGTGCCAGTACTGCGGCGCGCGCACCTCGCTGACCGTGGATCACGTGATCCCGCGGTCCAAGGGCGGCGGCTCCGGCTGGGACAACATCGTCGCGGCCTGCGCCCCGTGCAATCGCCGCAAGGCCGACCGGCTCCCGCACCAGATCCACATGCACCCGCGCACCAAGCCGCACACGCCGGGCGCGCACATCTTCATCCAGCTCGCGTCGCCGACGATCCCGGCGACGTGGCGCCAGTACCTGCCGCAGGCCGCGTGAAGGCGCGCGAGGTCCGCGCGGCACAGACGGCCAGCACGCTCACCGTCTACCAGGCGTACTCGCCGCACATCGCCGAGCCGGCCCTCGCGGCCGGCCGGTTCGTGCCGCCATTCAAGCGCGAGCGGATGACGTGGATCAAGCCCTCGCTGCTGTGGATGGCGTACCGCTGCGGGTGGGCGCAGAAGGAGGGCCAGGAGCGCGTGCTCGCGGTCGAGATCACGCGCGAGGGCTTCGAGTGGGCGCTCGCGCACGCGTCGCTGAGCCACTTCGAGCCTGGCACGTACGCCGATCACGCCGCCTGGGAGGCCGCCAAACGCGAGTCGCCCGTGCGCGTCCAGTGGGACCCGGAGCGCTCGCTCACGCTCGGGGCACTCAGCCACCGCGCGATCCAGGTCGGGCTCTCCGGCGAGGCCGTGGACCGCTACGTCGACGAGTGGATCGTCGAGCTGCGCGACGCCACCGACCTCATGCGTCGGGTCCACGCGCACGTCCGCGCCGGCGACCAGGAGGCCGCCCGGGCGCTGCTTCCGGTCGAGACGCCGTACCCGCTTTCGCCGGAGCTCGCCGCCCGCGTCGGCGCCACGCCCTGAGCGCGCGACGCGCGACGCGCCTCAGGCCGGCCACATGGAGGTGGACGGACGAGGCCGACCGTCGGAGTTTCCCTTAAACGACGAGGCCCCGGTCGACAAACCGGGGCCTCGCGTACAACTTGCTGGACTTCGTGCCGTCGCTGACTGTCTAAGCGGCCGGAGGGACTACTCCCGGCATCAGTGGCGGCGGGGCACCGGTGTGGATTCCGCTAGAACGCGGGTCCAGCGCCGGCTGGTCTAACGGCCGGGCCCCTCCAGGGTCCCACAAGAACTGTCACTCAACTTCGGACCACCCCCTTTCTCTGGTGATTCGAAGAGTACCGAACGTCGCGGCGGACTTCGAGCGACAACCGTCCAGGGTCGTCGAAATGACGCCCTGAACGGCTTTTGAGCTCGCGATTAGGCCTCGTGCTACGGCTCGAGGTCGTCCTCGTCGGTCTCCGGCTGGTCGAGCAGCGACTCCTGCGTCGGGTCGGCCGGGTTGATCTCCTCGTCGTCCTCGACCGGGCCGGCGTCCACCGACTCGACCGCAGCCTCGACGTCCGTCACAGCGTCGACGTCGAGCTGGATCGGCAGCTCCTCGTCCGGCACCGCAACCGTGGTCGACGACTCGTTCTCGACCACCAGCGCCACGGCGGAGACCGCGTCGCCCTCGCGCAGGTTCATGACCTTCACGCCCTGGGACGCGCGACCGTAGCGGTTGATGCCGCGCACCGACGTGCGCTGGACCATGCCGTTCTGGGAGATGAACACGAGCTCCTCGTGCTCGCGGACGACGAGCGCGCCGGCGAGCAGGCCCTTGGTCTCCGTGAAGGTGATCGTCTTGACGCCCTTGGCGCCGCGGGACGTGAGCCGGTACTCGTCGACCGACGTACGCTTGCCGTAGCCGCCTTCGGTGACGACCAGCAGGTCCTGTCCGGGCCGCGCGACGTCCATAGCGATCACGTAGTTGTCCGGGTCGGACACGTCCATGCCGCGGACGCCGCTGGTGTCGCGGCCCATCGCGCGGGCGTCGGACTCCTTGAAGCGGACCGTGAGGCCGGCGTGCGAGACCATCAGGATCTCGTCCTCCTCGTCCACCCGGCGCACCGCGACGAGCTCGTCGTCCTCGCGGATGTTGATGGCGATGATGCCGTCCGCGCGGATCGGCGTGTTGTACGCCTGGAACGCCGTCTTCTTCACCACGCCGTTGCGGGTGGCGAACATGATGTACGGGGCCTCGGAGAAGTCCCGCGTGGCGAGTACGGACTGGACCCGCTCGCCCTCACGCAGGGGCAGGACGTTGCCGAGGTAGCGACCCTTGGACGTGCGCGACATCTCCGGCAGGTCGTAGACCTTGGACCGGTAGACCTTGCCGCGGTTCGTGAAGAACAGCAGGTAGTCGTGCGTCGAGGACACGAACAGGTGCTCGATGAAGTCCTCGTCCTTCATGTCCATGCCGATGATCCCGACGCCCCCGCGCCGCTGCGCGCGGTAGGTGGCGAGCGGCAGGGACTTGATGTAGCCCGAGTTCGTGATCGAGATGACCATCTGCTGGTCGGCGATCAGGTCCTCGATGTCGATGTCGTCCTCGGACGGCGCGATCTTGGTCCGGCGCTCGTCGCCGTAGCGCTCAGAGACCTCGTTGAGCTCGGTCTTGATCAGCTCCAGGACCATGTCCTCGTTCCCGAGCAGATCCTTGAGCTCGCGAATGCGCTCCATCTTGTCCTCGTGCTCCTGGCGCAGCGTGTCGGCCTCCAGGCCGGTCAGCTGCTGCAGGCGCAGCTCGAGGATCGCCTGAGCCTGCACGTAGGTGAGCTCGAAGCGCTCCATCAGCCCGGTGCGGGCCGTCTCGCGATCGCGCGAGGAGCGGATCATGGCGATGATCTCGTCGATGTGATCGAGGGCGATCAGCAAGCCCTCGAGCACGTGCACCCGGCGCTCGAGGCCGCGCAGCTCGTGCTTGGAGCGGCGGACGATGACCTCGCGCTGGTGGCGGACGTAGTACTTGATGACGTCGCGCAGGCCCAGCAGGCGCGGCACGTTCTCGACCAGCGCAACCATGTTCACGCCGAACGTGGTCTGCATCGGCGTGTGCTTGTAGAGCTTGTTGAGGACGACCTTCGGGTTCTCGTCGCGCTTGAGCTCGATCACGAGCCGCATGCCGTTGCCGTCCGAGTAGTCCTGGACGTCGGCGATCTCCGTGACCTTCTTGTCGCGGACGAGATCCACGATCTTGTTGATGACGCCGCCGTCGCCGCCCTTCTTGACCATGAACGGCAGCTCGGTGACGACGATCGCCTCGCGGTTCTTGCCGATCTGCTCGATGTGGGCGGTAGCGCGCACGCGCACGCGGCCGCGGCCGGTCTCATACGCGTCGCGGATGCCGCTGAGGCCGAGGATGACGCCGCCGGTCGGGAAGTCCGGGCCCTTCATGTGCTGCATCAGGCCGGCCGTGTCGATGTCCGGGTTCTCGATGTAGGCGATCGTCGCCGCGATCGTCTCCCGCAGGTTGTGCGGCGGGATGTTCGTCGCCATGCCGACGGCGATGCCGCTGGACCCGTTGACGAGCAGGTTCGGGAAGCGCGACGGCAGGACCAGCGGCTCCTGTTCGGAGCCGTCGTAGTTCGGGCCGAAGTCGACCGTGTCCGAGTCCAGGTCGCGCAGCAGCTCGCGCGCGATCGGCGCCAGCCGCGCCTCCGTGTACCGCATGGCGGCCGCGGGGTCGTCGTCGATCGAGCCGAAGTTGCCCTGGCCGTCGACGAGCGGGTAGCGCAGGGAGAAGTCCTGCGCCATGCGGACGATCGTGTCGTAGATCGCCGAGTCGCCGTGCGGGTGGTACTTGCCCATGACGTCGCCGACGATGCGTGCGGCCTTGACGTACGGGCGGTTCGGCTGCAGGCCGTTCTCGTTCATCGAGAACAGCGCGCGGCGGTGGACGGGCTTCAGGCCGTCGCGCACGTCGGGCAGCGCGCGCCCGACGATGACGGACATCGCGTAGTCCAGGTAGGAGGAGCGCATCTCCTCCTCGAGCCCGCGCGGCTCGACGTTGCCGGAGTGGATGGTGGTCGACATGGCTTAGATGTCCAGGGTCGCGACGCGGGCGTTCTCTTCGATGAACTCGCGGCGCGGCTCGACCTTGTCGCCCATCAGCATCGTGAAGAGCCGGTCGGCGGCGGCCGCGTCGTCCATCGTCACCTGGGCCAGCGTGCGGGAGTTCGGGTTCATGGTCGTGGTGGCGAGCTGGTCGGCGTTCATCTCGCCGAGGCCCTTGAAGCGCTGAAGCTTCACGCCCTTGCCGGCGACGGTCATGACGGCGCGGCGCAGCTCCTCGAACGACGCGGCCTCCTCGGCCTCGTTGCCGAGCTTGACGCTGAACGGCGGCGTGCCGGCCAGCCGGATCAGGTCCGCGTGCACGCGCGCGAGCTGGCGGTACTCGTTCGCCTGGAACATCGTCCGGCGCAGGCGGTGCGTGCGGGCGAGGTTGGACCGGCGCTCGGTCGCCTTGACGCGGATGAGGTTCTCGTCCTCGGAGATCAGCTCCGTCATGAACGGATCGGTCTCCACCGGCTCGCGGCGGACGAGCTCCAGCAGCTCCTCGGCGGTCTTGATCTCATTGTCGAGGATCTGGGACTCCTCGAGGAACTGGACGACCTCGTGGCCGTGCTCGGCGCGCAGCGCGGCCGACCAGCCCTCGTACTGCTTGAGCAGGCGCGTGTAGCGCTGCCAGCGCGTCTCGGTCAGCTTGAAGGCGCGACCCTCGTTGTCGAGGACCTCGAAGCGCTCGAGCTTGTCCTGGAGCAGCCGGTCCTCGAGCTCGGACTCCTTCTCGATGTAGATGTCCTGCTTGCCCTGGACGACCTTGTACAGCGGCGGCTTGGCGATGTAGATGTAGCCGGCTTCGACGAGGTCCTGCATCTCGCGGAAGAGCAACGTGAGGATAAGCGTGCGGATGTGCGCGCCGTCCACGTCGGCGTCCGTCATCAGGATGATCTTGTGGTAGCGCAGCTTCGAGATGTCGAACTCGTCGCGCACGCCCGTCCCGAGCGCCGTGATCAGCGCCTGGATCTCCTGGTTCTGGAGCACCTTGTCGATGCGCGCCTTCTCGACGTTGAGGATCTTGCCGCGCAGCGGGAGGACGGCCTGGGTCGCGCGGTCGCGCCCCTGCTTGGCCGAGCCGCCGGCGGAGTCGCCCTCGACGATGAACAGCTCGGCGATCTCCGGCTCCTTGACCATGCAGTCGGCGAGCTTGCCCGGCAGGCCCATGCCGCCCATGGCCGACTTGCGCGCGGTGTCGCGCGCCTTGCGGGCGGCGGCGCGGGCGCGTGAGGCGTCGATCGCCTTGCGGACGATCCGCTCGGCCTCCTTCGGGTTCTCCTCGAAGAACTCGGCGAGCTTGGCGTTCACGACGGAGGCGACGAAGCCCTGCATGCCCGGGTTGCCGAGCTTGGTCTTGGTCTGGCCTTCGAACTGCGGGTCGGTCAGCTTGGCGCTGATCACGGCGGTCAGGCCCTCGCGGATGTCCTCGCCCTCGAGCGGCTTGTCCTTGCCCTCCTTGAGCATGCCGCTGTTGCGCGCGTAGCGGTTCAGCGTGCCCGTGAGCGCGGAGCGGAAGCCCGAGAGGTGCGAGCCGCCCTCGTGCGTGTTGATGTTGTTCGCGAACGAGAAGACGGACTCGTTGTAGGTCCCGTTCCACTGCAGGGCGACCTCGACCGAGCCGTTCTGCTCGTCCTCGCCCTCGAAGTAGATGATCTTGCCCGTCGCGTCCTTGTTCTCGTTCAGGTACGCGACGAAGTCCCGGATGCCGCCCTCGGCGTAGAACTCGCGCGTCTTCTTCTCCTCGCCGCGCTCGTCCGTGATCGTGATCCGGAGGCCCTTGGTGAGGAAGGCCGTGTCGCGCAGGCGCTGCTCGAGGATGCCGAAGTCCATCGTCAGCGTCTCGAAGATCTCCGCGTCCGGGCGGAAGCTGATCGACGTGCCGGTCTCTTCGGTCGGCTCGCCCTTCTGGAGCTCGCCGCTCGGGACCCCGCGGACGTAGGACTGCGTCCACGTGAAACCGTCGCGCCGGATGGTGGCCGTCAGCTCGTCCGAGAGCGCGTTGACGACCGACG
The DNA here is from genome assembly GCF_027587175.1 of Solirubrobacter deserti. Classification (GTDB taxonomy): domain Bacteria; phylum Actinomycetota; class Thermoleophilia; order Solirubrobacterales; family Solirubrobacteraceae; genus Solirubrobacter; species Solirubrobacter deserti. The sequence goes on from NZ_JAPCID010000029.1 coordinate 79,982, forward strand.
CGCCCACGCCGTGCAGACCGCCGGAGACCTTGTAGCCGCCGCCCTCGCCGAACTTGCCGCCGGCGTGCAGGACGGTGAAGACGACCTCGAGGGCGGACTTGTCCTCCTTCTCCATCTTGGCGACCGGGATCCCGCGCCCGTTGTCGGTCACCGTCACGGAGTTGTCCGGATGGATCGTGACCGTCACGGTGTCGCAGAAGCCCGCCAGCGCCTCGTCCACCGAGTTGTCCACGATCTCATACACGAGGTGATGCAGACCACGGACGCCCGTCGAGCCGATGTACATGCCGGGACGCTTGCGGACGGCCTCGAGCCCTTCGAGGACCGTGATGTCCTGGGCGTCGTAGCCGCGCTGCGGGTTGCCGTTCTGGGGGTCGCCGGTGCTCAAGGGTCTCCTTCGTCCACACACAAGCGACGCCCCGGCGGGACGGGTGTCCGGGCCGGGGCGTGGCCAATCGTTGCGTGGGATATTAGCAGTCGCGCGGGTTCGAAATAACGACGCGCGCGCGTAGCACACGTTCGTCGTTTGTCAAGGATCAGGCGTGGGTAGCGCGTGGCCGCAAGCGCTTCACCGCGGGCTGCCCGAGCGCCTCGTTCAGGCGCGCGACGACGAGCTCGGACATCAGGTCCAGCTCCTGCGCCTGCACGGCGCTGCCGCAGTTCACCGTCAGTTCCCCGTCGCGCTCGAACGCGGGCTGGCAGCTCGCGAACGACCCCGCGACGTCCGGCCAGCGACGCTGGATGCGCGCGATCAAGGTGGCGGGCTCGAGGCCGTCCGCCAGCGTCTCGATCGCGAACGCAACGGGTCTAGGCGTGCGTCGGCGTTTCAATGCGTCCGTCCACGATCTCGATCCGGGTCACGTCTTCCTCCTCGCCGCCGGGCACGTGGTCGAGCTCGGTGGTGGTGATCACAGCCTGCCCGTCGCGGCGCAGGAGGTCCACCAGACGGCCGCGGCGGGTCGCGTCCAGCTCCGACATCACGTCGTCGAGGAGCAGCAGCGGAGCGGCCCCGTGCGCGGCGGCCAGCTCCTCGCGCTCGGCGAGCAGCAGCGCGAGCAGGCCGAGGCGCTGCTGGCCACGCGAGCCGTAGGACCGCAGCTCGCGTCCTTCTCGGCGGAAACCGAGGTCGTCGCGGTGCGGGCCGTGGCCGGTGAACCCGCGCTCCAGGTCGGACTCCAGGCGCTCCGCGAGCTCCGCGGCCAGCTCGTCCGCGCTCGTCGCCTCCGAGCGCGGCTTGTAGCGCAGCTCCACCTTGCCCTCGAGGCCGAGGCCCTGTGCATGGTGTGCATAGCGTGGGCGCAAGTTGTCGACGGTGGCGGCCCGGTCGGCCATCAGCGCCACCCCGTGGCGGGCCAGCTCGGCGTCCCAGGCGGGCAGCGAGGCGCGTGAGGCGCGGCCGGCGCGGATGCTCGCCAGCAGCGCGTTGCGTTGCGCGAGCGCGGCGCTGTAGGCGCGCCGGGTGCCGGAGCGACCCGGCCACAGGGCGGCGATCACCTGGTCCAGGTGGGCGCGCCGGAGCGCCGGAGCGCCGAGCACGAGCTCGAGTCGGTCGGGCAGGAACACCGACACGAGCGGCCGGGCACCCGTGCCGACCAAATTCTCGACCACGGCCCCGTCCGCCCTCAGCCGCTTCGTCTCGCCCGGCTTGAAGCCGACCGTCACCTCGTGCCGGCCGAGGGCGTCCTCACACACGAGCTCGGTGCGGGTCAGCTCGGCCCCGAAGCGCACCACCTCGCGCTCGTTCGACGTCCGACACGAGCGCGCGGTGCAGGCGAAGTAGATCCCCTCCAGCAGGTTCGTCTTGCCGGCGCCGTTGCGGCCGGTGATGACGGTGAGGCCCGGACCCAGCCGGACTTCCGCACTCGAGTACGTGCGGAAGTCGCGAAGGCTAAGCCGGGTGGCGATCACACATTCAGTCTGATGGGCATCAGGAGGTACTGGAACCCGGAGCCGTCGCCGGCCTCCAGCAGGCCCGGCCGCAGCGGCGAGATCAGCTTGATGATCACGTCACCGTCGACCGCCTCCAGGCCGTCGCGCAGGAACTCGGGGTTGAAGCCGATCTCCAGCGGGTCGCCGGCGAACGGGACGGGGATCGTCTCGCGCGCCTCGCCGACGTCCGGCGTGCGGGCCGACACCGTCAGCTCGCCCTCGGTGAACGCGAGCCGCAGCGGCGCGTTCTTCTGCGCCAGCAGCGAGATGCGGCGCACGACCTCCGTGACCTCGCCGCCCTCCAGGCGCAGCTCGTGCTCGTAGGTGTCCGGCAGCAGCTGGCGGTAGTTCGGGAACTGCCCGTCGATCAGCCGCGAGGAGAGCACGACGCCGCCGGCCGAGAACACGACCTGGTTCGCGCGCACGGACACGGAGAGGATGTCCGCGCTCTCGTGCTGGACGATGCGGGTGAGCTCCTGCAGCGCACGCGCCGGCACGTTGGCCTCGAAGGCGCCGGCGAGCGGCTCGCTGAGCTTGGTCTCCTTCACCGAGAGCCGGTAGGAGTCGGTCGCGACCATCCGCAGCTCGTCGGCCGTGGCCGAGACGAGGATGCCGGTCAGCACGGGGCGCGTCTCATCGCGCGAGGCCGAGCGCGCGACCTTGTTGACGGTCTGCACGAACGCGTCGCCGGGGACCTCGACGACGTCGCCCTCGACCTCCGGGAACGGCGGGAAGTCCTCCAGGCGCAGCGTGCGGATGTAGAAGGAGGCGGAGCCGCCGAGGATCTCGACGTCCTGCTCCACGGGCCGCAGCTCGAGCGAGACCTCCTTGCCCGGCAGCGCGCGGATGACGTCCACGGCCAGGCGCGCCGGCAGCACGATCGAGCCCTCGCGGACGACCTCGCCCTCGAGCGGGACGCGCAGCCCGATCTCCATGTCCGTGGCCCGCAGCTCGATCCCGTCCTTGGACGCGAGCAGCTGCACGCCGGACAGCGCCTGAACGGCGCTGCGCGTGGATGCGGCACGCGTGACCGTCTGCAGCTGGGCGAAGAGCGCGTCGCGCGCAGTTGTGATCTTCATGCGGCTGTCGCCTCTCGCGTCGAGATCGGGTGATGAGTCTGTTCAGTGGTCATCAGGGCTGTTCAGTCTGTGCACAAGCCTGACGAACGTCGCGCCAGAGCGGACATGGCCTGTGCATGAACTGTCGAAGTCTGTCATCAAGTGCGGACCGCTTCAGTGACCACCGAGTGACCGGAGCAGGCTGTGCACAGCCTCGTAGGCCTCACGGTCGGAGGCCATGCGCTCGGTCGTGCGCCGGCAGGCGTGCAGAACGGTCGTGTGGTTGCGGTTGCCGAACGCGCGGCCGATCGTGGGCAGGGTGGCGCCGGTCAGCTCGCGTGCGAGGTACATCGCGACCTGGCGGGCGAACGCCGCGGGCTGCGTCCGGCTGGCCGACAGCAGGGCGTCCATCGAGACGCCGAACGCCTCGCAGGTCCCCTCCTGGATCTCCGTGATCGTCGGAGGGGCCTTCTTCTTGGAGAGCTCGGGATAGAGGCCGGCGAGGACCTCCGCGGCCAGCTCGGCGGTGACGGGGCGGCCCGTGAGGGAGCCGAAGGCGATCACGCGGATGAGGGCGCCCTCGAGCGCGCGGATGTTCGCGTCGACGCGGTCGGCGATCAGCTCCAGCGCCTGCGGATCGACCTCGCCCACGTCGTCCTGGGCCACGCGCTTGCGCAGGATCGTCAGCCGGGTGGCGCGGTCCGCCGGGCGCACGTCGCACACCAGGCCGGCCTCGAAGCGCTCACGCAGCCGGTCCTCGAGCGCGTCCATGTCGCGCGGAAGCCGATCGGAGGTCAGCACGAGCTGGGCGCCCGCCTGGTGCAGGACGTTGAAGGTGTGGAAGAACTCCTGCTCGGTCTTGGCGCGCCGGGCCAGGAACTGGACGTCGTCGACCAGCAGCACGTCCACACCCCGGTAGGCGGCCTTGAAGGCGTCCATGTCGCCGTTCTGGAGCGCGGCCACGAAGTGGTCGGTGAACGTCTCGGCGGTCGTGTAGCGAGCGGTCATCCCGCCGCCGTGCTCGTGGACGTAGTTCGCGATCGAGTGCAGCAGGTGCGTCTTGCCGAGTCCGGGCGGACCGCAGATGAACAGCGGGTTGTAGGCGAGCCCGGGCGTCTCGGCCACGGCCAGCGCCGCGGCGTGCGCCAGGCGGTTGCTCTCGCCGATCACGAACTGGTCGAAGGTCAGTCGCGGGTTGAGCGCCGGCGCCGGTGCGGTGGCGCGCGGCGCCGGCTCGCGCCGTACGGCGGGAGCCGGGACCTCGTCGGGTGCGGCGAAGCGGACCGTCGCGCCGGGCCCGACGACGGTCTCCGCGCACGCGTTCAGGACGCGAGCGAAGCGGCTCTGCGCCCAACCGCGCACGTCGTCGGGCGCGTCGAGGACGATCGTCGTCCCGTCGAGCTCGCGGAAGCCGATCCGCTCGAGCCAGATGTGCCACGTCGACTCGTTGACCGCTTTGCGCAGCTCGCCACGGAAGCGGTGCCAGACGGTGGCGGGATCAGGCTCTGACACGGGCGCGCAGGAAATCCTCCTCGGGGGGACCGAGGGCTGGGAGACGACTGGAAGAGAACGCCGCCGAGGCGGGCGGGGCGCAAACCTAGCAAAGGCCAGAGGGCCCGATCCACGGGTCTCTCGCGGGGCTCCGCAAATCGCGAACGAATGTGAATCGGGTCCGTCCGCAGGGTGTGCATGGACGCGGGGTTGTATGCTTGATCGCCGCCGCGCAGCGAGCCCGGCTCGGTGCTGCTCCGAGCCAACCGCACCATCCCGGCCCGCGGCCAAGGAGTCCACGAAACGTGAAGCGCACCTACCAGCCCAAGAAGCGAAAGCGCGCCCGCACCCACGGGTTCCGTCAGCGCATGAGCACCAAAGCGGGACGTCTCGTCCTCAAGCGGCGCCGCGACAAGGGCCGCAAGCGGCTGAGCGTCAGCGACAAGTAGCCCGTCGCCCGTGCGCGATCGCGCTCCCCGCCGCCGCAGGTTGTCCCGCAGCGCGGAGTTCGAGCGCGTCTATCGCCAGGGGCGGTCCAAAGGCAATCGCTTTCTCGTCCTTTACGCGTTCCCGCGCGAAGAGGACGCGCCTCGTGAGGAGGACTGTCCGCGCCTCGGGCTCTCCGTCTCGCGCAAGGTCGGCGGCGCCGTGGATCGCAACCGCGTCAAGCGCGTGCTGCGCGAGGCGTTCTGGCAGGAGGCCGAGCGGCTTCCGTCCGGCTCGGACTACGTCGTCGTCGCGCGGCCTGACGCGCGGGACCTGGCCGAGCGCGAGGGCACCGAAGGCATGCGGGTCGCCCTGGCCGAGCTCGTCGACGGGCTCGGGGGGTCGCCGGCATGAGGGTCCTGCTCCTGGGTCCGATCCGCTTCTACCAGCGGTTCATCTCGCCGGCGTTCCCGCGCCGCTGCAAGTACCACCCCACGTGTTCGGAGTACGCCGTCCAGGCGATCGGCCGACATGGCATCCTCAAAGGCACGGCGCTGGCGGCGTGGCGCATCCTGCGTTGCAATCCCTTCAGTCACGGCGGCTATGACCCCGTGCCCGCCGCCAAGACTCCGCACCCAACCTCATGATCGAACTCCTCGCCGACGCCCACGGGGGCACCTGGGGCATTCAGCCCCTGATCGACTTCTTCCACTGGATCCTGCTGCGCATCCACGACCTGTTCGGGGATATGGCCGGGTCCTGGGGCTGGTCGATCATCGCGCTCACGATCCTCGTGCGCGCGTGCCTGCTCCCGCTCACGTTCAAGCAGTTCCACTCCATGCAGCGGCTCGCGCATCTCCAGCCGGAGATGAAGAAGCTGCAGGACAAGTACCGGAACGACAAAGAGCGCATGAACCAGGAGATGATGCGCTTCTACCGGGAGAACAAGGTGAACCCGTTCGCCTCGTGCCTCCCGATGGTCGCGCAGTTCCCGGTCTTCATCGCGCTCTACTACATGCTGCGCGTCGACCTCCGGTACGACATCTGCCCGAGCATCAACACGGGCCGGCCGGAGCCGATCCCCTGCGGCTCCACCGACGCGTCGCAGTTCTTGTTCATCAGCGACCTGACGGACAAGGCGACGGGTGGGACGCTCGCGATCCTGATCGTCCTCTACGTCGGCTCGCAGCTGCTCTCGACGCTGCTGATGTCGACGACGACGGACCGCACGCAGCGGATGATCTTCCTCGCGCTGCCGTTCATCTTCGTCCTGTTCGTCATCCAGTTCCCGGCGGGCCTGCTCGTCTACTGGATCACGACGAACCTGTGGACGATCGTCCAGCAGGCGATCATCAAGAAGCGGCTCGGCCCGATCCGCCCGCCCCTCGCGGAGGGCGAGAAGCCGCCGGGGTTGTTCGACGCCTTCAAGCAGGCGAGCCAGAACACGTCGGCCGCGCCGGAGAAGAAGCCGAAGACGCGGACCGCGGAGCCGAAGGGCAAGCCTTCGGGCCCGCCGCCGGCGTCGCCGCGTAAGAAGAAGAAACGATCCGGGAGACGTCGATGAGCGATTCCGCCGACCGCGTGCGGGACCTGCTGGAACACGTGAGCGAAGCGCTCGCGCTGGATGCGGACGTCGTCATCGAGGAGGAGGGCCGGATCATCAAGGCCACGCTCGAAGGCGACGACCTCGGCTTGTTCATCGGCCGCCACGGGCAGACGATCGACGCCGTCCAGCACCTGGCGTTCAAGACCGCGACGCGGGACCAGCCGCCGTCGGCGGGCGTGCGCGTGGTCGTCGACGCGGCCGGTTACCGCGACCGCCGCGAGCAGGCGCTGCAGCGCCAGGCCGACGAGGCCGCCGAGAAGGCGGCGAGCACCGGCCGTCCCGTCGCGCTCGACGCGATGAGCGCCACGGAGCGCAAGGTCGTGCACGAGTACCTGAAGGATCGCGAGGACGTCGAGACCTACTCCGAAGGCACGGAGCCGGACCGGCACCTCGTCGTCGCACCGCTCGACTGACGTTTCACGTGAAACACCTCGAGGACGTCGCGCCCGCGCACGCGGTCGAACCGCTGGCGCGCATCCTCGAGCTGCAGGCCACCGATCCGACCGCGTCCACGACGGTTCGCGATCCCGGGGAGGCGGTCGGCCGGCACGTCGCCGACTCGCTGACCGCCCTCGCGCTGCCCGTCGTGGCGAGCGCCCGCCGCATCGCCGATCTCGGCTCGGGGGCCGGTTGGCCCGGCCTGGCGCTCGCGGCGGCGCTGCCAGACGCGCACGTGTGGCTCATCGAGAGCGCGATCCGTCACTGCCGATACCTCGAGCGCGCGGTCGAGGTCGGAGAGCTCGCAAACGTGACGGTCGTCCATGCCCGGGTCGAGGAGTGGTCCGGGGAGCACGACCTCGTGACCGCACGGGCGCTCGCGGCGCTGCCGGTGCTGGTGGAGTACGCGGCGCCGTTGCTGCCGATCGGCGGCCACTTCGTCGGCTGGAAGGGCGCTGTGTCCCCGGAGGAGGCCGCGGCCGGCGCGAAGGCCGCGGCGATCGTGGGGCTGGAGTCGACCGCGGTCGTTCCTGTGGTCCCGTACGCGGGCGCGCGCGACCACACGCTGCACGTGTTCCGGAAGGTCGCCGAGACGCCCGAGCGCTTCCCGCGCCGTGCCGGCATGGCGACCAAGCGGCCGCTAGCTTGAGAGCCGTTCGCGCGGCCGGCGGTAGTGGCGCCACCAGTACGCGAGCATGACCGGCGGGCCGAACACGCCCATGAGGACGCCCCACATGGCCTTCTGCTCCTGATCGAGCCCGCGTCGCAGGACGTCCCGGATGTAGACCGCGCCGAGCGCCACGGTCGTCGCGAACGCGAACAGGTGCGTTCCGATCACCCAGGGCGAGAAGAGCCGGTCGTCTTGGCTGATCCACGCAAGCACGAACAGAACGGCGAAGACGGCCATGGAGAGCAGCACGAAGACCGTTGCGAGCAGGACGAGCCAGCGCATCGGCATGCGGATACCCCGTTTCACGTGAAACATCGCTGTCGATCCGACCGACCCCGTCGCTAGCGTCGAAGTCCGAATGGGCACCATCTACGCGATCGCCAACCAGAAGGGCGGGGTCGGCAAGACGACCACCGCGGTCAACGTGGCCGCGTGCATCGCCGCTGCCGGCTACGAGACGCTCGTCGTGGACGTCGATCCCCAGGGCAACGCGACCGTCGGCCTGGGCGTCGCGCGCGAGGGTGCCGGGGTCTACGACGTCCTCGCGGGGGACGTTTCCGCCCGGGAGGCCGTCCGCACGACGGACATCGAGCGCCTCTCGATCCTCGTGTCCACCCCGGATCTCGCCGGCGCGACCATGGAGCTGCCACGCCTCGCCGGCTCCGAGCGGCGCCTGCGCGAGGCGCTGGACCCGCTGCGCGAGGACTTCGCGTTCATCCTGCTCGACTGCCCGCCGTCGCTCGGGCCGCTGACCGTCAATGCGCTCGTCGCCGCCGAGCGCGTGATTGTCCCGGTCCAGACCGAGTACTTCGCGCTCGAGGGCCTCGCCGGCCTGCTGGACACGCTCTCGCTGATCCAGCGCGAGCTCAACCCCCGGCTCACGGTCGCGGGCATGCTGCTGACGATGCACGACGCGCGCACGAAGCTCGCCCAGGATGTTGAGCGCGAGGTCCGTGCCCACTTCCCGGCGCTCGTGTTCGACACCGTGATCCCGCGCAACGTTCGGCTCGGCGAGGCGCCGAGCTACGGCATCCCCGTCATCCATCACGATCCGCACTGCTCGGGGGCGGAGGCCTACTTCGAGCTCGCCAAGGAGGTGGCCGCACGTGGCTGATCGTCCTCGCGGGATGGGGCGCGGGCTCGCGGCCATCCTCACCCCGACGGAAGGCACCGGCGCCGCGCCCGAGCTGCGCAAGCTGCCGATCGAGCTGATTTCGCCGAACCCACGCCAGCCACGCCAGCTGTTCGACGAGGAGTCCCTGCTCGCGCTGTCGGAGTCCGTCAAGGAACGCGGCGTGCTGCAGCCGGTGCTGGTCCGTCCGTGCGCCGGCGGCTCGTATGAGCTGATCGCGGGCGAGCGGCGTTGGCGCGCGGCCCAGCTCGCCGGCCTGGACGTGCTGCCGGCGGTCATCGCTCCCCACGAAGACCTCGAGTCGCTCGAGATCGCGCTGATCGAGAACATGGCCCGCGAGGACCTGAACCCGATCGAAGAGGCCCGCGCCTGCTCGCTGCTGGTCGACGAGCTCGGCCTCACGCGCGAGGAGGTCGGCCGTCGCGTCGGGCGCTCCCGCGTTGCCGTCTCCAACCTCCTGCGCCTGCTCGACCTCCCGGACGAGGTCCTGGACCTGTTGATCGACGGCGCCCTCACCGAGGGCCACGGCCGCGCGCTGCTGATGGCGCCCGACCACTCCGACCGGCGGCGCCTCGCCCGGACCGCCGTCGAGGAGGACTGGACCGTGCGCGAGACCGAGGCCCAGGCCCGCGCGACGGCCCGCCCACCGGAGGCCGCACCGAAGGTCACGCGGATGATCCACCCGGACCAGGAAGAGGCCGCGACCCGCCTCGGCGACGCCTTCCTGAGGGCCTTCGGAGCCGACGTGAAGGTCAAGCCGCGCGGCACCGGGTACACCGTCGCGCTCTCGTTCTCGTCCCTGGACGAGGCGCTGGAGCTGGTTGAGAAAGTCGGTGCGCGCCCGCGCCTCTAGGGTCGCTATCATGCGCCGTCGCGGGCGATTAGCTCAGTCGGTTAGAGCGCTTCTCTGATAAGGAAGAGGTCGGTGGTTCGAATCCACCATCGCCCACTCGCGAGCCCCGCCCCGGCGGGGCTTTGTCGTTCTCGGTTGCACGCGCACCGTCAACCGGAATACGGTCGGTCGCATGACCGTCCTCCGCGCCGCCCTCGCCTCCGTCCTTCTGCTGTTGTTGCCGGCCTCGGCGATGGCCGGAGGGGTTCGCGTCGACGCGAACGGCGTGATCGTCGTCACCGGCGACGTCAGCGGCGAGAGCATCGTGGTCGGCTGGGACGGCGAGGACCACTACGTGGAGTCCGATCGCGGCCTCACGGTCGGTGGTGGCGACTGCACGCCCGACGGGTCGAACCACGTCGACTGCACGGGCACGGCGTTCAACGTGTCGTTCATCGGCGCCGGCAGCTTCTTGGACGCCTCGCAGGTGAGCTCGTCCGCGCGGCTCACCGCGACCGGCAGCCCGGGCGCGGACGAGCTCGTCGGCACGCCCAACGACGACACCATCAGCGGCATCGAGGGCGACGACTCACTCTGGGGCGGTGGCGGCAACGATGCGCTCAACGGCGGAGCGGGAGCCAACACGTTCAACGACGGTGACGGCACCGACGTGTCGGCCGGTGGTCCGCACAACGACACCTTCAACGTCGGCCAAGGCCGGGACACCCTGCAGCCGGGCGACGGCTACGACGTCATCAGCTACTCCACCCGCCTCGTCGGTGTGACGATCACGCTCAGCGGCGGGGCCGACGACGGCGAGCCGGGGGAGGGCGACGACGTGGGCGCCGTCGCCGAGCAGGCCGACGGCGGCAGCGGCAACGACGTGCTCGCCGCCAACAACCTCGGCAACACGCTCAACGGCGGCGCCGGCAACGACGCGCTGATCGGCGGCACGGCGGAGGACCGGCTGGTCGGCAATGAGGGGGACGACTCGATCGACGCGCGCGACGGCCGCTTCGACTCGGTCGACTGCGGGCCGGGCAACGACGTCGTGTTCGCCGACCCCGCGGACCTGACCCAGAACTGCGAGGTCGCGCCTGACGCGGACGGCGACGGCTACCTCGCCAACGTCGACTGCGCGCCGACCGACCCGGCGATCCACCCCGGCGCCGGCGAGGTCATCGGCAACCCAGTGGACGAGGACTGCAAGGACGGCCCGCTCTACGCGCGCGTCGTCTCACCCGTCGGCTACAGCATCAAGCGCGAGGGCAGCCGCAACCGGATGCGGTTCACGAAGCTCACCGTCGGCGAGATCAAGCCCGGCGACACGATCGAGATCCGCTGCTCGACCAAGGCGCGCGGGTGCCCGTTCACGCGCAAGACGGTCACCGGCAAGAGCAAGCGCACCGTGAGCGTGCTCACGCACTTCAAGAAGCGCTACCTGCGCCGCGGCGCGGTGGTCGAGATCCGGACGCTGCGGCCGAACGAGATCGGGTCGGTGCGGCGGCTCACGGTCGGCCGGCGCGGCGCGGTCAAGTCCGAGACGCTGTGCCTGAACGTGGGCGCCAGCGCACCGACCCGCTGCGCCTAGGCCTCCTGCGCCGTCGGGCGCACGAGGATCTCGTTGACATCGACGCGGGCGGGCTGTGAGACGGCGTACAGCACGGCCCGCGCGATGTCGTCGGCCTCGAGCCGGCCCTCGGACGGGTTGTCGAAGAACGGGGTCTCGGTGCCGCCGGGCGAGATCAGCGTCGTGCGGATGCCGGTGCCGTTGAGGTCGATGCGCACGGCCTCGGCCATCGCCGTCACCGCCCACTTGGTCGCGGAGTACAGGCTGCCCGGCATCACGCGCCGCCCGGCGACCGAGCCCGTCAGCAGCACGTGCCCGCGCGACTCCTTCAGCGCCGGGATCGCGGCCCGGACGGTGTAGGCGGCGCCAAGGACGTTCGTCAGCACCATCGCGCGCCAGTGCTCGGGCGTCTCGTTGAGCCACCCGCGCGCGGCGCCGAAGCCGGCGTTCGCGAACACGACGTCCACCTGTCCGAACGCGTCCAGCGCCGTCGCGATCAGCGCCTCGTTGGCGTCCCACTCGGTGACGTCGGTCTCGACGGCCAGCGCGCCGTCCCCGAGGTCGGACACGAGCGCGTCGAGCTTGTCCTTCGAGCGCGCGGCCAGCACGACGCGGTAGCCGGCCTCGACGGCGCGGCAAGCGGTGGCGGCGCCGATGCCGGAGCTGGCGCCGGTGATGACGAAGACGGGGGAGTCGGCCATGGCCGGGACGCTACCCACGCGTCCCGGCCAGGCGCACCGGGATCAGACGCCGGCGACCTTGAACGTGCGGATGTTGGTGAACTCGTGCATCCCGACGCTGGCGAGCTCGCGGCCGTAGCCCGAGCGCTTGATGCCGCCGAACGGCAGCCGCGGGTCAGACGCGACGAGCGCGTTGACCGACACCAGGCCGGACTCGATCCGCCGCGCGACCGTTTCCGCGCGCTCGGTGTCGGTGCTCCAGACCGTGGCGCCGAGCCCGTAGCGGGTGTCGTTGGCCAGCTCGACCGCCTCGTCCTCAGTTTCGAACGGCGTGATCGCGACCACCGGGCCGAACGTCTCCTCGGTGAAGGCGGTCATGCCGGGCTTGACGCCGGCGAGCACGGTCGGGGCGAAGAAGAAGCCCGGGCGATCCAGTCGCTGCCCGCCCGTCTTGAGCTCGGCGCCCTCGGCGACGGTCGCCTCCACCTGGCGCTCCAGGTTCTCGAGGATGTCGAGCCGGGCGAGCGGGCCGAGCTGCGTGCCGTCCTCGGTCGGGTCGCCGATCTTGACCGCCTCCAGCGCCGCGACGAGCTTGGTCTGGAACGTGTCGACGACGGACGCGTCGACCAGGAAGCGCTTCGGCGCGATGCACGTCTGGCCCGCCGTCATCAGCCGCCCGGTGACGGCGTGCTGGACGGCGAGGTCGAGGTCGGCGTCGGCGAGCACGACGAACGGGTCCGAGCCGCCCAGCTCGAGGACGCTCTTCTTGAGCGCCTTGCCGGCCTCCGCGGCCACGAACGCGCCGGCGCGCTCGGAGCCCGTCAGGGTCACGGCGGCGACGCGCGGGTCGGCGATCAGCTGCGCCGACACCTCCGGCACGCGCTCCGACCCGACGATCAGGCTCGTGAACAGGCCCGCGGGCGCGCCGGCCGCCGTGAACGCGTCCTCGAGGGCGAGCGCCGTACCCGAGACGTTCGGGGCGTGCTTGAGCAGCGCCGCGTTGCCCGCCAGCAGTGCCGGGCCGGCGAAGCGGATGACCTGCCAGAACGGGAAGTTCCACGGCATCACCGCGAAGATCACGCCGATCGGCTCGTAGGTGACGACGTGGCGACCGGCCCCGGCGTCCACCTCGGTGTCGGCCAGCATCGCGGGGCCGGCCTCCGCGAAGTACTCCAGCGCCGACGCGCTCTTCTCGATCTCGAAGCGGGCCTCGGCGAGCGGCTTGCCCATCTCGGAGACGACGAGCCGCGCCAGTTCCTCGGCGCGCTCGCGCAGGACCGCGGCTACGGCCACCAGCAACTCGGCGCGCTCGGCGACGGGCCGGCGCCGCCAGTCGCGATACGCCGCATCGGCGGCGGTCAGCGCGGCCTCGATCTGCTCCGGCCCGTGCTCCGGATAGGTCGCGACTTCCTGCTCGGTCGTGGGATCGACGACAGTGACAGCGGACATTTGGCTCCTCACCTGCGCGGCAAACGATTACCGCCAAGGCTATCGCGCCGCGTGAGAAGTCTCTCATGGCCTCCTCACGGTCGGCTTACGGCCCGCGGGGATTCTCCTTCCCACACCGCAAACGACCCAAGGGAGAACCCCATGGCTCACCGGTCCTTCAAGGCCATCACCGCCGCGTCGCGCATCACCGCCAGCGCCGCGTCGAACTCCAACGACAGCAACTCCGGGCGTCGCCGCCGTCGCCGTCGGCGTCGCCGCCGCGCCCGCAACCGCTCCAACACCTAGCCGGAGCGGCATGGGCCTGCTCGACCGCCTCAGCGCCGCGCTCGCGCCGGCCGCGGACGACGACCAACTGGTCGCCGCCGCGCCGGCGCAGCGGGTGCGCACGATCCTCCGCCGCTTCTGGCCGTTCGCTCGCCCCTTCCGCAGGCGTTGGCTGCTGGGGCTGCTGCTGGCCGCTGCGTTGCCGGCGGTCGAGGCGGTCGAGATCTGGCTGTTCAAGTCGGTCGTGGACGACGTGCTCGTTCCCGCCGACCTCGCCGCGCTGTGGCCGCTGGCCGCCGCGATGGCGTCGCTCGCGCTGGCCGGCGCGCTGCTCTCCTTCGGTGACGAGTACATCGCCACGTGGGTCGGGGAGCGGTTCACCGTCGCGGTCCGGGCCGCGGTCTTCGACCACCTGCAGCGGCTCGAGCCCGACGCGCTCGACCGCCGCCGTCACGGAGACGTCCTCTCCCGGCTCTCCGGCGACCTGCACGCCATAGAGACCCTGCTGCTGTCCGCGCTGGCCGAGGCCGTCCAGGCCGCCGCGCGGCTGCTGTTCTTCGTCGCCGCGTTGTTCGTGCTCTCGTGGAAGCTCGCGCTCGTCTCGCTGATCGTCGTCCCACCGCTGTGGTTCGCGGCACGCCACTTCGGGCGCCTGGCGCGCCGTGCCGCGCGCGAGCGCCGCCGTCGCAGCGGCACGGTCAACACCGTGCTCGAGGAGGCGCTGGCCAACAGCGCGCTGGTGCAGGCCGCCAACGCGCAGGCCCACGAGCAGGCGCGCCTGCGCCGGGAGGCCGAGGGCGCGTCCGAGGCCGAGCTCGCCGGCACACGCATCGCGGGCCTGTTCGCGCCCGTCATCAACCTGATCGAGCTGCTCGGCGCGATCGTCATCATCGCGCTCGGCACGTGGGCGCTCAGCTCGGGCGACCTCACGCTCGGCGGGCTGCTCGCGTTCCTCGCCTACCTGTCCCAGTTGTACCGGCCGCTGCGGGACCTCACGCGCCTGTACACGAGCGTGTTCGAGGCCACGGCCGGCGCCGAGCGTGTGATGGAGCTGCTGGACACGCAGCCGCGCGTGGTCGAGCGCCCCGGTGCCCACGACCTCGTTCGCGCCGCCGGTCGGCTGGAGCTGCGCGGCGTGCACTTCGCCTACGACCGTCTGGCGCTCGCGGACGCTTCACTGGTCGTCCCGCCGGGCCGGTTCGTCGCGCTCACGGGCGCGAGCGGCGCGGGGAAGTCGACCGTGGCCAAGCTCGCCGTGCGCTTCCTGGACCCCGATGCGGGCACGGTCCACCTCGACGGCCACGACGTGCGCGACCTCACGCTGCAGTCGCTGCGCCGCAACGTCGCGCTCCTGCTGCAGGACGCGCCGCTGCTCGACGGCACGATCGCCGACAACGTCGCCTACGGCCATTCGGACGCCACCGACGCCGACGTCCGCCGGGCGCTGGCGGTCACGGGCCTCGACCTCGATCCCGCCACGCCCGTCGGCCAGAAGGGCCGCGCGCTCTCCGGCGGCCAGCGCCGGCGCGTCGCGATGGCGCGCGCGCTGCTGCAGGACGCGCCCGTGCTGATCCTCGACGAGCCCACCGCCGGGCTCGACCCCGACGCGGCGCGCGAGTTGATCGCCCCCCTGCGGGCCATCGCGCGCGACCGCGCGACGCTCCTGATCACCCACGACCCCGTCCTGGCCGAAGCGGCCGACGAGGTCATCGTCCTCGACGGAGGCCGCGTGCAGTGCATGGCTACGCGATGATCGCCCACCTCAACCGCTCCAACCGGTACGACACGTACGAGGTCTGGAGCGAGGAGCGGCTGTGCTCGTGCGTGGCCAAGCGGCCGCGGCCCGACGCCCCGCGCAAGACGGCGGCCGACCTGCGGCTGGAGGGCGAGCGCCTGATCGCGCTCGCCCACCCGCACATCGTCCGCGGCTACGAGCTGCTCGAGACCGACGACGGCCCGACGCTGATCATGGAGACGCTCGACGGCGAGACCGTCGCGCACCTGCTCGCGGGCAGGCGGCTGGACACCGACGAGGTCGCGTGGCTGGGCCTGCAGGTCGCCAGCGCGCTGCGATACCTGCACGGCCGCGGGCTCCTGCACGTCGACGTCAAGCCGGGGAACCTGATCGCGACCGGCGGCCGCGCCGTGCTGATCGACCTCTCGATGGCCCGCCCGCCCGGGCGCTATCGGCGTGGGCTCGGCACCTGGTGCAACCTCTCGCCCGAGCAGGCCCGCGGCGACGAGCTCACCGCCGCGGCCGACGTCTGGGGCCTCGGCACCGTCCTGCTCGAAGCCGCACACGGCGCGCCCGCGTTCCCGCAGCAGGAGCCGGAGTTCCCGCAGCTCGTCTTCCCGCCGCCGCTTGTGGACGGCCCGCTCGGCGACGTCATCGCCGCGTGCCTGGCCTTTGACCCCTTCGACCGCCCGACCCTGCCCGAACTCGCCGCCGCGCTGCTCCCCCACGCGCCCGGCGCCCGACCCTGGAGTGACCCGTGCGCCGCTACATCCTGACGATCGCCGGCTGTCTGATCGTGCTCGGAGGCGTCTGGGCCCTGATCGACCGCGCGAGCGGCTCCAGCACACCCGCGCCGATCCAGCTCAACGTCGCCGACGAGACCGTCACCGCGACGCCGACGCCGACCCCCACGGTCACACGGACCCCGACGCCCACGCCGCGCGGCGAGCGCCGCGCGAGCCGGGACCGCGACCGTGAGCGTCCGCGCCGCACCCCGACCCCCGCGGCGACCCGGTCCGCGCCCAGCCGCGCGGCGACCGCTCCGACGGCCGAGCCCCGTCCCCAGCGCACGGCCACGCCGCGCC
>NZ_JAPCID010000030.1 GCF_027587175.1 Solirubrobacter deserti
CCGCCGAGGCCGCGCCCGCCGTCGCCGCTTCGGCCCCGCCCGTCGAGCCCGCGCCCGCCGCCGCGGCCGCCCCCGCCGAGCAGGGCATCGGCGAGGCCGCGCACGCCGAGAACCCGCCGGCGCCCGCGCCCAAGCAGATCTCCGCGCCCGCTCCGGCCGCGACGATCTCCGCTCCCGCGCCCGCGCCGTACATCGCCGCGCCCGCTCCGGTCGCGCCGGTCGTCTACTACGCGCCTCCGCCTCCTCCGCCCCCGCCGCCGCCGATCGCGCCGGAGATCATGGCCATCGGCGCCGACACGCTCGCGGCCGCCGCGGACGTGCCGGTCACGGACTTCACGAGCAGCGAGGCGCCCGCGCCGGTCGCGCCGATCACGGTCGAGGGCATCGAGACGCCCGAGCAGATCAGCGTGGAGCTGGTCGCGCCCGAGCAGCCCGTCACGACGCCGGCGCCGCCGCAGGCGCCCGAGGCCACGGGCGACCTGCCGCTGATCGCGCCCGCGGGCTCGCAGCAGATCGCGAGCAAGCTCTCGTCGGCGACCGCCGCTCCGCAGCCGCCCGCGACGATCTCGTCCGGCGAGCCTTCGCCGTTCGACACGAACCTGGCGACGAAGACGATCAACGCCGCGCAAGCGCGCGGACCGCCGACGCTCGCCGACTTCAACCAACTGCTCGCCGGCCTCGGCCAGGTGATCCAGACACTGGGGACCCTCAAGGACTACGCCGACCTGGCGAAGGACCTGCCGCTGATCGGCGAGAGCGTCGGGACGTTCACGAACTTCATCGACGGCCTCACGGCGACCTACGACCTGATCCGGGACTACATCGCGAGCCATCCGGCGCCGCGCCTGGATGAGATCGCGGCGCTGCTGCTGGGCCGGATCGACAACCCGGCGGTCACGCCCGTCACCGACGAGACCCAGATCGCGCTGCAGATCACGCACCGTGGCTCGCACACGATGACCCTTCCGCTCGGCCTCGGGACCAACGCCCTGGGCCTGTCGCTGAACGGCACCGCGACGGTGACCGGCACGATCGCGCTCGACTACACGATCGGCGTCCGCCTCGACGAGGGCCTGCCCACCAGCGAGCGCTTCTTCGTGCGCATCACCAAGCTCGAGCTCGGCGGCTCGGTCTCCCTCGACGATCTCAGCGCGACGGCCAAGCTCGGCCCGCTCGACGCCGCGATCGCCAATGGCAGCATCGCGCTCGACGCCAAGGCGACGATCACGCTCGCCGACACCGAGCTCACGCTCGCGGAGCTCCAGGCCGCCACGCCGGCGAGCCTGTTCGGGACTCCGACGCTGACGAGCTCCCTCAGCAGCCGCCTCCCGCTCGACCTGCAGCTCAACGGCGTGCGCCTGCTCGGCGGCACGCTCAAGCTCGACAGCACCGATCTCTTCGGCGGCGACCTTGACATCAGCTTCGACAACGTCGCGTACCTGCGCGAGACCCGCACCGTGGACGTCGACGGCAACGGCTCGACCGAGCAGGCCACGATCACGGCGTTCAAGATCGACCTGCCCGCGGACCTGATCGACGTCGGCGGCTTCAGCCTGCGCAGCGGCAGCGCGCGCGTCGCGATGATCGAGGCCGACACGCGCACGTGGTACGCGGGTGAGCTGACGAACCTGAGCGGCGGCCTCGCGCTGAACGGGGCGACCGCACGCCTGAACGACGTCGCGCTGAGCATCAACACCGGCCCGACCGCCGTCGACTGGGCCGCGCTGGCCATCTCGGTCGGCGGTGACGTCGTCGACCCCGGCACCGGCGCCCTGCGCCTGAGCGGCAGCCTCGACGAGCTCAGCGTCGCCGACCTGGTCTCCGGCAGCGCCACCTTCACCGCGGCCGTCGACGGCGACCTCACCACCTTCACGCTGACCGCGACCGACCTGCGCATCGGCGGCGCGCTGATCCTCACCTCCGGCAGCATCGCCTTCGCCCACCGCGCGAACACGATCGCGGCCATCGCGAGCAACCTCGCCGGCACCGCCAGCCTCGGCGGCGCCGTCACCGCGACCTTCACCGGCGGCGCCCTCAAGCTCAACCGCGGCGCGTTCAACTGGAGCACCGCACCGGTCGGCGACATCGACTTCGCCGCGCCGATCGCCCAGGCCGAGGGCACGTTCACCGAGGTCAAGGTCGGCGAGATCGCCACCGCGGCCGGCACGTTCACGCTCACGTCCACGGCCGAGCTGACCAGCGTCACGCTGACGCTCGCGAGCCTGCGCATCGGCGCCGCGACCGGCCCGCGCTTTACGGCCGGGGGCGGCACGCTGAACGTCGCCAAGCGCGGCACCGACGTCACCGCCGACGGCGGCCTCACCGGCGCCAAGCTCGAAGGCGTCACCGGCTTCACCGTCACGGTCACCGACGCCGCGTTCGAGATCACCAGCACGCTCACGCGCGCGAAGGGCACGCTGACCGCGACCGTCGGCGCCAACAACTCGATCGGCGGGTCCTTCAGCTTCGAGCGCCAGGGCCAGACCACCGTGCTCGGCCTCGCCGACGCGACCGTCGCGATCGCCGGCGCGACCCAGGTCACCGACGGCGAGGGCGTGTTGATCCTCGCCGCCGACGGCCTCGCCGGCTACCTGTCCGGTAAGGCCGCGATCGACGGCGGCGGCGCCTTCCAGCTCAACGGTCGCGTGCTCTTCCGCGTCAACACGACCGGCCGCGCCGTCGACCAGACCGTCCGCGTGGGTGGCCGCGACCTGACGGTCAGCTTCGGCGCCGGCGAGGGCAACACGTTCTCGGTCTCGGTCTCCGACCTCGAGCTCAGCATCGCCGGCGTGGTCACGGTCAAGGGCGCGGGCACGTTCAAGTCCGGCAAGCTCAGCGACAACGTCACCGTCGTCGAGACGTTCGCCGGCACGGGCCTCACGCTGTTCTTCGGCGAGGGCCCGATGACGCTCGCCAACGGCCAGCTCAACCCGCTCGCGCGCGGCCTGATGATCACCAACGCGACCGTCGGCCTGATCCGCACCGCGGACGGCAAGTGGGCGCTGGACGCACGCGGGATGGTCGAGCTCGTCGGCCTCTCCGGCACCCAGGGCGTCGGCCTCTCGGGCGAGGTCCGCGTGCGCGTGAACAGCTTCGGCCAGGCGATCAGCGAGACGCTGCGCATCGAGGGCACGAGCAACGACGTCAACGTCGTCTTCGCCGCCGACGAGACGCTCGAGAACAGCACCCCGTTCGCGTCGATCACCGCCACCGGCATGCGCGTGGACGTGCTCGGCGCCACGCTCACGGGCGATTGCAGCTTCGCCAAGCAGGGCGAGACGCTCACGATCACGGCCACCAACGTCGAGATGGCGTTCGGCGGCGCCGCCGACGGCACCAGCGCGCGCGGACCCCCGGTCTCCATCACCAACGGCTCCGGCACCCTCACCATCGGCGCCGCGGGCCTCACCGCCGACATCGGCGGCACCGTCGCGGTCGCGATCCCGGGCGTGAGCATCTCCACCGGCCTCCGCCTCAAGATCGACCCGACCTCCGTCTCGGTCACCGGGACGGGCCTCAAGCTCACCGTCCTCGGCAACGAGCTCACCGGGAACTTCTCCTTCACGCACAGCGCGGAGTCCACGCGCGTCGTCGTCGAAGGCGCCACGCTCTCGCTGCCGGGCGCCCTCTCGCTCAAGGACATCGAGGGCGAGCTCACGATCGACGCCTCCGGCGTCAGCGGCCGCCTCGCCGCAACGGTCGACACGCTCGCCATCAGCGACCTCACGCTGAACACCGTCGAGATCGCGTTCTCGCCGACGTCGGTCTCCGTCGCCGCCACCGGCGCGGGCTTCAGCCTCGGCGGCCAGTCGCTCACCGCCGACCTGTCCTTCTCCCGCGCGGTCGACGGCACGACCCGCGCGACCGCCGCCAACGTCTCGCTCATCCTCGGCACCGTCGCGCGCCTCACCAACGGCACGGGCGAGCTGACGATCACCGCCGGCAACGTCGCGGGCTCGTTCTCCGGCACGTTCGCGCTGACCGTCCCGGGCGTCGCGCTCGCCGGTGACGTCCGCGCTGAGCTCGACACCGCCACCGGGTTCGTCCGCCTCGCCGTCACCGGCGGCACGCTCGACGTCGCGGGCCAGACGCTCTCCGGCGACATCACGCTCACGCGCGCGGGCGGCACGATCGCGCTCACGGTCACCAACGCCGCGCTGAGCCTCGGCGGCGGCCTGGTCACCGTCAGCAGCGGCACCGCCGACCTGACGATCGGTAGCGCGGTCAGCGGCTCCTTCAGCGGCACGGTCACCACGAGCCTCCCGGGCGTCGCGTTCGGCGGCACGCTGACCGCGACCTTCGCGCCGGGCAGCGTCGTCGTCACCGGCACGGGCACGAGCCTCACGATCGCGGGCACGACCCTCACCGCCGACTTCACGCTCGACGCCACCGGCGAAGCGGTCAAGGTCGCGGTGGCCAACACCGGTCCGGGCTCGCTGCTCAAGCTCGGCACGGTCGTCGACGTCCCGGACGCGACCGGCGTGCTCGTCATCCGCCGCACCGGCGTCGCGGGCACGCTCACCGCCACGAACCCGGTGTTCACGCTGCCGGGCGTCCAGGTCACGGCGACCGGCGTCACGATCGCGATCAACACGAGCGCGACCGCCGTGAAGGAGGTCGTGATCGTCGGCGGCACGCCGCTCGTGCTCGACCTCCCGGCCGGACCGACCGTCACGGTCAAGGTGCTCGGCGGCAAGCTCACGATCGGCACCAACGAGCTCACCGGCGACTTCCTGTTCGACCGCGCCGGCACGCAGACCCGCTTCGCCGCCATCAACCTGAGCGCGTCCGCCTCCGGCGTGGCCCTCAGCGGCGGCGAGGGCGCGTTCGTCATCACGTCCACCGGCATCGCCGGCCAGGCCTCGGGCACGCTCAGTGGCGACTTCGGCCCGGTCAAGGCCGGTGGCCGCGCGCTGCTGCGGGTCAACTCCACCGGCGGCGCCGTCGACGAGACGCTCACGATCGGAACCCGCACCGTCGCGGTGAAGTTCGCCGCCGACGACCCCGCCTTCGCCCTCTCGGTCTCCGGCGCGAGCCTCAACATCGGCGACTTCGTCACGATCGAGGGCGACGTCACCGTGCGCGACGGCGTCTTCGCCGGCGACGGCCTGACGATCTTCCTCGGCCGCGGCCCCGCGCGGATGGCCAACGGCGACCTCAACCCGCTCGCGGTCGGCGTGATGATCACCTCCGCGAAGGTCGGCCTGATCCAGGTCGGCACCAAGTACGCGGTGTACGCGACCGGCACGGTGCAGCTCGTCGGGCTGGGCGGCGTGACGCTGAGCGGCACCGTGACGCTGCTCTACAACGACACGGACGCCGACGTCGACCACCTGATCGAGATCCCCGGCTCGACCAACCCGGGCGTCCAGGTCACGGTCGCCAAGGGCACGAAGGCGTTCAAGGTCACCGCCGGCACGCTCGCGATCCTCGGCCAGTCGATCGCCGGCGACTTCGAGTTCGCGCCGCAGGCCAACGGCGATCTGCGGATCACGGCGAGCAACGTCGCCGTCACGCTCGGCCCGGTCAGCTTGACCGCCGCGTCCGGCACGCTCACCGCGGGCGCGGGCGGCATCGCCGGCCGCTTCACCGGCACGCTCGCCTTCGCCGTCGGCGGCTTCAGCTTCGACGCCGGCATCGGCCTCGCGATCAACACGTCCAACGCCGCCGTCGGCGACCTGCCGGCCGGCCCGTACGTCCGCTTCGACGGCACGGGCGTGAAGCTGCGCATCGGCGGCCAGGAGCTGACGGGCGACTTCTCGTTCGAGCGCGCGACGCTCGCCGACGGCACGGCCGTCACCGCCATCGCCGCGCGCAACGTCAGCTACGCGATCGGGGCGGCCGGCGCGGGCGCCACGCTCAGCGGCGGCACGGGCGCGCTGCTGGTCACCACGGTCGGGCTCGCGGGGACGCTGCGGGGCACGATCACGCTCTCGCTGCCGGGTGACGCGGCCTTCTCCGGCACGTTCGCGCTGGCGGTCAACACCAGCCACGCCGCCGTCAGCGAGACGCTCACCGTCGGCGGCCAGACGCTCGCGCTGAGCGTCGCGGGCGGCCCGTACGTGCGCATCGCCGGCACCGGCGTCCGCCTCTCGCTCGCGGGCCAGACGCTCGAGGGCGACTTCGCGTTCGAGTCGGTCACCACCTTCGGCGACGACGGCGTCCCGGGCGGCAGCGGCGCGAACGCCGACGGCAAGGTCCTGCGGCTGGCGATGGCGAACGTGAGCCTGTCGCTCGGCGGCGGCGCGCTGACGGTCGGCGGCGCGTCCGGCACGCTGCTGGTCACGAGCGCCGGCATCGCGGGCGACTTCGGCGGCACGATCGGCTTCAACGTCCCGCAGGCCGCGCTCACCGGCACCCTGCGCGTGCAGGTCAACACGACGCTCGACGAGATCGACGAGACGTTCGAGCTCGCCGGCCAGCCCGTCAAGCTCGAGCTCCCCGCGGGCCGCTTCTTCAAGGTCGCCGGCACGGGCCTGAAGCTCACGATCCTCGGCCAGGAGCTGAGCGGCGACTTCAGCGTCCAGTCCGCGGGCGGCGTCACGACCATCACGGCCGAGAACGTCACGGCGCAGTTCGGCGGCTCGGTCCTCTCGATCGCCCAGAAGAACACCGCCACGTTCACGATCAGCCCGGCGGGAATCAAGGGCGAGCTGACCGCGACCGTCTCGCTGAGCGTCCCGAACGTCGCGTTCGGCAGCGACGTCACGCTCGCGATCGACACCACGGCGGCCGCCAAGTACCTGCGCGTCGAGGCGAGCAACGCGACGCTCGACATCGCGGGCCAGCGCATCGCGGGCTCGTTCGTGGTCGAGCGCACCGCGGGCGTCGTCAAGCTCACCGTGACGGACGGCTCGATCGTGCTCGCCGCGGGCGTCGTCAGCGTCGAGGCGGTCAACGGCTCGCTGACGATTGGCACGGCCGGCATCGCGGGCACGATGAGCGCCTCGCTCACGCTCGCCGCGAGCGCCGACGTCTCGTTCACGGGCGCGTTCAAGGTCGCGGTCGACACCGCCGCGGGCTACCTCAAGGTCGACGCCACCAACGTCGCCGTGCGCGTCGCCGGCCAGCGCCTGAACGCCGACGTCTCGGTCGAGAGGATCACGTCCAGCAGCGGCGCGGCGATCAAGCTCGCGCTGGCGAACGTCTCGTTCGCGTTCGGCGACGGCCAGCAGGACCTGCTCACGCTCACGAACGGCAGCGGCCAGTGGCTGATCCTCAGCGGCGGCGTCGCCGGCCGGCTGCAGGGCACGGTCGCGCTCCAGAACGTCCCGAACGTCACGCTCCAGGGCACGCTCGGCCTGGAGGTCAACACGACCGGCCGCGACATCGACGAGACGTTCACCGTCGGCACCGAGCAGGTCACGCTCGAGCTCGCCGCCACGCGCGAGTTCGCCGTCAGCGGCACGGGCCTGAGCATCGCGCTCGCGGGTGTCTCGATCACGGGCGACTTCACCTTCACCAAGGACACCGGCGCGACCACGCTGACGATCGCGAACGGCGAGATCGCGATCGCCGGCGGCGGCACGCGCCTGGTCGCGGTCACGATCGCCATCGGCACGCTGCGGATCGCCACCGTCACGGGCGGGACGCGCGCGGCGGTCACCGGCTCGTTCGATGTCGGCATCGTCGTCGACGTCCCGAACGTCGCCTTCACCGGCGCCTTCACGGTGGACTTCGACACGTCGGCCGCGACCCCGACCTTCACGGTCAAGAGCAAGGCCGGCCAGCGCGTGGAGCTTTCGGTCGCGGGCCAGACGTTCAGCGTCGGCGCGCTCGAGGTGACCAAGAACGCCGCGGGCGTGTACGTGAAGCTCGAGTCGATCACGATCACGCTCGGCGACTTCATCGACATCACCGCCGACAACAACCTCGACGGCGAGCTGCAGATCACGGCCGGCGGCGTCGCGGTCAAGCTCAGCGGCGATCTGTCGCCGAGCCCGTTCAAGCTCCCCGGCGACCTGACGCTGAGCGCCGCCGCGTTCTCGATCGAGATCAACACCGCGCCCGTCGCCTCCGCCGCGCTCGGGCTCCCGGCCGGCCCGTTCGTCCGCGTGCGCGTCGACAGCGCCACGCTCGCGATCGGACCGATCAACGTCACCGGCTCGTTCCTCTTCCACCAGTCCACGAGCGCCGGCTTCGCGCCCACGGTGACCGTCACGCCGTCCGCGGCGACGGCCGCGATGGCCAGCGGCGACGTCGACCGCGACGGCGACATCGACCTCGTGCTCGGCACGAGCAGCGGCGCCAACCGCCTGCTGCTCAACGGCCCCACGGGCTTAACCGAGGCGGCCGACCGGATGCCGGCCCAGGCCGAGACGACCCGCGCGCTCGCGCTCGCCGACGTCAACGGCGACGGCTTCCTCGACCTGATCGTGGTCAACGACGGCACCTCGCGCGTGCACCTCGCGGTCGTTGCGGCCAACGGCGTGACCTGGCAGCGCTTCGCCGCCGACGCCGCGTACACCTTCAGCACCGCCGGCGCCCGCGCGGTCGCGGTCGGCGACCTCGACGGCGACGGCCGCAACGACGTCGTCGTCGGCGGCGACAACGGCGTCACGCGCTTCCTCGCCCTGGAAGCCGGCGGCTTCGGCGCCGGCACGGCGATCACCGCCGACGCCGTGACCGCGATCGCGCTCGGCGATCTGGACAGCAGCGGCAGCCTCGACCTCGTCCTCGCCGCCGCCACGTCGCGCGTGTTCACCAACGACGGCGCCGGCGTCTTCACGGCAGTCTCCGGGCTCACGCTCGGCGGGGCGAGCCGCGTCCTGCTCGTCGACGTCGACAACGACCGCAAGCTCGACCTGGTGCTCGGCAGCGCCACCGCCGTGACGCTGTTCAAGAACACGGGCGACGGCACCGTGCAGTTCGCCACAGGCTCCGCCCTGGCCACCGCGAACGCCACCGCGCTGGCCGCGGGCGACCTCGACAGCGACGGCTACGCGGACCTGATCGTCGGCGTGAGCAACGGGCGGCCGCTGCTGCTGGCCAACAAGGGCGGCACCGCCGCGGGCACGTTCAAGCCGGCCGCGACGATCGGCACCGAGGACCTCGCGACCACGGCCGTGCTGGTGGTCAACGTCGACACCGACCGCGACCTCGACGTGCTCATCGGCGTCACGGGCGGCGCCACCCGGCTCGCGCGCAACACGCCGGTGCAGCTCACGCGGCTCGCGTTCTCCAACGTCAGCGTCCAGCTGGGCGACGGCGGATCGTCGCCCAACACCCTCAAGGTGGTCGAGGGCAACGGCGCGTTCCTGCTCCTCAAAGGCGCCGACGGCGGCATCGCCGGCCAGCTCTCCGGCCGCATCGAGGCCGTGATCGGCGGCTCGGGCGGCTTCAACGGCAACGCCAGCGTCGCCGTCAAGCTCAACACGACCACGAGCACGTTCGACGAGACGATCGAGGTCGGCGGCGTCACGCTCGCGATCAAGTTCGAGGCGGGCCAGGTGGCCAGCGGCACGCCGCGCAAGCCCTACGTGCTGTTCTCGGGCAGCGGCTCGTTCAAGATCGGCGACTTCATCGAGGTCTCCGGCAGCCTCACGGACGACTCGGCCGCCGGCACCAAGTTCGGCAGCGACATCAAGATCTTCCTCGGCCTCGGCCCGGGCCTGCTGGCCGACGGCACCGTCAACTCGAACGCGCGCGGCCTGTTCCTGCGCAACGCGAGCTTCGAGTACAAGACGATCGGCACCACCGGCTACGTCGTGTACGCGCGCGGCCGCGTCGAGCTGCTGGGCATCCCGGGCGTCACCGCCTCGCTCGACGAGGTGGAGATCTTCTACAACACCGAGACCGGCGACGTCGAGCTCAAGAACGTCAAGCGCGCCGACGGCTCCAACCCGGTCGTCAAGGGCGGTACCGGCCCGTCGCTGAGCGGCGTGCTCGACCTCGCGTTCGCCGGTATCTCGATCCGGGGCAGGTTCTCGTTCGCGAACTCCGCCGCCGCCGGCGCCACGCGCGGCGACCTGCGGATCACCGTCGAGAACGCGGAGCTCAAGCTCGGCGACGTCGTCACCGTCGCCATCGCCAGCGCGACGCTGCTGAGCACGGCCAAGGGCATCTCGGCGTCGATCAAGGGCGACCTGACGCTCGCGATCCCCGGCCAGGACCCCGTCACCGCGACGAACATCGACGTCGCGATCAACACCGCGGCCGAGGTGCTGGACGGGCGCGCGCCCAACTCGGTCGTCGTCAAGGCCACGCTCAACCTCAGCCTGTTCGGCCAGTCGCTCGGCGGCGACTTCAGCTTCGAGCAGTACACGGTGCCCGCCGCGCCCGGCGCGCCCCCCGTCAAGCTCATCCGCGTCGCCGCGAGCAACGTCACGCTCGACCTCGGCACCGCCACCGCGGGCGTCGCGCTGCGCGACGGCACGGCGCTGTTCGTGATCCGCCCGACCGGCCTGGCCGGCCGCGTCGAGGGCACCGTCACGGTCAAGGTCCCGGGCGACGTGGCGCGCATCACGGGCACGTTCGGCGTCGCGATCAACACCTCCGGCGTCGCGGTGAGCGAGCAGGTCACCGTCGGCGGCCAGACCGTCAGCCTGTCCGTGCCCGCCGGCCCGTTCCTGCGTGTGACGGGCACGAACGTCGAGCTGGCGCTCGGCGGCCAGCGCCTGACCGGCACGTTCGTGTTCGAGTCGGCGACGGTCGGCACCGAGAAGGTCGTCCGCGTGCTCGTGACCGACGTCACCGCCGGCTTCGGCGACGGCACGCGCGACTACGTCACGCTCAGCGGCGGCACGGGCTTCTTCGTCCTGCGCCCGGGCGGCCTCGCGGGTGACCTCGGCGGCTCGGTCGCGGTCACGATCCCCGGCGTCTCCCTCAGCGGCACGTTCCGCCTGAAGATCAACACGGCCGCCGCCGCGGTCGACGCGACGATGACGTTCGGCCCGGCGCCGGCGACGCGCACCGCGGTCGCGCTCGGCGACGTCAACGGCGACGGCCTCGCGGACCTGATCTCCGGCAGCGACGGCGAGGGCATCGTCGTGCACGTCAACGACGGCTCCGGCGACGCGTTCGACGGCGTCGCCGGCCGCGTGATCGCGAGCACCGACGCGGTCACCTCGCTCGCGCTGGGCGACGTCGACGGCGATGGCGACCTGGACCTCGTCGCCGGCGCCGCGACCGGCAACGCGCGCCTGTACCTCAACGACGGCGCCGGCGCCTTCACCGCCGCGGCCACCGCGCTCGGCGCGGCCAAGGCCGTCGCGCTCGGCGACCTCGACGGCGACGGCAAGGCCGACCTCGTGCTAGCCGGCGCCGACGGGGCCAGCTGGCTGAAGGGCGGCGGCACGGGCACGTTCGGTGCGAGCACGGCGATCGGCTCCGACGGCGGCATCGACGCGGTCGCGCTCGGCGACGTGGACGGCGACGGCAAGCTCGACGTGGTCATGACGGGCGCGGGCCGCTCGACCGTCGCCTTCCGCAACGGCGCGTGGACGACCGGCGTGAGCGTCGCCACCACGGGCGCGACCACGCTCGCGGTCGCGGACACCGACGGCGACGGCGTCGCCGAGGTCATCGTGGGCAACCGCCGCTTCGCCGCCACGGTCGCGGACACCGTCCTCACCTTCGCCGCCCCCGAGGACGTGGCCGCCATCGCCGCCACGGCGACCGGCGTCGCGTTCGCCGACCTCGACGGCGACGGCAACCTCGACCTCGCGGTCGCCCACGGCGCCGCCGCGACGCGCATCCACCTCGCGAGCGCGCCGGCCGTGTTCGCCGCCGGCGCCGCGCTCGGCTCGGTGACGCTCAAGGTCGAAGGCGGCCCGTTCCTGCGCGTCGAGGGCACCGACGTGGACCTCACGATCGCGGGCCAGACGCTCAAGGGCAACTTCAGCTTCGAGCGCAAGACCGTCGGTGGCGTCCAGCGCATCGACCTGACCGTCACGAACACCACGCTCTCGCTCGCCGACGGCCTGGTCGCGCTCACGCTCAGCGGCGCCTTGCAGATCGGCGCGGGCGGCGTCGCGGGCGTGCTGACGGTCACCCCGGACAACGGCGCCGACGGCCTCAACCTCGGCCCGGTCACGCTGCGCGGCACCTTCAAGCTGCAGATCAACTCGGCGCCGACCGCGGTCGTGCTGGCCGACGGCACGCGCCTGCCGGCGGGCAGCTTCATCCGCGTGGAGGCGATCGGCGTCAAGCTCACGTTCGGCGACGTCGAGCTCGCCGGCGGCTTCGCGATCGAGCAGGTCACCAGCACCACCGGCGCCAAGCGCCTGATCCTCGCGATCACGGGCCTGACCGTGAGCTTCGGCGGCGCCGCGGTGCTGACCGGCGGCGAGGGCGTGCTGGTGATCGTGCCGGACGCGCCGGGCCAGGCCGGCAGCGGCGGCGTGGCGGGCCGCATCGGCGGCACCGTCTCGCTGGCCGCGATCACCGACGCGGTGACGCTCCAGGGCACGCTCTCGCTGGCGATCAATCAGAGCTCGCGCGCGGTCGAGGAGTCGATCGAGGTCGACGGCGAGACGATCCAGCTCGGCCTCCCGGCCGGCAAGTTCATCCGCATCGCGGGTACGAACCTCGAGCTCTCGGTCGCGGGCCAGACGCTCGCGGGCGACTTCGGCTTCGAGCGCCGCGGCACGACCATCCCGGTCACGGTCATCACGGCCGCCAACGTCCGCATCAGCCTCGGCGGCGTCGTCAACGTCACGGGCGCCCGCGGGGAGTTCACCATCAGCGCCGGTGGCATCAAGGGCTCGCTGCAGGCGAGCGTCGCGGTCACGATCCCGGGCGTCACGCTCGGCGGCGAGAACCTGATCCTCGACGTCGACACCACCGGCGGCAAGAAGCTGCTGCGCGTCGGCGCCGAGAAGCTCGTCCTCGAGGTCGCGGGCCAGCGCCTGGAGGGTGCGATCTACTTCGAGCAGACGACCAACGCCGCCGGCGCGAAGGTGATCCGCCTGGCGATGACGGGCGTCAAGCTCTTCCTCGGCGACCCGGGCGCGACCGATGCCACCACCGACGACATGGGCCTCTACCTCGCCCAGCCGGACGGCGACGTCGCCAAGTTCCTGATCACGCCGGCCGGGCTCGCGGGCGAGCTGAGCCTGGAGGCCGCGCTGCGCGGCCTGGACACGTCGGTGATCGACCTCGGCACGCTCAAGCTCACGCTGAAGATCAACACGACCACCAAGGCCGTCCACGAGACGTTCAAGATCGGCACGATCGACTCGACGCTGACGGTTGCGGCCGGGCCGTACGTGCGCGTCGAGGTCGCCGGCGCGATCAGCATCGCCGGCCAGCAGCTCAGCGGCACGTTCGCGTTCGAGCGGGTCGTCAGCGCCGGCGCCGACAAGGTCACCGGCACCTCCGACGACCTGCCCGTGATCCGGATCGCCGCCGCCGACGTCGGCCTGTTCCTCGGCGCCGGCACCGTCGGCGTGCGGATCGAGCAGGGCAACGGCCGCTTCCTGATCACGCGCGCGGGCGTCGCCGGCGAGTTCAGCGCGAGCGCGTCGATCGACCTCGGCGGCGGCATCACCGCAGGGCCCGTCCAGGTCGGCTTCGCGCTGAACACGATCACCGCGGCGGTCAACGAGACGTTCACCATCGGTGGCCAGACGTCGCGGCTGCAGCTGCCCGCCGGCCCGTACATCCGCGCGTCGCTCACGGGCCTGACGATCGACATCGCGGGCCAGCGCCTGACGGCCGACTTCAGCTTCGAGAAGCGCGGCACGACCACCACGGTCAAGCTCGCGAACGCCGGCCTGCGCATCGGCGCGGACGGCCGCGACTACGTCGTCGTGTCCGGCGGCACGGGCACGTTCACGATCACCGCCGCGGGCATCGACGGCTTCATCGCCGCGAGCGTCGCGCTCGACGTGCCCGGCGTCACCTTCAGCGGTGCGTTCACGGTCGCGCTCAACACGGCGGCCAAGACGATCAAGGTCAGCGGCACGGACGTGCAGCTGGGCGTGATGGGGCAGACGCTCAAGGGCTCGTTCGAGTTCGCCAAGAACGCGACCACGGTGTCGATCAAGCTGACCAACGTCAGCCTGGAGCTCGGCAACGGCACCGAGACGCTGGTGACCGTGCGCGTGCCCACGGGCTCGATCACGCTGCGCCCGGACGGCATGATCGCGTCGATCTCGGCCTCGATCGAGCTCGCGCCTTCGCTGACGCAGGACTTCGACTTCACCGGCACGGTCACGGTCGACATCAACACGACCAGGACCGCGGGCGGCCCGTCATTCGGCGTCAAGCTCACCGACGGCACGTTCACCGCGTTCGGCCAGTCGATCGGCGGCGATTTCACGTTCTCGCAGACGACGACCAAGACCGGCATCAAGGTCGTCAAGGTCGCCTTCGAGAAGGTCAAGCTCACGCTTGGCGCCGACGGCTTCGGCGCGACGGTCACGGACGGCTCGGGCCAGCTGCTGATCCTGCCGGCGGGCGTCGCGGCGAGCATCGACGGCACGGCCGCGCTGACGATCCCCGGCTTCTCGCTGACGACGACGATCACGGTCGAGATCAACCGGATGGGCGCCGCCGTCAACGAGGAGGTCGGCGGCAAGCTCCTCAAGCTCCCGAAGGGCCCGTTCATCCGCGTGGGCGCCTACAACACCACGCTCAAGATCGGCGGCCTGGACGTCACGGCCGACTTCTTCTTCGAGCAGGCCAGCACCGGCACGCTGCCGACCAGCCCGAAGATCACCAAGCTTGCGGTCGTCAACCTGAGCCTGCAGATCGGCACCACCAAGATCGAGGGCGCCACCGGCGCGCTCGTGATCAAGCCGAACGGCATGGCGGGCGTGGTGCTCGGCAAGTTCGCGCTCGGCGGCACGGTCGGCGCCAGTCTCGGCCTGCTGATCAACACGACGGGCGCCGCGGTCAAGGAGACGCTGGTCGTCAACGGCACGACGATCACGATCGAGGCCGCCAAGCCGACTGAGCCCGGCACGAGCTTCGAGTTCCTCATCCAGGACCTCGAGGTCGATCTCGGCGGCCTGCTCGAGGTCCGCGGCGACTTCCGCGCCGGCAGCGGCCTGTTCCAGGGCAGCGGGCTGGAGATCTTCGTCGGCAACGGCCCGTACCAGCTCGAGGGCAACGCGCTCAACCCGGACGCCGTCGGCATCCTGATCACCAACGCGACGATCTACTACCGTAAGGTCGGCACGATCCCGGGCCAGTACGTGCTGCGCGCGAGCGGCACGCTGACGATCCTCGGCCTGCCGGGCCTGGGTGTCAGCGGCACGGTGCGCTTCGAGGTCAGCACGGCGCTGGCCGACGTCACCGACATGCCGACCGACACCGGCAGCGCGCTGCTGAAGGCCAACACGTTCTCGCTGCAGCTGCTCGGCGTCGAGCTCAAGGTCGCCGACGTGCTCTCGATCCGGGGCTCGGTGTTCGTCACGCGCAAGCCGTCGGGCGACCTGGACCTGGCGCTCGCGGGCGGCACGATCGCGGTCAACGTCGGCGGCTCGCAGCTGTTCCAGATCCGCGGCAACGCGTCCTTCACCATGAGCAAGGCCGCCGGCTTCCGCATGCAGACGTTCCAGATCACCGGGATCGGCCTCGGCGGGTCGGCCGCGCCCGAGCCGACCGGCACGGCGCCGACGCCGCCGCCGACGGCCGACGTGGTGCGCAAGAGCGACCGCATGACGGCCGGCGAGTGGCCGTCCGAGAACGGGCGCCAGTACATCGACGTCGTCTTCAACGACCGCAGCGGCACGGGCCTGCGCACCGAGCTGATCGAGGACGTCGCGCACGAGTTCAAGCTGATGGTCAACGGCACCGACCGCACGGCCGAGTTCCTGGTCTCGGGCAAGCCGACGCTGGTCAAGGGCACGACCTACCGCTACACGCTCAAGACGCCGCTGCCGTCGGGCCTGATCGCGATCGTCTTCGACCCGGCCTCGTTCGCCGACAAGACCGACGCCGGTTTCAACCTCGGCGAGACCGAGCAGTTCGTGCTCACGGCGAACGCGTCCGGCGCCGTCGCCCCGATCGCCGAGGTCGTCAGCCCGGCCAACGGCGAGGCGATCGGCGTCACGACGTTCAACGCCCGCCGCTCGATCGACATCACCTACCGCAGCCTCGACAGCAACCCGCTCAACATCGCGTCGCTGAAGGCCGCGCCGTTCCGCTTCGTGCGCGCCGACGGCAGCTCGCTCGGCGACGTCGAGCTGATCGCGGGCTCGGGCGGGCGGCCCGTCACCACCGCCGTGCTGCTGGGCGGCGTCAAGGACACCGACAAGGTGACCACGGTGACGGTCCGGTACTACCTCAAGGACGCGAACACCCGCAACACGATCGACCTGTTCCTGCCGGGCATGCTGAGCGTCGAGTTCCTCGACACCAACGGCTTCTACACGCAGGCGACCGGCTCGACGGTCCAGACGTGGAACGCGCAGGGCATGAGGTCCTCGTTCAAGCTCGACCCGCTGGCCGCGGGCGCCGCCGCGCCGCCGACCGCGGGCGTGCTCAGCCTCGGCCCGGTGCGCCTGCAGAACCCGACGGTGGCCATCGCCGACCTCGGGTTCAGCCCGAGCGGCGAGCTCGTGCTCACGATCGCGATCGGGATCGAGCGCACGACGCTGGCGTTCGGCGGCGCCGCGCCGACCGCCAACGGCCCGAGCGTGGAGATCTTCAACCTGCTCGGCACGTTCGACATCGCCGTCGACGCGTTCGGCCTGCTCAGCGGCAACGTCTCGATCGCGCCGACCGGCAAGTTCTCGATCAGCGCCGCGCAGCTCACCGCGACCGTGCCGGACGTGATGGTCATCAACGCCACGGCCATCGACATCAAGTGGGACCCGAAGGGCCCGGCCAACCAGGAGATCGTGCGCATCCTGAGCGCGTCGATCACGTTCCCGAAGTTCGGCGTGACGGGCTCGATCCGCCAGTCCGCGAGCGGCAAGCCGGGCCTGCTGATCCGCGGCACGGGCTTCGAGCTCGGCGAGGCGGAGCTCAAGTACAGCGGTCCTCCGCCCACCGGCACGCCGAACCCGAACCCGGATCCGAACGCGCTGGCCGCGACCAACCCCGGCGCGGGCGTCTCGTTCGGCAGCATGATCCAGTTCACGGATCTGCGGATCGGCGTCAAGGACTTCGTCGTGGACTTCAGCAACGGCGTCCGCTTCTCCGGCACGCTGTTCTTCGCCTCCGGCGGCGCGAAGTTCTTCCCGGGCAAGCCGATCACGGCCACGTTCACCGACCGCCTGACGGCCGACGACCGCAACGCTGACGGCTCGATCAACGACGAGGCGCTGCGGATGGAGCTGGAGTTCGACGCCAGCGGCGCGATCCAGGCCTTCCGCTTCAAGGTCGACACGCTCGAGATCCAGATCTCGCAGTTCGTGACCATCACGGCGCGCGACTTCATGCTCAACACGGGCGCGAACGGCACGCAGGAGCTCGTCGCGTTCGCCGCCGTCGGCGCGAAGGTCAAGGTCGGCCCGCTCGAGCTGTCGGGCGAGGCGCGCAACTTCGCGTTCCTGGGCGACGGCTCGTTCAAGGCCAAGACCGGCTTCGGCGTGTTCGTCGGCGTCGGCGGCGCGACCGGCGACTCGTTCCAGTGGCCGTCGTTCATGCCGGTGCGGATCGACTCGATCGGCGTGCGCTGGCTCGGCAACCCCGAGACCGACCCGGGCAACTTCGAGCTCGTGCTGTCGGCGAGCGTCCAGAGCCTGGCGGGGATGAGCGGCCTGTCGATCACCGGCTCGATCGAGGGCATCCGCATCAACCCGAAGCTGCTGGCCGAGGGCAAGATGCCGATCACGCGCATCGACGCCATCGGTGTGCTCGTCAAGGGCGACATGTTCGGCGGGGAGATCGAGGCCGGCCTGGTCGGCGGCATCCTGCGCCTGGACCAGAACTTCAACATCATCGGCTCCACCGACGACACCACCCCGGTTCGCCAGCGCGTCTTCTACCTCGGCCTCCAGGGCGGCTTCAGCATGGCCGGCATCGCGGGCTTCACGATCCGCGTCGGCCTCTCCGAGCTCGGCCCGCTGTCGGCGTTCATCAACGTCGAGATCCCGGGCGGCATCCTGCTCGAGCCGACCACCGGCCTGACGATCAACGACTTCGCCGCCGGCGTCGAGTTCTTCAAGACGCTGCCGTCGATCGACGACCCGTTCGCACTGACCGGTCCGGACTTCGGCCTGCCGACGCAGCAGACGGCCGACCAGTGGCTGGACGGCCTGCAGCGCCAGGTCGCGCTCCAGGCCAAGACGCTGGCGCAGCCCGGCAACGCGAACAAGGTCGGCTTCCTGGCCGCGTTCACCTCGCCGATGACGATCACCGGCTCGGCGCGCGTGTACTCGATGTACACCTCGCAGGAGGTCTTCAACGGCCAGGTGATCGTGAAGATCTCCACCGACGGCAAGTTCCTGATCGTCGGCAAGCTCAACTTCGCCGCCGACAACATCTCGATCAGCGGCCGCCTGTACGCGGACCTGTCGAAGATCGCGGCGGGCAGCGCGACCGTGCTGTTCCTGGCCGACGTGCCGGACCAGATCCAGCTGCTGCGGCTGTACGGGCGGCTGAAGATGGGCTTCAAGAACGCGAGCGGCCAGGACGTCGTGTTCACCGTCTTGGACCCGACGGCCAACACCGCGGCCGGCAAGCCGACGGCGACCGTCGTGGACCCGGCGCCCGCGGGCGGCAGCACGCAGCTCTCCCAGCTGCGCCAGCGCGACTTCCTCGACATCATCTACACGGCGCCCAAGGGCGGCGCGCTCGACTACGCGTCGATCCTGGACGCCGTCAACCGGGCCAAGCTGCAGCTGACGATCGGGTCCTCGACCCCGTACGGCTTCTCCGGCCTGACGCCGATGGCGGCCGTCACGACCGACGGCGGCGTCGAGTACGTGCCGCTCGTGGTCGAGACCGTCGACGGCGTGAAGGTCGTCAAGCGCGGCGCCGAGGTCATGCTCAGGATGACCGAGCTGCCGGCGGGCGCGACGGAGCAGGACCTGCTGATCGCCGCGATCAAGCGCACGGGCACGACGCGCTTCCGCTACTTCATCAACGGCTCCCCGTGGGCGCTCGGCGAGGCCACCGTCCGCTTCCCGGCGGGCTCGTTCCGGGCCGCCAACGGCACGGCCAACGACGCCATCACGGTCAGCTTCGGCATCGACGGCGCGACCGCGCGGCTCGTGGATCCGGCTGCGAACGGGACGATCGACGTCAACGTCGTCAACGCCCGCAACTGGGTCGACGTCACGTTCACGCCGCCGTCCGGCCCGCTCTCGATCGACTACGCGTCGATCACGGACCTCGCGCCCGAGTTCATGCTCGACGGCCCGGGCCTGGGCACGCTGGTGCTCGACGCGGCGCGCGCGCCGACCCGCCTGGGCACCACGAACACGTTCCGCTACTGGCTCACGGGCGTGCGCGGCGAGGGCGGCATCTCGCTCACCTACCTGCCGAACACGTGGTCGTTCAACTCCAGCGAGGTCACCGGCCTCGAGCTGGTGGCGACCGTGTCGCTGGCGAACGCGAACGGCACCACGCCGCTGACGCCGCAGTCGCTGCAGATCACGCTGCCGGTGCCGACGGGCCTCTCGCTCGACCCGGACTCGGTCCTGATGGACGCCTTCAACCAGCTCACGATCGACGGCACCGGCTGGGCGATCGCGCTCGACCCGACGCGCTCGCCGGTCATGCGCACGCTCGAGGACGGCAGCGTCGTGTGGGACCTCCCCGTCGTGATCACGCCGCCGGCCGGCGCCGACGAGACGGCCGTGACCACCGCGCGCGTCAAGCTCACGCAGGGCGGCCTGTCCTACACGGGCGCGACCACCGGCACGCAGGCGGACGGCACCGCGATCCCGCTCGACGCGACCGCGATCCAGACCGGCCGCACCTACGTCGACGTCCAGTACCGCCCGGGCCTTAACCGCATCCTCGACGAGAGCTCGATCGACGGCGACGAGCTCGTGCTGTCCGGCTTCGGCGGCTCCGGCGCGCAGATCGCGAGCGGCGGCTTCGCGGTGCTGAAGGTCGGCGAGAACACGTGGCGCTACATGGTCCTCGGCACGCTGCGCCCGGGCGAAGTGCTCGCGCAGTTCCAGGCCGGCTCCTGGAGCGACTCCGCGCGCGGACCTCCGGCCGGCGCCTCTGAACCCGCGAACCGCGCCTTCACGCAGCGCTTCAACGTGACGGGCGCCAGCGCCGACCTGATCCGGACGGTGCTCGCCGACAACTCCACCGTCGCCCTCTCCGGCGCGACGATCGGGCTCGGCACCCTCCGCTACCTGGAGGTCACGTTCCGCGGCAGCGCCGGCCACGCCGTCGATCACACAACGATCAACGGCGGCGAGATCGAACTGCGCGACGCCTCCGGCGCGCTCGTCGCCCTCGGCGGCACCTACACCCGCGTCGGCCTCACCGACACCTACCGCTACGCGCTCGGCAGCACGCCGCTGGTCGCGGGCAAGTACACGGTCACCTTCGTCGCCGGCTCCTTCGCCGACACCGGCGGGATCATCAACCAGGCCGAGAACGAGGACTTCTTCCTCGGCGTGGCCACCGCCGAGCTCGGCGACCCGACGCACGCGCAGACGCTCAGCCGCGAGGCGCTCGAGGGCCGTGGCTGGGTCGACGTCACGTTCCTCACGATCGGCGGCGCCGCGTTCGACTCGGCCTCGATCACCGACGGCGACGCCGAGATCACACTCACGAGCCCGGGCTCGAAGATCAGCGTCGACGGCCGCGCCGTCAGCCTCGGCAACGGCGTCTTCCGCTTCTTCTACACCGGCTACAACCGCGCCGGCGCGCTCACCGCCGCGCTGAAGGCCGGCAGCTGGACGACCTCGGCCGGCGTCGCCGTCACGCAGGAGCAGCTGGCGACGGCCGCGACGATCGAGGACCTCACGACCACCGAGGCGATGACGCGCGTGTGGCTCGACGTGCGCTTGAACCCGGTCGGCACCGCCACCGTCGACGCGTCCTCCGTGAACGGAGACGAGATCGCGCTCAGCGGCGCCGACAGCGAGAACCTCGTCAAGTCCGGCACGACGCGCATCAACGCGACCACCTGGCGCTACCTGTACACCGGCCGCCTGACGACCGGCAAGGTCACGGTCAGCTTCCTCGCCGGCAAGTGGAACGACTCCGAGGGCAACCAGGGCCAAGCCGGCGCGCGCGAGTTCGCCGTCGTGACGCAGGCCAAGTCGTTCTTCATCGAGCTCGACGGGGGCATCATCCTGTCGGCCGGGCCGACGGTGAAGCTGCTCGAGGCCAAGGCCAAGGTCATCCTCGAGATCGACGCGGCGCGCAAGGCGTTCCGCCTCTCGTTCACCGGCTCGCTGTGGATCATCGGCCTGGAGACGGTCGGCGCGACCGCCGGGCGCTTCGTGCTGGAGACCGGCAGCGCGTCGGACACCAAGCCGCGCTTCTGGGGCGTCGCGACGATCGAGACCAACTTCGACAAGCTCAAGCCGTACGGCATCGAGCTGTTCGCCAAGGGCACGCTGCAGATCAACACCACCGGCATCCAGCGGACCGAGACGCTGACGCTGCCGGGCCTGGGGCCGAACAACACCGACCTCACGCGCACCTACACGCTGCGCAAGGAGAGCTTCGGGCTCGAGCTCGTGGGCAAGCTGGCGGTCACCGCCAACGGCCAGCAGCTGCTCAACATGCAGGGCGGCTTCGCGCTCAACCTGAGCCCGGAGAAGTTCGAGCTGTTCGCGACCGCTTCGCTGTCCTTCGGCATGGACGGCACGCAGATCAACTTCGGTGAGGCGACGGGCCTGATCGTCGTCCAGACCGGCGTCACGCCCGGCCGCACCCCGGGCGTCGCGGGCATGCTGACCGTCAGCCGCTCGGCCAACATCGGCCTGCCCAACGTCGGCTCGCTGTTCTCGGTCGAGGGCTCCGTGAAGGTGATGTTCAACACCACGATGCAGGACCAGGTGTTCGTCATCCCGGAGAACTTCAAGCCGCTGATGAAGGCGGGCGACGCGCCGACGATCTCGATCTTCGCCGCGGCGCCGACGTTCAGCGGCGAGCGCGACCCGAACGCGCCCCCCGGCGGCGAGATCTACATCGCGGCCAGCATCTCGGCGACGCTGACGATCGGCGGCGTGATCAACCTGTACGGGTTCATCGGCATCGAGGCGGCGGGCAGCGGCGCCGGCCTGCGCTTCGAGCTGGTGGGCGCCGTGAGCGCGCAGATCGACTTCATCGGCTCGGTCGAGGGCTCGATCAGCCTGACCGTCTTCGCGGGCGCCGAGACCGGCGTCGTCGGCCGCGTGTACCTGCAGCGCAAGTCGTCGGACGGCATCCCGGGCATCTCCCTGCGCGGCCAGCTGCTGCTGGAGATCAACACGTTCTCGGACCCGCGGCCGATCGACACGTTCCTGATCGACACCGACCCGAACAACAACCGCTTCGTCGGCTTCCGGCTGGACGCGCAGAAGCGGCCGATCCTGGGTCGCCAGACGATCAACGTCATCAACGGCTTCGAGCTCAAGCTCGCCGGCGAGATCATCTTCGGCCCGCTCAAGATCGAGGGCGAGTTCAAGCTCGCGCTGGGCGCGACGGGCGTGGAGCTGGTCGCGAACGCCTCCATCCAGCTCGACATCATCGGCAAGCTCGAGCTGCGCAACAGCGGCTTCCGGATCAACGCGCAGGGCCTGGTGGCGCGCTTCGCCCCGACCTTCGACGCGAACCTCTTCGGCGCCGGGATCGGCTTCGCGTTCCAGGCCACCGCGCTGATCGAGCTCAACACGACCGGCGTGACGCAGACGTTCGCCGGGCGCCCGATCGCCGCCGGCTTCCGCCTGCGCCTGGACGGCACGATCACGATCCTCGGCGCGAGCGCCAAGGGCTACCTCGACGTGACGATCGCCGCCGGCCGCTTCGAGCTCGCGCTGGGCGTGAAGTTCTCGATCGGCGCCGCCGACACCAGCCCGCTCGTGTTCGACGTCAGCGGCTCGCTCGGCCTCTACGGCGACGGCGTGACCGCGACGCTCGATGTCCACATCGACATGGACCTGCTCGGCATCCTGCACCTCAAGCTCGACGGCTCGATGCGTCTGAGCACGCGGACCTCGCAGACCAAGTACTTCAACCTGGACCTGTCCGGCAAGCTCGACCTGCTGGGCGTGATCTCGATCAGCGGCGGGGTGAAGATCGTCGTCCAGGGCAACTACTGGTCGATCACGATCCCGCAGTCGAACCCGCTGAGCGCCAGCCTCGCCAGCCTGCTGAGCCTGACCGTCTACGGCTCGCTGGACTCCAACGGCAACTTCGAGCTGCGCGTCCAGGGCTCGATCAACCTCTCCTACGCCGGCAACGGCATCAACGGCGCCGCCTGGGTCCACCTCAAGTTCAAGCCCAACGACCCGACCGGTGACGACTTCATCGCCGAGATCGGCGGCTCGTTCGGCGCCTACCTGGGCGGCGTGGAGCTGTTCGGCGTGGCCGCCTACGGGCGCATCTCGGGCAACCTGGGCGACACCGTCACGCTCAAGGTGGGCGTCAAGGGCACCGGCGTGTTCTTCGAGTGGGTCACCAAGATCGTCGAGATGCTCGAGTCCGCGGCCAAGGCCGCGGGGTACGCCATCGTCGGCTTCTTCGAGGACGTCGGGTGCGCGATCGCGTCGCTGTGGGGCGGCTGCCCGCCCAAGCGCGTGAAAGTCGAGCAGCGCGTGCAGGAGCGCAAGGAGAAGGACGCGTGGTTCGAGCTGACCGTCGCCACCTTCCGCCTGCCGGGCTCGCTCAAGAGCACGCCTCCGCCGCCGCCGAACCTCGCGTTCCGCGACAGCACCGGCAAGCTGATCCTCAACGTCGGCGACCGGGCGGGGAACCGCAACTACTCCAAGACCGACATCCACGAGGTCTACGAGATCGCACACCTGGGCGGTGACGTGGGCCACGAGACCGTGCGCGTGAGCGCCTTCGGCCTGCAGGAGACGTTCGAGGACATCAACGCGATCGAGGGCGTCTTCGGGAGCGGCAACGACGGGCTCAACATCCTCGACGGCGTGGTCACGAACGTCCGGGCCTACGGCGGCGCGGGCGACGACAACTTCGGCTACTCCGGCTACGGCAGCGTGTTCTTCGCCGGCGGCGCGGGGGCGGACACGCTGTACGCGGGCCAGTTCGCGACGGGCTCGGTGACCCTGCACGGCGATGACGTCAACGATCCGGCCGGTGCGGGCGACGCGCGCGACGTGCTCACCAACGACTCGTCCGCCACCGGCGTCCTCACGGGCGGCGGGGGCAACGACGAGCTCTACGGCGGCAGCGGCGCGGACGCGCTGAACGGCGGGGCGGGCGACGACCTGCTCGTGGGCCGCGGCGGCGTGGACGGGTACGACGGCGGCAGCGGCAACGACATCCTGCGTACGACGCTCGCCGACCTCGCGATGGGCGAGACCTACGAGGGCGGCACGGACACCGGCAAGGACGCCAACGACGCGACGTTCGACTTCATGGACGCGCTCGAGGTGCTCGGCGACGGCGGTAACAACTCGGTCCGCCTGCGCGTCGAGGGCACGCAGCTCGTGTTCGAGGAGCTCGCCGGCGCGAACATCATCGGCTCGCTGCGCGGCCAGGGCGTCGAGCGCATCCGCCTCTCGGGCGGCTCGGGCAACGACAGCTTCACGTTCGCGGGCGCGCTCGAGAACGGCGGCGTCGTGAGCGTGAGCGTGGACCTCGGCACGGGCGCCGACGTCGTCACCCACCAGGCGTCGACCGGCAACGACACGGTCAACGTGATCATCGCCGCGGACGCGACGTCGATCGACTGGACCGGCCACTACGCGCTCGCCATCACCGACGCGAGCCGCACGGGCGGCGACCGCCTGCGCGTCGAGGCGCTCGGCGGCCACGACGTGATCGACGGCTCGCAGTCGGCGGGCGTCGCCTACTGGGCCGCGGTCGAGCTCGTCGGCGGCGACGGCAACGACGTCGTCGTCGGCACGCCGGTCGCCGACCTGGTCGATTCCGGCCTGGGCAACGACCGCGTCTCCGGCCTCGGCGGCCAGGACACGTTCGCCGACGCGGGCGGCACGGACGAGATCATGGAGGTCTGGGCCGGCGACTTCGGGCTCTACGGCAACCTGCTCGTGCTCGGCGTGCTCGAGACGACGTGCGCGGCCAACACGACCTGCTTCCGCGCGGGCGCGACCGGCGAGGACATCTCGGTCTTCGAGCGCGCGACGCTCAGCGGCACGCAGCGGCGGACCGTCGAGCGCAACGGCAGCAACGTCGTCGTCGACGGCGAGTCCAACCGCTTCTTCGTCGGCAGCTTCGGCGCCGTCCTGATCGGCGGCGCCGCGCAGGTCGGCGTGACGCCGTGGGCGGGCGTCGCGGACCTGATCGGCCGCGACGACGCCGACACGTACGTGATCGCTCCCGGCGGCGTGCGCAACGGCACGGTGCGGATCGTCGAGGTCGACCTGGTGGGCGGCGGCGACACCGTCACCATCAACGGCACCAACCTGCGCGAGACGGGCCGCGTCGAGGCCGGTCAGCAGCTGCGCGACCCCGACGCGAGCGCGGCCGCGGGCGCCGACCGCTTCGTGGCGGCGACGCAGCTGCGCCTGGACGACGGCTCGGCCACCACGACCGTGATCGTGTCCCGCTTCGTCGAGAGCACGTCGCTGCTGCTCGCCGGCGGCGACGACACGCTCGCGGTCCGCGGCCTGAACCTGCCGCTGACCGTCGACCTCGGCGCGGGCGACGACACGGTGCTCGCGGGCACGAACGCGGCCGAGCGCGAGGGCTTCAACGGGGGCGGCACGCTCAACGGGCTCGGCGCGCGCCTGACGCTGATCGGCC
This sequence comes from Solirubrobacter deserti, assembly GCF_027587175.1. Taxonomy (GTDB): domain Bacteria; phylum Actinomycetota; class Thermoleophilia; order Solirubrobacterales; family Solirubrobacteraceae; genus Solirubrobacter; species Solirubrobacter deserti. The sequence goes on from NZ_JAPCID010000030.1 coordinate 25,750, forward strand.
GCGAGGGCAACGACCTGCTGTGGGCCGACGACAGCGCCGACACCGCCGACAACACCGGTGCCCTGAGCGCGACCGAGCTGACCGGGCTCGGCATGACCGGCGGCATCGCCTACACCGGCTTCGAGGACTTCACGCTCGCGCTCGGCTCGGGCCACGACACGCTGAACGTGGCCACCACGGTCACCGGCGTCGTGCGCATCACCACCGGCGCGGGTGACGACACCGTCACGATGGTCAGCGTCGACGGCGACCTGGACCTCGCGACGGGGGCGGGCACGGACAAGGTCCGCATCGACCTCGCGCGCAAGACGCTCGCCCTGGACACCGGCAGCGAGAACGACGAGGTCCTGCTCGGCGACCTGCGCGGCGTGACGACCGTGAGCACCGGCACCGGCGCCGACACGGTCACGATCGTCAGCGCGGCCGCCGCACTGACGCTCGACACCGGCGCGGGCGCCGACACGGTGCTCGTCGAGTCCGCCGGCGGCGTCACCGCCATCACGACCGGCGACGACAACGACCTCGTCACGCTGCGCAACCTCGGCGCCGCCACCACGCTGGACACGGGCGCGGGCGACGACATCGTGCGGGTCGGCAACCTCGCCCAGCGCCTGGACGGCATCGCCGCGACGCTGACCATCGAGGCCGGCGCGGGCGCCGACCAGCTCTTCCTCGACGACAGCGGCGACACCACCGCCAACACGGGCCGCGTCACCGCGTCCACCGTCGTCGGGCTCGGCCTCGGCGGCACGCTCACCTACCTCGGCTTCGAGGCCTTCGAGCTGCTGCTCGGCTCCGGCGCCGACGTGCTGTTCGTCGACTCCACGCACACGGGCACGACCCGCATCGACCTCGGCGCGGGCGCCGACCGCGTCGACCTGGAGACGACGGGCGGCCTGACCCGGATCGAGGGCGGCGCGGGCACGGACACGTTCAACGTCAACCCGGTGCTGGACGCGGTCAACGGCCTTGCGGCCAAGCTCACGCTCGACGGCGAGGGCGAAGGCGACACCTACAACGTCAACCTGTGGGGCATCGGCGGGTCCGTCATCGACGTCGCCGACAGCGGGGTCTCCGGCGCCGACGCGCTCAACCTCAACGGCACGCAGGTCGCCGACGTGTTCCTGCTGCGCCGCGACCTCGTCGCGCTCCTGAACGCCGGCGCGCTGGTGGAGCGCATCGAGTACGACACCGCGATCGAGACGCTGTTCATCGACGCGCTCGGCGGCGACGACCGCTTTGCGCTCGACGACAACTCGTCGGTGACCACCATCGAGGGCGGCGCGGGCAACGACCGCTTCCAGGTCGGCCAGATCTTCGGCGACATCGTCTCCACCGAGCCGCCCGCCTGGACGCAGACCACGCGCGGCAAGCTCACCAACGGCAACTCGTTCGCGACCACGATCCGCGGCGAGGCCGGCAACGACACGTTCGGCATCTTCAACCACCAGGCCACGCTCGACGCCCAGGGCGGCGACGACGACGACACCTTCATCGTGCGCACGTTCACCACCGGCACGACGGTCAGCGGCGGGGGCGGCAACGACGTCATCAACTACGTGGGCAACGCGCCGCTGAACGTCGACGGCGGCGAAGGCTCGGACCGCGTGATCTTCTATGGCACCGAGCTCGACGACACCTTCCTGCTGACGGCGACGACGATCTACGGCGGCGGCCGCGCGTTCGTCTACGCGGGCATCGAGCTGTTCGAGCTCGACACGCTCGAGGGCGACGACCTGGTCGTCGTCCACTCCACGGCCGCCGGCGTGACGACGCGCATCCGCACCGGCCTCGGCGGCGACCGCGTCGTCATCGGCGGCGACCACCCGACGGTCGACACCGGCGCGGCGACCCCGGTCATCCCGGCGGCCGAGCACCGCGCCGCGCTGATCCGGGGCCCGCTGTTCATCGACGGCGGCCGGGGCGGCGTCGGCGAGCTCGACCTCCCGCTCGCGATCATCCTGCCGGGTGAGACGGCCACGCCGCCGCTGCCCGCGCCGCTGCCGCCGACGGCGCTGCCCGAGGACGACCACGTCGACTCGCTGACGATCGACGACTCGCTCGGCACCGGCGGCAACGGCGTGCTCACGCGCGACACCATCGGCGGCCTCGGCATGGGCGCCCTGATCACCTACGCCGCCTTCGAGACGCTGTACTTGCAGCTCGGCGCCGGCGTGGACACGTTCACGATCGAGACGACGATCCTCGGCCGCACGGTGCTGCGGACCGGCGGCGGCGCCGACGTCGTGCGGGTGAAGACGATCGACGGCCTGACGACGGTCGAGACCGAGGGCGGCGACGACCGCGTCACGGTGAGCAGCGACCTCGGCACCCTCAACCAGATCACGGCGCTGCTCACGCTCGACACGGGCGACGGTGTGGATTCCGTCCGCCTCGACGACGTGGCCGAGACCCAGGCCGAGACGGCGACGATCAACCCGACGACCGTCACGGGCCTCGGGATGAACGCGGGTGCGCCGGTGGGCGTCGCGCAGCGCCTGACGATCACCGGCCCGACGCTCGTGCTCTACGTCGTGCTCGCCGACGGCACGTTCAAGACGACGGCGCCGCTCGCGGCCAACGCGTCCGCGGCGCAGATCCAGGCCGCGCTGTCGGCGATCGTGAACCCGTACAGCGGCTCGGCGCTGCCGTTCACCGACAACGTGCGCGTCGCGCGCTACGGCAACGTCGTCGAGCTCTACTTCGCCGGTCAGTACCGCACGCGCGGCGTCGCGTTCGCCGAGGGCGCGAACCTCGAGGAGCGTCGGGTCGGCATCGACTATTACGGGGTCGAGAACCTCGAGATCCTCACGGGCTCCGGGGCGGACGTGATCAACGTCAACGGCACCTCCGCCGCGACCACGATCAAGGCCGCCGGCGGCGACGACCGCGTGTACGTCTCCTCGCTCGCCGCGTTCGGCCTGACCGACCGCCCGGCGTACCTGCGCGGCGACCTGAACGCGCTCGCCGGGTCGCTGACGCTCGACCTCGGCGCGGGCCGCCACACGCTGATGGTCAGCGACGAGGCCGCGACGGTGGGCGACACGGTGAGCATCTCCGCCGTCGGGGACGCGATCGCGATCGCCGGCCTGGCCGTGGGTGCGATCAGCTACCGGACCGACGGGACCTTCGCCGACGGGATCACGGTCTGGACCGGCTCCGGCGCCGACACGATCTCCATCACCGCGACCCACCGCGCCGCCGGCGTGCGGACGGTCACGTTCCTCAACACCGGCCTCGGCAACGACGTCGTCACCGTGGACCTGGACGCGGGCGAGGACGACCTGCTCGTGCTCGACACGCAGGGCGGCGTCGACCACGTGCTCGGCCTCGGCGGCTCCGACGTCGCCTCGGTCAGCGTGGACGGCCTGACGCTTGCGCCCACCGCGTGGGTCGCCTACAACGGCCGCGTCGGCCTGCTGAGCGCGCCGCAGCCGGGCTCGACGATCTCCGTCACGTGGCGCACGACCACCATCCGCGCGTACCACCGCAGTGCCACCGGCGTGATCGCGACCGGGCTGGACCTGAAGGCCGGCGACGTCGTCACCGCAACCGTGAACGGCGTCGCGGTTTCGGTCACCGTGGACTTCGGCGCGGACACCGTGACGGTGGCGGGCGCGGACGGCGCGCTCGTCGTGCTCACCGTCGTCGCCTTCACGACGCAGACGTTCAACGCGCCGCAGACGCCGCTGGTGAGCGACAACGACACCGTTCACGGCGAGGCCTCGACGCTGGGGCTGATCATCTTCGGCGGACAGGGCGACGACGAGCTGCACGGCGGCTCGGGCGCCGACCTCATCTTCGGCGACCGCGGGCGCGTGGTGGCCGGCGGCAGCGTGTTCGGCAACGGCGGCCTCGGCGACACCACGGACGGGCTCGCGACGCCGGTCGGCCTGATCCAGGGCACCGACGCGTGGGTCGGCGGCAACGACAAGCTCTACGGGCGCGGCGGCGACGACGTGCTCGTCGGCGGCTCCGGCGCGGACACGATCGACACGGGCGAGGGCGACAACGTCGCGTTCGGCGACAACGGCGTCATCGAAGTGGGTCGCACCATCGCGACGCAGAACCCGACGTTCGGCGCCGGCGACCACATCATCGGTGGTGGCGGCCGCGACGTCCTGCTCGGCGGCGCCGGCGACGACACGGTGATCGGCAGCGCCGGCAACGACCTCCTGCTCGGCGACCACGGCGTGCTCAGCTACGACACGCACCTCGTGCGCACGAGCGACTTCAACGACGGCGGCCGCGACCGCATCGAGGGCGGCGAGGGCGACGACGTGCTGGCCGGCGGCACCGCGGGCGACACGATCGACGGCGACGCGGGCCACGACCTCATCTTCGGCGACCAGGTCAGCCTGGACGGCGCCACGATCGTCGACCTGTTCCACTCCGTCGCGCACGCTGCCGCGACGATCCCGGCGGGCAAGCTCGGCGCGTTCGGCGACGACTACGTCACCGGCGGCGCCGGCCACGACCGCATCTTCGGCCAGCTCGGCCACGACGTCCTGCTCGGCGACGGCGCGATCGAGGACCCGGCCGCGGGTGCGACGCGCCTGCCCGGCGCCGGCGATCCGCTCGGCGCCCTGATCGTCGCTCCGGCGATCGAGCGCCTGACCGACGGCAACGACTGGATCGAGGGCGGCGGCGGCAACGACGTGCTGTTCGGCGGACTCGGCAACGACGTGCTGCTCGGCGGCAGCTCGAGCGCCTTCACGCTCGTGCGCGCCGACCAGCGCCCCGACGGCGGCGACTACATCTTCGGCGGCGCGGGCACGCGCATCGCGGCGAACACGATCTCCGACGGCCTCGCGGACGCGGACACGATCATCGGCGACAACGGCAACGTCGGCGACGGCAGTGTGACGCTGCTCGACGGCTCCGGCGCGGACGAGGTCCACGGCGAGGCCGACGCCGACCGCATCCACGGCGGCGTCGGCAACGACCGCCTGTTCGGCGACGCGGGCGCCGACAGCATCCTCGGCGGCTCCGGCCACGACTGGATCTCCGGCGGCACCGGCAACGACGGCGCGCTCGGCGAGGACGGCGACGACGTGATCTTCGGCGGCCTGGGCGACGACGCGATCGACGGCGGCGCCGGCGACGACGCGCTCTCCGGCGCCGAGGCGCTCGAGTTCGCGTACGCGGCCAACCGCTTCGACGGCGGCGTCTCCGACGTGGTCCGCAGCGACTACCTGCGGCCCTACAACCCGGGCAGCCTGCTGCACTACGGCCTGCACGCGACGGGCGCGACGCTCGCCGGCTTCGCGCTGTTCGACGAGACGCGGCCGTTCCAGCGCATCCTCGTCGGCGGCGTCGACTTCTTCCTCAACCACGACGCGGCCAACGGCCCGAAGCTCCCGCTCGTCCCGAGCGACGGCGACGACCAGCTCGTCGGCGGCACCGGCAACGACTGGCTCTCGGGCGGCACGGGCCGCGACGCGCTGGCCGGCAACGACGGCGACGACGTGCTCAACGCGGACGACGACCTCACCACGGGCGCCGGCGCGAACCTCGTCAACGACTCGGGGGCGACCTACGCCGACACGCTGCGCGGCGGCGCCGGCCGGGACCGCTTCCTGACCAACAACGACGGCGACCAGGTCGTCGATCCGGACGCCGCCGACACGGCCACGCCACTGCCGCAGCCCAACACGCCGCAGCCGGGCTCGCCGCAGCCGCTCGACCCGGCGCCGCTGCCGGTGCCGTCGGTGGAGCAGACCATCGTCTCCAGCGCGCCGCTGAACCCGGGCGCGGTCCGGCCGGGCGTGCGCCTGAACCCGGAGCGCGACAAGGCGAAGCCGAAGAAGAAGAAGGCCAAGAAGAAGAAGGCCAGCAAGAAGAAGAAGAAGGCGTCGAAGAAGAAGACGTCCAAGAAGAAGAAGCCTTCAAAGAAGAAGAAGCCGAAGAAGAAGGGGACCAAGTCGTGAAGCGACTCTTGACACTCGCCGCGGCTCTCGTGGTGTGCCAGGCGGCGCCCGCGGCGGCTGCGAGCCTCGACGATCCGGCGGCGCAGTGGCTGCCGCGCACGGACGGCGCCACGTGGATCTATGAGTGGGCCAACAGCGCCTACTCGCCGCCGCGAGCCGAGCGCTACACGTTGACGGGGCGCACGGGCACGGGCTTCCGCGTCGCGTGGGAGGAGTTCATGCTGCGGCCGGAGGACAACCCGGCCAACGGCTTCGCGGACTTCCGCCACACGGACGCGGGCCTGATCAACACGAACTTCCAGTCCACGCCGGTGCCGCCGCAGTTCCCCGTGCTGTGCGGGACCGCGGCGCGCTGCTCGAACTCGCTCGCCGGCACGGTCTTCCAGCTGTTGTGGGGCACGCGCTCGCCCGTGCTGGCCGAGCCGCTCGTCGAGGGCACGACGTGGAACTCGGTCGGCGGCACGACCAACGATGTCACGGCCTCCAACCGCTACCGCGGCGTCGTCGACGTCAGCGTCCCGGCGTTCCCGGCGGGCGTGAAGGCGGCCAAGATCGAGTCCGTGATCACGCAGGCGGGCGCACTCGGCGACCCGTTCGGCTCCGGCCTGCGCACGGTCTGGTGGGTGTACGGCGTCGGCCCGGTCAAGATCCTCTTCCAGCACACGTCGGGGGAGACGAGCTACGCGACGCTGCAGCAGACCAACCTCGCGCCGCGGCCGCTGCCCAGCGACGCGAACCTGATGCCGCTCGCGCTCGGCACCGAGTCCACCTACCGCTGGCGCAACTCGCGCCACATGAAGCGCTGGTCCGAGCAGCGGCTCACGGTCGCAGCGACCTCGAACAACACCGCGCGCGTGAACGTGCTCGACACGCGCGGGCCGATCGACGTCAACGCGAGCTACGTGTTCGCCAGCCGGCTCGGCGGGCTCACGAACGTGACGACCGCCGTGCGGAGGGCCAACACGGGCGCGCGGCTGCCGCAGCTCGGCCCGGCGCGTGGGCCGAAGGGCCGCGCGCGCTTGATCACCCCGCTCGACTTCATGTCCTACGGCTTCAACCCGGTGTTCCCGGCGTACGCGGCCACCGGCCAGGCGTGGCGCTCCTCGCGCGAGTCGGCTGACTTCGCCGTCTACGGCGTGACCGGCGACTCGACCGTCCTCGGAACGCGCACGGTGCGCGTGCCGGCCGGGCGCTACCGCGACGCGGTCGCGATCCGCTCCAAGCTGCGCCAAGCCGACCACCCGTTCGGCTCGGGCACGCGCACGATGTACTTCGCGCCGGGCGTCGGGCTGGTGAAGATCACCTTCCGGCACGCGGACGGCAGCACGTCGACCGTGGAGAAGACGGGCTGATGCGCCGCGCTATCGCGTTGGCCGGTGCCCTGGCGGGCGCGCTGACCGGGCTGAGCGCCGCGCCGGCGGGCGCGCAGATCCAGCCGCCGTCACTCACCGCGGACACGACGTTCGCGTTCGCGGGCGTCTCGCAGTACGACTTCCGGCCGGGCACGGACGCCGACCGCGCGCGGCGCGTCGCCGTCGACGAGCTCCGGGGCCGCATCTACGCCGTCGGCTCGACCGAGACGGCGGGTGCGAGTTCGGTGGCGGTCGTCGCGCGGCGCACGGACGGCTCGCTGGACGCCACGTTCGCCGGGGACGGCTCGCTGGAGCTGCCGCTGGGCCGCGACGCCGAGGGCGTGGACGTCGTCGTGCTGCCGAACGGTCACCTGCGCGTGCTGGCTCGCACCGACGTGGCCGCGTCCGGCGCGGCCGACTACGACACGGCGATCGTCGGCCTGCTGACGGACGGCTCGCCCGACCCCGACTTCCCCACGGACACGTTCGCGGCGGGCACGGGCGACGACGCGCCGAGCGCGCTGGCGCTCGCGCCGGACGGCCGGCTGGCGGTCGCGGGTGGGACGGGGAACGACACGTTCGTGGTCGTCGGCGACAGCGTCGAGGTCATCGACGCCGCGCCGGCCGCGGTCGACGCCGCGGTGGACGTCGCGTGGGCCGCCTCCGGGCCGGTCCTGCTGATCGGCACGCCGACGGGCGCGGTGCTGGCGAGCGACGCGTTCGCCACGCCGATCGCGGTACCGGGCGCGACGTCGGTCACGCCTGGCGCCCTGCTCGCGTACGGCGGCGGCTACTGGGTGACGGGCACGACGGTCGTCGCGGGTGACTCCGACGCGTTCGTGGCCCGCGCCAACAGCGCCGGCGCCGGGTTGGAGACGCGCCGCTTCGACATGCGCGGCTCCTCCTTCAGCGGCGGCCAGCAGGTGATCGGCCGCGGCCTCGATCTGGCGCTGGCGCCGGGCGATCCGGACACGCTGGTCGTCAGCGGCTCCTCCGAGGTCGACCGCGGCCCGCAGTGGGCGCTGGCCGCGTTCAACCGGCTCGACGGGCCGCTCGCGGACCTGGCCTACACGGACCTCGTGCTGCCGGTCGTCGGGCACGAAGGCGAGGCGAGCGGCCTCGCGGCCACGACGGGTGCGGTGGCGGTCGCGGGTGTGCTCGAGGACACGAGCACGGGCGACTCCAGCCTCGCGACCGCGCGGGTGCTGATCGACGCCGAGAAGCGCTGTGACCTCGCACTGGCCGTGGTGTCGCCGGTCGAGCTGCTGCTGCGCGGCCGGGCGCCGGGTACGGTCACGGTGCGCGCGACCAACAACGGCGCGCGGCCGTGCTCCGGGCTGATCAGCGTCTCCAAGCCGTGGGTCGGCGGCGGCGTGGACGTCGGACGGCTGCTGCCGGGCCAGAGCGTCACGCGCGATCTGACGGTCGGCTACGACGCGCCGCTCCCGACGGACGCCACGTTGGAGCTGTCCCTCGTCTCCGCGAGCGACGCCGCGGCGGGCGACAACGTCGTGCGTCTGCGCGCCGTGTTCGCGTTCTGCGATCTCGCGCTGCGCGTGCTGGACGCGCCGCCGGTGATTGGCACGGAGGGCTCGCGCCCGTTCGCCTTCACGGTCCGCAACGTCGGCACGGCGCCGTGCCGGGGCGCGCAGATCATCACCTCGGCGCCGGGCGTGCGGTCCGGTGCCGTGATCCCGTACGCGGTCGCGCCAGGCAAGTCCGTCGAGGACGAGATCTCGGTCGGCGTGGTGCGGGGCCTGAAGACCGGCTCGCGTGCGGCGCTGGCGTTCCGGGTCGTGGACGCGGACGACGTGGTCAACGGCAACGACACCGCGGGCTCGGAGGCGGTCGTCGTGCGGCCGGGCGACACGAACGCGCGCACGCCCCAGCGCGGCCGCTCGTTCAGCGGGCGCGCGTCGCGCGGCGCCGCCACGGGTGTCTCCGCGCGGACATTGCGGGTGCGGCGCGTGCAGATCGCGGTGCGCCGTCTGGGCGGTGGCTGCCGCTGGCTGAGCTCGGCGCGGGGGGACCTGCGGACGGTCGACGAGAGCGCCGCGGGCAAGTGCGACGAGCCTGTCTGGGTCACGGTCAAGGGAACGGAGCGTTGGAGCCTGCGGCTGAAGGAGCGCCTGGCGCGCGGGCGCTACGAGCTGCGCACCCGCGCCGTGTTGGCCAACGGGTTGGCCGAGGGCCGGTGGTCGCGCAGGGACAAGAATCTGATCCGTTTCCGGGTCCGGTAGACGAATGTCGGGGGCGGCTTTGTGCCGCCCCAGCACTAAATTCGCCCTCCTATGTGGAGGACGTCCATCGCTGCTGCCCTGACCGCGTTGCTGCTCGTGCCCGCGGTCGCGTCCGCCGGGCCGCTCGACGATCCGGCCGAGCAGTGGCTCCCGCGCACCGACGGCGCGGCCTGGACGTACGCGTGGACGAACTCCACCTACCAGGCGACGCCGCGCGTCGAGCGCTACACGATGGCGGCGCGCGCGGGTACGTCGTTCCGGCTGCGCTGGGACGAGGTCAACCCGCCGCCGACCGAGACCGCGTCGGCCGGCACGATCGACTTCCAGCACACGGACACCGGGCTCGTCAACACGAACTACCAGTCCTCCCAGCCCCCGCCGCGGTTCCCGATCCTGTGCGCGTCGGCCACCGACTGCGCGAGCTCGCTGAGCGCGGCCTGGTACATGGTCATCTGGGGCACGCGCTCGCCCGTGTTCGCCGAGCCGATGCTCGACGGCACGCGCTGGAGCTCGCTGGGCGGCGCGGCGAACGACGTCGCCTCGTCGAATCGGTACGCCGGGCAGGTCAAGGTCACGGTGCCGGCGTTCCCGGCGGGCGTGCAGGCCGCGCGGGTGGACGCCGAGGTCACGCAGGCGGGCGCGATCGGCGACCCGTTCGGGACGCTGACCCGGACCGTCTACTGGGTGCGCGGCGTCGGCCCGGTCAAGGTGGTGCTCAAGCACGCGAGCGGCGAGACCTCGACGGCCGACCTGACCGAGACGAACCTCGCGCCCAAGCCGCTGCCGTCCGACCAGAACCTGCTGCCGCTCAATCGCGGTGACTCCGGCACCTTCCGCTGGCGCAACTCGAAGTGGATGAAGGCCTGGTCCACGCAGTCCTACGAGGTCTCCGACGTGTTGAACTCGACATCGCGCGTGGACTTCAAGCACGTGCGCGGCCCGCTGCGCGTCGCCGGCGCCTACACGCTGGCCTCGCGGCTGTCGGGCGTGACCCTGCTCGGCGGCTCCACCCAGTCCACGGGCGGCAAGTTCCCCAAGCTCGGCAGGTCGCGCCGCTTCACGACCCCGTTCGACCTGATGGTGTACGGCTTCAACCCGGTGATCCCGAGCCCGGGCACGGCCAAGGGCACGACCTGGCGCTCGTCCCGCACCAGCCGTGACTTCTCGATCTTCGGCGTCTCCGGCAACACGACCCTGTTGGGTGAGCAGACCGTCACCGTGCGCGGCAAGAAGTACAAGGCCGTCGCGATCCGTTCGCGCCTGACCCAGGGCAGCCACCGGTTCGGCTCGGGCACGCGCACATCCTGGTTCGCGCCGGGCAAGGGCCTGGTCAAGCTCGTCTTCAAGCACGCCGACGGCTCCGTGTCGACGGTCGAGCGGGTCAAGTAGGTGCGGCTCGCGCCCGTCCTCGCGCTCGCGGCCGTGGCCGTCGGCTGCGGGAGCTCCGAAGACCCCGAGCGGGCCGAGGTCCGCGCCTACCTCGAGCGCGTGAACGCGGTGCAGAAGGGCCAGACCGAAGGCCTCGAGCGCGCGAACACCGTGCTGCGCGGCTACGCCCAGGGCAAACCGGTCGGCGCGCCCGCGCTGGAGGGGATCATCGGCGACATCACCCGCGCCCGCGGCGCCGTCGCCGCCGTCAAACCGCCCGCGAAGGCCCGCGACGTCCACGCGAGCCTGCTGCGCATCTACGACGTGGACGCCGAACTGGCCGAGGAGACGCTGCGCATGGTCCGCTACCAGGAGGCCGCGCCGCGTGCGCTCGCGCCGCTGGACCGCGCGAGCGTCCGCCTGCGCCGCGACCTGGACCGCGCGCGGCTCTCCTCCACCCAGGCCCGCGCACTCTCGAGGTTCGCCGGCACGGTCGACCGCTCGCACGAGCGCCTTGACGCCCTCGACGTCCCGGCCCTGCTCGCGCCCGCCCACAAGGCCCAACTCGCCCGCCTCGAGTCGACTCGCTTGCTCTCGCGCAAGCTCCGCACCGCGGTCGCCGAGCGCGACTCCAAGCGCGTCGCCAAGCTGCTGCTGCGCTTCCGCCGCTCCGCGCGCTCCCAGACCTCCGAGCGCGCCCTCACCAAGCGTGGCCTCGCCGCCTACACCACCCGCCTCGACGAGCTGACGACCGCCCAGGTCGAGTTCGGCCGCGCGCAGGCCCGTCTCAACCGCTCCCTCCGCTCGACATGAAGCGTCTTCTCTTCCTCATCGCCTTCCTGCTGTTCCCGGCGAGCGCGCACGCGCAGCTCAAGCCGTCGCTGAAGATCGACTCCAACTTCGCGCCGCTCTCGGGCGTGGCCGCCGACGGCTTCGCCACCGAGTTCGCGACCGAGTCCACGATGGACGTCGCGGTCCACGGCGATCGGATCTACACCGTCGGCTACGGGACGGTGGTCAACGACGTCAGCGCTGTCGTCATTGCGCGGCACAAGGACGGGACCTACGACCCGACGTTCTCCGGCGACGGCAAGCTGGTGATGTCGGTGAGCCTTCCGGGCGAGCCTGACAACGCGAACGCGGTGTCCGTGCTGCCGGACGGCCGGCTGCGCGTCGCCGGTCATACCGATGTCGGCGTCGGCACGGACCGCAACGACGAGGTGGTGATCGTCGGCCTGCTTCCGAACGGCGACCTCGACCCGAGCTTCGGCGACGGCAACGACGGCGTCCAGCTGCTGTCGGTGAGCAGCGGCAACGACAGTGCGCGTAGGATCGCGATCGACGCCGCTGGGCGCATCCTGCTCGGCGGCTATACCTCGCCGTCCAACATCCGCGACGCCTTCGTCGCGCTGCTGAACCCGGACGGCTCGCCGGTCACCGGCTTCGGGACGAACGGCGTGCAGCGGCTGCCGGCGGCGAACGGCTTCAACGACGAGGCCAAGGATGTCGCGTTCCGGCCGGGCGGTGGCGTCGCGGTGCTCGTCCAGAACGCCGGCTCGGCGACGTCGACCAACGACCAGTACCCCGACGCGACCGGCTGGATCCAAGGGCTGCGCGAAGACGGCTCCGTCGATCCGGCGTTCGGCACGAACGGCGTCCTCGACGCCTCGGGACTCGGTGCGCGGCCGGTGAATCCGCTGTCGATGCTCGTGCACCGTGGACGCCTCTGGGTGAGCGGGAACGTCAAGACGGGCGTCGATCAGGACGCGTTTGTTGCCCGGGCCGAGGGGGACGGCACCGGCCTCCAGGTCCGTCGCTTCGACTATCGCGGCACGCACACCGGGACGGACGCCATCGTCAGCTCCGCGGGCCGGATGGTCGTTCTGCCGGGGCCGCCGGAGACCATGGTGGTCGTCGGCGAGTCGAACCGCTCCGGCAACCTGCAGTTCTCGGCCGCGGCGTTCTATGAGCCGCACGGTGACCTGGCTGCGGCTCCCGCCGGCGACGTCGTCATCGAGACGTCGGCACAGACGCTGCTCAACTCGGTGGCGGTCGAGAGTCCTACGTCCGTGATCGCCGGCGGCCTCATCCTCAACACCAACAACAACCTTGATCAGAACCTCGCGACCATGCGGCTCCTGCTGGACGCGGACAAGGCGTGTGACCTCGCGATCGACGTGCCGACCCCGCTCGAGTTGACGTTCCTCGGGCGCCAGGGCACGGCCGCGCAGATCGCGGTCGAGAACAAGGGCGAGCGGCCGTGCGGCAGCGAGATCGCGCTCGCGGCGCCGTACAAGCTGGGGCGCGCGATCAACACCGGGATCATCCCGCCGGGCGGTCGGTTCGTGGCCGACAACGTGCCGATCACGGCCGCGACGATCCGGCGCGACGACGACGTGGCGAAGTTCTCGGTCAGCGGGCCGGGGGACAAGGACGCGACCAACAACGTGCGCGGCGTGCGCGCGGTGTTCTCCTTCTGCGACCTCGCGCTGAGCGCGGTGCAGAAGCCGGCGACCGTGCCCAACGAGGGCGGGCGCCGGGTCGAGATCGGGCTGCGCAACGCGGGCACGCGCACGTGCCGGGGCGTGAAGTTCAGCGTGGCGAATGGATCCGGCGCGGGGCTGAGCCGGCCGTACTCGGTCGAACGGGGGCGCAGCGTCTCCGACGACGTGGTGGTGTCCGCGAAGGCCACGGCGAAGGTCGGGAGCAAGGCGACCGTGCGGGTGACGACGAGCTCGACCGACGAGGACGTCGTTCCCGCCAACGACTCGATCCGCCTGACCGCGCGGGTGGTCGGCGTGGGCGACACGCGCGTGTCCTCAGCCACCGCCGCGCGCCTCTCCGGCTCGGCCACCCCCGGCAAGGGCACCAAGGCCGACCGCAAGGGCGTGCGCCTTACCGGCGTGGAGGTGGCGGTGCGCAAGCTCGGCAGCGGGTGCCGCTGGCTGAGCGGCAAGAACGCCAAGTTCACCAACCGCGAGACCGACTCGTGCACGCCGACCGGCTGGCAGAAGGCGTCCGGCACCCGGTCGTGGCGGTTCACCATGCGGGCGCTGCCCGCCGGCCGGTACGAGGTCTACACCCGCGCGGTGACCGCGAACGGCTTCAAGGAAGGCCGCTTCTCGACCAAGGACGGCAATCGCCGCACGTTCCGCGTGCGCTAGCGGGTAGCCCTCAGGGCATGCCTGACATCACGGTGCAGCGGCACGGCGACCGCTGGGCGATCGTCGAGCCCGGCGTGGCGTCGCCGACCAAGGAGTTCGAGACGCGCGACGCGGCCGAGTCGGCCGCCCGCGCCCTGGCCGGCGACGGCCGGGTGGACGTTCGCGAGGACGACCCGATGGGCCTCGCCGACGCCCAGGGCCACGGCGCGGGCGAGCCGGAGGGCACACCGGCCGGCGGCCCGACCGGGGTCAGCGGGCGCGAGCGTGCGCGCTCCAACCAGGCCGGTCTCTGAAATCGGGGGAACGAAACTGGCGGATAGCGCCAGTTCGGTTCCCCTCAAGGGTCGGGGTAGGGCTGCAGCGGCACGCCGTGGGCGGGCAGCTCACGCGCGCCGAGCTCGTAGGCGCCGCCCGCGGTCGTCGCGAGCTCCGCGGAGGAACGGCCGGGGCGGCGCACGCCCAGCCGCACGCTCGCCAGCCCTGAATGCAGGACGGAGCGGGTGTCGCCCTGGCGCGGGCCCGTGTAAGTGAAGGCGACGGTCTGGTCGAGGTCGGCGTGGGCCGCAACGCGCAGCTCGATGCCCCGGCCCGGCACGATCGCCTCCAGCCGGCCGGGCGCAGCGACCACCCGCACTCCGGGCACATGACCCAGCCCACCCAGCCGGAAGCGGCGCCCGGCGACGAACACCGCGCCGTTCGCGATCCACGGCGACAGTGCGCCGCCGACGCGCACCCGTGCCAGCGCCAGCTCGAGCCAGGCGTCGGGCTCGTCGTCGAAGCCGGCAGCGTGCAGCCAGACCCAGCGCTCGGCGTGCTCTCGGCCCCAGTTGTGCCCGATCGTCGCCCGCCAGCCGACGACGTCGACCACCACGCCGTCGACGACCACGCGCCCGCTCACGATGCCGTCCGGCACCGGTGCGACCAGCTTCGTCTTGGGGAGCGGCGCGCGGTAGAGGAGCCCCGGGCGCAGGTGGCGCAGCTCGGGGGCGCCGGTGACGGTGAGGTCCCACTCGGCCATCCGCCCGCGCGCGCGGGCGCCGCCGCGGAAGCGATCATCGCCCGCGGTCACGTCGTCGCCGAACGCAGTCACGGACTCCTTCACCGCGGCCGGCCCGCCGCCGCCCGCGGGGTCGAAGACGGTGCACCAGAGCGCGGCCGAACCGGCGTCCGCGCCGGTGAAGTGGTGGCGCGTGTGACGGATCCAGAGCGCTCGAACCGGACGCCCCGGCTCGGTGTCGCGAGCGCTCACGAACCAGGACTCATAGCGGCCGGCCACAGCCACAATTGTGCCGTCCGAGGCACCCCGTACCGTCTGCGACGCAATGTCCCTCTGCTTCATTGAGCCGCAGGACGCCATCCGCGTGATCGCGGAGTCGGTCGGCCGCGAAGCTCGCCGGCAGCTGCTCGGCGAGCTCGTCCGCGCCTGGGTGGACGAGATTCCGGAGAACGAGCTCGCCTCGCACTACGCGAAGGCCGTGGCCGACCTCGACGAGCACGACCTCTCGATGCTCGCGGCGTGGCACGCCTCGATGGAGGTGGGGACGCCGCTCGCGAACAAGGACTTCCTGGTCGGCGCGTTCAAGAACCTGGGCGAGAACCGGCGTGAGGCGCTGAAGATCGCCGCGGGCCTGCGCGGCGAGGACGCGTTCAACGCCGGCGTCGCGGAGGAGCAGGCGCTGGAGTCCGTGCTCCCGTGGCTGAGCAACGAGCGCGCCACCGAGCTCCTGGCCGAGTGCCTGGAGCTCTACATGTGGGACCGCCTAGGTTCCGAGAACTGATTCGAGGTCCGCGATCGTCTGCTCGGTGGTGCGGAAGTGCACCCCGTGGAGGCCGACCGCGTTCGCGCCCTGCACGTTGACCTCGAGATCGTCGACGAACGCGCACTCGCCGGCTTCGAGGCCGAGGCGCGAGAGCGTGATCTCGTAGATCTTCGGCTCGGGCTTGCGCACGCCCTCGAAGCCCGAGTCGACGATCAGCTCGAACATCCCGGTCGGGAGCAGCGGCATCCAGCGCGGCTGCCACTCGCGCACGTTGTTGGTGAGGATCGCCAGCCGCACGCCCTTGGCCTTCAGCTGCGCGTAGTAGCCGAGCAGCGGCTCGTTCGGGCGCAGCGAGCGCATCAGCCGCTCGCCGTACCCGTCCAGGACGACCTCGCGCCCGGTCACCTCGCTCAGCGAGGCGGCCATGATCGCGGTGAACTCGTGGTCGGTGATCTGCCCGCGCTCGAGCTTGAACAGCGGCGGCTCATCCGCGCGTGAAGCGGCGAGCTTCATGGCCTCGCCGAGCGCGCTGAGCGGGATGCCGATCTCCTCGTGCGCCTGCGCGAACGCCTCGTCGAGCGGCAGCGTGATCACGCCGCCGAAGTCGCTGATGACGGCCTTCATGAAGCGAGCCGGATGATGTCGTAGCGGCCGACGCCGGTCTTGCCCTCGACGTGCCAGCGGAAGAACGCGACGTCCATCCGCAGCGCGCCCAGCTCCAGCGTCGAGCCGGTGAGCACTTCGCCGGCCCCGCGGTAGGGGTACTCGGCGTCCTTGTCGAGGTAGATCTCGACGCCGGCGCGGATCTGCCGCTCGGCTTCGTCGGTCGTGGTCGAGAGCCGCACCTCGTCCACCTGGATCGCGGTGTCGTCGGCGCCGAAGTACGCGCCCCAAGCCGCCTCGTCCGCGTGGTGAGAGGCCTTGGTCGAGCGCACGAGCGCGAGCGCGACGCCGCCGTCCTCGAACCACGTCGAGACCGAGCGCGTGAGTGCGATCTTGTCCCAGTCCGGGTTGCCCCACGAATGCCCGCGTTGGCCGAGCCCGTTCACCGCGCGGCCCTCCATCGTCCCGCGCACGCGACAGAGCTGCTCGTAGCCCTCCATCCCGCCGGCCTTCACCACCGCCTGGCGGCCGCCGAAGCTCACCGGCGCCGTCAGCGTCTCGAACACCAGCTCGAACTCGAGCTCACCGCTCCCGCGCACGGTCCAGCGCGTGAGCGGCTCCTCGGTGGCCGCGTCCACCTCGGACGGCGAGGAGACGATCGCGCCGAGCGTCTCGCGGCCGAGGAACCCGATCGCGAGCCCGCTCGTCGACGTCTCACCGTCCACGCCCAGTCCGGAGGCGACGCGCGCGAGCCCGTACAGGCCCGCGTCCGTGTCCGCCCACGAGAACGTCACGGCGTCCGTGTCCCCGGGCTTGCGCAGCGCCCGGGGTGCCTCCAGCTCCAGCGCGCTCATCGTGACGGCGGCGGGTCGACGTCGACGGCGCTGCCCTCGATGTCCTGCGGCCGGCCGTTGCCGTTGAAGCCCGAGTGCGGCGGCGTGGCCGTGCCCGGCATCGCGCCGACGAGCTTGAGCGCGCCGCGCCGGACGAGCAGCCGCCGCAGCACCACACGCGTGGGCGGGAACAGGAACAGCAGTCCGAGGATGTCCGTGATGAAACCGGGCGTGAGCAGCAGCACACCGCCGAAGATCACCAGCACGCCGTCGACCACCTCGCGGTGCGGCAGCCGCCCGGACGCGAGCGCCTCGTTGAAGCGCCGCCACGCGAGCCGCCCCTGCGTGCGCAGCAGGTAGGAGCCCAGCAGCGCGTCCGCGATCAGGATCAGGACCGTCCACCACACACCGATGGCCTGCCCGACCTGGATCAGCAGCGCCAACTCGGCGATCGGGACCGCGATGAAGAGGATGACGAGCAGGAGGGGCATTTCGTGACCCCGACGATACGACGCCTACGTCAACGCGGGCTTAGCGCCGTGGTTGACCCGCACCGCGGGCAACCGGTGCAGGCCGACCGTCTCGATCAGCATCCGGATGTTCGGCTGCGGATGCGCGAGCCACAACGTCACACCGTTGGCGCGTAGCCGCTGCGCCAGGCACGCCAGATCGATCATCAGCGACGGGTCCGCGAACGTCAGATCGCTCAGATCCACGATCACGTCGCGCGTCGCGTTCAGGGCCGCAGAGAACGGCCGCCGGCGCCGACCGCTGGTCGTCCGGTCCTCATCCCCCTCGATGCGGAGGATCGCGAGCTCTGCGTCAAAGGAGACGATGCACGCGACCCTACAACGAACCGCCCGGTTCGTACAGGTCACATTCGCCGAGTTCCCTACACTCGGTAGACATGGTTGACCAAGACGACGTCCTCGAAGCCCTCTCGAACGTGATCGACCCCGAGCTCGGGCTCGACTTCGTGGAGCTCGGACTCGTCTACGGCGTCGAGATCGATGGTGGCACCGTGAACATCACGTTCACGCTCACCACCCCGGCATGCCCGATCGGCCCCCAGGTCTCCGAGCAGATGCAGGAGTTCGTCGGCGAGCTCCCCGGTGTGACCGAGGTCATCCCGAACATGGTCTTCACCCCCGCGTGGACCCCGGACAAGATGTCCGAGGACGCGAAGTTCGCCCTCGGCTACTGACGCCGCACCGCGCGGTGCGTCGTCACGGGCTGACGCGCACCGCGATCGTCTTGCTCGTGCCGCGCGCGTAGGCGAACGCCGAATCTTCGTCGGCGACGACCCGGAACCGGTACGTCGCTGCGTTGAAGGTGCTGCGGAACCGGTAGGACAACCTGAACGAGCCGTCGCGCTTGGTCCGCACCCACCGCTTGGTCGTCGCGACGGGGATCCACCGGCCGGGTTCGCGCACCTCGAGGGCGACGAGCACACCGCCGCGCGGAATCGGTCCGGCGACCCGTCCGCTGAAGACCACAGATCGGCCGTTGCGAATGCGGGTGCTGTTCGGCCGCACCGCGATGGTGGCGGGAACCAGCACGTCGATCTGCGCGAGCGCGGCGGGCAAGGCGTCGGACACCAGGCGTCGGTAGCTGACGAGCAGCGTCCGCGACGCGCCGCCGGGAACCTTCGCGCCGTATTCGCCGTTCTGGTTGGTGGTGGCCGTTCCGATCGCCTTCCACGCGCCGGTGGCGGTGCGCGGCTTGGGCAGGAACGCGCGCGCCTGGACGTTGAGGACCGCGCCGACGATCGGCTGGCCGGCCGCGTCCGTGAGTCGCCCTTGAATGACGGTCGCGCCGTCGCCCTTCACCGTGCGCGAGCTGGGGCCGACGATGGTCAACTGCGCCGTCCCGCTCGCCGCGGGCTCACCGGCCTGCGGTGCTGCGGTGCCGTTCGGCGCTCCGTCTTCGGAGCTGGGCGAGGGCGTGGGCGTGGGCGACGCGCCGGGATCGATCGGGTCGTCAATCACGGGCGGCGGCTTGACCACCGGCGGCGCGGGCACCGTGTAGACCTTGGCCGGGACGAGCGCCGTCTTGTTGCCCGACGCGTCTTCGACGGTGACCCGCAGGTCATGCGATCCGACGGGCAGCACGCCAGGGTTGAGCACGATCTCACGGTCTCTCACGGACAGCGGGCACGGCTGCGGTGAGTCGAACTCGTACAGGTAGTCGGTCTCTCGCAGCGGCGTGCACGTCCCGCCGGTCTGGACCGGCGCGCTGACCACGTCCTTCCACTCTCCGGCACGATCGATGCGCGCCTCGATCACCGCCCTGAAGACGCCGACGCCGACGTCGGTGGCGTCGAACGTCAACGTCTCGATACCGAGTTGTGTCGAGGCAGACAGCAACGAGCCCGTTCTCGGGGAAGCCACAGGGGCTTGGACATCGGTGACGGAGGCCTTCAGGCTCGACGCTTCCGCCTTGCTGCCCCCGCACCAGAACACGCAGATCGACAGCACCAGCAAGCCGGAGATGCCGGGCCCTCCTCCGCGCACCATGTTCGGGGCATGACAACACCAGGGAGCCGTTCCTGCGCAGCCGAGCGTTTGGTTGAACGAAGTCACCGAGTTGGCCAGCGTCTCCGTTGCCGCTGACGTCACGTGTGCGACTGCCGCGGCCGAAGACTGCGACCTCCCGCCGCAAACCGCGACCTCGAACCACGCGAGACTCGTGTTGGCGGCAATCCTGAACTGCCAACCAGCGGTCGACACGTTCTCGCTGTCCCCGGTCTGTACGCGAAGCACGCCGGAGGGCCCGATCGAGCACGAGTCATTGGCGACACCGACGAAACGACCGCCGGGGTCGTACTTCTCCCAACCGTAGGTGCCGACGCTCTTGCCGCTCGGCGTGTGACACGAGTAGAGCGTCATCGTGCCGGCGTGCGCCGTCGCGGTGTGGGTTGCCGCGAACAGCAACGCGAGCAGTAGGACTTGAGTGATGAACCGACCCACGGGACGCGGGACCGTCCCACGAAACCGCGCGTTCTGCAAGTTGTTGGAGCGCATCATCGGCCTACGTAGGGTCCAGCGCGAGAACTTCGCCCCCCACCCGGTCAGGGACGGACCAGGACGGAGACACTCCGACTCGTGCCGCGGGTGTACTGGAAGGCCGAGTCCTCGTCGGCGACCACCCGGAACCGGTATCTCGTCGGGCTGAACGTGCTTCGGAACCGGTACGAGAGGGAGTAGGTGCCGCTCGGACGGGTCCGAACCCACCGGCGGTTTGTCGCGACGGGCACCCAACGTCCGTTGCTGCGGACTTCGAGGCCGACCAGCACGCCGCCATCCGGGATCGGGCCCTCGACGCGTCCGCTGATGACGGCAGAGCTCCCGTTGCGGACGCGCGTGTGGCGGGCACGAGCCGCGACCCGCGCCGCGGCGAGGACCGTCGTCTCCGCCGATGAGCTGCCATCCGGGTGGACGACGCGAAACACGCGCGAGGGACCGCGCGGAAGTGCGAAGGAGAACGCGCCGTTCGCGCGGGATGCGAGCTTGCCGATCGTCGTCCACGGCCCGGTTGCCGCGTCGGCTTTGGGAAGGAACCCGCGCGACTGGATCTCGAGCGCACCGCCCGCGATCGGCTGCGACGAGAGGTCGAGCAGCCGTCCCGTGAGCCGTGCCCGGGTAGCTCGCAGGCGCAGGATCGAGGTCGGTGCGGACGTGGTCACGGGCGGCTGCGCAGGCGCGGCGACCACATAGGGGCGAGCCGGGGTGACGTCAGCGCGATTACCCGACGCGTCCTCGACCACGAAGCGGATGTCGTGCGTACCGACCGGCAGGGCTGCCGGGGTGAAGCCGACGACGGCGCCCGAGACCCGCAACGGACACGGCTGAGGCGCTGCGAACTCGTAGCGAGAGCCCGGCGTCTCGCCGAGCGGCGAGCATCCGAGCTCCTTGGCCGCGAGTTCTTGCCACGGGCCGGATTGACCGACCCTTGCCTCGACGACGGCGCGGTATGCACCAACGCCCGCATCGGTCACGTCGAACAGCACTCGTTCGGCCCCGAGCGGGTGGACGTCGGTCACCACCGGCACGTTGTCGTCGCGAATCTCGGCTCGGAACCGCGACAGCGCGATGCTGGCGGCCACACCGGGCCCACAACTCGCACCGGCGTCGCACCAGACGCGCAGGTGCACGCTCTCCGTCAGGAATCCCGATCCACCGATGGCGCGACCGTCGCATCCCAGCCGAGCGGGCCACTCGGGCCAGACGTTGGTGGCATACGCGACCGGCCCGCCGGCGCGCGCGACTTCGGCGAACGCACGCGTCCCACGCACCTCCGCGCACAGGGAGGCGCTGAACGCAGCGATCGACGTGTCGGGAGCCGCGACGAAGGACCACGCCTGCAGCGGATACACCTCAGGCAGCGGCGCCGTCAGCGAGACGCTCAACGGCCCGCCGTCGCTGCAGGCGTCCGCGCCGCGCGCAGGCGCCGGTTGCCCGCCGACGCTCGCGGACCGGACCCACCCGGACGCGTTCAACGGCCGCCCGGAAGGGGTCTGGCACGAATACACGGTCATCGTCCCGGCGCGCGCCGCGTCGACCGTCATACAGCACGCGCCAACCATGACCAATACGGCAAGGCGAAGCACAACGGCGCCACCGTGCCATGTGGCGTCGGTTCGCGCAACCCTCCAATGAGGGGACAGTCGACGGCGGTGCGTCCGCGCCGCCGCCTACCGTGGCAGCGGTGACGCTCTTCGAGGGACTCGTGTCGACGGCGGCGCCGCTGGCGGAGCGGATGCGTCCGCGCAACCTCGACGAGGTCGTCGGGCAGCGGGAGCTGACCGACCCCGCCGGGACGCTGCGGCGGGCGCTCGCGTCCGGGCAGCCGCACTCGTTGATCCTATGGGGCCCGCCAGGGTGCGGGAAGACGACGATCGCCCAGGCGATCGCGCGGGAGAGCGCGGCCGCGTTCGAGTCGCTGAACGCGGTGACGGACGGGATCGCCGATCTGCGCAAGATCGTCGCCCGCGCGACGGAGCGCCGTGCCATGGGACAGATGACGATCCTGTTCATCGACGAGATCGCGCGCTGGTCGAAGTCCCAGCAGGACGCGCTGTTGCCGCACGTCGAGAACGGCACCATCACGCTGCTGGGCGCCACCACCGAGCATCCTGGGCACGAGATCGTCCGCGCGCTGCGGTCGCGGCTGAAGATCTATCCGCTCACGCCGCTGTCGGACGACGACCTGCGCGAGGTCATCGAGCGCGCGCTCGCCGATCCCGAGCGCGGCCTCGGCGGCGCCCACACGCTCAGCGAGCCGGCGCTCGCGCGGTTGCTGGTCCACGCCGACGGCGACGCCCGCTCTGCGCTCAACGCGCTGCAGGATGCGGCCACGACCAAGCCGCAAGGCGGCGAGATCGACGAGCAGCACCTCGTCGGCGCCCTCGGCAGCCGGCCCGGCACCTACAGCCGCAAGGACGAGTACTACGCGATCATCAGCGCGCTCATCAAGAGCATCCGCGGCTCGGACACGGACGCGTCGCTGTACTGGCTCGCGCGGCTCAAGCACGGCGGGGCTGACCCGAAGGTCATCGCGCGCCGGCTGATCGTCGCGGCCGGGGAGGAGATCGGCACCGCCGCTCCGGGCGCGATCGCGGTCGCCAACTCGGCGTTCGACGCCGTGGAGCGCGTCGGCGCCCCCGAGTGCTGGATCCCGCTCGCGGCGGTGACAGCTACCTCGCGCAGTCACCCAAGAGCTGGGCGGCCTACCACGGCCTCAAGGCGGCCGAGGCGCTCGTCGCGTCCACGCCGGCCTACCCGGTGCCGCCGCACCTGCGCAACGCGAGCACCGCCGTGGACGAGCAACTCGGTCACGGCCGCGGCTACGTGCACGCGTCCCAGCCCGGCGGCGACCGGGTCCAGTTCATGCCGGACGCGCTGCGCAGCACCCGGCTCTATCAGCCCTCGGGCTCGGGTCGCGACCGCTAGCCGCGCCGGAGGGCGAGGACGCCGCGCGGGCCGAACAGGTACGCGAGCCCGAACAGCACGGTCAGGACGACCACGATCATGCCGCCCGTGGAGGCGTCGAGGTGGTAGCTGAGGTAGGTGCCGAGCACCGTGGAGAGCACGCCCGTGCCGATCGCGAGCATCAGCAGCCGGTCGAAGCGGTCGGTCAACAGGTAGGCCGTGGCGCCCGGGGTGATGAGCATCGCAACGACGAGCACGATGCCGACGGCCTGCAGCGCGACGATCACCGTCAGCGCGAGTGCGCCGAGCAGGACCATCTCCAGCCGCCGCGGGGAGATGCCGATCGCGTGCGCGTGGACGGGATCGAACGCGTAGAGCACGAGCGACTTGCGCAGCAGCAGGAGCACGACGACCACAAGCACGCCGAGCACGAGCACCTGGAGGATGTCGCCGTCGCTGACGCCGAGGACGTTGCCGAACAGGATGTGGAAGAGGTCGACCTGGGACGGGATCACGCTCACGAGCACGAGGCCGAGCGCGAACAGGCCGGTGAAGACGATGCCGATGGCGGCGTCCTCCTTCACCCGGCTCGTGCGGTTCAGGCCGCCGATCAGGCCGACTGCGCCCGCGCCGAAGATGAACGCGCCCGCGGCGAACGGCGCGCCGATCACGTAGCTGAGCACCACGCCCGGCAACACGGCGTGCGAGACCGCGTCGCCCATCAGCGACCAGCCGAGCAGCGTCAGCCAGCACGAGAGGACGGCGCACGCGATGCCGACGACCACCGCGACGAGCATCGCGCGCTGCATGAACTCGAACGTCAGCGGGTCGATCAGCCAGTCGATCATGCGCGCAGGGCCTCCTGCGGCACGAAGCCGCCGAAGGCCTCGGCCAGCAGGTCGGGGCGCAGGACGTCGTCGGCGTCGCCGTGGGCGATGATGCGGCGGTTGATCAGCGCGACGCGGTCGCACAACGCGGGCACGGCCACGAGGTCGTGCGTGGAGACGACGATCGTGCGGCCCTCGGCGGCCAGGTCGCGCAGCAGCTCGGTGATCGTGGCCTCGCTGCGCTTGTCGACGCCCGCAAACGGCTCATCCAGGAACAGCAGCTCCGCGCCCTGGGCCAGGCCACGGGCGACGAACGCGCGCTTGCGCTGGCCGCCGGACAGCGCGCCGATCTGGCGGTCGCGCAGGTCGAGCAGCTCCACGCGCTCGAGCGCCTCGCTGACGCGCCGGCGGTCCTCCTCGCGCGTGCGCCGGCGCCAGCCCATCTGGCCGTAGCGGCCCATGGTGACGACGTCCTCGACCGAGACCGGGAAGGCCCAGTCGACGTCCTCGTTCTGCGGGGCATAGGCGACGCGGCCGGCGCGGCGGGCGCGCTCGGGGTCGGCGCCGTACAGGCGGACCTCGCCGGCGTCGACCTTCACGAGCCCCATGAGCGCCTTGAACAGCGTCGACTTGCCCGAGCCGTTCATGCCGATCAGCCCGTGCACGAGCCCGGGCTCGACCGTGAAGTCGAGGTCGTCGAGCGCGAGCGTGTCGCCGTAGCTGACGGTCAGGCCGGAGGCGGTGATGGCGTCGGTCATGTGGAGGCTCCCGTGAGGCCGGCGATGATGGTCTGCGCGTCGCGGCGCAGGAGATCGAGGTAGGTGGGGACCGGGCCGTCGGCCTGCGAGAGCGAGTCGACGTACAGCGCGCCCGCGAAGCGCGCGCCGGACTCGTTCGCGACCTGCTTCATGGCCTCGTCGCTCACCGTCGACTCGCAGAAGACGGCGGGCACCTGGCGCTCGCGCACGAAGTTCACGGTGCCGGCGATCTGCTGCGGCGTGCCCTCCTGCTCGGCGTTGACCGGCCACAGGTACTGCTCGGTCAGGCCGAAGTCGCGCGCCATGTAGGAGAACGCGCCCTCGCAACTCACCAGCGCGCGGCGCTGCGGCGGCAGCGCGGCCAGCTCGCGCTTCACGAGCGCCCCGACCTCGTCCAGCGCACCGCTGTACTCGCGCGCGTTGGCGGCGTACACGGCCGCACCCGCCGGGTCGAGGTCGGTCAGCGCCTTGCGGATGTTCTCGACGTAAATTTTCGCGTTGGAGACCGACATCCACGCGTGCGGGTTCGGCTTGCCCGCGTACTCGCTCTCGCCGGCGATCGGGATCGGCTGGACGCCCGTCGAGAGCGTCACGCTCTTGGCGTCGGCGAGGTCGACGAACTGCTCGAACCAGCGCTCCAGCCCCATGCCGTTCTGCAGGACGAGGTCGGAGGTGGCCGCGTTCTTGAGGTCGGACGGCGTCGGCTCATAGCCGTGGATCTCGGCGCCGGGCTTGGTGATCGACGCGACCTCGATCCGGTCGCCGCCGACCTGCCGGACCATGTCCGCGACCACCGTGAACGTGGTCAGCACCTTCGGCTTCCCCGAGTCGGCGTCGTCCGTGGCGCCGCAGCCGGAGAGCGCGAGCGCGAGGGCTCCCACGGCCACGATCCATCGGAGCGAGTTAGACATGGCTAAAAATCTAGCGCATGACGTCTAACTCGGTCGCGTTACGCGGCTGAAGCAGCGCTCCGGCGTCGTCTCGGCGGCTTGCCGCCCGCGGCTTCCACGAGTTCGGCCAGCGCCTCACGCAGGGCCTGGCCGAAGTCCTCGATGTCGGTGAGGGTGTCGTAGTCGCCGAGCAGGCCGAAGTCCATCCGGCCGTTGTAGGACATGACCGCGACGGCGAGCGACTGGTTCTCGGGCAGGAACGCGACCGGGAACAGGTCCTCGAGCTCGCGGCCGAGCACATACAGCGGAAGCTGCGGGCCGGGCACGTTCGTGACGAGCAGGTTGAACAGGCGCGTGGAGAACTGCAGGCGCGACGCCTGGGCGAGGATCGTCGGCGGGGCGAGCGCCTCGAGGCCGACGATCGCGTCGGCACCGACGGCCTGCTTGGAGCTCTTGAGGTCCTCCATCGCGTGGCGCACGACGCGCAGCCGGGCGACCGGGTCCTCGACGTAGACCGGCAGCGGGCCGCGCATCACCACGATGCGGTTGCCGAGCTGGCCGTGCTCGTCCTTGGCCCGGACGGACACGGGAACGAGCGCCCGCAGCTCCAGCCCTTCGGTACGGACGCCGTGGGAGCGCAGCCAGGTGCGCAACCCGCCGGCCACGACGGTGAGCACGACATCGTTGACCGTGCCGCCGAGCGTGTTCTTGACGAGCTTGAAGTCGCTCAGGTCGTTGCGGACGAACGAGAGCCGGCGGTGCGGGCCGATCGGCACGTTGAGCGGCGTTTCGGGCGCCGGGTTCAGGCCCGCCCACGCGACCTCGCCGATGCCCTCCAGCGCCTCCTTGACGTGGTCGAGCGTCGAACCGGGGTGCGTCGCGGCGCCGACCGCGCCGGCGGCGACGTCGAACGGGAGCTTGAGCAGCCCTTTGACCCCGCGCGCGGCCAGCGCCAGCGGGGCCGGTTCGGGCTTGGCCGCCCATGGCTCGCCCTCGTGCGGCGCGATCTGCGGGACCGGCTCGAGGTCGAACATCACGGTCATCAGATCCACGCCGGACACGCCGTCCACCAGCGCGTGATGCGTCTTGGAGATCAACGCGAAGCGGTTGCCCTCGAGGCCCTGGACGAGCCACAGCTCCCACAGCGGCTTCGCGCGGTCCAGCCGCTGCGAGTGGATGCGGGCGGCGAGCGCGCGCAGCTGTTCCTCGCTCCCGGGGTTCGGCAGCGCGGTGTGGCGCACGTGGTACTCGAGGTTGAACGTCGGGTCGTCGACCCAGATCGGCCGGCCCGTCTCCAGCGGCGGGAACGCGAGCTTGTGCCGGTAGCGGGGCACGAGGTGCAGCCGCGACCGAATGTGGTTGAGGAAGTCCTCGTACGACGGCGGCGGGCCTTCGAAGATCAGCACCGCGCCGATGTGCATGTGGCTGTTCGCCCGTTCCTGAGCCAGGAACGAGGCATCCACGGCTGAGAGCCGGTCTCCGTGCGCCTGCGCCATCCCCGCGGGAGCCTAACTGAGCGCTCCGATCAACCCAACCACGACCGCGACGAGCATCACACCGGTTAACACCCGCTCGTAGTGCGGGCTGGCCGCGAGGCGGGTGAACCCGCGTCGCCCGATCAAGTGCGCGACAACCACCGCGGGCAGCAGGCCGAGCACGAGCGCGCCGTCGGGCGCGACGATGTCGCCGGAGGAGACGAGCGCGAAGGCGCCGAGCGCCGCGAGGCCGATGAAGCAGACCGTGAGCGTGTCGCGCACCTGCTCGGGCGGCGCGCCGCGGCCGAGCAGGTGCAGCAGGATGGGCGGGCCGTTGGTGGACGTGGTCGTCGTGAGCGCACCCGCGGCGAGCCCGGCGACGGACGGGGGGATGTGCGCGGTGGTGATCCGGCGAGCGAGCAGCGTCGCGAGCACGCCGAGCGTCACCGCTACCTGCAGCGCGACCTCGGGCAGCGCGCGCAGGGCCACGACACCCGCGAACGCTCCGGGCACCGCGAACAGCAGGATGACCACCGCCGCCCGCTTGAGCGGCTGCGGCGTGCGGTGCTCGGTCATCAGCGTGAGCAGGTTCACCTCGAGCCCGAGCAGGAGCAACAGCACCACCGCCGGCTCGGCACCCACCGCCGCGAACACGAGCGGCGCGGCGACGAGGCTGAACCCGAACCCGGTCGCGGCCTGCAACATCGTCCCGACGAACACGGACACACACGCGGCGGCAAGAAGCACGCCACCAACATAAAGAGGGACAGTCCCTCTTTAGGAAACGGCACCGCACAGAGCCAAAAACCGGTCGTGGACGGCGGGCGGGAACCTAAAAGGGGACAGTCCCTCTTTAGGTTCCGGAGTCGCGCCAGCCCATGAAGGCGCGGGCGGCCGCGGCCTTGGGCGTGAGCGGAAGCGGCACCGGGGCCGGCGCCGGCGGCGCGGCGGGTGCGGGCAGAACGAGGGTCGGCTCCTCCTCGTACTCCGCGTCGTCGCTCGCGGTGGACACGTGCCACATGGCGAGCAGCGGGCCGCCACACACGACGAAGGCCGCGACGCCGAACGTCACGGGCGTCGCCGGCCAGGCCTCGGAGAGCCAGCCGGCGATGGCGGCGGCGAGGAAGACCGGGGCGGAGAGGGCAGCGAGGAGGGAGAGCGCACGCGGGGACGTCACGCGAACACGTATCGGCCACAAGCGTGAACGGCTTGACAGGCGGGTACGGGCCGTCAATGGCTGCCTACGCGGACACAGCCGGCCCCAACGAGCGCGAGGGAAGCCCGCTCGCCGCCGGGATCACGAAGAAGACCCTGCTGCTGTTCATCGTCGGGGACATCCTCGGCGGCGGCATCTACGCGCGGACGGGCGAGGTCGCGGGCGAGATCGGCGGCGCGATCTGGACGGGCTTCCTGGTCGCCGCGATCGTCGCCGCGTTCACGGCCGCTTCCTACGCCGAGCTCGTCTCCAAGTACCCGCAGGCCGCCGGCGCCGCGCTGTACATCCACAAGGCGTTCAAGACCGACCTGCTGACGTTCGTGGTCGCGTTCGCGGTCATGTGCTCGGGCCTGGCGTCCGCCGCCGCGCTCGCGACCGCGTTCGGCGGCGACTACCTGAGCCAGTTCGTGGAGCTGCCGCAGATCCTCGTCGGGCTCGTCGTGATCGGCGTCGTGACCGCGATCAACTTCCGCGGGATCAAGGAGTCAGCCGGCTTCAACGTCGTCTGCACGCTGATCGAGATCGCCGGCCTGTTCCTGGTGGTCGTGATCGGCGCGACGTTCCTGTTCGACGGCGGCGGCGACCCCGGTGCCGCGCTCGAGTTCAAAGACGACGCCACGCCCGCGCTGCTGATGGTCGCCGGCGCGTCGATCGCGTTCTACGCGCTGATCGGCTTCGAGGACGCGGTCAACGTCGCGGAGGAGACCAAGGACGCCACGAGGTCGTTCCCGCGCACGCTCTTTACCGGCCTCGCCATCGCCGGCGCCGTCTACCTGCTCGTGACGCTGATCGCCGGCATGGCCGTGCCCGCGGACACGCTGGCGGGCTCCGACGGCCCGCTGCTCGAGGTCGTCGCGCTCGGCCCGCTCGCGCTCAACAGCAAGGTATTCGCCGCCATCGCCCTGTTCGCGCTCATCAACGGCTGCCTGCTCAACCTCATCATGGCCAGCCGCCTGATGTACGGCATGGCGCGGGAGAAGGTCGTCCCCGAGGTGCTCGGCACGGTGCACCGCGGCCGCCGCACGCCGTGGGTGGCGATCGCGTTCACCGCCTCCATCGCCGCCGTGCTGGTGATCATCGGCGACCTCTCGACGCTCGCCGACACCACCGTGCTCCTGCTGCTGCTGGTCTTCATCGGCGTCCACGTCGCGCTGCTCAAGCTGCGCTCGGAGACCGTCGAGCACGACCACTACCGGGCCCCGACCGCGCTCCCGTACCTGGGCATCATCACCTGCGCCGGCCTGGCCGTCCAGTCCGTGACCGACGACCCGCAGCTCGTGCTCTGGGCGGGCGGGCTGATCGTCTTCGGTCTGATCCTGTGGGTGATCGAGCGCGCCGTGCGATGATCGACCGATGGGGTGGGACTTCGCGACAGAGCCCGAGTTCCAGGAACACCTGGACTGGATGCGCGACCTCGTGCGGGACGAGGTGTGGCCGATCGAGACTGTTTTCGAGGACCTCGGCTATGAGGGCTTCAAGCGTGCGATAGCGCCGCTGCAGGAGCGGGTCAAGGAACGCGGGCTGTGGGCGGCGCACCTGCCGCCCGAGCTCGGCGGGCAGGGCTTCGGACAGGTCAAGCTCGGGCTGATGCACGAGATCCTCGGCACGAGCCCGCTCGCACCCGCCGTGTTCGGCAGCGCCGCGCCCGACAGCGGCAACAGCGAGATCCTCGCGCTCGCGGGCACGCCGGACCAGAAGGAGCGCTACCTGCACCCGCTGCTCGCGGGGGACCTGCGCAGCGCGTTCTCGATGACCGAGCCCGAGACGGCGGGCTCGGACCCGACGCTGCTGCAGACGCGCGCGACACGCGACGGCGACGACTGGGTCATCAATGGCCACAAGTGGTTCTCCACCAACGGCTCGATCGCGGACTTCCTGATCGTGATGGCGGTCACCGACCCCGACGCGCGCCCGCACCAGCGCGCGTCCATGTTCATCGTCGACGCCGACACGCCGGGCGTGAACATCGTCCGCGACGTCGCGACGATGGAGCACCCGGCGCAGACGTTCGGCGTCTACGGCAACCACGCCGAGATCCGCTACGAGAACGTGCGCGTCCCCGGCGACGCCCTCCTGGGCGGAGAGGGCGAGGGGTTCCTGATCGCCCAGCACCGGCTCGGCCCGGGCCGCATCCACCACTGCATGCGCTGGCTGGGCGTGTCGAGAAGAGCCTTCGACGCCCTGTGCGAACGCGCCGTGTCACGCCACGCGTTCGGCGGCGTCCTCGCCGAGAAGCAGTCGATCCAGAACTTCGTCGCGGACTCCGCGGCCGAGATGCACGCCGCGCGCCTGATGACGCTGCACGCCGCGTGGAAGATGGACAACGAGGGCGCGTCGGCCGCCCGCACTGAAATCAGCATGATCAAGTTCTTCGGCGCGAAGGTCATGCACGACGTGATCGACCGCGCGATCCAGGTGCACGGGGCACTTGGGTACTCGACCGACCTACCCTTGGAGGCGATGTACCGCTACGCGCGTGCCGGCCGCCTCTACGACGGCGCCGACGAGGTCCACCGCCAGTCCGTCGCCCGCCGCGTCCTGCGCGGCTACGAACCCCACGACGTGCCGTCCGAGCACGTCCCCACCCGCCGCGAGGCGGCTCGCGAGCGCTTCGCGGACCTGCTCGAGGCGGTGACCTCCAACGACTAGGTCAGCCTTCGCGCCGCTGCTGTGCGCGCTGGCGTTCGCCGCGTGCGGCGGCGGTGACGATCCGCAGCCCACCACGTCCGCGCCGGACCCGCGCGAGCCCGTTCCGGAGGCGTCGCAGGCGGCGTCCTCCCGCCTCGCCGACCGTTTCGACGAGGACCGCGCGTGGAGGCAGCTCGAGTACCAGGTGAAGATCGGGCCGCGCCCGGCCGGCTCGCCGCAGCTCAAGCAGCTCGCCAGCTATCTGAAGGCGCGGCTCCCCCGCGGCAGGTTCGAGAGCGTCCCGGGCGGCCTGCAGAACGTCGTCGGCGAGATCCCCGGCAAGGGCAAGGCGATCGTGCTCTCCGCGCACTACGACACCAAGGACATCCCGGACTTCGTCGGCGCCAACGACGGCGCGGGCGGCACCGCGGCCGTGCTGGAGATCGCTCGCGTCATGGCGAAGACGAAGCGGCCGAAGAACGCGCCGCCGATCCGCTTCGTGCTCTTCGACGGCGAGGAAGCCACCAACGACGCCGACTTCTACGGCACGGGCGTGCGCGGATCGAAGGCGTACGCGAACAAGCACGCCAAGAACATCGAGAAGCTCGTCCTGGTCGACTTCATCGCCGACAAGGACCTCTCGATCCCGCGTGAGGAGAGCTCGGACGAGGAGATGTGGGCGGACCTGCGCGCGGCGGCCAAGCGCGTGGGGGCGCAGTCCGTGTTCCCGGACGAGTCGTCCGGCGCCGTGATGGACGACCACACGCCGTTCCTGCGCAAGGGCATCCCGTCGATCGACCTGATCGACTTCGACTTCCCCTGCTGGCACCAGCCCTGCGACGACCTCACCGCCGTGTCCAAGGAGTCCTTGAACTTGAGCGGTGAGGCCGTGCTGGACTACATGCTCACGGAGTGGAGGTCGCGAGCGTGAACGTCAGCGTCCGGCTGTAGGTGCCGGTGCGCAGGGGATCGTTCTTCGCGATCGTCTGCCGGAAGCCGATCGCGAACGTGTCGTTGGTGACCGGGCCGCTGAACGTCTTCGGCAGGTTCGGCGTCTCCAGCGGCTGAGCGAGCTGAAAGGCGCCGTTGGTCAGGTGGCCGGGGTTGCTGACCGACAGCGTCGCCTCGCCGGCCGTGCTGGTCACCGTCGCGGCGGTGGACGCCTCGTAGGTGTCGTCGACGCCCGGGACGAACGCCGGGAACGTCGGCGCGGTGCCGAGCGTGAGGGCGAGCGTCGCCGGGACCGAGCCGCCCACCGTGCCCTCGACCGGCGGCGCCACGTACGGGCCGACGACGATCGTCTTGGAGCCGGTGATCGGGGCGAGGTCGTCGCCGTCGCGCATCGAGTCGGCCTCGGCGGTGACGGTGACCTCGCCGGCGCGCACCGCGGTGAGCTCCCGCGTCGCGGTGTTCAGGACGGCGACCTTGCCGGCCTTGCGTGCGTCGTCGACGCTGCCGTTGAGCTGCAGCGAGTCGCTTCCCTTCCAGCGGACGCTCATCGGGTAGCGCAGCGGGACCTTGCGCGTGCCGGTGGCGACGCCGTTGGGCTGCACGAGCTCGCCGCCGAGCGTCGCGGACGAGCCCGCGGCCAGCGCGTCGGGACCCGACACGCCCACGCTCTGGGCGAACGCGCGCACGTCGGCCTTGATGTCGTCGGACACGCCGTACCGCACCCAGCCCGTGAAGCCGCCGCGATCCGGCGTGCCGTACGGCGACTTGCCGCTCGAGGGGAGGACCATGTACGGCACGCCCTCGATGCGGTCGACGTTGACGATCTGCGCGTGCGAGCCGACCATCATCGCCGGCTTGGAGGACTCGCTCAGCAGCTTCTCGATCAGCTGCACTTCCTTGCGGTCGCCCAGCTGCGAGGCGTCACCCGGATCCGGGTCGTTGGTCGGGTGGTGGGCGAACACGACGACGCGCTTGACCGAGGCGTCGTCGGCCGCACTCTCCAGCGCCTGCTGGAGCATCGGCAGCTGCGCGTAGTCCGAACCGCGGAACGTGCCGCGCGTCGAGTTGAGCAGGACGAAACGGACGCCCTTGTGGTCGAACGTGCGGTACGGGTCGCCGAACACGGCCTTCCACGCGTTCAGGTTGTCGGTGCCGTAGGACTCGTGGTTGCCCGGCACGTAGAGGCAGGGCACCGTGTCGGCCGTCGGCGTCCCGGGCGCGCCGGTCTCGACCATGTCGCAGCCGCCGGCCTCCAGCGTCTGCTTGGCCAGGTCGACGTCGGCCTGGTAGCCCGTGTCGACGATGTCGCCATTGAGCACGACGAAGTCCGGGTTGTGCTGGCGGATGCGCTTGAGCGCGGCGATCGCGACGCGCGAGAGGTCCGGCGCGGCGGCCGTGAACTGCACGTCGGAGAGCGCGGCGAACGTCCAGTTGGCGTCTGAGAGATCACCGTCGCGGCTGACCAGCCGGTCTGCCGGGGCCGCTTCCGCGGCCGGCGTGGCGATCTCCGCCGGGACCTCCACCTCGAGGTCGTCGAGGATGAACGAGCCCTTGTACTGCTTGGCCGCGGACGTCTCGATCAGGCGGACGTTGTCCACGCGCACCGGGTACTCGACCCCGGTCGCCGGGAGGTTGACGGAGAACTTCGTCCACTCGGTGCCGGTGGCGTAGCCCGGGCGCAGGTCGAGGACCTTGTTGGCGGCGTCGCGCAGCGAGATCGTCACCCACTGGCCGTTGCCGTCGCCCTTGACCCACACGGACGCGCGCAGCGGCTGGCCGGCGAGCACGCGCTGCGTGCGCAGAACGGCGCCGGCGGAGCGGGTCGCGGTCGCCTGGGTGAAGTCGTAGGTGATCTTCATGCCCTTGCCGGTGCGCCCCTCGTCCACGATCGTCGCGCTGCCGCCGGCGGCGCGGTCGTGGCGGTAGTTCCAGACGTTCGGCGTGTCGAAGCCGTCGACCAGCACGCGCTGGGCGCCGACCGTGACCGGGATGCGCGCGGTCAGGCCCGCGGCCTTGACGGTGAGGATCGTGGCGCCGTCGGCGATCGGGTCCACGCGCAGGCCGCCGTTGACCGGCGTGACCTCGAGCACCGTGTTGTCGTACTCGAGCGTGAGGTCGGCGGGATCGATGCCGGTGGTGAAGCCGTCCGCGTCGCGGCCGTTGATGCGGACCGTCGAGGTGGCGGCGCCCGGGTCGGCGTAGCTGAGGCGCAGGGCGCTCGGCTCGAGCTCGACCGGCTTGCCGAGGACGCGCACGTCGGTGCTCGCCTCGACGCTGCCGGACTTGGCCGTGACCGTGACCGTGCCGGGCTCGTTCGGGGCGGTGAAGACGTTGCTGGCGCCCGTCCAGGTGAGCTCACCCGTGGGGACGGGCGTGTCGTGGTCGTCGAGGCCGGCGGCCGTGAACGTGCGGCGCATGCCGGGGAACACGCGCGCGTCGGCGGGCGCGATGACGAGGTCGTGCAGCGTGCCGTCGCCGGGCGCGACGAAGACGCCGACGCCGTTCGGGTCGGCGCGCTCGCTGCCGTCGGAGGGCGTGTTGCGGACCGTCGCCAGCGGGTTGCCGAGCGGGCGGGCGACCATCGTGGTCGAGCCGCCGCCGTCGAGGTTGAGCGCGGTCTCGGCGCCCAGGTCGGCCATCAGCTCCGCGGTCTGGCGGACGGTCGGGCCGGCGACCAGCGACTGGCGGCCGTCGGCGGTGACCAGCATCAGCGTCTTGCCGCCGTTCTTGAAGCCGATCGCCGTGCGGGGCGCCTGCTCGCCACCGGCGGCCGGCTGCGGGATGCCGTTCTGGACCAGGACGACGTTGCCGCCGACGGCGAACGTCAGCTGGTCGGCGATGTCGCTCTTGAGGTCGTAGGCGAGGCTGACGGCGTCGCCCACCTGGAGCGCGCGGATGGCCTCGGCGCCGGCTTCCCGGCCGACGAGCGCGAACGAGTTCGCGGGCAGCTCACCCGCGCCGGCGGTCGTCGGGTTGATCGACGCGACCTTGCCGTCGGTGACGATGACCTCGGCGACGTTGGTCGAGCCCTGGACGCCGCGCATGCGCGAGTAGGTGCCCCACAGCGGCGTGTACGCCGCGAGGTTGTTCGCGCCGACGTCGGTCGGGTCGTTGAGCGAGCGGACGGCACGCGTGCCGGAGGGAAGCGTCGCGCTGGCCTGAAGCGTCAAGTTGGCGAGCCGGCCGAGGCGGTCGGTGCTCACGCCCGCGACCAGGGAGCGGCCGATGCCGGACTTGCGGACGGCGCCGCTCAGGATCTCCGGGCCGATCGCCGCGTTGGAGTTGTTGATGTCGAAGAAGTCGCCGTTGACGCCGGCGACCGCGCCCGCCTCACGGACCTGCGCGCTGAGGGCGGAGCCGCGGGCGACCGGGCCGGCGGTCAGGAGGTCGGTGCGGACGGCGCTCTGGTGCAGGTCGACCTCGAGGATCTGCGCGTCGGTCCAGCCGATCTCCGACAGCGTGACGAGGTGGCGGAGGGTGACGCCCGGACCGATGCGCTCCGTGTCATCCGTGAGCGCCAGCCCGGCGGCGGCCGCGGACGACGGCACCGCCAGGACCGCGACGGTCACTGCCGCGGCTAGGGTTCTGGAGAGAGGTTTCACCCGCGAACTTCTCCCGGAAATCGAGCATCAGGTCGTCAACGTCCTGTTACTCACCTCGCGGTCATGGCCGTCTCGGCGAGTGCGTCCGCGAGCTCGGTGCGGGAGCGGATGCCGAGCTTCGCGTACGCCTTCGCCAGGTGCATCTCGACCGTCTTGACGGTCACGAACAGGTCCTCGGCGATCTCGCGGTTCGAGTGGCCTTCAGCGGCGCGCTGGGCCACCCGCAGCTCGCTCGGGGTGAGCGAGCCGACGCCGCTGCGGGCGACCCGCCGAGGGCGTGCGCCGGAGGCCAGCGCCTCCTCGCGGGCGCGGCGGGCCAGCGCGGTCGCCCCGGCGCGGACGGCCAGCTCCTGGGCGAGCGCGGCCGTCTCCCGCGCGCCGGTCTTCTGCCCCGCGCGGCGCTGCGCGTGGGCCAGGTCGGTCGTGGCCGTCGCGAGTTCGAGCAGCGCGGGCGAGTCGGTGAGCGTCGCGACGGCGCGTTCGAGGCCGGGCAGCGTGCTGTCGTCGTCGGCGACGAGCGCGACCGCGCGCTGGGCGACACCGATCGCGCGCGGGGTGCCGAACCGCTCCGCCAGCTCGAGCTCCTCGGCGGCGAGGCGTGCCGCGCGCCGGCGGGCCCCGGCCCGCGCGAGGGCGAGCGCGGCGTCCGACCGCCACGGCACCACGCTCGGGTTGCCCGCGCCCCACGCCAGGCTGATGCGTCCGCACTCGAGCAGGTCCTCGGTGCCCGGCTCGTGCGCGCCCTGCGCCAGGCGCAGCAACCCGCGGGCGTGCAGCAGCAGGTGGTACGGCAGCGCGTCCGGATCCGAGTCGCCGTCGAGCGTCTCGGCCTCGATCCGGGCCAGCTCGTCGCGCCCGGTGTCGCGGGCGAGCGCGATCAACGCCTTCACCGCCCGCGCGGCCGGCACCAGGGCATCCGCGCCGTGCGCGTCACGCGCGAGCTCCAGTGCGAGCGCGCTGTCCGCGTCGGCGTCCGAGATCCGCCCGCGACGCCAGTTCACCAGCGCCTGCATCGACGCGGCGCTGACGCGCAGGATCACCGAGCCGCGGCGGCGCGCCTCGTCGAGCATGCGGGCGTTGATGCGGCTCGCGTCATCCAGGCGATCCGCCCACATCGCGGCCACGCCCGCGACCAACATGCCGTAGCCGCCCTCTCGCGCATCGACGGGCATCAGGTCGCCCGCGACCGAGCGGACGGCGAGGCCGGCGGTCTCGGCGGCCGGGCGCAGGCCGCCGGCACCGGCGTCGAAGGCCATGCCCGCGAGGAGGAACGCCTCCAGCCGCGTCTGCGGGGCGTGGCCGGGATCCCGGAGCCCGGCGATTCGCCCCGCGAGCCGCTCACGCGCGCCGCGGCTGATGTAGGCGAGGCCGATCAGCTCCAACTCGACAAGCTCGCGCAGCTCCGGGTCGTCGAGCGCGGGCGGCACCGCTTCCAGCACGTCGACGGCGCGCACGGCGTCGCCGCCGAACTTCAGCGCGCGGGCCAGCTCGAGCGCGGCGCGGGCGCGCGCGGCGGGCGCGGACGCCTCCGCGACGGCGATCCGCAGGTGCTCGGTCGCCTCCCCGAGCCCGGCGCGGGCCTCCGCGTGGCCGAGCTCGGTCAGGACCTCGCAGCGCAGCTCGGGCGGAGGCGGCTCGGCCAGCGCGCGGCGCAGGTAGGCGGCGGCGGTCGCCGGTGCGCCGAGCACCCGTGCGCGCTCTGCGGCCGCGCGCAGGATGGCGACCCGCTCCGGGTCACGCGCGGGCTCGATGTGCAGCGCGTGCGTGGCCAGCTCCTCCGGGTGCGCGCCACGCTCGGCGAGCACCGCGTAGGCGGCGGCGTGGTGGCGTTCACGGCGCGAAGCCGACATCCCGGCCAGAACTGTGGTGCGCACGAGCGGATGCGTGAAGGTGAGCCCGGAGTCCCCTTCGAGGATCCCCGCACGCACGAGCGCCTCCTCGGCCGCGCCCATCGCTCCGTGATCGAGGCCGGCCAGCCGCGCGGCCAGTCCGGCGCCGGCGCCCTCACCGAGGATTGCGACGGCCTCGGCCAGCGGCCGCGCGCCGTCCGGCATGCCCGCGAGGCGCAGCTCGATCGCCGTGGAGACGCCGCCCGGGGCGAGCGAGCCGATGCGGCGCGCGGCCTGGGCGGTCGGGGGCCAGCCGGCGCGCGCTCACCTCGCGCAGCAGCTCCGAGAGCAGGAACGGATTGCCGCGCGTCGCCTCCAGGCAGGCGAGCGCGAAGTCCTCGTCGGCGTCAGCGCCAGCGGCGTCGCGCACGAGCGTCTCGACCGAGTCGCGGCTGAGCGGCGCCGGCCGCAGGACGGTGGCCCCCGGCTCGGTCAGCAGCGTCGCGGAGATGTGCCCGGGCGCCTCCGCCACCGGCCGGGTCGCCACGGCCAACAGCACGGGCAGGCCTTCGATCCGGTGGGCGAGAAAGCCCAGGAACTCGGCCGAGGGAGTGTCCGCCCACTGCACGTCGTCGACGACGATCACGAGCGGCTGCGCCCTCGCCAGGCTGCTGACGAACCAGAACAGGCCGTTGATCTGCGAGTAGCGGTCGGCGCCGCGCGCGTCCAGCTCCTGCAGGTCACCCGCGCCCAGCACGGCACGGGCGAGCGCACCGGCGCCGGCGAACAGCTCCGTGCGCTCGGCCTCGGCGGTGGCGAATACGAGCGGTTCGAACAGCTGGCGGACCACGCCGAAGGCGGCGTGGGCCTCGAGCTCGGTGCCGCGCGCGGCGAACACGCGGGCGCCGTCACCGGCGGCCGCGGCCCGTGCGTGTCGCAGCAGTCGGGTCTTGCCGATCCCGGGCGGGCCCTCGACGACCACGAGCCGCCCCTCGCCGCGACCGGCGTCACCCGCCATCGCGGCGAGGGTGGCGAGCTCGGACTCGCGTTCCACCAACGCGCCTGGCTCTCTGCGGGTCACTGGCAAGCGCAGAGCGTAATCCCTGGGTCAAAACACTCGGGTTGATCCAAGGGGCGCCCCCGTTGTGAGGCGGACCCGCCGGTCCGTACTGTCGCGGTCATCGCAACCTACGCAGACAAGGAGTCACGCATGAACCTCTCTCTGACCCACATCGAGCTGCTCGCCGGCCTGCAGGTCAACCACGCGGAGCCGCTCGTCGCCGCGGGCTCGTCGATCAATCACGCGGAGCCGCTCGTGGCCGCGGGCTCGTCGATCAACCACGCGGAGCCGCTCGTCGCCGCTGGCTCGTCCGTCAACCACGCCGAGCCGCTCGTCGCGGCCTAGCCGATGACCGCGGTCGGCGACAGCCACGCTCTCGTGCTCGAGTCACGCGCGCACGCCGTCGCCGGCCGCCTCGAGGCGGCGCTGGCCACGGCCGCGGCGGCCGCCCCGGCCCGCCCCCCGCCCGGGCGGGGCCGAGTGGAGGCCGGTTAGCGCCTCCGACAGGCCCACCTGGCGCTCGGCGACTACGAGCGTGCGCGTGCGGTGTTCCGGGACACGCTCGCCGACGCCGAGCGCACCCTCGGCGCGGCCGATCTCGACTGCGCGAGCCTCCACAACGACCTCGGCATGGTCGGCAAGTACGACGGCCGCTTCGACGACGCCGCGGCTCACTACGCCCGGGCGCTCGCGATCATCGAGGCCGAGCGCGGGTCCGCGGACGTCGCGGTCGCGGACGTCGAGCACAACCTCGGGGGCCTCGGCCACGCCCGCGGCGACTTCGCGGCGGCCGAGCCGCATGCGCGGCGGGCGGTCGCCATCCGGCGCGCAGCGCTGGGCGACGCGCACCCGACCGTGGCCGCGGACCGAGCGGCGCTGGCGGGTGTGCTCGTCGGTCTGGGGCAGCTCGAGGAGGCCGAGCACCACCTGTGGGCCGCGGTGGACACGTTCGCGCGAGCCTTCGGCGAGGAGCACCTCGAAGTCGCGACCGCGCGGACCAGCCTCGGCGCGGTGCTGCATTCGCAGGGCCGCCTGGACGAGGCGGAGGCGCTCTACCGGCAAGGGCTCACGGCGCGCGAGCGGATCGCCGGGCGCGACCATCCCGAGCTGACGACGCCGCTCATGAACCTCGCCGCGCTGATCGCCGCGCGCGGTGCGGTCGACGAGGCACGCGCGCTGTACCGGCGCGCGCTGCAGCTGCTCGACGGCGCGGTCACGGGGGACCACCCGCGCCGGACGGCCTGTCGCGACCGCCTCGCGCAGCTGGCGACGGCGTGATGCGCACCCTCGTGCCCGCACTGCCGCGCGATGCGTGGGTCGTGCTCGGGGCCGACGCGATCTCCGCCGTCGGCAGCGGGCTCACGCTGCCGTTCCTGTTCGTCTACCTGCACCAGGCCTGCGGGCTGTCGCCGGCCCTGGCCGGCCTGGCCGTCGCGTCGGTGGCGGCCGGCTCGGTGGCCGGCAACGTGGCGGGCGGCACGCTGAGCGACCGCGCCGGCGCGCGCAACGCAATGGTGGTCGGCCTCGTCTGCGCGGCGGCCGGCGCGGCGGCGCTCACGCTCGTCGATGCGCCATGGCACGCGTTCGCCGCCGCGGTCACCGTGGGCTTCGGCGCCGGCATCGTGTGGCCGGCGCAGGACGCGCTGCTCGCACGGGTCGTCGCGCCCGCCCAACGCTCGAGCGCGTTCTCGCTGCGGTTCGCCACGATGAACGCCGGCCTCGGCGTGGGTGCGCTGATCGCCGCGCTGCTG
Source organism: Solirubrobacter deserti (assembly GCF_027587175.1). Taxonomy (GTDB): domain Bacteria; phylum Actinomycetota; class Thermoleophilia; order Solirubrobacterales; family Solirubrobacteraceae; genus Solirubrobacter; species Solirubrobacter deserti. Next base: position 65,917 of record NZ_JAPCID010000030.1, read on the forward strand.
GTCTCGTCACAGCCGGGCTTCGTCGCGCTCTACCTCGCCGACGCGGCGTCGTTCCTGGTCGCCATCCCGCTGCTGCTCAACGTCCGCCCGCTCGCGCCGCCGGTCGCCGAGCACCGGACGGGGAGCTATCGCGCGGTCGTGCGCGACCGGACCTTCGTGCGCGTCTGGCTGCTCACGGCGCTGCTGGTCACGCTCAGCTACGGCCAGCTGCACTCGGCCTTCCCGGCGTTCGCGAGCGGGCCCGGCGGGCTCGACGCCGACGCCCTCGGCTTCGCGTACGCCGCCAACACGATCACGGTCGTGCTCGTCCAGCTGTTCGTGCTGCGTGCCCTGCGCGGCCGGCGCCGCACGACCGGCATCGCCGTCGCCTGCGGCGTCTGGGCGCTTGCGTGGGCGCTCGCGCTGTTCGCCGGCCAGCTCGGCGGCTCCACGCCGGCGACCGTGGCGTTCGCGCTGTCGCTGGCCGTGTTCGGGCTCGCGGAAGCGTGCCTCTCGCCCAGCTTGGCGCCGATGGTCAACGATCTCGCGCCGGCCGACCTCGCCGGTCGTTACAACGGGCTCTCGACGCTCGCCTGGACGGTCGGCTTCCTCGTCGGTCCGGCCACCGCCGGGATGGCGGTCGGCGTCGACGACGGCGCGCTGCTCCTGGGGTTCCTGGTTGCGGCGTGCGGCGCCGCCGCCTTGGCGGCGCGGCGGCTCGCGCGCCATCTGCCGTCACGGGCGAACACGATCGCCGCCGCTTAGCGGTCCCTGCCGACACGTCACCGCCGCGGGGACCGCGGGACATCACGACGGCGTGCTGCGGCTATGGCAGCGCGCGCAGGATCGACGCGGCAGAGCGGCGCACGTCGTCCTCGGTGGTCTCGTAGCCGCTGACCGAGATGCGCATCGCCTCCCGTCCTCGCCACACGGTGCCGCCGAGCCAGCACACGCCCTCGGCCTGCACACGCGCCACCGCGTCGGACGAGGCGGCGACCAGCACCTGGTTCAACACGACCTCGTTGAGAACCTCGGCGCCGCCTTCGCGCAGCAGCGACGCGAACAGCGCGGCGTGACCGCAGCACCGCTCGATCAACTCCGCCAACCCCGCTCGGCCGAGCGACCGCAGCGCCGCGTACACCGCGAACCCCCGCGCCCGCCGCGACGCCTCGGGTGTGAAGTCGTAGTTCTGGCGGTGCTCGGACTCCACCAGGTATGCGGCCGACAGCCCCATCGCCCGCCGGTGGGCATCCCGGTCGGCGACGATCGCGAGCCCGCTGTCGTAGGGCACGTTGAGCCACTTGTGCGCGTCGGTCGCCCACGAGTCGGCGCCCGCAGCTCCCGCCACGAGCCCGCGCAGCGCCGGCGAGGCCGCCGCCCACAGCCCGAACGCCCCGTCCACGTGCAGCCACGCGCCCGCCTCCCGGCACGCAGCCGCCAGCTCGCCCAGCGGATCGAACGCGCCCGTGTTCACGTTGCCGGCCTGCGCGCACACGATCGCCGGCCCGTCCAGCGACAACGCGTCCGCGAGCATCGCGCCCTGATCGTCGACCGCGACCAGCTCCGGCGGCGCCAACCCGATGAACCGCAGCGCGCTGAAGATCGTCGCGTGCGCCTCCGCGCCCGCCAGAACCCGCAGCGGCGGCGCGCCGATCAGCCCGTCCCGCGCCACGTCCCAGCCGAGCCGGCCCAGCACCTCGTTGCGCGCCACCGCCAGGCACGTCGCGTTGGCCATCTGCGCCCCCGTCACGAACCCGACCGACGCCTTCGCCGGCAGCTCGAGCACGTCCAGCACCCACCGCGCAGCGACCTCCTCGACCACGGCGGCCGCGGGGGAGGAGACGTAGGAGAACGCGTTCTGGTCCCAGACGGCGGCGAGCATGTCCGCCGCCCGCGCCGCTGGCAGCGCCTGCCCGGTCACGAACCCGAAGTAGCGGGGCCCGGCGCTCGCGACCAACCCCGGATCGACGGCCGCGACGAGCTCGTCGAGCACCCGCTCCGGAGCCTCCCCGGCCTCCGGCAACTCGCTCGCCAGGCGGGCTCGCAGCACCTCCGGGTCCACCGGCACGCCGACCGGACGTTCGTCCAAACGCGCCAAGAAACCCTCGGCATGACGGAATACGGGGTCGAGCATGGCGTCAGAGTCTCCTAGACTGGGACCTCAGATGCACGCTCCGGAACAGCTCCTGCTCGCCGCTCCGCGCGGCTACTGCGCCGGCGTCGACCGCGCCGTCCAGACCGTCGAGCGCGCGCTCGAGCTGCACGGCGCGCCCGTCTACGTGCGCAAGGAGATCGTCCACAACAAGCACGTCGTGGAGACGCTGCGCGAGCGCGGAGCGGTCTTCGTCGACGAGCTCGACGACAGCATCCCCGAGGGCGCGATCACCGTCTTCTCCGCCCACGGCGTGTCGCCGGCCGTCCACGCGGACGCCGAGCGCCGCAACCTGCAGACCATCGACGCGACCTGCCCGCTGGTGACCAAGGTCCACCGCGAGGCGATCAAGTTCGCGGCCGAGGGCTACACGATCGTCCTCATCGGCCACGCCGGCCACGAGGAGGTCGAGGGCACGATGGGCGAGGCGCCCGACCGCATCGTCCTGATCGAGACCGAAGCGGACGTGGACACGCTCGAGGTCGAGGACGAGCACAAGCTCGCCTACATCAACCAGACGACGCTGTCGGTGGACGAGACGCGCGGCATCATCGCCCGACTGCGCGAGAAGTTCCCGCACATCACGGGTCCGCGCACGGACGACATCTGCTACGCCACGACCAACCGTCAGGCCGCCGTCCGCCAGATGGCCGACCAGTGCGATCTCGTCCTGGTGATCGGCTCCAAGAACTCCTCGAACTCGAACCGCCTCGTGGACGTGGCGCGTGACCTCGGCACGCCCGCGTACCTGATCGACAACGCGGATCAGATCGAGGAGGAGTGGCTCACCGACGCGAAGGTCGTCGGCGTGTCCTCCGGCGCCAGCGTCCCGGAGACGTTGGTCAACGACCTCGTCGCGTTCTTCCGCGAGCGCGGCACCGAGGACGTGCGGGAGTTCGAGGTCCTGCGCGAGGACGTGCGCTTCATGCTGCCGAAGCAGATCCGGCAGGCCATGACGGCCGCCGCCGAAGCCTAGCCTCGGCCCTTGCGCACGCTCCTGCCGACCCTGGCCGCGATCGCCATCGCGGCAGTGTTGGTGCTGGCCATCGAGCCGTTGCGTGTCGCCACCGGACATGCGCTGCACGGCGACGTCGACGCGCTGCAGGCCGAGCTCGAGTCGCTCGGCGTGTGGGGCGCGCTCGTGCTCGTCTCGCTGATCCTCGTGCACGCCGTCGTGCTGTTCCCGGCCGAGATCCCGAACGCGGTCGCCGGCCTGGTCTACGGGTTCGGCATCGCGCTGCCGATGGTGATGGCCGCGTGGACCGCTTCCGGCCTGATCGCGTACTACCTCGGCGTCTGGATCGGGCGTCCGCTCGCGGTCCGGCTCGCGGGAGAGGAGCGGGTGGAGTCCGCGGAGCGCGTGATCGGCAAAGGCGGCATCGCCGCCCTGCTGCTCGCGCGCCTGATCCCGTTCGTGCCGTTCAGCCTCGTCGGCTACATCGCAGGCGCGACCCGTGTCTCGGTCTGGCGCTACACGTGGACGTCGGCCGTCGGCGTGCTGCCGATCACGGCCGCCGCCACCTACCTCGGGCACGCCCTGGACGACTTCTCGCTCTCAGACCCGCTGGTCTGGGTGGCGGGCGGCGCGCTCGTGGTGCTGATCGTGCTGACGATCCCGGTCGCGCGCCGCATGCACAAGTCAAACCGCTAGCGGGGAGCGCCGGCGCGGCGCCAGCGCGCCGCCGACCATCAGGCCCGCCCCGCCCACCAGGAGCACCACGCCGCTGATCAGCGCGGTCAGCTTCAGCGTGCCGACGAGCGGGACGTCGCTGCCGACGGCCACGCCGGCGTCGACCGCGGGTGAGCCGTCCGCGTTCATCACCACCACCGACCAGTCGCCGCCCTCGACGTCCCAGTCCAGCCGCTGCGGGCCGCTGCCCTGCGCCTGCGCGACCCAGATGTCGCGCCCGGCCGGAGCCGCCGGCCGCGCGTTGCCGTCGCTCATGCGGTAGTCCGCGGCGAACGGGTCGACCTCGACGTCGGTGAGCGTCGCGTGGGCGCTCGCGGCGAGGTAGTCCTTGACGTCGCGCGAGCGCGCGATGCCGACGAACACCGGCTTGCCGCCGTTCGGGCGCACGTCGAAGCGCACCGTGCCGGACACGACGCCCGGAAGGTCGTGGTCGACGTCGAAGTTCTCGGTCGCCAGCGCGTACGTCGAGGTCGAGAAGCGCTCGCTGTCGGTCATGTAGTAGCCGTCGGCGTCCTTGCGATCGTCGAGCCAGGCGAAGCTCGCGCCCACCGCGAGCAGCACGACCGCGAGCGAGGCGAGGACACCGCCGGTGACGAGGGCCGCGAGGCGGCCGCCGGAGGGGTTCGAGTTCATGCCTCCAGGCTCTCAACCCACGCGCCCGGCGACCGTGACGCCAGCTGGCGTCCGGACCTCCGGCGACCCCTACGTCACCGCGCTGATCGCCGTAGCCAGCTCCTCCTGGTCGATGTCCACGAGCCCCAGCGCGCGCGGGACCGTCCCGCGCCGCGCCCGCAGGACGCCGAGGACGACGTGCCCGGTCCCGATGCGGGTGTCCTTGCGCTCCGCCGCCGCCCGCAACGCGCCCTCGAGCGCGGCCTTCGAGGAGTGCGCGAAGTCGGGCTTGCTCACGTGCGGGGCGAAGGCGGGCCGCGCGGCGCTGATGCCGACCGCGGCGAGGCTGCGCTCGCGCTCGAGGTCCAGGGCGTGCCGCAGGCCGTCCTCGTCGAGGCCGTGCCAGCGCAGCGTCTCGGCCACGGGGTCGCGCTGGCGCGCGGCGGCGAACAGCAGGTGCTCGGCCTCGACGCTCGTCGCCCCGAGCTCGTGTGCGATCTCGACCGCGTCGCGCACGATCACCCGCGCGTCCTTCGTGAAGCGATTGAACACGTCAACGTCTCCTCAGCTCGACGCCGGCGGCGATCAGCCGCTTGGCGTGCTTCTTGTGCACGGCCTGGCGCGTGACGCCGAGCGCCTCCGCGACCTCGGGCCAGCTCCAGCCCGTGCGCATCGCGCGCTCGACCTCCGCGGCCTCCAACTGCTCGGCGAGGCGCCGCAGCGCGACCACGGCGGCGAGGCCGTCCGCCGGGTCCTCAGGCGTGGCAAGGTCGATCATCACGGAAGCAACCGTAGTTGACTAACGGCGATCTGTCAACCCGAGTTGCTAGCGTCTCCGGCGTGCCCCACCTCATCGCCCAGCTCAGCGACCCTCACCTCCGGCTCGACGACGAAGCGTCGGTGCGCGGCCTGGAGCGCGCGGCGGCGCGTGTCGCGGCGCTGAACCCGGCCGCCGTACTGCTCACGGGCGACATCGCCGACACCGGCGCACCGGAGGAGTACGAAGCCGCCGTCCGGGCGCTGGCGCCGATCCAGGCGCCGGTGTACCGCACCGCCGGCAACCACGACCGCTTCGAGGAGCGTCAGCAGTACGTGGCCGAGGTCGAGCCCGTGCGGCTGGTCGTGTGCGACACGTCGGTGCCAGGGCGCGACGACGGCTCGCTCGACGTGGACTGGATCGAGAGCCAGCTGGAGCCGGGCACGCCGACGATCATCGCCATGCACCATCCGCCGGTCGCGATGGGCCTGGCCTGGCTGGACGAGATCGCGCTGCCGCGCGAGCAGACGGAGGCGCTCGCCGGCCTGCTGCGGCGCAACCCGCAGGTGGTGCGCGTCGTCGCCGGCCACGTGCATCTCGCCGCGACGGCGACGCTCGGCGGCTGCTCGGTCGTAACCTGCGCGGGCACGCACATCCAGGCCGTGTCGGACTTCGACGCGACCGGCATGGTGACCTCACGCGAGGAGCCGCCGTCGGTGCTCGTGCACGCGTTCCTGGACGACGGCGCGGTCATCACGCACGTCGTCCCCGTCACACCCGCGTAACGGGAAGGTGCGGCCTCGGGGTACGGTCCCGGCATGCGCCGAATCGCCGGAATCGCGCTCATAGCGCTCACCGCGACCGCCGTCGGAGCTGAGGCTGCCGCAGCACAGGCCGGCTCCGAGACCGTCGTCATCTCCGAGTTCCGCACGCGCGGGCCCGCCGGTGGCAACGACGAGTTCGTCGAGCTTCGCAACCGCTCGGCCGCGCCCGTGGACATCTCGGGCTGGCTGCTGCAGGGCTGCGCCTCGGGAACGCCGGGCAACGCGAGCACGCGCGCCACCGTGCCCGGGGGCGTCACGCTCGCACCGAACCAGTCGTACCTGTTCGCCAACGACGCGACCGGCGGCTACTCGGGGACCGTCGCGCCCGACCAGATCTACGGCACGGGCTTCACCGACTTCTCCAGCACCAACTTCGCGGGCATCCGGCTCGTCACCGGGTCAACGACCGTTGACGGAGTCGGCGCACCGCAGAGCCCGTGCCGCGAGGGCACCGGCATCACCACGCCGACCACGAGTACCGACAGCGCGTTCGAGCGCACCGGCGGCACCGCGGACACGAACGACAACGCCGCCGACTTCCAGGGGCCGAAGGCCGGAGATCCGCAGAACCGCGGCGGTGGCGGCGACCCGGTTCCGGAGGTCGAGAGCTCCGAGCCCGCCGACAACGCCAACAACGTCGCGCGCGGCGCCAACCTGCGCGTCACCTTCTCCGAGCCGGTCGAGCCGGCCGCGAACACGGTCAGCCTCACCTGCGACGACACCGCCGTGGCGGTCACGGTCACGGGTGAGAGCGACACGGTGTACGTGCTCGACCCGCAGGCCGACCTGCCCGCGGGCGCGACGTGCGTGCTGCGCGTGGAGGGGGACGGCTACGGCGGCGCCGACTACAGCGCCACGTTCACCACGACGGGCCAGGAAGGCCTGCGCATCCACGACATCCAGGGCGCGGCGCACCTGTCCCCGTACCGCAACACCCTTGTCGCGGGCGTGGAGGGCATCGTCACCGCCCGTCGCTTCAACGGCTTCTACATCCAGGACCCGCGGCCCGATCGCGACCCCAAGACGTCCGAGGGCATCTTCGTCTTCACCGGCTCCGCGCTGCCCGCGGCCGCGCAGCCGGGCGCGAAGGTCTCCGTCTCCGGCCGCGTGACCGAGTTCCGCCCGAGCTGCACGCCGTCCTGCGCCGCCCCGGACTTCCCGAACGGCGACTTCGGCGCCTCCGCCTACGCGAACCTCACGATCACCGAGATCGACCGCGCGACGGTCACGGCTTCGGGCACCGGCACGATCCGCCCGACGCTCGTCGGTCGCGGCGGCCGCGTCCCGCCCGAGGCCGTCATCGACAATGACACGCCCGACCCGCAGGCCGACGAGCCGCCGCTGATCACCGGCAACGTCGAAGAGCCGGGCTCGCGCTTCGATCCCGAGCAGGACGGCATCGATTTCTACGAGTCGCTGGAGGGGATGCTGACCGAGGTCCGCCGCGGCTACGTGACCGAGCCGACGAACGTCTTCAGCGCCGGCGCGGCCAACGAGAACGCCGAGATCGCGGTCGTGACCGAACCGTCGGACCTCTCGAAGCGCGGCGTGCTGCCGGTGCGGGCGTACGACCGGTTCGCGCCGCGCGAGTACCGCTTCGGCGACTTCAACCCCGAGCGGATCATCCTCAACGATCCGGTCACGCGCGACAACGACCTCGACCCGCTGCCCAACGCCCAGGTCGGCGACCGCTTCGAGGACATCACGGCCGTCGTGGACTACTCGTTCGGCAACTTCAAGTTCCTCGTGACCGAGCCGCCGACCTTCCGACGCGGCGACCTCAAGCCGGAGGTGGCCAAGCCGGCCGGCCGCGACGAGCTCTCGATCGCCTCCTACAACGTCGAGAACCTGGACGCGGTCAACGACCTCGAGCGGATGCCCGCGATCGCACGCCAGATCATCGACAACCTGCGCTCGCCGGACATCCTCACGCTCAGCGAGGTGCAGGACCTGGACGGTGAGGGCCCGCTCGGACCGGCCGGGGATCCGACGTGGCAGGCGCTCGTCGCCGCGATCCGCGCGGCGGGTGGCCCGGCCTATGAGTACCGGCAGATCGACCCCGTGCACAACGCCGACGGCGGCGCGCCGAACGCGAACATCCGCGTCGGCTTCCTGTTCAACCCGCGCAGGGTCGAGTTCGTCGACCGGCCGGGCGGCACGTCGACCACCGGCACGACCGAGAACACGGCGCAGCCCGGCGCGCAGCTGACGTTCAGCCCGGGCCGCATCGATCCGACCAACCCGGCCTTCACCAACAGCCGCAAGCCGCTCGCGGGCGAGTTCCGCTACCGCGGCCGGCCGCTGTTCGTGGTCGCCAACCACTTCGCCTCCAAGGGCGGGGACGCGCCGCTGTTCGGGCGCTTCCAGGAGCCCTACCGGCCAAGCGAGATCCAGCGCCGCCAGCAGGCGGACGTCGTCAACGCGTGGGTGCGGAGCCTGCAGCGGGCCGACCCGTTCGCGCGCGTGGTGGTGGCCGGTGACCTCAACGACTTCGAGTTCTCGGAGTCGGTGCGGATCCTGCAGCGCGGCACCGACGAGCGCGGCTACGAGCTCGTCGATCTGTGGAACTTCGTGCCCCAGCGCGAGCGCTACAGCTACATCTTCCAGGGCAACGGGCAGGTCCTGGACCACATCCTGGTGAGCCCGCCGCTGCTGCTGTTCAAGCCCGAGTTCGACGCCGTGCACATCAACGCCGAGTTCGACGACGAGCAGCTGTCGGACCACGACCCGCCGCTGCTGCGGCTGTCTATCCGCTAGAGCGGGGGGGGCTCGGGGGGGCGGCAGCCCCACCGGGCTATTTCCCGCCGGAGATCGTCGCCGTGCTCGTCCAAGGCGGGCGGGCCACGGCGGATCTCCGGCCGCTCGCCGTCCAGCCGCAGCGGCGGGCGCACGAGCGGGAGCCCATCGATCTCCTCGACGGGCTCCATGCCGAGCTCGGACGCGAGGGCGAAGGCCTCGTCGACACCGTTGATCGGCCCGGCGGGGACCTTCGCCTCGCGCAGGACGGCGAGCCAGTGCTCCGCCGGCTGCTCGCGCAGCACGGCCTCGAACGCGTCCATCAGCTCGTCGGCGTGAGCGACGCGCGCTTCGTTGGAGCTGAAGCGCCCATCCGACGGCAGCTCCGGCAGGCCGAGCGCCTCGCACAGCCGCACGAAGATCCGCTCGTTGCCGACCGCGATCGCGAGCGGCCGGTCGGCGGTCGCGTACGTCTCGTAGGGCACGATGCTCGGGTGGCGGTTGCCGCGCCGGCGGCCGGTCACGCCCGCCGCGACCCAGGCCGTGCCCTGGTTGAGCAGGCAGGTCAGCGCGGAGTCCATCAGCGAGACCTCGACGTGGCGGCCGCGCCCGGTCGATGCGCGTTCGACGAGCGCCGCCTGGATGCCGTTCGCCGCGAGCAGCCCGCACACGAGGTCGACGACCGCCGTCCCCGCCTTCAGCGGCTGTCCGTCCGGCTCGCCCGTCACGGACATCAGCCCGCCCATGGCCTGCAGCAGGAAGTCGTAGCCCGGCAAGCCCGCCGCCTCCGGGCCGCTGCCGAACGCGGTCACCGAGCAGGTGACCAGGCGCGGGTTGGCTTCCCGCAGCGCGCCGAGCCCGAGGCCCAGCTCCTCGATCAGCCCGGGCCGGAACGACTCGATCAGCACGTCCGCGCGCCCGGCCAGCGTGCGCGCGAGCGCCACGTCGGCCGGATCCTTGAGGTCGAGCGCGATCGAGCGCTTGTTGCGGTTCAGGCCCAGGTAGTACGTCGAGACGCCGTCGCGCCAGGGTGGACCCCAGGCGCGCGTGTCGTCACCGCCGTCGGGCCGCTCGACCTTGATCACGTCCGCGCCGAGGTCCCCGAGCAGCATCGCCGCGAGCGGTCCGGCGAGCACGCGCGAGAAGTCGGCGACGAGGATCCCGTCCAACGGAGCCATGTGCGGGCACACTAGTGCGCGGATGAAGACTCTCGTCGTCTCGGATCTGCACATCGGTCACCGCGCCCGCGACCTGCTGCGCCGCCCCGATCTGCAAGAGCCCCTGTTGGACGCGCTCGACCGCGTCGACCGCTTCGTCATCCTCGGCGACGGCTTGGAGCTGCGCGAGGCCGCGCACCGCGACGCGGTCGACGGGGCCGCGCCGTTCTTCGCGGCAGTCGGCAGCCGGCTCGGGCCCGACAAGGAGTTCATCCTGCTCTCCGGCAACCACGATCACGGGCTGGCCGCGGGCTGGATCGACTCGCGCCTGCAGACGGAGGCGCCCGGCTTCCTCGGCCTCGAGCAACGCTTCGACGCGCACGGGCCGCTGGCGAGCGCCCTGGCGGAGGCCGCGCGGCCCGCACGGCTGCGCTTCGCCTATCCGGGGCTGTGGCTCCGCGACGACGTCTACGCCTTCCACGGCCACTATGCCGACGCGCACGCAACCGTCCCGACCTTCGAGCGGGTGCTGGTCGGCGCGATGGCGCGGTGGGTCACGCCGCTGCCGAGCCCGCACGCGACGGCCGACGACTACGAATCCGTGCTCTCGCCGCTGTACGCATGGCTGTACGCGCTCACCCAGCGCACGGAACGCTCGCTCGTCTCGCACGGAGGCGGCGCGTCCTCGCGCTCCTACAAGGCGCTCACGGCCGAGCGCACGCCGCGTTCACTCGCGCTGCGCGCGGGGTACCGCGGCGCCGTGGCCTCGCTCAACGCGATCGGGCTCGGCCCGCTGCAGCCCGGCCTGTCACCGACCGCTCTGCGCCGGGGGTACTTGCACGGCATCAGCGAGGTGATCCGCCGGTTGCAGATTCCGGCGCGACACGTCATCTGGGGGCACTCACACCGCTCGGGGCCGTGGCCGACCGACGATCCGGCGGAGTGGCAGGTCAACGGCACGCGCATCCACAACACCGGCTCGTGGGTCTACCAGCCGCACTTCCTCACGCCCGAGCCCAACGGCTCCCCCTACTGGCCGGGAACCGCGGTCCTCGTGGACTCGGACGGGCCACCGCGGCTGCTGCGCCTGCTCGGCGACCGCGGCCACGAGGAGCTCAGGCCACGAGACCCGGCGTGAAGCAGGTGGCGTGGACGACCACGCCCTCGGTGACCTCGAACTGCAGCTCGCCGCGCGTGTGGCGCTCGTGGTGGACGACCTCGATCGCGCCGGGCTCGAAGATGTCGAACACCTCGCCGTTGACGCGGATCGCGCCGACACCGTCCACGACCGCCCACACGCCGCCGGCCTCGTACGGGCCGGAGTAGGCGCCGGGCTGGTCGGCGGTCTGCGGCGCGATCAGCGCGTCCTCAGCGTCCTCGGGACGCAGCGGCTCCACCACGTCGCGCTCGATGCCGAGCAGCTCCTGGATCTCGCGCTCGGTCTCCGCGTAGGCGCCCTCGCCGTAGTGCATCGAGAACAGCTTGTGCTCGGGCGTCCACAGGTAGCGGGCGGGCCAGCCCTCGTTGCCGTACAGGTCCCAGACGTCCAGGTTGGTGTCGATCAGCACCGGCCAGGGGATCTCGAGCCGCTCGACCGCGCGCCGGACGTTGTCGTCCTCGCGGGCGGGCGGAAAGCCGCCGGTGTGGACGCCGATGATCCGCAGGCCGGCCTCCGCGTAGCGCTCGTGCCAGACCTTCAGGTACGGGAGCGTGCGCAGGTTGTTGACCCGGCAGAAGTCCCAGAACTCGACCAGGACGACCTTCCCGCGCTGCTCGTGCATCTTGAGCATCGCGACGTTGCACCACGGCAGGTTGCGCGGGAACGGGGGCGGGGTGATGCTCTCGTCGGCGGCACGCATTCCGAACCGGCGACCGTAGCAGCGAAACCTTTTAGTTTTTGACGTGTTGTTGGTAAGTCTGCGGTGCGGTGCGCCCCACCCCGCGCCCGTCCTGCCAAGAAACACCGTCTCAAACGAGGAGAGTCCGCAGTTGCGAAAGTCCTTCTTCGTCGCCAGCGTGGCGACGCTTGCCCTGGGTACCGCCGGCGTTGCCTACGCGCAGCTCCCTGACCCCAGCATCGAGGCCACTGGTAGCGGCTCGCCGTCCAAGGCCGGAACGAAGTCCAAGCCGAAGGCCGTGACCTTCAAGCTGGACGTCAAGAACAACGCGGAAGCCAAGACGACCGCGAAGTCGATCAAGATCACGTTCCCGAAGACCATCAAGGTCTCCACCAAGGGCCTCAACGAGTGCGATCCGGAGACCGATCAGGCGCTGATCGACGACCCGTCGCAGTGCAGCTCCTCCAAGGCCGGTAAGGGCTCCGCCAGCGCGAACCTGAACCCGTTCTCCGCGACGCCCGCGCCGCTGAACTTCCAGATCCAGCCGTACGTCGGCAAGAACGAGATCCTGTTCCTGCTCTCCGGCTCGGCCAACACGATCCTGCACGGCAAGATCAAGGGCCAGTCGATGACGATCGAGATCACGCCGGACCTGCAGCAGCCGGTCACGGGCGTGTTCTCGGCGCTGAACGAGATCGCGGCCACGATCAAGGCCAAGAAGGGCAAGAACTCGCTCATCTCGGCCGTGGGCTGCAGCGGCGGCAAGCACACCATCGGCGTCGAGGTGGCCTACGTCGGCAACCCGAACCCGCCGGCGAAGCCGTCCGCGAAGGACTCCTTCGACATCAAGTGCTCCAAGTAACACTGAAGTAGAGGCGGAGATCCCCTCCGCCCCACCCCGATCATCCGACCTTGACCAGCGGCCCTACGTTTCGGCGTGGGGCCGTTGCCGTTCCTAGACTCGGCGCGTGCTCCTGTTCGCGCACGGGATCGTCGGCCGCGCCGATCTCCCGATTCCCGAGACGTTGTTCGCGGCCGCCGCTTCCGGCGTGCTGGTGGTGTCGTTCGTCGCGCTCGCGCTCGGCTGGTCCAAGCCGCAGCTGCAGGCCCGGACGGGCCGTCCGCTGCCGCGGATTCCGCGCCCGGTCGAGGTCGTGTGCGGCGCCATCGGTGTCTTCGTCTTCTTCCTCGCCGTCTACGCCGGCCTGTTCGGCACCGACACGCAGAGCCAGAACTTGGCGCCGACCGCGGTCTACGTCGGCTTCTGGGTCGGCATCCCGTTCCTGTCGCTGCTGTTCGGGGACGTCTTCCGCCTGTTCAACCCGTGGCGGGCGCTCGGACGCCTCACGGGGTGGATCACGGCGCGCTTCGGCGCGCTGCCGGAGCCGCTCGAGTACCCGGCGCGGGTGGGACGGATCCCGGCGGCGGTGTGGCTGTTCGCGTTCGCCATCTGCGAGCTGGCCTGGGCGCGCGGCACACAGCCCGGCTTCCTCGCGATCCTGATGCTCGTCTACCTCGTCGTGATGCTGGTCGGTATGAGCCTCTACGGCGTGGAGCCGTGGGTGCGCAACGCGGACGCGTTCGGCGTGCTGTTCGGGCTGATCGGCACGCTCGCGCCGGTCGGGGAAGGACGGCTGCGCGTGCCCACCACCGCCACGGCCCGCCTGACCCCGGTCGTGGGCACGGCCGCGCTGGCCGTCGTCGCCGTCGGCTCGACCGCGTTCGACGGCGCCAAGGAGGGCGCGCTGTTCAACGGCATCGCCAAGGACCTGCAGACGTTCTTCCGCGACCTCGGCGTCCCGATCGGGCTCTCGCTGGAGCTCGCGTTCGTGCTCGGCCTCGCCGGCGCGTGCGCGATCGTCGGGCTCATCTACTTCCTCGGCATGCGCGGGATGACGACACCCGCGGGCAAGACGCGGCGGGAGCTGTCGCTGGCGTTCGCGCACACCCTGATCCCGATCGCCGCCGGCTACCTCGTCGCGCACTACTTCTCGCTGCTGGCCTACAACGGCCAGGACCTGTGGCGGCTGCTCAGCGACCCGCTCGGGGACGGCTCGAACTGGTTGGGCGCCGCCGAGCGCGACATCGACTACGGCGTCGTGAGCGCCACCGGCATCTGGTACGTGCAGGTCGGCGCGCTCGTCGTCGGCCACGTCGCCGCGCTCGTCCTCGCGCACGATCGCGCGCTCGAGCTCTACGGCTCCGCCCGGGCCGCCACCCGCTCGCAAGTTGTCATGCTGATCCTGATGGTGGCGTTCACCTGCCTCGGGCTGTGGCTGTTGTCGGCGGCGCTGAACGCATGACGCCCCTGTTCGCGCATCCCGGCCACTGGCTCGCCCAGCTGCTGTACCTGGCGCCGGTCGCCGCGATGATCGGCGCGTTGCTGTGGGCGCGCTTTCGCGGAAGCTCCGAAATCGACGAGGACGAAGAGGTTTAGACCACTCGCCTCGCGGGCAGCGGCTCCCGCGAAGTGTTCGGTCTGATCGAAGAGGTCTTCGTGCTGTGGAGCGCCGCGCGCGCCGAGGCCAACGATGCCTACGACGCCTGGTGCGAGGCTCCCGGCCTTGACGCCTACGCCGTCTATCGCGCCGCCGAGGACCGCGCGGACGCCGCGGAGACCGATCTCGCGAACCTCACCGCCGGCGCCCTGAACTTCGTCTGAGGTCCGAAAGACAACCAGCTGGACTCTCGCCGCGTAATCCATGGTGTGTCCAGCGGACTTTCGGGCATCCCCCTCACGCGATGAGCACCAGCGATCTGCGATCTCTCCTCGACGACGTGCCGGACACGCTCGAGATCGTGCTGCGCCGGGAGCCCTCCTGGAGCCCGGTGATGGAGGCCTGGCGCGACGCTGCCGAAGAGGCCGCGGAGGCACTGGCAGCCTGGCGCCGTCACCCCTCGTTGGCAGCCTACGCCGTCTACCGCGCGGCCCAGGATCGCGAGGATGCGGCCCTGGACACGCTTCGTCAGACCCACACGTCGCGCACCAGCGTCTCGTAGCCGCCGTCCGCCGAAGCGGCCTCGGCACGGGCCTCGTGGCCCTCCTCGGAGCGCTGCGTGAACACCAGCCGGCCCGGGCCCATGTGCCGCCGGGACGCACGGGCGAACGCCTCGGCGCGCTCCTTGTTCCGTGCGAGGTCGGCCGGGACGGGGTGCAGGCGCTCGTCGAACGGCGGCCGGCGCGTGAGCACGCGGCCGAGTAGGCCGAGCGGGCCGCGTCGCGGGTCCGCCAGCGGGCGGGAGACGAGGTAGCGCGGGTTGTCGCTGAGGCTCACCAGCTCATCGAGCGCCGTGGCGAACCGCTTGCCCTCCTCCGCCGTCGCGCGCGTGAGCTCACAGCGCAGGTAGCCCGAGGCGCGCGGCTCGATCGTGAGGCTGTTCGCGGCCTCGGGCGTCAGCTCGTCCAGCTCGCGATAGGCGTCGATGACGGCGCGGGCGGCGGCGTCGAGCGGGAGCACGAGCGGGAGCCGTTGCTTGGCGGCGCCGAGCCGGACGGCGGCCCACGCGAGGCCGGCCGGCGCCAGCGCGAGCCCGATCAGCAGCGGCGGGGCGCTGGCCGCGACGCCGAGCGCGCCGAACGCCGCGCCGCCGCCGAGGCCGGTGCCGATCGGGACCCGCTGGGATAGGTGCAGCGGCCGGCCCGGCTTGCTCGTGACCTTCGGCGCAGGCGCCTGCGAGCGGCGCCGCACCAGCAGGGTGGGCAGCTCGACGCCGCGGTAGGGCGTGCCGATCTTCCAGCGCTCGCGCGCCGCGTCCCGCTGCGCCGCGCGCTGCAACAGCTGGGCGTTGAGCTCGCGAAAGCGCTCGACGGGCGGCGGGCCGAACGGGCCGAGCTCGGGATGCACGTGCGAAGGGCCCGCCTCCACCTCGCCGTCCTCGGCCGGCGCGAACAGGTTCAGGTGCTTGCGCACGAAGCGCTCGTAGTCGGCGTTGCCGCGCACGAGGTCGGGTGCGACGCACACGACGTCCCAGTTGGAGGCGACCTTCTGCGGGTCGGCCGGGTCCAGCCGGAGCGAGCGGCCGCGCATCTGCTGGACCGAGACGCCGGTGGTCGCGATCGTCATGTCGATCAGGACGTTCAGCGGCGGGCAGTTCCAGCCCTCGCCGAGCAACGCGCGCGTCCCGACGAGCACCTGCGTCGTGCCCTCGACGAACAGCCGCGTGGCGAGTTCCACCCACGCGCGCGGCATCCACTCCGCGCCCTGGGAGTGCAGCGTGACGAGCAGGCCGTCCGGCTCGGCCTCCCAGTCGGTGAGCTTGAAGTGATCCTGCGCGGTCGCCTCCAGCGCGGTGAGCAGCACCTCGGCGTCGGCCGGGTGGCAGCGCAGCCCGCGGCCGGAGACCAGCAGCGGCCGCAGGTGCGCGACGCGGTCGTCGGCGGCGATCGCCAGCAGCACGTGGCGGGCGGTGCCGGCGGCGGGATCGAGGACGCCCGTGAGCGCGTCGTCGGGGCGCTGCGCGGCGAGCTCGGCGTCGGTGAGCACGAGCGCGCGGGTCCGCTCGCCCCGGTGCTCGAGCTCGTGCGCGAGCACGTCCACGAGCGCGTGCGCCTTGGCCTGCGAGCCCGTCAGCAGGCGGTCGACCTCAGACGTGCCGCGGCGGATGCCCTGGCGCGTGAGGTTGAAGCCGAGCTCGCGCAGCGCGGCGGCGATCGCCTCGTACTGGTCGGCCGCCTCGCGGGACGGGTCGGAAGCGAGCTTGCGCAGCGCGTAGTCCTCGAGCAGCACGAGCCAGTCGTCGAGGTCGGGCCGGCGGCGGTAGGCCTCGCCGCGCGGCGCGCCAGTCGGCACGCGCAGGTCGGCGGAGAGCAGGAAGCGCACGCCGGCGCGGGCGAGCTTGGGGCTGCGGCGCTGGAACTCCGGCCATGACAGCTCCGTCTCGTCCTCGGCGGAGCGGCGGCGGTCGTGCAGGCGCCCGATGACCCACTCGGGGAAGTCGCCGTCATGGAGTGCGGTGATCAGCTCGCGGAAGCGCGTGTCGTGCTCGGCCAGCCAGTCGCGCTCGGCCTGCAGCGGCTCGGTGAGGATCGCGAGCTCTTGATAGGGCGCCAGGTGGCCGTCGCGGACGACGGCCGGGGTGGGGACCGTGAAGTCCACCGGGCCAAGCAGCGCGTCATAGAGCTCAGCCTCAGCTTCAGGGAGAGACACCGGCGGTGTGGCGGTGAGCCCGATCACGTGCACGCCCTCCGGCAGTTCCTGCAGCACGGCGCGCACGACGTAGCCCCAGAGGCTCGCCAGGTGGTGGCACTCGTCGAGCAGCACGACGCCGACGCCCATGTTCGCGAGCTGCTGGACGCGCTTGCGCGCCGGCTCGGACAGCAGGTCGCGCAGCTCGACGCCCGCGTGCTCGCCGCGCGCGACCTCGCGCTTGAGGGCGGCGGAGATGCGCGCCAGCTCCCTCGCCCGCCGGTTCGCGGCCTCGCCCTCGAACGCCTCGCCCTCGCGCAGGGCCTCCTCGCGCGTCATGCCGGTGGCGGCGGCGCGCTCGTCGGCCCAGCGCGACTGCGCGAGCCGGCCGAGCAGGATCTCCGGATCCTCGAGCTGGCACAGCGCCTGGTAGGACAAGCATGCGATCGGCTTGAGCGGGTCCGCGCCGGCGACCTCCTCCGGGCGGTCGGTGAACGACGCGACCGCGCGCGGCCACTGCTGCTGGATGCCCTGGTTGGGCGCGAGCACGAGCGCCCGCTTGCCGACCCGGCGGATCAGCTCCACGCCGAGCAGCGTCTTGCCCGACCCGGGCGGCGCGACGATGTGCGTGCGCAGGCGCCCGTTGTGGCGGTCCTTCTCGAACGCGGCCAGCGCCGCCCGCTGATACGGACGCCACTCGCCGTAGAACTGCAACTCGCGGAAGCGCGTCACAGCCGGCCGAGATCGTTGGCCAGGGCCTCCTGCGTCATATGGTCGAAGGGAAAGCCGATCCTCTGCATGCCGTTCGCGTCCGCGAGGATCGTATGCGCTGAGTGCTCCAGATCGTCCTGCTGGGGCTGGACGGCGAACGCCTCCCACACCGGCGCGAGCTCTTCGCGGGTGCCGAGCAGGAACGTCATCCGGCCGGTCATGCCCTGCTTGAGCAGGAACGACTCCGCGCGCTTGGGGTTGTCGTTGACCGGGTCGACGGAGATGCCGACCACCTGCACGTCTTCGCGGTCGAGGTCGTCGACGGCGCCCTTGATCGTCTGCACCTGCGCCGGGCACGTGTCCTCGCAGGTGGAGTAGACGAACGCGTAGACGACAGGCTTGCCCTTGAGGCTCGAGCTGGTGACCGGCTTGCCGTCCTGGTCGGTGAGGGTGAAGTCGGGCACCGGCTGACCGGGCGGGCGGATGGCGCCGGCCCAGCCGTCGGCGCTGAGCTCGAGCGCGTTGGGGTTCGGGCCGTCGCTGCGCGCCGCGAGCGTCGCGCCGATCACCGCGGCGAGCGCGCAGAGCGTGAGCGCGACCAGGGCGAGGCGGAGGCGGGCACCGAGCACCGACTAGAGGCTAGTCAGGGCGCTCCGAGATTCCGACAACCGTTGGATGAGCGCGCTCCGCGGCTCCCGTACGGTCAGCCGGAGAGGGTTCCGCCACGAGGGTCTAGGAGGGCTGGGCATGACGGGATGGTTCGGACGAGGGGCGGCGACGGCCGCGCTCTCGGTCACGCTGGCCGCCGCGGCCGCATCGGCGGCGGCGGCGCAGACGCAGCCGGTGTTCGCGGGAGGCCAGGCGCAGATCGTCCCGGCGTTCAACGTCTCGGGCGAGTGGATCCGCCACCGGCTGTGGGTGGAGACGGAGTTCGACTCCGACGGCGACGGCAAGCGCGACCGCATGCACGTGGACGTCACCCGGCCGGCCCAGACCGCGACCGAGGGCCTGAAGGTGCCGGTGGTCTACGAGACGAGCCCGTACTACGCGGGCACCTCGGGCCCGCAGGCGAACCTGTGGAACGTCAACCACGAGCTCGGCGTGGCGCCGCCGGCGCGCATCTCGCAGCCCGCGATCCCGTTCAACCCGAACCGCACCTCGGTCTCCAACAGCCAGACCCTCGCCAACACGTGGGTGCCGCGCGGCTTCTCCGTCGTCCGCTCCGAGTCGCCGGGCACGGGGCTCTCGCAGGGGTGCCCGACGGTCGGCGGCACCAACGAGAACGACGCCCCCAAGGCGGTCGTCGACTGGCTCAACGGCCGGGCCAAGGGGTACACGACGGCCGACGGCGACGTGGAGGTCACGGCCTCGTGGTCGACGGGCAAGGTCGGCATGACCGGCACGTCCTACAACGGCACGCTGCCGATCTCGGCCGCGACGACCGGCGTGGACGGGCTGGAGGCCATCATCCCGGTGGCGCCGAACACGTCCTACTACCACTACTACCGCTCCAACGGGCTGGTGCGGAACCCGGGCGGCTGGGTCGGCGAGGACATCGACTTCCTGTTCGACTACATCAACAGCGGCGACCCGTCGCGGCGCCAGTTCTGCATCGACACGGTCCGCGAAGGCCTGATGAAGGCCCGCCAGGACCGCATCACCGGCGACTACAACGACTTCTGGGCCGGCCGCGACCAGCTCAACCAGCTCGCCAAGGTCAAGGCCGCGACGCTGATGGCGCACGCCTTCAACGACTGGAACGTCGTGCCCGAGCACAGCGTCCGGATCGCCGAGGCGCTCAAGGGCAAGGTCCCGCTCCAGCAGTACTACCACCAGGGCGGGCACGGCGGCGATCCGCCGCTGGGCCTGCGCAATCGCTGGTTCACGCGCTTCCTGTACGGCGTCCAGAACGGGGTCGAGAACGACCCGAAGGCGTGGGTGACGCGTGAGGCCGCGGCCTGCCCGCCGCGCACCGCGACCGTCGTCGGCCAGCAGACGAACACCGCGACGCTGACCGTCGCCGACTCGAGCAAGCTGCAGGTCGGCATGACGCTGACGATCCCGCAGACGGACGCGGCGGGCGTCACCACCAACGTGACCCGCGCGATCCTTGCCCTGCCCAGCTCGACCACCGTCCTGCTCGACTCGGCGGTCGCCACTGCCGACGGCCAGAAGATCGCCGACGGCGCCGTCACCAGCATCGTGTGCTCGGCCGCGAACCCGACGCCGTACGCCGACTACCCGAACCCGGCCGCGGCCCCGGTGGAGTTCCGGCCCCGGCCGGGCGGGAACACCACGGGCGAGCTGACGCCGTCCGCGACCCCGGCCGCGGCGACCGAGAAGTACGTCGACGACGCCTCCTGCCAGCCGGGCAACTTCGTCAACGCGGGCCCGCAGCGGCTGCTCTACGGCACACCGTTCCTGAAGGCGCCGCTGCACCTCTCGGGTACGCCGCGGGTGAAGGTGCGCATGGCGGCGAGCAAGGCGGCCGCGAACCTCTCCGTGTGGCTCGTCGCGCTGCCGTTCACGCCCTCGGTGACCTGCACCGCGACGCAGATCAACACGTCGCACGTGATCACGCGCGGCTGGGCCGATCCGCAGAACCGCGGCGCGGTCTCGGGCGGCGCGCCGCTCGTGCCGGGCGAGTTCGTCGACGTGACGTTCAATCTGCAGCCGACGGACAAGATGGTCCTCGCGGGCCAACGGCTCGCGCTGATGGTGTTCTCCAGCGACCGCCTGTTCACGCTGCGCCCGCAGCCCGGCACCGAGGTCAGCGTCGACCTGGCCGGCACGTCGCTCTCGCTGCCGGTCGTCGGCGGCGCCAAGGGCTACCTGACCGCGCTCGGCGGCCAGGATCTCCCGGTCGGCGGAACCGTGCCGGCGACGCTGTCGCTCGCGCTGAAGGGGCCGGCCACGTTCGCGCCGTTCGTCCCGGGCGTCGAGCAGGACTACACGGCGACGACGAGCGCGACCGTCACGAGCACCGCGGGGGACGCGGTGCTCAGCGTGTCGGCGCCGGGCCACATGACCAACGGGGCGTTCAGTCTGCCCGAGCCGCTGCGCGTGGAGCTCGGGAAGACGGCGTGGACCGGACCGACGTCCAGCGAGGACGTCGGGATCACCTTCAAACAGCTGATCAAGCGCACGGACGCGCTGCGCACCGGCACCTACGCCCGGGCGCTGACCTTCACCCTCTCGACGACGAGCCCGTAGCCGCTCAGGCTTCGGTGAGACCGCGGCGGATCGCGTAGCGCACGAGCTCTACGCGATCCCGCATGCCGAGCTTGCGCAGCAGGTTCGCGCGGTGCGACTCGACCGTCTTCTCGGCCAGGTGCAGCGTCTCGGCGATCTGCTTGTTGGTGTAGGCCTCGGCGATCAGCTTCAGGACCTCCTGCTCGCGCGGCGACAGCGGCTCCTCGGGGCCGCTGCTGCTGTCGCTCATCCACTCGCGCACGATCGTCCGCTCGACGGCGTTCGTGAGGAACGCGTCGCCGCGGGACACGGCGCGGATCGCGTTCAGCAGCGCCTGGTCGACCTCGCGCTTGAGGACGTAGCCGGACGCACCAGCCTTCAGCGCGTCGAAGACGTAGCGCTCGTCGTCGTGCATCGACAGCGCGAGCACCTGCGTCTCGGGCAGGTGCGCGCGGATCTGGCGCGCGGCCTGCAGGCCGGTCATGCGCGGCATGGAGACGTCCATCACGCACAGGTCGGGCTTGGTGCGCAGCGCCTGCTCGAAGGCCTCGACGCCGTCACCGGCCTCGGCGACGACCTCCATGTCCGGCTGGCGATCGATCAGCAACTTCATGCCGCCACGGACGATCCCGTGGTCGTCGGCGATCAGGATCCTCATGAGGCCCCCATGGTCAGTTCGATGGTTGTTCCCTCACCGGGGGCGGAGAACACGTTCAAGCGGCCGCCGACGAGCAGGGCGCGCTCGCGCATGCCGGACACGCCGAGGCGCCCGCCGGACCCGCTGCGGGGCGCGAAGCCGCAGCCGTCGTCGCGCACGCGCAACGTGGTGCGGCCGACGCTGGAGAGCTCGACGCGGACGGTGCTCGCGCCCGAGTGCTGGACGACGTTCGACAAGGACTCCTGCGCGACGCGGTAGAGCACGAGCTGCTCCTCGTCGGAGAGCTCGGGCGTGTCGCCGTGACGGTGGAAGGTGGTGCGGATGCCCGTGCGCTCGCCGAAGTTCGCCACCTGAGAGGCGAGCGCGGGGACGAGGCCGTGGTCGTCGAGCGCGGTGGGGCGCAGCGTGCGCGCGAGCGTCAGCAGCTCCTCCATCGCCTGGGTCGCGAGCGTCTGGATCTCCTTGAGCTCGGAGCGCAGGCCGGGCGGGACGTCGAGCGCGGCGGCCTGCAGGCGCAGCAGGATCGCCGTCAGCGCCTGGTTGACCTCGTCGTGCAGGTCCTGCGCGATGCGGGCGCGCTCCTCCTCCTGGGCGCGGATGACGGCGCGGCCGCCCTCGACGCGCTCCTGCTCGATGCGGGCGACCATCTTGTTGAAGGCCGCCGTCAGGCGCTGGGTCTCGCTCGTGGCGCGCTCGTCTACCGTGGCGCGCTGGCCCGGGGAAGCGAGATCGATGCGCTCCATCGTCTCCGCCAGGTGCTCGAGCGGCCGCAGGCGGTGACGCAGCAGGAGGGTGTTGAGCAGCACGGCGGCCACGACCGCGACGCCGATCAGCACGTCACGCTGGATCGACGCGAGCCCGCCCGCCTGGTCGGGCGCGAGCATCGCGGCGACGAAGGCGGTCACCGTGACGAGGGCGGTGTTGACCGCGAGGACCTGGTTCAGGAGGGAACGGGAGCGCACTGTCCGGTTCTCATCGGCACGGCGCGCTCGGGTGATTACCCCATATCGGGATCGCCGCTATTCTTTGTGAAGCATTGAATCCCGATCCGAATTCTTGAGGACGCGCATGAGTCCAACCGGTGCGGAAGTCATCCGCAAGATCCGTAGCGAGGTCGAAGAAGTCGATCCGGCCGACGTCAAGTCGCACCTCGGCAACGGCATCGTCCTGCTGGACGTCCGCGAGAGCGAGGAGTGGGACGCCGGCCACATCCCGGGCGCCAAGCACGTCGCGCGCGGCTTCCTGGAGTCCCGCGTGGAAGGCGCGATCGGGTCCGACCGCAGCCAGCGCGTGGTCATCTACTGCGCCTCCGGCCAGCGCTCCGCCCTGGCGGCGAACACGCTCAAGCACCTGCTCGGCTACGAGAACGTCGCGTCCATGAACGGCGGCATCACGCTGTGGAAGGACCGCGGCTACGAGGTCGAGAAGCCGGTCGTGCTCACGCCGCAGCAGCGCGACCGCTACTCGCGCCACCTGCTCGTGCCGGAGATCGGGCTCGAGGGCCAGACCAAGCTGCTCAATGCCAAGGTCCTGCTCCTGGGCGCGGGTGGGCTCGGCTCGCCGACCGCGTTGTACCTGGCGGCGGCCGGTGTCGGCACGCTGGGCGTGGTCGACGACGACGAGGTCGACCTCTCCAACCTCCAGCGCCAGGTGATCCACACCACGGACCGGATCGGGACGCCGAAGGTGGACTCCGCGGAGATCGCCATCAACGGCATCAACCCGGACGTGAAGGTCGTCAAGTACAAGACGCGCCTCGACGCCTCCAACATCATGGAGATCATCGAGGGCTACGACGTGATCGTCGACGGCGTCGACAACTTCCCGACGCGCTACCTGCTCAACGACGCGACGGTGCGCCTGGACATCCCGGTCGTCTCCGCCTCGATCCTCGGCTTCGACGGCCAGCTGAGCGTCTTCAAGCCGCACGACGGCCCGTGCTACCGCTGCCTGTACCCGGTGCCGCCGCCCGCCGAGCTCGCCCCGTCCTGCGGCGCCAACGGCGTCCTGGGCGTGCTGCCGGGCACGATGGGCCTGCTGCAGGCCACCGAGGTCGTCAAGCTGATCGTGGGCGCCGGCGAGCCGCTGGTCGGCCGGCTGCTGCTCTACGAAGCGCTCGGCGCGACGTTCACCGAGCTCAAGGTCCGGCGCGATCCGGAGTGCCCGATCTGCTCGATCGACCCGTCGGAGATCGACGAGTCGCAGATGGGCGTGTTCCCGGACTACGAGGCGTTCTGCGCCGCCGCGGGCTAGGGTGACGATGAAGCGGGACATCCCCTCCGCCCCACCCCGATCATCCGACCTCATCTGAAATGGCCAAGATCAAGATCCCACCGGTCCTGCGTCCGTCCGTCGGCGGCGAGAAGGAAGTGCAGGCGGAAGGCGGCGACGTCGGCTCCGTCCTGCGCGCGCTCGCCGAGCAGCACCCCGCGACCCAGCAGCAGCTCTTCGGCGCCGACGGCTCCCTGAACCGCTACGTCAACGTGTACCTCAACGACGAGGACGTGCGCGTGCTGGACGGGCTCGACACCTCCGTGGGCGAGTCCGACACGCTCGTGATCCTGCCGGCCATGGCCGGCGGCGGCGCATAAGCAGGGTCGACCGGGTACCTTCGCGGCCGTGGCATCGGTACAGCTACGGCCGCTGAGCATCGGCGAGATCCTCGACGCGGCCCTCAAGGTCTGCATGCGGCACTGGAAGGTGCTGACGCTGTCGGTCGTCCCGGCGATCCTGCCGCTGATGATCGTGTCCGTGTTGTTCTCGGCGTCGTTCGACATCGAGACCGACCTGGCCCAGTTCGAGCGCACGGGCGATCCGGCGGACATCCCGTCGTCGCTGTGGGTGTCGGCCGGCGTCAGCTCGATCGTCACCTTCCTCACGACCGCGATCGTGATGGCGGTGTGCTTCAAGGCGATCGCCGACGCCTGGCTGGGGGCGGAGCCGTCGGTCGGGCGGTCCTGGCGGTTCGCGCTGCCTCGCTCGTTCTCGCTGATCGCGCTGTTCCTCGTGAGCGGCGTCTGCTACGTGCTCGGCGTCCTGGCGTGCCTGATCCCGACCATCTGGCTGTGGTCGATGTGGGCGGTCGCGAGCGCCGCGCTGCTGTTCGAGCGGGTCGGCCCGTTCAAGGCGCTCGGCCGCAGCTTCCAGCTGATCAAGCAGCGTTTCTGGGCCGTGCTGCTGCTGCAGATCATCGTGGCGCTGTTGACGTTCTTCGTGAGCGCGGTCGTCACCGGCATCCCGTCCGGCCTCGTGACGCTGTTCGCCGAGGACAACGAGATCGCGACCGCGTTCTCCGACGTCATCTTCGGCACCATCGGCAACGCGATCGTGCTGCCGATCGGCGCCGCCGTGCTCACGATCCTGTACTTCGACCAGCGCGTACGCAAGGAGGGCTTCGACGTCCAGCTGCTCGCGCAGGGGATCGGCACCGAGTACGACCCGAACGCCCCGATCCCGGCGCCGCTGCGGCCCGTCGGCGGCTCCGCGCCGCAGCCGCAGCCCGGCTACTGGCAGCCGCCGCCGCAGCCGCAGCAGTACGGCGGCGGCTGGAGCGCACCCGCGCACGACGCGCCGCCGCTGCGGTGGGGGCCGGCCGGCGAAGCGCCGCGGGACACCCGCCCTCCGGAGGAGTCCCCGTGGATGTCGCCCGGTTCGCCGAGCGGCGGCGGTTGGGCGCCGCCGACGGGTGCTTCGCCGGACCGCCGGTGGGGCTCTGAGGACGCGCCACCGCCACGTGACGAGGACGAGGACGAGCGTCCCAAGCAGGACCGGCCGGACTGGCAGCCACCCGAAGAGCGCGGGCCGGGCGGGCTGTGAGCCGGGCCCGCGTCGCGGGCGTCGTGCTGGCGGTGGCCGCGTGCCTGGCGCCGGGCACCGCGCACGCGACCGAGGTGAGTGCGAGCGAGCTCGAGCGGCTGGCGCAGGACGGCTCGCCGGGCGCGGTGCGCGAGCTGCGCGCGGTCACGTCCGTGGACGGGCAGCCGGTCGGCATCGACGCGGCGCTCGGGAACGCGCGTGACGAGGAGCTCGAAGCACGGCTGGAGGCGCTCGCCGACCTGCCCGCCGCCGGGGACGGGGTCGGCGACGCGCGGGCCGAGGCGCGCGAGATCCTCGCGCAGGACCGCTTCAACGGGGACGAGGTGCCCGGGCCGTTCGGCGGCATCGTCGACTTCCTCGAGTCGCTCGTCCCCGACGACCTGATCGCGTGGATCGACGACGTCGTGCCGGGCTCGCGCAGCGTCGTCTGGATCGTGCTCGGCACGCTGCTGCTGGTCACCGGCTTCCTGATCGGCCGGAGGCTGCTCTCGAGCCGGATCCGGGCTTCGGAGTCCGCGGCGCTCGCGTTCGCCCCCGCCGAGGACGATCCGCGAGCGCTCGAGCGCCGGGCCGAGGAGGCGGAGGCGCGCGGGGAGCTGGAGGCCGCGCTGCGGCTGCGTTTCCGCGCGGGGCTGCTCCGGCTGGACCGGCGCGGCGCGATCGAGTTCCGGCCCTCGATCTCCACGCACGAGGTGCGCCGCGCGGTGCGCTCGGACGACTTCGACCGGCTGGCGGCGACGTTCGACGACGTGGTCTACGGCGGCCGCGAGGCGGAGGGCGAGGACGTCGCCGAGGCGCGCGAGCGGTGGCCCGAGGTGCTCAAGTGAGGCGCGGGGTGCTCATCGTGCTCGGCGCGCTGGCCGCCTTCATCGTCGTCCTGATCGTGATCGACCGCGTCTCGCCCACGCCGGAAGGGCCGCCGTCGTCCTCGTACGCGACCTCGCCGGGCGGCGTGGCGGCCTACGCGGCGTTGCTGGACCGCGCGGGCGTGCCGGTGCGGCGGCTGCGCACGCCGATCGCCGACCGCACGCCGCGCGACGGCGAGACGCTGATGATCCTCGACCCGAGCGTGATGGAGCCCGAGGAGGCCGACGCCGTCCGCGGGTGGGTCGAGGGCGGCGGACGACTCGTGCTCGGGTCCAGCGCCGAGCCCGGCTGGCTCGACCAGCTGCTCGACGAGCCGCCGTTGTGGGCGTCCGCCGACGTGGGCACGAGCCGGCCGCTGGTTCCGCTCGCCGGCGTGCGGGTGGTCGAGGGCCGGCTGGGCGCCGAGCTCGACGAGCTCGGCGGGGTGCTGCCGATGCTCGACCCGCCGATCGCCGCGACCACCGGGCTCGGCCTCGGCGAGATCGTGCTGCTGGCGAACACGTTCCCGCTGACCAACCGGGGCCTCGACGAGGCCGACAACGCCGCTTTCGGCCTCGCGCTCGCCGGCGACGGCGGCGTCGCGTTCCTGGAGACCGTCCACGGCTACGGGGTCAGCCGCGGCTTCGGCGGCCTGCCGACGTCGGTGAAGTGGACGCTGCTCGGCCTGCTGCTCACCTCGCTCGTCGCGGTCTGGACGGCGGGTCGCCGCTTCGGCCCGCCCGAGGACCCGGACACCGAACCGCCGCCACCGCGCGTGGAGTACGTCGACGCGCTCGCGAGCTCGCTCGCGCGCACAAAGGAGAACTCGTGAAGGAGTTGCACGCCCGGGTCGCCGGGGAGATCCGGAAGGTCGTCGTCGGCCACGACGAGGCGGTCGAGGACATGCTCGTCGCGCTCGCCCTCGGCGGCCACGTCCTGCTCGAAGGCGTGCCCGGCGTGGCCAAGACGCTGCTCGCCAGCGCCGCCGCACGCGCTCTGGCCCTGGACTTCCGGCGCCTGCAGTTCACCCCGGACATGCTGCCCTCCGACGTGACCGGCACGATGGCGCTGCGGTCCGGGGAGCTCGTGTTCCGGCCCGGCCCGATCTTCGCCGGCGTCGTGTTGGCCGACGAGATCAACCGCACGCCGCCGAAGACCCAGGCCGCGCTGCTGGAGGCCATGCAGGAGCGCCAGGTCACGGTCGACGGCGAGCCGCACCCGCTGCCCGACCCGTTCCTCGTGCTGGCCACGCAGAACCCGGTCGAGTACGAGGGCACCTATCCCTTGCCGGAGGCGCAGCGCGACCGCTTCCTCGTGCACGTCGCCCTCGGCTACCCGGAGGCGGAGGAGGAGCGCGCGATGCTCCGGCTGGCCCGCCGCGGGCTCACGCCGACCGGCTTGGACGACATCCAGCCGGTCGCTTCGGCCGACGACCTGCGCGCCGCCCGCGCGGAGGTCGACGCTACCGAGGTCCACGACGAGGTGGTCGCCTACGTCGTCGCGATCGCCCGCCGCACGCGCGAGCTGCCGAGCGTCGCGCTCGGCGCGTCCCCGCGCGCGGCCGTGCACCTGCTCGGCGCCGCCAAGGCCGCCGCGCGCCTGGCGGGCCGCGCCTACGTCACGCCGGACGACGTCGCGCGCATGACCGCCCCGGTGCTGCGCCACCGGATCGTGCTCACGCCGGAGGCCGAGCTCGAGCGCGCGACCCCGCAGGGCGCGATCCGCGCCGCGCTCGAGGACGTCCCGGTGCCCCGATGACCGCGCGCCCCGCCGCCGCGGCGCACCCCCGGGCGATCGCCGTCGCGCCGCGCCCGCGTGCCGCCGTC
>NZ_JAPCID010000031.1 GCF_027587175.1 Solirubrobacter deserti
CGCGCCGGCTCGGCGCGCGCGGCGCGGCGGCCCTCGTCGCCGTCGCGGCGCTGCCGCCGGTGGTGCTCGCGCTCGTGAGCGACCACTTCGCCGGCGAGCCGCTGCTGCTGGCCTCGACGACGTGCGCCGCGCTCGCGGTCGGGGCGATCGCGGTGCAGCCGTGGCTCGCCGCGACCCGCGCGGTGCGCCCGCACCGTGCGATCGGCGCGGCGATCGTCGTGCTCGTGCTCCTGCACGTCGCGCTGCTCTACATCCTCGCGCCCGACGACGCGCTGTTCGCGATGTCGCCGAACGGGCCGACGCGGGCGCGGATGGCGCTGATCGCGACCGTCGCGCTGCTGGTCGCGGCCGTCCTTGGCGCGATCGGCCCGTCGTCGCGCCTCTCGCGCACCACGTGGCGCGTCCTGCACGCGTACCTCGCCACGGTGACGGTCGTGCTCGGCGTCGGCCACGCCGTGCTCACCGCCGGCGCTCTGGACGGCGCCGGCACGCCGCTGCTCGTCGGGCTCGGCGCGGTCGGCGCGGCGGGCATCGGCGCGGCAGTCCTCGCCGATCGGCGCGTACGCACTTCGAAGTACTGAATTTGAGTCTCTCCGAAAGTCCAGTACGGCCGAATTCGAAGCGCATATGGTCGGGACATGCCCAGTGTTCGTCGTCTCACGCGCGGCCTCGGCGCCGCCGCCGTCGCCCTGCTCGCTGCTGCCCCGACGGCTGAAGCCGGCTTCGTCACCTTCGCGCCCGGCCCGCCGGGCTCGACGCTCTACGACGTGACGTATCGCGCCAACGCGAACGAGGGCGCGAACGACGTCACGGTCCGGCCCGGCTCCAACTTCGGGGTGGTGGACTGGCACGACGCGAACTATCCGACGACCGCGGGCCCCGGGTGCACGGCGCTGCCGGACGGGCACGTCGAGTGCCAGCGCGGCACCAACACCGTCCTGCGGCTGCTGGCCGGCGACGACCGCGCGTCGGTGCAGATCGGCGGCGGGCGCGTGACGGTGCTCGGCGGCGTGGGCAACGACGACGTCGCGGGCACCACGTTCGGCTCAGGCGCCCAGGTGTTCGGCGAGGGCGGCGACGACCGCGTCTTCGCGGGCGGCGACGGCGGGGCGTTGGCCGACGGCGGCTCGGGCAACGACGACATCTTCTGCTGCGGCGGCCAGGACGGCGGCTCCACCGTCGGCGGGAGCGGCAACGACCTCATCCGCGCGCGCTCGAGCCAGCCGGGCACCGTGAACAGCGACGGCGGCACGGGCAACGACATCATCCTGGGCGCCTCCGGGTTCAGCACCAGCAGCGCGGCCGGCGGCGACGGCAACGACGTCATCGCGGTCCACGGCAGCTCCGGCGGCTTCCGGCCCCGCCCGCACAACGTGACCGCGGGCACCGGCGACGACGTGATCTTCGGCGGCTCGATCGAGGGCGACGTCATCGACGCGGGCGACGGCCGCGACGTCATCGACGTCTCCGGCGGTGGCGCGGACTCGGTTGATTGCGGTGCGGGAACCGACGTCGTGCGCTTCGACGACACCGACACCGTCGGCGCCGACTGCGAGATCAAGCTCGCGCCTGACGGCAGCTTCTAGCGGCGGGACCGGTGAGCACGCTTCGGCGCGCTCACGCTAGGTTCTCTCACCGATGGCACATGCGATAGAGGTGGCGGGCCTGACCAAGCACTTCGGGCCCGTCAAAGCCGTCGACGACCTCTCGTTCACGGTGGACGAGGGGCGCGTCACCGGTTTCCTGGGCCCGAACGGGGCCGGCAAGACGACCACGCTGCGGATGCTGCTCGGGCTGGTGAACCCGACGTCGGGCTCGGCGACCGTGCTCGGCCAGCCGTTCCCGGCGCTCAGGGACCCCGTCCACACGGTCGGTGCCGTGCTCGACGGCGGCATGCTGCATCCGGGCCGCAGCGGCCGCAACCACCTGCGCACGCTCGCGAAGGCGTCGGGGATCGGCAGCCAGCGCGTGGAGGAGCTGCTGCAGCTCGTGGCGCTCGCCGACGCCGCGCATCGCCGGGCGGGCGGCTACTCGCTCGGGATGCGGCAGCGGCTCGGCCTGGCCGCGGCGCTGCTCGGCGACCCGAAGGTGCTCGTGCTCGACGAGCCCGCCAACGGCTTGGACCCGCAGGGCATCCGCTGGCTGCGCGACTTCCTGCGCCAGCTCGCGAGCGAGGGCCGCGCCGTGCTCATCTCCAGCCATCAGCTGGCTGAGCTCGGCCAGACGGCGGACGACGTGGTCGTCATCGCCAAGGGCCGCAGCGTCGCGCAGGCGCCGCTGCAGGACATCATGAGCCGCGCCCGCGGCGGTGGCGTGCGGGTCGCCGGCCCGGACGTGCGCCGGCTCGGCGACATCCTCTACCAGGCGGGGGCGCGCGTGAGCGGCGATCCGACGCAGATCACGGTCGCCGACCGCACCGGCGAGGAGGTGGGCCGCGTGATCGCCGAGCATCAGCTGGTGATCTCCGAGCTGGTCCCGATCGGCGCGAGCCTCGAGGACGTGTACTTCGAGCTCACCGGCGGCGGAGCGGGAGGCCCGTCGTGATCAACGTCGTCAACAGCGAGCTGTTCAAGCTGCGCACGACCCGCACGTTCCTGGCGCTCTTCGGGATCGCGCTCGCGATCGTGCTGGTCGCCTCCATCTGCATCTGCGCGTTCGTGAACTTCAACGGCGAGGACGTCTCGAACGAGATCCTGGGGATCGTGTTCGGCCCGATCGTCCGCGCGCTCGCGCTCGTGATCGGCATCCTCGCGGTGACCAACGAGTTCCGCCACGGCACCATCACGCCGACGTTGCTGGTCGTGCCCGATCGGGTGCGGCTGATGCTGTCCAAGCTCGTCGCCGTGCTCGCGCTCGCGCTCGCGCTCGGCTTCGTGTCCGGCGCGATCATGGTCGGCTCGAGCGCGATCTTCGGCGAGCTGCGCGATTTCGACGGCTCCCAGTACGCGGGCGCGCTGCTGATCGGCATGACGGTCGGCACAGCGCTCAACGCGGCGCTCGGCGTCGGGGTCGGCGTGCTCGTGCGCAACCAAGTGGGGGCGATCGTCGGCATCCTGATCTACGGCTTCATCCTCGAGGATCTGATCGGGCTGATCCCGTGGGTCCGCGACTGGTTGCCCAAGTACGGGCTCGGCGGCGTGAGCAACGCACTGAGCGGTGTCTACGGGGACGACGCGGACTTCCTGAGCCAGCCCGTGGCCGGCCTGCTGCTCGCGCTCTACGCGGCGATCGTCATGGCCATCGGCCTCGTGGTGATGCGGCGCCGGGACGTCACGGCGTGATCCGCCTGCGCCCACCGACGCGCGAGGACGGCCCGCGGGCGGCCGAGATCGTGATCGCGGTCGACGTCGCGGAGGTGGGCGAGCCCGACTACTCGCTCGAGGACCTGCACGACGAGTGGGGCGAGCCGGGCTTCGACCTCGCCGAAGACGCCGTCGTGGCCGAGGCCGACGGCGAGATCATCGGCTACGCCCACTTCCGCGGCGGGGACCTGCTGGCGTGCGTGCATCCGGAGCGCCAGGGCGAAGGCGCGGGCAGCGCGTTGCTGGACTGGGCCGAGCGGCGCGCCCGCGAGCGCGGCGAGGACCGGCTGCGCCAGGGCATCGGCGACCGCGCTCACGCGGCGCGCGCGCTCCTGGAGGCCCGTGGGTACAGCGTCGTGCGCAGCTACTACCGGATGGAGCGCCCGCTCGGCGACGAGGGCGAGCCCGGCTTCCGGGCGGTGCGCGCGGACGACGAGCTGTTCGCGATCTGGGAGGCCGCGTTCTCCCGCAACGCCGACTACGAGCCGCGCAGTGAGGAGGCCTGGACGCAGCGCCACCTGCACGCCCACAACGTCGACTTCGAGACCTCGCGCATCGAGCCGGGCCGGGGGTTCACGCTCGTTCGCCGGTGGGAGGAGGCTGTCGCGTACGTGGAGGAGCTGGCCGTGCACCCGGACCACGCCGGCCGCGGGCTGGGCGGGGCGCTGCTGACGGCGACCTTCGCCGCCGCGCGCGCGAACGGCTACCGCCACGTCACGCTCAGCGTCGCCTCCGACAACCCCAACGCGCTGCGCCTGTACGAGCGAGTTGGCATGACGCAGCGCTGGCGGATCGACGATTACCACAAGCCGCTGCCAGACTAGGGCGCCGATGATCCCGAGCAACATCGCCGATCACGTCGGCCGCACACCGATGGTGCAGCTCAAGCGCCTCGCGCCGGAGGGCGGCGCGGAGGTCTTCGGCAAGCTGGAGATGTTCAACCCGGGCGGCTCCGTCAAGGACCGCATCGGGGTGGCCATGATCGAAGCGGCCGAGCAGGAAGGCATCATCGAGCCCGGCCGGACGACGATCGTCGAGGCGACGAGCGGCAACACCGGCATCGCGCTCGCCTTCGTCTGCGCCGCGAAGGGCTACGACCTGATCCTCACGCTGCCGCAGGGCATGAGCCGCGAGCGCGAAGGCCTGCTGCGCCTGTACGGCGCGCAGGTGCACATCACCGAGTCGATGGGCGGCATGAACGAGGCCGTCGCCGCCGCGCGTGCGATGGCCAGCGACGACGGCTTCTACCTGCCCGACCAGTTCTCCAACCCGGCCAACCCGGCCGTGCACCGGCGCACGACCGGGCCGGAGCTGTGGGAGGCGCTGGACGGCAAGGTCGACTACCTGGTCGCCGGCGTCGGCACCGGCGGGACGATCACGGGCGCCGGCGGCTTCCTGAAGGAGCGCAACCCGGACTTGAAGGTGATCGCGGTCGAGCCGCTCACCTCGCCCGTGCTCTCCGGCGGGCGACCCGGCCCGCACAAGATCCAGGGCATCGGCGCGGGCTTCGTCCCGCCCGTGCTCCAGCGGGAGCTGCTGGACGAGATCATCCCCGTCGATGACGAGGACGCGCTGGAGACGGCGCGCGCCGCGGCCAGCCGTGAGGGCGTGCTGGTCGGCGTCTCGTGCGGCGCCGCGCTGTGGGCGGCGCTGCAGGTGGCCGCGCGGCCCGAGGCCAAGGGCAAGCGGATCGTGGTCGTGCTGCCGGACTCGGGCGAGCGCTACGTGTCGCTGCCGTTCTTCGCGCCCGAGCCGACCTCCGCGCCGGCGTCATGATCCGCGCGGTCGACGGGCCGGAGGGCGCGCCGTGGGAGCGGCCCCTGCACGGGACGCTGGACCGGCTCGTCGTCGAATCGGAGGCGCTCACCGACAACCCGCTCGGCGACCCGTCGATCCGGCCGTTGTACGTCTACCGGCCGCCCGGCGTGGAGCCCGACCACCCCAAGTCGCTGCCCAGCGTCTACGTCATTCAGGGCTACACGGGCCAGCTCGACATGTGGTTCAACCGGACGCCGTTCGAGCCGACGATGATCGAGCGCGTGGACGCGATGTTCGCGGACGGCGCCTGCCCGGACGCGATCATCGTCTTCGTCGACGCCTGGACGACGTTCGGCGGCTCGCAGTTCCTGAACTCGACCGGCACGGGCCGCTACCTCGACTACCTGTGCGACGAGCTCCCGCCGTTCATCGACGAGCGCTATCCGACGTTCAGCGACCGCGACCACCGCGGGCTGACCGGCAAGTCGAGCGGCGGCTACGGCGCGATGGTGGTGCCGATGCTGCGGCCCGACGTGTTCGGCGCGCTCGCCAGTCACGCCGGGGATGCGCTGTTCGAGGCGTGCTACCTGCCCGAGTTCCCGGTCCGCGCGCGCCAGCTGCGCGACGCGTTCGACGGCTCCTGGGACAAGTTCTTCGAGGCCGCGCAGGGCGCAGACCCGCCGAAGGACGAGTGGATCCACCTGCTCGAGATGTACGGCTACGCGGCCGCCTACTCGCCCGACCCGGCCACGCCCGGCCGCGCGCTGATCCCGTTCGACGCCAACGGCCGGCTGATCGCGCACATCTGGGCCCAGTGGGTGGAGAAGGACCCGGTGCGGATGGCGCCGCGCCGCGCCGACGCCCTGCGCTCGATGCGCCGCATCTACATCGACGCGGGCCGCAGCGACGAGTACTTCCTCGACCTCGGCGCCCAGGCCTTCGCGGCCGAGCTGGCCAAGCTGGGCGTCGACCACACGTGCGAGCTGTTCGACGGCACGCACGCGCGGCTGACGTACCGCTATCCCGCCGCGATCCGCGAGCTCGTCACCGCTCTCGCGCCGTAAGCGGTTCCCGCCCCGCCTTGGCCCACGCCTCGACCGCCGGCCACGGCCCGTAGCCGGCTTCCGGGTTGATGTGGCCCTGCGCGGGCAGGACGTCGGTGGGGAGGCCGGTGAAGACGTTCGCGGCGCCTTCCGGGCAATACGGGTCGTTCTCGGCGCACACGAGGCGGGCGTTGCCCGGTCTCACGTCCGGGACGGGAAAGAAGGGCTCGAGCGCCTCCGGCACGCCCGCCCGCGACGGCGGCGCGACGAGCAGCACGCGCTCGGCCGGCTTGCCGCCGCGCTCGACGTGGTGCAGCCACAGCACGCACGCGAGGCTGTGGCAGACGACGACGGGCGGCTCGGCGAACTGGTCCATCTCCCGCTCGAGCGCGTCCAGCCACGCGTCCAGCTGCGGGTGGTCGGCATCCGGCAGGTCGGGGAAGTGCACCGTCGCCTCGCCGGAGCGCAGCCGGCCGGCGAGCCAGGACTGCCAGTGGCCCGGCCCGGAGCCCTGATAGCCGTGGAGGATCAGATAGGCGGGTCGGGTCATCCCGGTCGCTACCGTAGCCGACGTGGCCCACGCACTCGACGTCAGCGCCCTCCGGTGCCCCATGACGTGGGTGCGCACGAAGCTCGCGCTGGAACGGCTGGCCGTTGGCGAGACGCTCGAGGTGACGGTGCCGGCGGGCGAGGCGGAGACGAACGTCCCACGCAGTGCGCGCGAGGCCGGGCACACCGTGACCGTCGACGGCACGCACATCCGGATCGTGCGCGCATGAGCGATTCCTCGTCACGGCGCAACTTCTTCCGCGGTGCCTTCCAGTCAGCCGCGCGCGCGGCGCTGCGTCCGGACCCGGAGCCCGAGGAGCCGCCCGAGGAGGTCGTCGCGCCGCTGCTCTCGGAGGCCGAGATCGAGCGCTACTCGCGCCAGCTGGTGCTGCCCGACTGGACCGAGGAGGCGCAGATCCGCCTGCGCGACGCGTCGGTGCTGGTGGTCGGCGCGGGCGCGCTGGCCGCGCCCGTCGCGCTCTATCTCGCGGGCGCCGGCGTCGGGCGGATCGGGCTCGTCGACGACGACGTGGTCGAGATCTCCAACCTGCACCGTCAGCCGCTGCACTTCACGCCCGACCTCGGCGTCCCGAAGGTCGAGAGCGCCGCCGCGAAGCTGCGATTCCTGAACCCGGACGTGATCATCGAGCCCTACCAGGTGCGGCTGGATGCGACCAACGCGCTCGGGCTCGTCGAGGGGCAGGACCTGGTGATCGACTGCTCGGACTCGTTCGAGACGCGCTACGCCGTCAACCGCGCGTGCTGCGACGCGGGCGTGGACCTGATCGAGGGCGGCGCGGTGGGGTGGAGCGGGCTCGTGATGACGATCCTGCCGCGCGCGACCGCGTGCTATCGCTGCGCGTTCCCGGTCGAGCCGGAGGACGCGCAGTCGTGCGCGGAGGCCGGCATCCTCGGTCCGGCCGCGGGCGTGCTCGGCACGCTGCAGGCGCTCGAGGCGCTGAAGCTGCTCTCCAGCACGCAGCCGCCGCTGCTGGACGCGTTCCTGTCGGTCGACCTCGTCTCGCTCGAGTTCACGCACGTGAGCGTGCACCGGCGCGGCGACTGCTCGGACTGCGCGGGGTAGGGTTCGAGAGCGATGCTGAGCGCGATCCGCAGGGTCTCCGGGGAGCTCAAGCGCGACATCGCGGCCGTGCGCGAGCGCGACCCCGCGGCCGCCGAGGTCTCGACCGCCGAGATCCTGACCCAGTGGCCCGGCCTGCACGCGCTGCTGCTGCACCGCGTCGCGCACGCGCTGGTGATGGCCGACGTCCCGTTCTTCCCGCGGGCGCTCGCGTACTTCTCGCGCGCGCTGACCGGCATCGAGATCCACCCGCGGGCGCGGATCGGCGACGGCATGTTCATCGATCACGGGATCGGCGTGGTGATCGGCGAGACGGCCGAGGTCGGCGACAACGTGACGCTCTACCAGGGCGTGACGCTCGGCGGCACCGGCTTCGAGACCGGCAAGCGCCACCCGACCGTGCAGGACAACGTCACCATCGGCTCAGGGGCAAAGCTGCTTGGGCCCATCACCATCGGGCACGGCGCCAAGATCGGCGCCAACACGGTCGTCATCCACGACGCGCCGCCGAACTCGACCGTGGTCGGCAACCCCGGCCACCCCGTGCGCGTCGAAGGCCGCAAGCCCGAAGGGCCGGACGCCGACTGGGTGCACCTGCCCGACCCGATCGCGGATGCCCTCAAGCAGATGGCGGCACGGATCGCGGACCTCGAGCGCGAGGTCGCGACGCTGCGTGGCGAGGACCCCGGGAAAGTGGCCGCTGTCGTGCCGCTGAGACCCGCGCGTGGTCCCAGCCCCGCAGGTGGGTAGCCTCCCGGCTCGTGCCCAATTTCTCGCATTCGATCGAGGTCTCCAAGCCGCCGTCCGAAGTCTTCCCGTGGCTGCTGGAGCAGGACAAGGTGCCGCAGTGGACGTCTGACCTGGAGCGCTACGACGTCGACGGCCCGCTCGGCGTCGGAACCCGCGTGACCCAGAAGCTCACCGTGGCCGGCGGCATCGCGCTCGACATGGAGATCACGGAGTACAGCCCGCCCTCCGGCGCGGCCACCGCGTTCGAGACCAACGGCGTGAAGGTCACCAGCGCCTACATCCTGGCCGAGAACGGCGGCGGGACGCGTCTCACCCAGACGCTCGACGCCCAGGCCTCCGGCTTCACGGCCAAGATGCTGATCCCGATCGTCCAGGGCCGCCTCGAAGGCAAGCTCAAGGAAGACCTCGAGCGGCTGAAGGGTCTGCTGGAAGGCTGATGCGCCTGCTGGTCCTCGCCGTGCTCCTGGCGCTGCTCGCGCCGGCGGCGGCGAGCGCCCAGACGCTGTCGGAGGTCGCCGCGCAGTTGCGGCAGGACCCGGTGTACGTGGACCCGGACGCCGAGCTGGCGGACCAGGTCGACGCCGACGCCCTGCGCTCGCAGATCCGCGCGTCCGGGACGCCGGTCTTCGTGGCCGTGCTGCCGTCGGGCGTCACGCTCAACCAGTTGCACGACGCCGTTGGGGTCGCGGGGACGTACGCGCTGGTCTCGGGGACGAAGTTCCGCGCCGGCTCTGACCTCTACTCCGCAGGCCCGGACGCGACCGCGGCGCGGCAGGCCAACGACGACGTCCAGGGCACGCTCGAGGACTTCATCGGCCGCGTCGCCGACCGCCGCGACGGCCGCGAGCCGAGCGGCGCGTCGGAGTCCAGCGGCGGCGGCGCTGTCTTCCTGGGCTTCATCGCGCTCCTGCTGCTCGCCGGGTTGGGGTTGATGTTCGTCAGCCGGCGTCGCCGGGCGCGGGCCGAGGCGGCCGAGCTCGACGAGGTCAAGGACAACGTCCGCGACGACCTCGTGGCGCTGGGCGAGGACATCCGCGCGCTCGACCTGGACGTGCAGATGCCGGACGCCGATCCGCGCGCGAGGGAGGACTACGCCCGTGCCGTTGACGCCTACGACCGCGCCAACCGCGTGTTCGAGACCGCGCGCCGGGCCGAGGACCTCGCGCCGGCCGCGGAGGCGCTGGAGGAGGGCCGCTACGCGATGATCGCGGCCAAGGAGCGCCTCGCGGGGCGCGAACCGCCGCCGCGCCGCGCGCCCTGCTTCTTCGACCCGCGCCACGGGCCCTCCACGCGCGACGTCCAGTGGGCGCCGCCCGGCGGCACACCGCGGCCCGTGCCCGCGTGCGAGGCCGACGCCCAGCGCGTGGAGCGCGGCGAGGACCCTCACACGCGCGAGATGGTCGTCGGTGGCCGGCGCGTGCCCTACTACGACGCCGGCCCCGCGTACGCACCGTTCTACGGCGGCTTCTTCGGCGGCTTCGGCGGATTCCTGCCCGGCATGCTGCTCGGCTCCATGCTGGGCGGCGGCTGGGGCGATCCGACGCCGGACGTCTACATCGACAACGGTGGGTTCGGCGACGGCGGCGAGTACGGTGGGGGAGACTTCGGCGATGGCGACTTTGGAGGCGGGGACTTCGGTGGCGGCGACTTTGGAGGCGGGGACTTCGGCGGTGGCGACTTCGGGGGCGGAGATTTCGGTGGCGGCGGGGACTTCGGTGGCGGCGACTTCTAGGGTCCGGCGCACCGTGCGCGCCGCGCTGCTCGGCGCGGTGCTCAGCCTTGCCGTGCCGGCCGTCGCGGCGGCGCAGACGGTCCAGGACGCGGCGTCGGCGCTGCGCTCGGACCACGTCTACGTCGCCGAGGGCGCCGAGCTCGCCGGGCAGGTGGACGCGGACGCGCTGCGCAATCAGATCGGCGACCAGCAGATCTTCGTCGCGGTGCTGCCCGAGAGCGCGGTGGACGGCAGCGCCGGCCGCACGCTCGGGGAGCTCCGCCAGGCCGTCGGCGAGAGCGGCCGCTACGCGCTGGTCGTCGGCGACGAGCTGCGCACGATCCCGGCCGAGGAAGGGCTCGAGGCGCGCGCCGCGCACCCGGACGACCTGCAGGCTGCGCTCACGCAGTTCCTGGACGAGTCCGAGTCCGCCGGTGGCGGGGCGGGCGGTGCGATCGCGGCGATCGTCGCCGGCCTCGTCCTGCTCGGCGTGATCGTCGGCGGCACGCTGCTGGTGGTCAACCGGCGCCGCGAGCGCGCGAGCGACGGCCGCTCCGAGGTCGGTCAGATCAACCAGACCGACGACTTCGTGCGCCTCGGCGACCAGATCCGCGCGCTCGAGCTCGACGTCACGCTCGGCGAGGCCGGCCGCCGCGACTACGACCGCGCGCTCGACGCCTACACGCGCGCGAACGACCTGCAGCGCCGGGGCGACGAGGCCGGCGCCAACCGCGCGCTCGACGAGGGCCTCGCCGCCATCGCCTCCGCGCGCGAGCGCATCGCCGGAAGATAAAGCAACATTAACGGGTCTGACCCCTTTAGGTTCGACGTGCGGCTCGAACCCGCCGATGTGCAGCGACTTGTACCTGAAGGGGTCTGACCCCTTTATCTACGGTGGTGGCGTGAAGAAGATCCGTGGTGGAGACGTGCGTGCGGCCGGGGTGCCGGACGGGCCCGCGATGGGTGTGGCGCTGAGCTGCATCCCGCGCGCGGTCAAGGCGCTCGGGCGCGACGCGGCGCTCGAGCGGCTGGCCGACGTCGCCGCCGCCCCTGACGCGCACGGCGACGACGAGTACTTCGCGCCGGTCGCGCAGCGGCTGGTGGCGGACGCGCGCGAGGCCGCGCGCCGGTTCGTCGAGCGCGAAGCGCCCGCGCCGCTGGCCAACTACTGCGAAGACGCCGAGGCGGGCGCGCTGGACCAGATGCGCAACTCGCTGCGGCTGCCGAGCGCGCTGCGCGGCGCGCTGATGCCGGACGCCCACCGCGGCTACGGGCTGCCGATCGGCGGCGTGCTGGAGACCGAGGGAACCGTGATCCCGTACGCCGTCGGGGTGGACATCGCGTGCCGGATGAAGCTGTCCGTGCTCGATGTGGAGCCGGAAGCGCTCGACAGCGGCGCAGCGCTCGAGCAGGCGCTGCTCACGCAGACACAGTTCGGGACCGGCGCGAAGCTGCGCAAGCGCGCCGACCACGACGCCATGCACGACGAGCGCTGGCGCCTCACGCCGCTGGCGACGCGCCTGCGCGACAAGGCCGCCGACCAGCTCGGCACGTCCGGCTCCGGCAACCACTTCGTCGAGTTCGGCCTGCTGACGCTGCCCGAGGCGGACCTCGGCCTGCCGGCGGGCCGCTACGTCGCGCTGCTCTCGCACAGCGGCAGCCGCGGCGCGGGCGCGCAGATCGCCTCGCACTACTCCAAGCTCGCGCGCGAGCTGCACCCCGAGCTGCCGAAGGAGCTCTCCTACCTGAGCTGGCTCGACCTCGACCACGACTCCGGCCGCGAGTACCTGCAGCTCATGCGGCTGAT
This sequence comes from Solirubrobacter deserti, assembly GCF_027587175.1. Classification (GTDB taxonomy): domain Bacteria; phylum Actinomycetota; class Thermoleophilia; order Solirubrobacterales; family Solirubrobacteraceae; genus Solirubrobacter; species Solirubrobacter deserti. Next base: position 12,002 of record NZ_JAPCID010000031.1, read on the forward strand.
GGGCGAGTACGCGTCCGCCTGCCACGCCGTCATCCACGAGCGCGTCACCGGCCACCTGAAGGCCGAGGTGCTCGCGGGCGTCGAGAACCACCACAACTTCGCCTGGACCGCCGAGCGCGACGGCCGCGAGGTCGTCGTGCACCGCAAGGGCGCGACCCCCGCGGCGGCCGGCGAGCTCGGCGTGATCCCGGGCTCGATGGCCGCGCCCGGCTTCGTCGTGCGCGGCAAGGGCGCGCCGGACAGCATCGAGTCCGCCTCGCACGGCGCCGGCCGGCGCATGAGCCGCACCGCCGCCACCCAGCAGTTCAACTGGCAGATGGTGCGGCCACTGCTGAGGGAGCGCGGCGTGAAGGTGCTCAGCGCGGGCATCGACGAGAACCCGTTCGCCTACAAGGACATCGAGGCCGTGATGGCCGCGCAGACCGACCTCGTGGACGTGATCGCCCGCTTCGACCCGCGGATCGTCCGCATGGCCGACGCTGGCGAACGCCCCGAGGACTGACTCCCGTGCGCCGCGCTGAAAGGACTCATCGTCGCGGCGCTGGTCGTCGCCCTGGGGCACGCTGCCCGCCTCCGCGTCAGCCGCCGGGCTGCTCTCGGTGCGCGCGCCCAAGCGCGTGAGGGCGGGCGCCGCGGTGCAGGTCGTCGTCCGCCTGGACGCCACGGTCGAGCAGTGCTCGCTGCAGGTCCGAAGCCGCGACGGCGCGGCCGGCACGACCGGCGCTGACCGCGTCGCGTTCCGGTTCAGGCTCTCCCGCACGGTCCGGCCGGGGCGCTACACGCTGCCGCTGCGCTGCACCGGCATGCGCACGCGACGGCTGCCGCTCACCGTCATCGCGGGGCCGGGCCGGCGCGGGACCGTGCGCCGGCTCGTCACCGTGGGGATGTTCACGACGTCGATCCGGTGGGCCGAGCCGCCTCGCCTGCCCGGGCCGGCACGCTCGTTTCGCGCGGTCTACGCCCTCGCGGCCGACCAGACCGAGACGCCCGGCCACGCCGCCGCGATCGTCGCGACCATCGACGCCGTCAACGGCTGGTTCGGGACCCAGACGATCGGCAACGTCCAGCCGCGCTGGATGCGCGGCGCGAGCGGCGCGCCGACGGTCACCGTGGCCAAGCTGCCCCGGCCCGCGGCGGCCTACGAGAGGAGGGACGGGTTCGCCCGCGTGCGCGAGGAGACGCGCACGTCACGACGACCCGCGGGACCTGCTGTACTCGGGTCCGCTCCCGCGACCCGAGCACCTGATCAGTCGATGTACTCGTAGGCCGGCAGCGTGAGGAAGTCCGGGAACTCGTCGGACAGCGCGACCTGCTCGAAGATGCGCTTGGTCTCCTCCGGCCGGCCCTTCTCCCACACCTCGTCGCCGACCTCGGCGCGGATCTTTTCCATCTCCTCGTCGAGCACCTTGCGGACGTGGTCGCGCTCGAACTTGCCGTGCTTGACCCACTGCCAGATCTGCGAGCGGGAGATCTCGGCGGTGGCGGCGTCCTCCATCAGGTTGTTGATGCCGGCGGCGCCGCGCCCGCCGAGCCAGTACGAGATGTACTGGAAGCCGACGTTGACGTCCGAGCGCAGCCCTTCCTCGGTGATCTCGCCCGGGGTGGAGGCGGCGTCGAGCAGTTGCTCGGGCGTGACCTCGACGTCGAAGCGTTGCTTGTCGATCTGGTTCGGGCGGTTGCCGAGCACGTCGTTGAACGCCGTCAGCGCCACCTCGACCACGTCGGGGTGCGCGACCCAGGTGCCGTCGAAGCCGGCCTTGGCCTCGCGCTCCTTGTCGGCCTTGACGGCCTCGATCGCGCGCTCGTTGGCTTCCTTGTCCTTGCGTGACGGGATCAGCGCCGCCATGCCGCCCATCGCGAACGCGCCGTGCTCGTGGCAGGTGCGCACGAGCAGCTCGGTGTAGGCCTTCATGAACGGGACGGTCATCTTCACGTCGTTGCGGTCCGGCAGTACGAAGTCCGGGTCGTCGCGGAAGACCTTGATCATCGAGAAGATGTAGTCCCAGCGGCCGGCGTTGAGGCCGTAGGAGTGCTCGCCGAGCGCGTGGATGATCTCCGCCATCTGGAACGCGGCGGGCAGCGTCTCGATCAGCACGGTGGCGCGGATCAGCCCGGGCGGCAGCGAGAGCGCCTCTCGCGTGAACGTGAAGACGTCGTTCCAGAGCGCCGCCTCCTGGTGGTGCTCCATCTTCGGCAGGTACAGGTAGAGCCCGCGGTCCTTGGACGCGAGCCGCTGGCCGCAGTGGAAGGCATACAGGCCGAAGTCCATGAAGGCGCCCGCGACGGGCTCGCCGTCCACGGTTATGTGCTTCTCCGGCAGATGCCAGCCGCGCGGGCGCACCAGCAGCGTCGCCGGGTTGTCGACGAGCTCGTAGTGCTTGCCCTCGGAGGAGTCGTAGGTGATCGTGCCCTCGATGGCGTCGATCAGGTTGAGGTGCCCCTCGACCTGGTTCTGCCAGGTCGGCGAGTTCGCGTCCTCGAAGTCGGCCATGAAGCCCTTCGCGCCGCTGTTGAGCGCGTTGATGACGAGCTTGCGGTCGGTCGGGCCGGTGATCTCAGCGCGCCGGTCCTGGTAGTCGGGCCGGGGCGGCGGGACCTGCCAGTCGCCCTCGCGGATCTCGCGCGTCTCCTCGAGGAATCCGGACGGCTTGCCGCGCTGCTTGCGCGCCGCCAGCAGCTCGGCGCGGCGGGCACCGAAGCGCTGTTGCAGCTCGCCCACGAAGGCGAGCGCCTCGTCGGTCAGGATCTGCGCGGCGGCTTCGGACGGCGGTGCGGCGGCCTTCACGTTGCTCACGGCTTCACTCCTCGCAGGGACATGTCCAGCAGGGTCATCGGGTGATAGATGGGCAGGTCGAGGTGCTTGGCGATCTGCAGCGCGCACCCCGGGTTGGCGGCGGCGATCGCGTCGGCGCCGGTGGCCTTGAGGTTCTTCGCCTTGCGCTCACCCAGCTCGGCGGCGGCGTTGGGCTGGAGCAGGTTGTAGATGCCCGCCGAGCCGCAGCACAGCTCCCACTCCTGCGGCTCGAGCAGCTCCAGGCCCGGGATGCCGCGCAGCAGCTCGCGCGGTGGCACGCGCACGCCCTGGGCGTGTGCGAGGTGGCAGGCGTCGTGGTAGGCGGCGCGCAGCTCGATCGGCTTGCGCACGGCCTGCGGCTCCTCGGAGGTCAGCAGCTCGTGCACGTCGACGACCTTCGCGCTGAACTCGCGTGCGCGGTCGCTGTCGAGGATGTGCCCGTAGTCCTTCATCACCGACCCGCAGCCGGCGACGTTGGTCACGATCTTGTCGAAGCCCTCGTAGGCGGCGATCGTGGCCTCGGCGAGCGGGATCGCCTCCTCGTCGACGCCGGCGTGCATCGGCAGCGCGCCACAGCAGCGCGGAGAGCGGGGGGAGTGGACCTCCCAGCCCTCGGCGGACAGCACGTTGACGGTGGCGGCGTTGACGTCGCCGAAGAACACGCGCTGGATGCAGCCCTGCATGAACGCGACCGTCCCGCGCTTGGCCGGCGCCTTCGTCCCACGCACCTTCGGCAGCTGCCGGAACACGGCCGACGGCGGCGCGGGCGGCGCCAGCGACAGCAGCGAGCGCAGCCGGTCGTTCGGGATCAGCGGCGCGAGCCGAGGCGCGATCGCCGAGCCCGGCACGAGCGCGCGCAGCCGCCCGGGGTGCGTGAACAGCTCGAAGATCGCGCGCCGGTACGCGCGCTCCTTCCACGAGCGCGCCTGCGAGTGCTCGATCTGCGGCCGCACGCGCTCGATCAGCTTGTCGTACTGGACGCCGGACGGGCACGCCGTCACGCACGCCATGCAGCCCAGGCAGCGGTCGAAGTGCGTGACCATCTCGGGCGAGATCTCCTCGCCCTCCTCGTGCCCGACGCGCATCAGCAGGATGCGCCCGCGCGGCGAGTCCATCTCCTCCTCGAAGACGGCGTAGCTCGGGCACGTCGGCAGGCAGAACCCGCAGTGCACGCAGTCGCGGATGAGGTCCATCTCGGGCGCGGGGCGCTCGGTATCCCATGCGGCGCTCAAGTCAGATCCCTCCCACGTAGACGCCCGGCCGGAAGATCCGCGCCGGGTCGAAGCGAGCCTTCAACCGTTCCATGACCTCCTGCCCGGGCGCCGGCTCGGCCGCCTCGGACACGCCGTCGAGCACGACGCAGTTGCGCGGCCCGAGCGCCGCACGAATGCCCGCGACGCCCTCCGCGTTCTGGAGCGCGATCCACGACAGGCCGAGCGCGGCGCGCGAGACGACCGTCCCGCCGTGGTCGTCGGCGGCGCGGATGACCTTCGGCAGGTCCGTCGGGCGGCCGGAGACCTTGATGACGACCTCGCCGCGCTGCATCCCGCGCACGTCGTCCCAGTCCACGTCGCGCACGTTGCCGACCTGCCCCGCCTGGTCGAGCGCCGAGGCGCCGCTGAACTCCATCAGGATGCGGCCGTGCCCGCCCGTCCACACGACGTCGAACTTGTCCGCTTCCAGCGGCCGCCGGGCGAGCTTGAGCACCTCTTCGAGCAGGTGGTCCGGGTTGGTGTGCTCGATCACGACCGTCGCCGTCTGGTCGGGAAGCGGATGCAGGCGAACGCTCACCGCGGCGATCAGCCCGAGCGTCCCCATCGAGCCCGCGAACAGCTTCGCCAGATCGTAGCCCGCGACGTTCTTGATCACCTTGCCGCCGGCCTTGGCGATCGTGCCGTCCGACAGCACGACGTTGATGCCCACGACCAGATCCCGCACGCCGCCGTACCGGTGGCGCAGCGGCCCGGAGTCGGCGCTCGCCACGATCCCGCCGATCGTCGCGCCGCCCGGATCCGGCGGGTCCCAGGCCAGCCGCTGCCCGTGCTCGGCGAAGGCCTTCTGCGCGTCCGCGAACGGCACGCCCGCCTCCAGCACGGCCGTGAAGTCGCCGACGTTGTGCTCGAGCACCCGGTCCAGGCCGCCCGTCTCCAGCGGCTCCTCCTCGCGGGCCGGCAGCCACGGCTTCGTGGCACCGCCCACGGGCCGCACCGGCTTCTCGAAGCCCTTGAGCAGCCGCGCCGCCTCTTGCACCGATGACGGCCTCAAAACCGCTCCGCCAATCCGGCCGCTTCGAGCGGATGCACGCGGTACGGGCCCGGCACCTCGCCGCACAGCCGCGGCGTCGGCATCACCTTGCCCGGGTTCGCCAGCCCGGCGGGATCGAACGCGCAGCGCAGGCGCTGGAACGCGTCCAGGTCCTCCTCGGCGAACATCTTCGGCATGTGCTTCTTCTTGTCGACGCCGACGCCGTGCTCGCCGGTGATCGACCCGCCCGCGTCCAGGCAGGCGTCCAGGATGAGGCCCGACAGCTCCTCGGCCTTCTGTGCCTCGCCCTCGACCCGCCCGTCGTAGCACACGAGCGGGTGCAGGTTGCCGTCGCCGGCGTGGAAGACGTTGGCCACGATCAGCCCGTACTCCTCTCCGAGCTGCTCGATCCGCTCGAGCACCTCCGGCAGCTTGGTGCGCGGGATCACGCCGTCCTGCACGAAGTAGTTCGGGGAGATGCGGCCCATGGCCGGGAACGCGGCCTTGCGCGTCTTCCAGAACAGCGCGCGCTCGGCCTCGTCACGCGCCACGCGCACGTCGTCGGACCCGCATTGCTCGCAGATGCCGACCACCTCGTCGAAGCGCGCCTCGCACTCCTGCACCGAGCCGTCGAGCTCGACCAGCAACGCGGCCGCACGCCCGACCGGATAGCCCGCGTGCGCCATCTGCTCGGACGCCTCGATCGTGCGCGCGTCCATCATCTCGATCGCGCCTGGCACGACCCCGCCCTGCACGATCCGCGACACCGCCTCGCCCGCGGCGTGCGTGGAGTCGAAGAACGCCACGAGCGTCTTGACCGTCTCCGGGGACGGCACGACGCGCAGCCAGATCTTCGTCGCCACGCCCAGCGTCCCCTCGCTGCCCACGAACGCGCCGAGCAGGTCGTAGCCGGGCGGGTCGAGCTCGTAGCCGCCGATGACCATCATCGTCCCGTCGGCCAGCACGAGCTCGAGCCCGGTGACGTAGTTGGTCGTGAAGCCGTACTTGAAGCAGTGCGCGCCGCCGGAGTTCTCGGCGACGTTGCCGCCGATCGAGCACACGATCTGCGAGGACGGGTCCGGCGGGTAGAAGAACCCCGGCCCGACCGCCGCGCTCACGTTCGCGTTCGTCACGCCCGGCTCGACGCACACGCGCCCGTTGTCGAGGTCGATCTCGAGGATGCGCTTCATGCGCGTGAGCACGATCAGCACGCCGTTCTCGATCGGCAGCGCGCCGCCGCTGAGCCCGCTGCCCGCGCCGCGGGCGACCCACGCGACCTGCTCGCGCGCGCACGAGCGCACGATCGCCTGGACCTCCTCGGCGGTGCCCGGCAGCACCGCGCACGCGGGCGTCGCGTGGTACTGCAGCAACCCGTCGGACTCGTAGGTGCGCAACTGGTGCTCGGCCGTGTACACCCACTCGTCGCCGACGACCCCGCGCAGCTCGCGCACGAGCCCGGAGATGTCCCGCGGCGCCTCGCTCGGCGCGTCCTCGACCCGGGCCGGGCCGACGGGTGAAGCCTCTACACGACCATCCATGACAACACCGCCGTGGATTGCAGATATACGAGCACGCACATGATGAGCAGGAGCGCGAGGCTCCATCCCACCACACGGCGGAAGAGCTCGCCCTCCTCGCCGTCGAGCCCCACCGCCGCCGCGCCGATCGCGAGGTTCTGGGGCGAGATCATCTTCCCGAGCACGCCGCCGGACGAGTTGGCGGAGGCGAGCAGCGTCGGGTCCAGCCCGGCCTCCTTGGCGGCCGTCACCTGCAGCACGCCGAACAGCGAGTTGGCCGAGGTGTCCGACCCGGTCACAGCCACGCCGATCCAGCCGATGATCGCGCTCAGGAACGCGAGAACACCGCCCGCGCCCGCGATCCAGTTGCCGATCGACAGCGTCTGCGCGCTCAGGTTCATTACGTAGGCGAGGGCGAGCACCGCCATCACGGTCAGCGTCGCCCACTTGAGCTGGTTGAGCATGGCGCCGTAGGCCCGCAGCGCCGCGCCCGGCTTGACCTTCAGCACCGCCATGGTGATCAGGCCGCTGACCAGCAGCAGCGTGCCGGCGGCCGCGAGCCAGCCGAACTTGTACGTGGTGGCGCTCGGCGCCTCACCCTCGGCGGTCTGGATGTCACCGGTTCCCGGCCAGGTGAACTCGGTCGCGCCCTTGGCCAGGAAGTCCTTGATCGGCCCCCACTGGGCGATCGCGAACACGACGATGATGATCAGGTACGGCGCGTAGGCCTTGACGATGTCGGCGGTCGAGTCCTTGCCGTGGCCCTCGCGCCGGCGCACCGCGGCCTCGTGCGCCGCGTCGTGCTCAGCCGCGCCCGCCATCGCTGGCCGCCCGCCACCGCCTTCCTCGACCAGCAGCGGGTCGCCGGGCTGCCACACGCGCAGGAACAGCACCATCGCGCCGACCGACAGCAGCGCGCCGATGATGTCGGTGAGCTCGACGCTGATGAAGTTCGAGGACACGAACTGTCCGACCGCGAACGTGACGCCGCCGACGAGCGCCGCCGGCCACACCGCGCGTACGCCGCGCCACCCGTCGACCATCCCGACCAGGATCAGCGGCACGAACAGCGCCAGCAGCGGCGTCTGGCGGCCGACCATCGCGCCCAGGTCCTCCTTCGGGATGTCGGTCAGCTCGGCCAGCGTCACGATCGGGGTCGCGATCGCGCCGAACGCCACCGGCGCCGTGTTCGCCACCAGCGCGATCGCCGCCGCCTTCATGGGGGAGAAGCCGACCGCGATCAGCATCACGGCCGTGATCGCCACCGGCGTCCCGAACCCCGCGAGCGCCTCCAGCAGCGCGCCGAAGCAGAACGCGATGATGATCGCCTGGATCCGCTGGTCGTCGGAGATCGACCCGAAGGACCGCCGCAGCACCGCGAAGTGACCGGTCTCGACGGTCATGTTGTAGATCCAGATCGCGTTCCAGATGATCCAGATGATCGGGAACAGGCCGAACGCGGCACCCTCGGTCGCGACCGCGACGGTGGTGCCGAACGGCATGCCCCAGACGGCGATCGCGAGGATCATCGCCACCACCAGCGCGGCCAGGCCCGCGATGTGCGCCTTGAGCTTGAGGCCGCCGAGCAGGACGAACAGCGTCGCGAGCGGGAGCATCGCCACGAGCGCACTGGCCGCCAGCGAGCCGCCCACCGGGTCCAACACCTGCTTGTACACGCCGCCGCTCCTCCCGCGAGTTCCCTGGCGAACGTCCCCCTACCCAGCTCGCGCGGGTGGCACGCGCCCCCGGAGCGCCGGGCTCCGGGGGCGTGGCCGACACGGATCTACAGCAGCGCGTAGATCGGCTTGACCTTGCGGCGGTCGAGCTGGTTGCGCAGCTCGCCCGTCCACTGCTCACGGGCGTGCTCGTTGGACGTGCGGACGCCCTTGATCACGAGCGTGACCGTCGTGCGCGTCGTCCGGTAGCTGATCTTCTTGCGGATCGCCTTGCTCAGGCGGGTCCGCTTGACGGCCAGCTTGAGCTTCGCGCCGTCCTTGCGCTTGACCTGGACCTTGACGTCCCGGTCCGAGCGGGTGGGCTTGCGAACCGCCGTGCCCGTCCCGGCGGCCTTCGGCGCGACGGTGGCGGCCTTGATTTCGGTCGCCGCCGGCGGCGCCTCGGCGGTCTGCGCCGATGCCGGGGCGGGCGGCATCGTCGCGCCCTTCGGGTACAGCGCCGCGTTGAGCGCCAGCCGCTCGTCCTGCTCCTTCCAGGAGCGGAAGAACGGGTTGAACCCGATCAGCACGGCGCGGCCCTGCCCGGCGGGCGAGTCCACGACGGCCGGCCGGTTGGTCAGCAGCTGGGCGTTCGCCTCCCAGCCGTACTTCTCGTCCGGCGTGCGCTTGTAGCGGACGACGACCGTGTCGGTCGCCGGGACCGACTCGGTCACGAACACCGAGTTCGTGCTCGAGTCGCGGTAGATCCAGCCGCCGAGGTCGAAGCCCCAGGCGACCGGGTTGGTGACGTCGAACTGCGCGTCGAACGTCGAGCCCGGCGTGAGCAGGAACTCGAGCGCCGGCAGGTCGTCCTCGGTGATCGTCGCGACGTCCGTCGCATCGATGCCGCGGGCGGCGCTCGCGCCGGCGTCGTTGACGCCGATGTAGTTGCCGCCGGCGTTGACCCACTTCTGCAGGTTCTGGCCGGCCGGCGTCAGCCCGCGGCCCTGCGCCGTCACCGCGATGCTCGAGCCGGGGTTGATGAACGCGGTGAAGCCACCGGTCGTCAACACGTCGTTGGTGAGGTCCGTCGAGGTGACCGGCACGATCACGCTGTTCGGGAGGCCGAGCTTGACGCCGAGGTCGTGCCGCGCGATGCAGAACGCGCTGGAACCGCAGTAGCGCGTCCCGTTGCCGGTGTCGATCGGGTTCGACGGGACGCTCGTGCCGCCGGTGTAGAGGCCGATCTTGGGCCGCGTGAGCTGCTTGCGCGGCGCCGGGTAGTCCTGCAGGCCGGTCACGGGCGTCTCGCGCTTCGCGGCCAGGGTGGCGAGGTCGACGCCGGCGTTGCGCAGCGACTGGCCGTCGACGAACGCCGCGCCGCTGAAGAACGTCTTCCCGCCGGCCACGAACGACTGCACCGCGCGCGAGACGTTGACGCCCTGGTCGAGGAGGTCGATCGCGAGTGCGAGCCCGCGCGCCGAGTCGGTGTTGAACGCGTACACGGGCGAGCCGGCGCCGGTTACGGTGCCGTAGTCGGTGGAGAAGATCTCCGACATCTGCACGCCGGGCGACAGCGGCTGCGTGAGGAAGCCGGAGCCCGCGAGCCCGCGCTGCAGCGGGTACGACCACGTGACGACGTCGTAGTAGTAGTCGTACGGGATGAACGGGTTCTCGCCCAGCAGCGCCTGGACCCAGTGCTTCATGCCCTGCTCGAGCGGGATGTAGAGCGTCCCCGCGGGGAGCGTCACGCCGTCGACCGTGATCGGCCGGTTGGTGCCCAGCGCGTCGGCGCCGGGAACCTTGGAGACGTTGCCCGTGCCGTACTCGTGGTAGCCGTTGACGGCGACCGGAGTGTTCAGGCGCCACACGCGCACGCCCGTCTTCTGCAGCAGGTCGATCATCGCCGCCATGTCGCCCGTGTGCTGATCGGGCTTGAAGAAGTAGCCACAGACCTTGTAGTCGGGGTCGGGCTGCTGCTTGATCTTGTCGTGCAGCGGGCTGACGAGCTTGTTCGGCTGCAGCTCGCAGCGCTGGCCCTGGCCGACGGCCTCCGACCACTGCTTCACCCAGCCGGACGTGACGCCGACCTTGTCCTCGACCGTCGCCTTGATCGTGGTGTCGATCGCGACGTAGTGGTCATAGACCTGCTTGCTGTAGGCCTCGCGGTTGCCCTTCTCGTAGGTCATGCCGGCCGCGCCCATGATCAGGGACGGCACGGTGTCGCCGTACTCGGGTGTGAAGAGGTCGTACTGGCTGAAGTTGCGGTACGCGATCGACTGGGCGTTGAACGCGTCCTGCAGCGCCGGCCCGATCCGGTTCTGGATGAAGTCCAGCGCGAAGTTGGAGATCTCGTGGTGGACGGGATCCTCGTTGGGCGGGAAGAAGTAGTCGTTCGTCGTCTGGTGGGCGTCGATGAAGAACACGCCCGGGTACTCGTTCATCTGCGGGACGAAGACCCTGTTCTCCTCCTGGTTCTGCGTGCCGAAGTCGCGGTTGGGGTCAAAGCCCCACGTGGTGAAGCGCTGGACGGCGTCGCGGCCGTCCGGGTTGCGCACGGGCTGCAGGAAGAACGTCAGCTTCTCGAGCCGGTCCAGGTTCTCGCAGTCCGTGCGCGAGGCCAGCTCGTACGCCTGGCGGGTGATCGACTCGCCCGCGGCCGACTCGCCGCCGTGCGGGGTCGCCGTGATCCAGGCGAACGCGGGCTTGTTGACCGCTGCCTCCAGGCCGACCTCCTCGGGGATGGTGCCGGCGCGCACACCGCGCCAGAACGCGGCCTGGCCGTTCGGCCCGTCGAGCTCGGCGATGTTCTTCGGCGTGCCCAGCACGTAGAAGTAGATTTCGCGCTGGCCGCTCGCGGCCGTACCCACGTGCTTCTTGATGATCCGCACGCGCGGGTTGTGGGCGGTTGCCTCGACGAGACGGTCCCAGTAGTCGTAGATGACGCTCGTGAGGTTGCGGCCGATCGGGCCGTTCGCCCCACTGCCGAAGGCGGGCGCCCCGCCACCGGCGCCGGCGGCGCCCCAGCCCAGCGGCAGCACGGCGTCCTTGTTCGGCCGCTCCGTGAAGTGCTGCTCCCAGGTCGGGATGCTCGTGTCGATGCTGTGCGTCGTGGGACACGTCGCCAGCGGGTCTTCGGCTTGCGCCTGCGCGACGGCCGGGGCGAGCAACGCCGCCGCCGCGACCGCCAGCGCCGCGCGCCAGGCCTTACGGGCCAACATCAGGAGAACCTCCGGGACTCGCTCGCGGAGCGTAGGACGGCGTTGCCGGCGTACTTGGCGCTCACGCTGAAGGACTGACCCTTGCGGGCGGCCGTCACCGAGCGCGAGAACGTGCAGTTGCGCGACACGTTGACGGCCTGGTTGAGGACCGAGCGGCCGTTGCGCTTGATCGTGATCGTGACCTTGCCCGAGCAGGCCTGGGCCTTGGTCACGTTGGCCGGGACCTTGAGCGTGCCGTTGATCGTGCGCTTGGTCTTGCCGCCCCGGACGCTCGACTTCTTGACCTTGAGCGTGACGGACGTCGCGAACTTCGCGACCGTGACGTTCACCGTGGCCTGGGCGGTGGAGCCGGCCAGGTCGGTCACCACCACGCGCAGCGCCTGGCGACCGACGTCCGCGCCGGTGGGCGTGACCTCGCACGCGTCGAACGGCGCGCTGGTGAGCGTGCACACGCGGCGGTCGCCGAGGAACAGCTCGACCTGCTTGACGCCGGCGGCCGCGGTCGGCGTGAAAGCGATGCGGGTGCGCGACGAGAGCGTCGCCGGCGCGTTCGCGAACGCGATCGTGGGCGCGGCCGGACCCGGGTTCGGGTTCGGCGCCGGGCACGTGACCGCGACGGTGGCGGAGGCCGACGCCGTCTGGCCCGCGTTGTCCATCACGACCGCGCTGTAGGTGCGGGTGCTGTCGCACGCGGCGTCGGCGGGAATCGTCGCCTGCACCGAGTACGGCGCCTGCGTGGCCGTCCCGATGGTCGCGCCGCCGTCGGCGAAGCGCACGCGCTTGAGCGCGAAGTCGTCCTCACCGGCCGCGGTGAGCGTGATCGTCGTGCCGCGCTGCGCGGAAGCCGGCGCGCTCAGGGCGGCGCCGGTCGGGCCGCGATCGAGCACCGGGATCGGCGCGGCCAGCACCGGCCAGGCGCCCGACGCGGGGTCGGACTGCGGGCCGCTGCGGTACGGGAAGAAGTCGACCGAGTTCGACGTGGCACCGCCGGTCGCGGCCTCGGTCACCGACGTGCCGTTCACGGGGTTCTCCGGCGCGGGCGGGTTGACGGTCTCGACCGGGATGTTCGCGGCGGGGATGATCGCCGGCGGCGGCGTCACGCGCTCCGTGTGAATGTTGCGCACGCCCCACCAGTTGTTCTCGGCCTTGAGCAGCTGGCCGGCGTCCTGGAACTCGTTCGCGTTGACGTTGCCCGTGCGCGTCGTCGTGCCGTCGTTGGCCACGTTGAGCGCCCCGAACGAGTTGTCGACGATGTTCGAGCGCGAGACGCTGGAGTCGATCACGCGGCCCGTGGCGTCCGTCCACTGCGTGAGGCGGGCGCCGGCGTAGCGCACGCCCGAGCCCAGCACCAGGTTCTGGTTGTTGGTCGTGCTCGGGTTGAACCGCGCGGGCTGCGGGTTCTGCCCGAAGCTGGCCGGGGTCGTCGTGCTTCGGACCGCCGCGAACTCGCCGTGGACGAGATTCTGCGAGATCAGCGAGCTGTCGACGGTCGCGTAGGCGCCGGCGGTCACGCGCAGGCCGTCCTGCCCGAACGTCGGGCCGGTGCGGACCTGGCCCGGGTTCGCGCACGCGCCGGTGCCGGCGTAGTTGACGCACAGCGTGCGGCCGACGATCTGGCTGGACGTGATCACGCCCCAGTTCGGCACGCCGGAGCTGGTGAACGGCGCGAAGTCGTTCTGCGCGCCGTCGATCAGGACGCCGATGCGGTTGTACTTGTCGATGCGGGTGCGGTCGATCTCGAGCCTGCGGGAGCCATCCACGGGCGCGAGCAGCGCGCGCGAGGTCTGGACGATCCCGATGCCGGGCTGCGGGCCGCGCCAGCCGCCGGGCAGCTGGTACGCGTTGTCGCCCTCCGAGGTGACGACGTTCGTGACGTGGCTGCGCTTGACCGAGCCCTTGGCGTCGACGAACGCGATGCCCGCCTCGACCGCGACGGGGCGGCCGGCCGGGTCGTAGCCGTTGACGGTGACGCCCGAGATGTTCGCGGTCAGCGGGCGCGTCGGCGTGCCGACGACCGCGATGATGTCCCCGACGCCGTTGCGGACGTCGGGCGACGGCTCGAGGATGCTGCCGAAGTTCACGCCCGACGCCTTCGGGCTGATGCTCACCAGGTGGGCGCCCGCGCCTTTGAGCGTCAGGTTGTTCTTCTGGATCGTGACGGCGTTGGTGCCGGGCGCGCCGTTGCCTTCGACGTACTTGCCCTGGCAGATCACGATCGTGTCACCGTCTGCCGCCGCGTCGACCGCGGCCTGCACCGACGTGAAGCCGGCGGCCGGGCAGTCGGCCTTGTCGTCGTCGACCGTGAGCGTCGCGGCGGCGAAGGCGCTCTGTGCCGAGCACAGTACCCCCGCGGCGACGAGCACGGGTAGGAACCCACTCCTCAACTAACAGCCCTCCATATCCGTGCGCAGCTCCTCCAACTGCACGTGATGCGACTGGCGGATAATGTCGGACCAGAGCCGATTGCGCCGGGTTTTCGGCGTTGAGGAAGCTCAACGGGGCCACAAGGTGAGAGGGGCATGTGATGGGGGGAAGGGCAATGCGCCGCGCGCTGGGGTGCGCGCTGGCGGTGCTGGCGTGCACGGCCGGCGAGGCGGGGGCGCAGATCGTGGCGCCGCCGTGGTGCGGGACGGTGGAGCCGGACGCGGCGGCCGCGCTGCCGGACGGGACGCGGGCCGGCGATCCGGCCGGTTCATTTCCGCACATCCCGGCGTACGCGATCGGGTGCACGCTGGACAAGATTGCCGCGGCGTCCAACGGGCGCATGAAGGTCGAGGAGGTCGGGCGCTCGGTGCAGGGCCGGCCGCTGTATCTGGCCACCATCGATGCGCGTGAGACCGAGGCGCAGCGGACGGCGTCGGACAACTACAAGGCCATCCGGGCGACGCAGCTGAGCGACCCGGCGGCGTCGCTGGCGAAGCTGGCGGCCGCGGGCGACGCGGTGAAGGCGCCCGCGCTGTTCCAGGGCTCCATCCACGGCAACGAGTTCCAGGGCACCGACGCGGTCCTGATGCAGCTCGAGCGGCTGGCGACGACGCCGCGCGGCACCGACCCGGTCGTGGACCGGATCCTCGACCACACGATCGTCGGCGCACTCGTGAACATCAACCCGGACGGGCGCGTCGCCGGCACGCGCGCGAACGCCGACGGGTTCGACATGAACCGCGACTACCTGATCCAGTCGCAGCCCGAGATGCAGGTCTCCACGCGCGTGATGCGCGAGTGGAGCGCGCCGATCTTCGTCGACCTGCACGGCTACTTCACGCCCGCGATGCTCGGCGGGCCGACCAAGCCGCACAGCGAGGCGGTCGAGTACGACCTCTTCCTGAAGTGGAACCAGCTGCGGCTGGACCGCACGGAGGCCGCGTTCAACGCCGCCGGCTTCCAGCTGCAGCGACCGATCAACGACTGGTGCTCGACCGGCCAGCCGCCCGCGAGCGGCGTCTGCCCGAACGGTGAGACGCCCGGGCCGGACGTGGCGGAGGGGCTCGACGACCAGGCGCCGCACTTCTCCGCCATCTACGGCGAGGTCACGGGCCTGGACGCGTCCACCTTCGAGACGTGCCAGACCGAGGCGTGCGGCGGGCGGCTCGGCGCCCGCCGTCAGGGCGAGATCATGATCGACACGACGCTGCGCCACCTGGCCGACGAGCGTGTCGCCCTGTTGCGGGACACCTTGGAGGTCGCGCGCCGCGGCGTGGCCGGCGCCGCGCGACCGGAGTGCTGTCCGGCGCCGTTCGACACCGACCACAACTGGATGGTCGAGTACCCGACCGCGTTCGTGATCCCGGTCGGAGCGGGGCAGCGGTCCGACGCCGAGGCCAACCGGCTCGTGCGCTGGCTGCTCGAGAACCAGGTCGAGGTGCACACGCTGAACGCGGCCGCGTCGTTCGGCGGGCAGACGTTCGCCGCCGGCTCGTACGTGGTGCCGATGAAGCAGGCACGGCGCGGGATGGCGCACACGGCGCTGTCGGTCGGCACGGACATCTCGGCGCGCATCTCGCGCGTGTACGCGCCGCCGACGGCGTGGAGCCTCGGCTACCTATGGGGCGCGGACACGGTCACGATCCCGGCGGGCGCGTCCTTCTCGCCCGCGTCGACGAAGATCACCGCGCCGGTGCCGGCCGGCTCGGGCGTGAGCGGGAGCGGGGAGATGACGGTGCTGACGGTCAACTCGCCGTCGGCGATCCGGACGCTCAACGCCACGCTCGCGGCGGGCGTGGGCGGGTATCGCACCGGGGACGGGCGCGTCGCGTTCCGCGGCGAGCCGGACGCGCTGGTGGCGGCCGCGGCGGCGAACGAGGTGCGCCTGGTGCGGGCCACCGCCTCCTCGCTGGGCGCGCTGGAGCAGATCACGCGCGTGCCGCGGATCGCGGTCATGACGGCCGCGCCCAACCAGGAGACGTGGGCGCTCGAGCGCCTGGGTTACGTGGCCGACGCTGTCGGGACGGCGGCGCTCAACGGTGCCGTCGATCCGCTGGCGGGCTACGACACGATCTTCAACTCGGGGACGTGGCCGACCGGGACGGCGAACGCGGTCGCGCGCACGCGCCTGTCGGCCTTCTTCGCTCGTGGCGGCGGCTATGTGGGCGGCGGCACCAGCGCGGGCGCGTTCCTGGCGAGCGCCGGCGAGGTCGCCGGGCTCACGACCGCGAACCGGTCGGGCAACGGACGCTCGGGCATCATCAACTGGGTGCGGGCGCCGTTCTCGCCGATCACGGGCGCCTATCCCGCGCGCGACACGGCGATCGTGGACCCGCCGGTGTGGTTCACGTCGATGCCGTCCTCGTGGGCGGTCGACGGCTCGCTGCCGGAGAGCGACTTCCTGGCCGCGGGGCTGTGGCCGGACGACGCCCAGTCGCTCAGCGCGCCGGGCTCGGCCGTGATCGCGCACGGGCTCAACACGGCCGGGACCTCGCGCCAGGCCGTGTTCGCCATGAACCCGCTGTACCGGGCGATCCCCGAGCGTGAGTGGCCGATGCTGGCCGCGGCGCTGAACTGGAGCGCGGCCGGGCCGGACGTCGTGTCCGAGGCGCTGGCCACGGGCGTCGTGAGCGGGACGGTGCCGGCCACGCTGTCGCTGTCGCTGGGCGCCGCGGCCACGTTCCCGCCGTTCGTGCCGGGGGTCGAGGAGGACTACGAGGCCGGCACGACCGCGAAGGTGATCTCGACCGCGGGTGACGCGGCGCTGAGCGTGTCGCAGCCGGGGCACATGACCAACGGCGCGTTCACGCTGGCCGAGCCGCTGCGGGTCTCGTTCTCGAAGGCGGCGTGGACCGGGCCGGTGTCGAACGAGTCGGTGGACGTCACGTTCCGGCAGCGGATCAAGCGGACGGACCCGCTGCGGACGGGGACCTACTCGCGCACGGTGACGTTCACGTTGTCGACCACCAGTCCGTAGAGGGTCGCGGCCACGGCGGTCGCGAGGTTGAGGCTGGAGACGCCGGCGCGCATGGGGATCCGTACCAGCGCGTCGGCCGAGGCCTTCAGCTCGGGCGACAGGCCGTGGCGCTCGGAGCCGAAGGCGAGGACGGCGTAGCGTGGGACGCGGCGCTCCTCGCCCTCGGGGTCGATCGCGATCAGCGGGCGGTCGGTGTGCGGCGGGGTGGCGGTTTGCAGGACGGGGAGCGCGAACTGGAGGCCGGCGGCGCCGCGGATCGCGCCCGGCTGCCACGGGTCGGCGGTGGAGAGCACGGCGGCGGCGTCCGCGGCGGCCGCGACGCGGATGGCGGCGCCGAGGTTGCCGAGGTGACGCGGCTCCTCGAGGTAGATCACGGGGCCGGAGCGCTGCAGCGCGGCGGCGAGCGCGTACGCGGGACGCCGCGCGACCGTGACGATCTCCTCGCCCGGCTCGATGGGCGGGAGCGTGAGGTCCGGCGCCAGCAGGGCCCGCATCCGCTCGATCTCGGCCGCGTCGCCGGTCACGCTGACGATCTCGGCGCCGAAGCGCAGCGCGTGCTTGAGCGCGTGGAAGCCCTCGAGCCGGACGTCCATCTCAATAGGCGGTGGTGCGGGCGCGGTGGCGCGGGCGGGCCTTGTAGCGGGCGCCGGCGCCGCGGTTCCAGAGCGCGTTGTCGACCGCGGTCGCCGTCGTGCTCCCGTGCGCGGCGACGAGCAGCTCGACGGCGTGCAGCGCGCACGCCCGGATCTCGACCTCCTCCGGCGAGTCGTGCTCGATCAACTGCTCGGCGTCGATGCGGGCCACGAGGTCGTCGTCGAAGCCGAGGATGCCGTCCAGGCGCAGCACGTGGGGGACGAGGTTGTCGGCGAACAGCGTCAGGCGGTGCAGGTCGCGCCCGTCGGCCAGGCCCTGCAGCGCGAGGTCGGCGGCGGCGATCTGCGCCCGCTTGTAGAGCGGGATCGCCTTACCCTTGTAGGGCGAGATGTCGTACCAGGTGGGCCAGGTGGAGAGCTCGGTCGCGAGCTCCTCCGCGGTGCCGGAGCGGGCGAACACGCAGAACGAGTCCCCGACGCGCTGGCCGAGCTCGCGCAGGCTGCGCTCGAACAGCGCCATCAGCGGGTGGTCGGCGGCCTGGCCGAGCGCCTGGGCGATCTCCTCGCGGGTGACGTGCTTGAGCGCCTCGATCGTCCACGGGCCGTGCCCGCGCAGCCCGTTCTCGACGGTTCGGAAGCCGGAGAGCCCGGGCGGCTTGTTGAGCGTCGGAAACCAGCCGCTGCCGAAGTTGATGGCGTTGAGCTGGAGGCTGAACGCGGCCCGCAGCTCGTCGTCGGCCTCGCCGTTGAGGTCCGGCGCGGGCGGCGAGACGGCGGGCAGCTCGCGCGCGTAGTCGGTGATCGCGTCCTCGTGGATGCGCACGTGGGTGGCCTGCTCCGCGACCCATGCGGCCTTGGCGCGGATCTCGTCGGTCAGCGTCATGCCCGGCCGACCCTAGCCGTCCGCGCGGCGGGGTAGCGCCCGGTGATGACAGACCCACGTCACGGAGACCAGCTGGACCGGCCCTACGGCGACCAGGAGACCGACTACGTCGTCATCGGCCCCGAAGACCCGGCCACGTTGGCGCAGGCCGACGACCCCGCGATGCAGGCCGTCGAGGAGGCCGGCGGCGGCCAGGCGGAAGGCTTCGAGCTGGCCGAGCAGCAGTTGATCGAGAACGCCGAGAACGCGCCCGAGCCCGAGCTGGCCGCGGACGGCTTCGACCTCGACGACCCCGCCACGGCCGTCGACGAGGACGACGCCGACACGGTGGCCAAGGACCTCTCCGACCTCGAGCGCACCGACGAGGGCACGCTCGCCGCGCCCCGGGACCGCGAGGCGCTGCGCGCGAGCGCCGAGCCGGGGGAGGCCGACGAGGTGCACTCGTCCGAGGTCACGTTCGACCCGCAGGCGGGCCCCGACGACCCGGGCCAGGGCCCGGGCATCGAGTTCGAGCGCTGAGCCGTCCTCGGGGAGCGCTAGCGTCCATGGGACGCCGTGCCCGCCGACGCCGCCATCGATCACCTGCTGGAAGGACTGAACCCGCCGCAGCGGGACGCCGTCACGCACGGCGAGGGGCCGATGCTCATCCTCGCCGGCGCCGGCTCGGGCAAGACGCGCGTGATCACGCACCGGATCGCGTACCTGCTGCGTACGGGGCAGGCGCGCCCGGGCGAGATCCTCGCGATCACCTTCACCAACAAGGCCGCGGCGGAGATGCGCGAGCGCGTCGAGCTGCTGGTCGGCCGCGCCACCCGCGCCATGTGGGTGATGACGTTCCACGCCGCGTGTGCCCGCATGCTGCGCGCGCACGCCGACAAGCTCGGCTTCACGCGCCAGTTCACGATCTACGACTCCGCCGACCAGCGGCGGCTGATGAAGCAGTGCCTGGACAACCGCGGGTACGACACCAAGCGCTACACGCCGCGTGCGATGCAGTCCCAGATCAGCCGGGCCAAGAACACGCTGGTCACCGCGGAGCAGTACGCCGAGACCGTCGGCTCGCCGTTCGAGGAGATCGTCGCCGAGATCTACGCCGACTACGACCGCGAGCTGTTGCGGATGAACGCGATGGACTTCGACGACATGCTGCTGAACTCGGTGCGGCTGCTGGAGCGCCATCAGGACGTCCGGGACGCGTACTCCAACCAGTTCCGCTGGGTGATGGTCGACGAGTACCAGGACACCAACAAGGTCCAGTACCGGTGGTTGCAGCTGCTGACGTCCGAGCACCGCAACCTGGCCGTGGTGGGTGACGACGCGCAGTCGATCTACGGCTTCCGCGCCGCCGACATCCGGAACATCCTCGAGTTCGAGGAGGACTATCCGGACGCGCACGTCGTCAAGCTCGAGCAGAACTACCGCTCGACGCAGACCATCCTGGACGCCGCGAACGCGCTGATCTCCAACAACCGCGGCCAGATGCCCAAGCACCTGTGGACGGACCTCGGGCAGGGAGATCCGGTGCGGGTGCGCGAGATGGCCGACGAGCACGCCGAGGCGCGCTGGGTCACGGCCGAGATCCAGCGGCTCGTGGACGAGGGCGTGTCGCGCTCGGAGATCGCGGTCTTCTACCGGACCAACGCGCAGTCGCGCGTGCTGGACGAGATGCTCACGCGCGCCGGGGTCGCCTACCAGGTGATCGGCGGGCCGAAGTTCTACGAGCGGGCGGAGGTCAAGGACGCGATCGCGTACCTGACGTTCCTCGTGAACCCGCAGGACGCGACCGCCTTCACGCGGATCGCGAACTCGCCGCGGCGCGGGATCGGGCAGACGTCGCTGAGCCGCGTGCTCGCGCACGCCAACAACATGGGGATCTCCGTATGGGAGGCGGCCGAGGGCGAGGTGCCCGGCCTGGCCAAGCCCGCCCGCAACGCGATCGGGCGCTTCATGGACACCATGAACGCGCTCAAGCGCCGCGCGGAGGAGAACGGCCCGGTCGCGCAGCTGCTGGACGCCGTCCTGCACGAGTCCGGCTACCTGGACGCGCTGCACGCCGAGCGCACGATCGAGGCGCAGGGCCGCGTCGAGAACCTGCAGGAGCTGGTGTCCGCCGCCGCCCAGTACGACGTCAACGCCGAGAACGGCAGCCTGGACGAGTTCCTCCAGCAGACGTCGCTGTTCGCCGACTCGGACAACCTGCGCGAGGACGAAGGCCTCGTGACGTTGATGACCATGCACAACGCGAAGGGGCTCGAGTTCCCGATCGTGTTCATGATCGGCATGGAGGACGGCACGTTCCCGCACTCGCGCTCGATCGAGGAATCGAACCTCGAGGAGGAGCGCCGGCTCGCGTACGTCGGCGTCACCCGTGCCATGCGCCAGCTCACGCTCACCTACGCGCGGCGGCGCATGGGCTACGGGGGCGGCGGGGCCACGCCGACGATCAAGTCGCGCTTCCTGGACGAGCTCCCGCGCGAGCTGACCGACCAGCCGGCCCGCATCTCGCGCGGGTTTCCGACGCCGGGCCGCGTCGCGTCCTGGTCGCAGGCCGCGGCGGCCTCCGCGGAGTATTCGGCGGACACGAATGACGCCCAGCTGTTCAAGGTGGGCGACGACGTCGTCCACGCGCAACTCGGCGACGGCGTCGTGACCGACCTGCAGCCGGGCGGGATCGTCGTCGTGCGCTTCGAGGGCGAGGGCCGCGACCGGTCGCTGATGGCCGACGTGGCTCCGATCCGCAAGCGCTGAAACACACGGGTTACCCGGAGCGACAGCCGCCTTCCCGGCTCATAAGGTGCCGGACGTCATGCGCGCCCTGCTGCTCCTCGCCTCGATCGTCGTCCTCGTCGACACGTCGTTCTACGCCGCGATCACGCCGCTGCTGCCGGACCTGACGGAGGAGTTCGGGCTGTCGAAGACCGGCGCGGGCGTGCTGGCGGCCGCGTACCCGATCGGGACGTTCGTCGGCGGCCTGCCCGGCGGCTACATGGCCGCTCGCGTGGGCGTGAAGCCGACGGTGCTGGCCGGCCTGGCGCTGATGACGGTCGCCAGCGTCGGCTTCGCGTTCGCGAACACGGTGCTGCTGCTGGACCTCGCCCGCTTCGTGCAGGGCGTCGGCGGCGCGGCGTCGTGGGCGGGCGCGATGGCCTGGATCGCGGGCGCGGCGCCGAAGGAGCAGCGCGGCCAGATGATCGGCACCGCGATGGGCGCGGCGATCGCGGGCGCGCTCTTCGGCCCGGTGATCGGCGTCGCGGCGGACCTGACGTCGTACGCGCTCGTGTTCTGCACGGTCGGGGCGGTCGGCGTCGGTCTGATGGTGTGGACGCTGCGGACGCCCGCCGCCAAGCCGCTCGGCGACGGCTCGCTCCGCGGCCTGTTCGGCGCGCTCCGCAACGGCCAGGTGCGCGTGGGCCTGCTGCTGGTGACGATCCCCGGCCTGC
Source organism: Solirubrobacter deserti (assembly GCF_027587175.1). Taxonomy (GTDB): domain Bacteria; phylum Actinomycetota; class Thermoleophilia; order Solirubrobacterales; family Solirubrobacteraceae; genus Solirubrobacter; species Solirubrobacter deserti. The sequence goes on from NZ_JAPCID010000031.1 coordinate 33,750, forward strand.
TGTTCGGCACGCTCTCGGTGCTCGGCCCGCTGCGGATGGACGAGCTCGGCGCGGTCTCGGCCGCGATCGGCGCCACCTGGCTGGTCGCCGCGGGCCTGGAGGCGATCGTCAGCCCGCTCGCGGGCCGCTTCAGCGATCGCCGCGGCCGGATCGCCCCGCTGCTCGCCGGCCTGCTCGGGGGCGCGGTTGCGTTCGCGATCCTGCCGTGGCCGGACACGGCGCTGCTGCTCGCGATCGTGATCGTGCTGGGCTCGCCCGTGATCGGCCTGCTGTGGGCGCCCGCGATGGCGATGCTCTCCGACGGCGCCGACCACGTGGGCCTCGAGCAGGGCCTCGCATTCGGGCTGATGAACCTCACGTGGGCGACCGGCCAGAGCATCGGCGACATCGGCGGCGCGCGGCTCGGCGAGTCCGCGGGCGACGAGGTCGCCTACCTCGTGCTCTCCGCGATCTGCCTGTTGGCGTTCCTCGTGCTGCGCGCGACTTCGGTCCGGCGACCGGCGCCTGCATGAGCAATGCGCTGAGCGGGAATGCTCAGCCCATGGCCAACAGAACCGAACGCAAGCTCACCGGCAGCGGCGGCCGGTTCATCATGATCGGCGCGCCGCTCGTCGTCATCGGCATCGTCCTCGCGCTCCTGCTCGACCACAACTGGGTCGGCATCGGCGTCACGCTCGCCGTCCTGGGCGCGATCCCCACCGTCGTCGGCATCGCGCTGACCCTGTTCGCGGGCGTCAACCGTCACGCGCGCAAGGACCGCCCCTTCGCGTAGCGAATCTTGGCGCGATTTGCGGCGCGTTTTGGCACAAACGCGTGTTGATCCGTGCCAGCAAGCCGCTTGATCATCGGGGGTGATGAACAAACAGGTCGCGAGAGGACTCGTTCGTACATCACCCCGGCTCGACCTCGTGTGCCGGGACGAGTTGCACCTGACGCCGAGCGCGATCAGCAAGCGTGTCGCGCGGGGGACGCTGACGCGCCGCTATCCCGGCGTGTACTCCTACGGGCGCGGCGAGCTGTCCCCCGAAGCCGCGTGGATGGCGGCCGTGCTCGCCTGCGGTGAGGGCGCGGCGCTGGCTCACCTCTCCCTCGCTGAGCTGTTGCGTCTCTCGCGCTGGCCGGCCGAGGCCCCGCACGTCATCGTCCCGCGCCGTCACCGCCCGGTCGAAGGCATCACCCTCCATCACTGCCTCGGGCTCGACCCGCGCGACCTCACCGTCATCAACGGCATCCCCGCGACGACCGTCGCCCGGATGCTCGTGGATCTCGGCGCGACGCACACCGAGCACCAGGTCGCCTACGTCATCAACCAGGCCGCTTTCCGGCGCGTCTTCGACCGCGAGGCCACGCTGCGCGCGCGGGCCCGCGCGCACGGCCATCCCGGCACCGGCGTCTTGGCCCGCGCCCTCGCCCTCTACGAGTCCGGCAGCGCGGGGACCAAGAGCGCGCTGGAGGACCGCTTCCTCGAGCTGATGGCGGATCAGCCCGCGCCGCTGGTGAACACGGAGCACCTCGGCTACGAGATCGACTTCCGCTGGGAGCAGCGCAAACTCGTCGTGGAGGTCGACGGAAACCACACGCGCCCGAAGGACCGGCGCAGCGACGCCGGTCGTGACCGCACCCTGCGCGCGGCGGGGTACACGGTCGTGCGGTTCACCGGCCCGGAGCTGCCGACCGCGCCCGCGCGGCTCGCGCCGTTCTTCGCTCAGCGGCCGACCGCGTAACCCTGCATCCCGCGCGGGTTGGCTCCCGCGCGCAGCAGCCCGTCGGGGCGGCGCGAGATCGCGGAGAGGCGGCCCTGGGACCAGTCAACCGTGACTTCGACGGCGTGGCCGCGCGCCCCCAGCTCGCGCACCGTCTCCGCCGGCAGCCGCCCTTCGACGGTGACCGCCTTCAGCGCGACCTCGCGCGGGTGGAAGGAGCTCGGGAAGTGGTCGGTGTGGAACATCGGCGCGTCGATCGCCGCCTGCAGGTTCAGGCCGAAGACGGCATGGGCCAGGAAAAACTCGAGCGACCACTGGTCCTGCTGGTCGCCGCCGGGCGTGCCGAACGCGAGCACGGTGCCGTCGTCGTGGACGGCCAGGCTCGGCGAGAGTGTCGTGCGCGGCCGCGCGCCCGGCCGCAGCGAAGACGGCAGCCCTTCCTCGAGCCAGAACATCTGCGCGCGCGTGCCGAGCGCGAAGCCGAGGCCGTCGATGCACGGGGAGGACTGGAGCCAGCCGCCGCTCGGCGTCGCGCTGACGAGGTTGCCGAAGCGGTCCGCGACGTCGAGGTGGCAGGTGTCGCCGCGCGTCGGCTCGGCGTCGCCCACCGCGCCCGTCCGCACGAATGGATAGCGCGGCGACGGACCGCCCGGCCGCAGCTCACCCGAGGCGTCAGCACCGATCAGTCCCCGGCGCTCGCGCGCGTACTCGTCCGACAGCAGCAGGTCGAGCGGGACCGGCGCGCTGTCGCCGTACCACGCGTCCCGGTCCGCGAACGCGAGCTTGGCGCCCTCGATCACGCGGTGCACGTGCTCGATGCCCAGGAACGGCCCGAGGTCGCCGTCGAGCAGCGCGAGCTGCTGCAGGAACACGGGTCCCTGGCCCCACGGGCCGGTCTTGAACACCGTCCAGGCGCCGAAGCGCCGCGCGACCGGCTCCTCGATCGTGGCCGCGTAGCGCGCGAGGTCGTCACCCGTCAGGAACCCGGCGGCCAGCGACTCCGCCACCCAGCCGCGGTACCAGGCGTCGCGCGCGGCGTCGATGCGCGCCTCCCGCGACAGGCCCGTGACGCGTGCGAGCCGCTCGTAGGTCTCCGCGAGCATCGGGTTGCGCAGGCGTCCGTCGACCGGCCGCCAGACACGCGCGGAGACCTCCCAGGACGGATCCATCCGCGCGATCGCGCCCACGATCCCGGGCGTGACCGGGAAGCCGTCGCGCGCGTAGGCGATCGCGAACGCGAGCACGTCCGCCAACTCCCAGGAGCCGAAGTCCCGCAGCAGCGTGCACCAGGCGTCGAACGCGCCCGGCACGCACGCCGCGTACGGCCCGATGCCCGGCACCAGGCTGAAGCCGAGCTCGCGGTAGGCGTCGATCGTCGCGGCCCCGGGCGCGGGCCCTTGCCCGCAGACCACGCGCACGCGGGTGCCGTCCCACAGCAGGATCGGCAGATCGCCGCCCGGCCCGTTCATGTGGGGCTCGACGACCTGCAGCGCAAATCCGGCGGCGCAGGCGGCGTCGAACGCGTTCCCGCCGCGCTCGAGCACGGCCATCCCGGCGGCGCTGGCGAGCCAGTGCGTCGAGGCGACCATCCCGAAGGTGCCGGAGAGCTCGGGCCGTGTGGTGAACACGCGCGAAACGCTAGCCTGGCGCGGCGAATGACGCTCATCGACGGCAAGGCGATCGCGCAGCAAGTACGCAACGAGGTCCGCGAGCAGGTCGCGGAGTGGGTCGCGGCCGGGCACGACGCTCCCGGGCTGGCGACGGTCCTGGTCGGCGACGACGCGGCCTCCGCCGTGTACGTCGGCAACAAGCAGAAGGCGTGCGCCGAGGTCGCCATCCAGGGCTTCGACCACCGCCTGCCCGTGGACGCGACCGAGGACGACGTCAAGCGGCTCCTGCACGAGCTCAACGCTGACCCGAAGGTCAGCGGCATCCTGCTCCAGCTCCCGCCGCCCAAGCACCTCGACGGTCCCAAGCTCACGGAGGAGATCGCGCCCGGCAAGGACGTCGACGGCCTCACGCCGATCTCCACCGGCCTGCTGCACAAGAACCTCCCCGGTCTGCGCCCGTGCACGCCGCTCGGGTGCATGGAGCTGCTCAAGCGCCACGACGTCGACCTCCAGGGCGCCGAAGCCGTCGTCGTCGGCCGCTCCGACCTCGTCGGCAAGCCGATCAGCGCGCTGCTGCTGCAGGCCAACGCCACCGTCACCACCGCTCACTCGCGCACCCGAGACCTCGACGAGGTCTGTCGCCGCGCGGACGTCCTGGTCGCCGCGGTCGGCGTCGCGCACCTGATCAAGGGTGACTGGGTCAAGGAGGGCGCCGCCGTGATCGACGTCGGCATGAACCGCCTCGACGGCAAGCTCACCGGCGACGTAGAGTTCGACTCCGCCGTCGAGCGCGCCGGGCTGATCACGCCGGTGCCGGGCGGCGTGGGTCCGTTGACCGTCGCGATGCTGCTCCGGAACACGCTCCAGGCCGCGAAGGATGCGGCGTAGCGAGCCGATCGCGGGGCTCGGTGGCGTCGCCCTGATCGTGGCGGCGCTGCTGCACTGGGGCGAGGATATGGGCGCGGTCCAGGCCGTCGTCCTGATCGGCTTCGGGCTGCTGTTCCTCGCCGTGCCGGTGGTCGCGCTGGCCACCTCCGGCCCGTCGAAGGCGGTCGGCACCGCCGTGCTGGCGAGCGCGTTCGGCTGGGTCCCGCTGCTGATCGGTCTCGTGCAGCTGGTGTTCGGCGACGGCGGCTGGGTGACGCCGCTGGCCGCGCTCGTCGGCTGGGTCGGGTCCTGGCTGTCGCTGCGCGACGAGTCCACACCGGGCGCGACCACGCCGGACGTCCCCCGCCGGCCGGCGCCGGATGTGGTCTAGGCTCGCCGCCGCGTTCGGCGGTACCGCGCTGCTGGGCTCGCTCTGGCTCGACTGGTATACGTTCGGCGAATCGACGGGCTGGACCCACTACGCGCCCGACGAGGAGGGGGGAATCCACGTCCTCGTCGGCGCGGACACGTTGTCCGCCTGGTCGCTGTTCGGCGCGGTCGACATGGTCCTCGCGCTGATCGCCGGCGCCGCGCTCGTGGCCGCCGTGTGGCCCCGGGTGGCCCGCGTCGTGTGGGCGCTGGGCGTGGTGGCGGTCGTCCTCGTCGGGTTCCGGGGCGTCGTGCCGCCGCTCGACTGGCTCACTGCGAGCACCGGCGCGTTCGTCGCCCTCGCGGGTGCCGTGATGGTCTTCGCGGGGGCGTGGGCGGCGAGACGTGAAGTGGTCTAGGGCATTCGCGCTGCTTGGCGGCGCCGCGCTGCTCGGCTCGCTCTGGCTGTCGTGGTATGAGCGGTTCGAGCGCTCGGACGCGGCGTTCATCGTCACGCGCGGCGCCAACGACACCGAGTCCGTGTCGCTGCTCGGCATGAGGGAGCTCGACGGCGTGGCGGCATGGTCCGCGTTCACCGCCACCGATGTCGTGCTCGCGACCCTCGCGCTGGCGACGCCGGTGATCGCCTGGCGCCGACCGTCTGCGGCGCCGCTGTTCGGGGCGCTCGCGCTCGCCCTCGTCGTGTTCCGGCTGATCGAGCCGCCGGGCCCGCCGGTCGAGCACACGCTGGCAATAGGCGCCGGCGTCGCGCTCGCGGGCGCGGTCGCCCTGTGCGGCCCGTACGCGCGCTACGCGGGCGCGCCACTGCTGATCGCCGCGCTGTGGATGCCGTGGTACGCCGCGGACGTCGAGCCGCCGCCGGACGTCGGCAACCTCGCCGCGCCGGAGCTCGCGGCCGTTCTGGGCAGCGGGGAGGGCGTCGAACTCGCGCTCTCCACGCCGTGGACGCTGTTCACGCTCACGGCGGTCGGCCTGGCGATCCTGGCGCTGGCCGCGCTCACGCGCATCCGCCGCGTCGCTCCCACTGCCGGCGCGCTGGCCACCCTGCTCGTCGCGGCGCGGCTCGCCTTCCCGCCCGAGGCGCTCGAACCCCGCGCGGGTGCCTTCATCGCCCTCGGCGCGGCGCTGCTCGCATGGACCGGCGCCTGGCTCAGCGTCCGTGACGAGTCGACTCCGGGCGCCGCCGGGCCGGACGTCCCGCGCCGCGCCGCCTAAGATCAGCGGCAATGCTCAGCAGCGACCAGGTTCTCCATGTCGCCCGCCTTGCCCGCCTCGAGCTCACCCCCGAGGAGGTCGAGCGCTTCGGCGGCGAACTCTCCAAAGTCCTTGACCACATCGAGCTGATCGGTCAGCTCGAGCTGGAAGACGTCCCGCCGACCTCGCACGTGATCGACGTCGAGAACGCGCTCCGCGCCGACGAGCCGCGGCCGTCGATGCCGGTCGAGCGCGCGCTCGAGAGCGCTCCGGACGCCGCCGAGGGCGGCTTCCGCGTCCCGAGCCCAGGCGCCTCATGATCGAGCTCACCGCCAAGCAGGCCGCGGACGCGATCCGCTCCGGCGACCTGGACGCGAACGAGTACTTCGAGTTCTACCGGCAGCGAGCCGCGTCGGACCCGTACAACTCGTACACCTGGGTCGCCGAGAAGGCGCCGGAGATCGACACGCGCAAGCCGTTCGCGGGCGTGCCGATCGCGATCAAGGACCTCTTCTGCACCGAGGGCATCCCCAGCCAGGCCGGCTCGAAGATCCTCGAGGACTATCGCCCGCCCTACACGGCCACCAGCGTCGACAGGCTCACGACGCACGCCGGCGGCACGCTGCTGGGCAAGACCAATCAGGACGAGTTCGCCATGGGCTCGTCCACCGAGAACTCGGCCTACGGGCCCACGCTGAACCCGTGGGACACGAGCCGCGTCCCGGGGGGCAGCAGCGGCGGCTCGGCGGCCGTCGTCGCCGGGGCGACCGCGCCGTGGTCGATCGGCACCGACACCGGCGGCTCGATCCGCCAGCCCGCCGCGCTCACCGGCATCGTCGGCCTCAAGCCCACGTACGGTGCGATCTCCCGCTACGGCATGATCGCCTTCGCGTCGTCGCTGGATCAGGCGGGCCCGTTCACGCGCGACGTCACCGACAGCGCGATGCTGCTGTCCGCGATGGTCGGCGCCGACCCGTGCGACCAGACGAGCCTCGGCCTCCCGGAGCCCGTGCGGATCCCGACCGCGAACGACCTCAAGGGCATCCGCCTGGGCGTGCCGGAGGAGCTCGCAGGGGAGGGCATCGAGGACGGCGTGCTGAAGGCGTTCAACGACACGCTGGAGCTGGCCAAATCGCTGGGCGCGACCGTCGAGACCACGCACCTGCCGCACGCGCCGCACGGCCTCGCCGCGTACTACCTGATCGCGCCCGCCGAGTGCTCGTCCAACCTCGCGCGCTACGACGGCGTCCGCTACGGCTTCCGCAAGTCGGGCGCCAGCACGCTGATCGACATGTACACGCAGACGCGTGAGGCGGGCTTCGGGGCGGAGGTCAAGCGCCGCATCATGCTCGGCACCTACGCGCTGAGCTCGGGCTACTACGACGCCTACTACGGCCGCGCGCAGAAGGTCCGCACGCTGATCTCGCAGGACTTCAAGAACGCCTGGGACAAGTTCGACTTCATCGTCACCCCGACGGCCCCGGGCGTCGCGTTCGAGCTCGGCTCCAAGACCGCCGACCCGCTCGCGATGTATCTCAACGACTTCTGCACCGTGCCGATGTCGCTCGCCGGCATCCCCGCGATCTCGATCCCGAACGGTCTGTCCGAAGGGCTCCCGGTCGGCTTCCAGATCGCCGGCCCGGCGTTCAGCGAGAATCGCATCCTGGACGCGGCGCTCGCGCTCGAGAAGGCGATCGGATTCGACGCAAGCAAGGCGTACGCATGAGCACCGAGTACGAACCCGTCATCGGGCTGGAGATCCACGTCCAGCTCAAGACCCGCACGAAGATGTTCTGCGGGTGCGAGCTCAGCTTCGGCGAGGAGCCCAACACACGCACCTGCCCGATCTGCCTCGGCCTGCCCGGGACGCTGCCGGTGACCAACGCCCAGGCCGTCCAGTACGGGATCATGATGGGCCTCGCGCTGGGCTGCGAGATCGCGCCGCGGTCGATCTTCCACCGCAAGAACTACTTCTATCCCGATCTGGCGAAGGGCTACCAGATCTCCCAGTACGACATCCCCCTGTGCCTGGGCGGGCGGCTGGGCGACGTGCGCATCCACCGCATCCACCTCGAGGAGGACGCGGCCAAGCTCGTCCACGTCGGCGCGTCGGGCCGCATCCACGGGAGCGAAGCCTCCGTCGTGGACTACAACCGCGGCGGCACGCCGCTCGCGGAGATCGTCACCGAGCCGGACCTCCGCAGCGCCGAGCAGGCGCGCGACTGGCTGCAGCTGCTGCGCGAGACGCTGCGCCAGCTGGGCGTGAGCGACGTGAACATGGAGGAGGGGTCGCTGCGCTGCGACGCCAACGTCTCCATCCGCCCCAAGGGCACGCACGCGCTGGGCACCAAGACCGAGCTCAAGAACATGAACTCGTTCCGGTACGTGATGCAGGGCATCAACGCCGAGATCGCGCGCCAGACCGCCCTGCTGGAGTCCGGCGAGTCCGTCACGCAGGAGACCCTGCACTTCGACCCGGTGTCCGGCCGCATCTCCTCGCTGCGCAGCAAGGAAGAGGCGCACGACTACCGCTACTTCCCGGAGCCCGACCTCGTCCCGATCGTCCCGACGCCCGAGATGATGGCCGCCGCCGAGGCCGCCATCCCCGAGCTCCCGGCCGACCGCGAGGCCCGCTACGAGTCCGACTTCGGCATCCCGACCGACACCGCGCACCTGTTCGCGTACGAGCCCACCTGGGGCACGTACTTCGAGCGCGTCGCGGTCGAGGGCAACCGCGACGCCAAGGCCGCCGCCATCTGGGTCACCGAGCTGCGCACGCGCCTGGGCGCCGACGCCGACCCGCACAAGTCCGCGGTCGTCCCCGCCCAGCTGGCGGCCCTCGCCGCTCTCGTCGCCGCCAAGAAGGTCACGGCCGGCTCGGCCCGCACCGTCCTCGACAAGATGGTCGAGACCGGCGACCACCCGGACCGGATCGCCGAGGCCGAGGGCCTGACCGTCATGGAGGACTCGGGCGAGCTCTCCCAGATCGTCGCCAAGGTCATCTCCGAGAACCCGGACGTGGTCGAGAAGGTCCGCGGCGGCAACGCCAAGGCCATGGGCGCGCTCGTCGGCCCGATCATGCGCGAGACCAAGGGCCGCGCCGACGGCGGCGAAGTCAACCGCCTCCTGCGCGAGCAGCTCGGCGTCTGAAGCAGCATCGCTGACGGGCCTCGCGCTCAGCGCGAGGCCCCGGACGGCGAGCGCCGCAGGTGCTCGAGCTCGCCGTTGCGCACGCGGGCGACGAACGCGCGCCCCGCTGCCGGATCAGCGAGGAAGCCCTCGAAGGTCGCGCCGTCGACCTCGTACCACTCGGACCACTCGACCGCCGAGTGGGAGACCGCGACCGACACGAAGGTCCGCCCCGAGACGCGGTCGCGCTCGAGGGCGAAGCGCTCTTCCCGGTCGATGCGGACCGCATCCAGCGCTGCCGGATCGACGTGCGCCTGCCGGCGCAGCTGCTCGCGCTCGGACCACCGGCGGACGGCCTGCTCGCCGAAGAGCGGGTTCTCCCAGCGGCCACCCGTGAGGGCGTCGAGCGTGCGGGTGTGCAGCGCCCAGCCGAGGTTCAGGCCGAACGACGTCTTCGTCACGGCGGTCAGGAAGTCGGTCGTGGTCCACACGGGCGCGACGAGCAGCACGCATTCGGCGACCGTCGTCCGCACGTGGCCGCTGTTGAACAGGAACTCGGCGTGCCCGTCGGCTACGTGGGTCTCGTCCCTCCACACGTCGTTCGCGGCGGCCGCCCATGCGGCCACGACCTGTGCATCGGTGACGCCCACGGGCAGCGACGACCAGAAGGTGGCCTCGGCCGACGTGAGTGACATCAGGACGCGTCCTGGACGAGCAGCGCGACCTGCACGCGGTTCTCGACCTCCAGCTTCACGAGCAGCCGCGACACGTGCGCCTTCACGGTCGCGACGCTCATGTGCAGCCGGGACCCGATGTCGGCGTTCGAGCAGCCCAGGCCGACGAGGTCGGCGACCTCGCGCTCCCGGGCGCTGAGCGTCTCCAGCCGCGTGCGCGCGGTCTCCCGGCGGCCGCCGTCGTCGGCGACGAGCGCGATCAGGCGCCGGGTGACGGCCGGTGACAGTGTTCCCTCGCCCGCGTGCACGTGCTCGATCGCGCGCACGATCTCCGGCGGCGGCGTGTCCTTGAGCAGGAATCCGGCCGCGCCCGCCCGCAGCGCCCGCAGGACCAGCTCGTCGGCGTCGAACGTGGTCAACACGATCACCTCGGGCGGCGAGGGCTGGGCGCGCAGCAGGCGCGTGGCCTCGATGCCGTCGAGCAGCGGCATGCGGATGTCCATCAGCACGACGTCCGGGTGGTGGCTGTCGACGGCGGCCAGCACGCCGCGGCCGTCGTCGGTCTCGCCGACGACGTCGATCTGCGGCGCGCCCGCGAGCATCATGCGCAGCCCGCTGCGCACGAGCGCGTCGTCGTCGACGAGCAGGACGCGGATCACGTCCACGGCAGCACCGCCCGCAGCACGAAGTCGCCGCGCGGATTCGGGCCGCACTCCAGCGAGCCGCCCGCGAGCTCCACCCGCTCGGTCAAGCCGATCAGGCCGCTGCCCCCGGGCGCGGCGGGCGGCGCGAGGGCCGACTTGCGCGACACGACCTCGACCACCAACGACGAGTCCGACGGTCCCACGGTGACCTCGACGGCGGCCGCGGGGGCGTGCTTGCGCGCGTTCGTCAGTCCTTCCTGGACGATGCGGTAGGCCGTGCGGCCGACCATCACCTCGCCGCCGGAAGCCTCGACCCGCGAGCGCACGTGCATGCCGGCGGCGCGCGACTCCTCGATCAGCGCCGGGATCGCGTCCACGGTGGGCTGCGGCGGAGCGGTCACGCCGTCGCCCGTGCGCAGGACGCCGATCACGTGGCGCAGGTCGCGCAACGCGTCAGTCGCGGTCTGGCGGATCACGCCCGCGGCCTGCTCGATCTCCTCGGGCGTCGCGTCCGGCCGGAACTCCAGTGCCCCGGCGTGGACGCTCAGCAGCGACAGGCGGTGCGCCAGCACGTCGTGCATCTCACCGGCGATCCGACGCCGCTCCGTCTCCCGCGCCGCCTCCACGTGCGCGCGCTGCTCGGCTTCGGCCTTCTCCGCCCGCTCGTGGGCCGTGAGCAGCAGATCACGCTGGGCGCGGGTGAACAGTCCCCACGGCACGACCACGAGCGGGAACAGCACCGCGAACGCGAGGTCGATGACCATCGGCAGCTCGGGGTCGTCGAAGACGACCGAGTAGACGATGCCGATCAGGCAGCTCAGGATCACCGAGATCACGATCTGCCTGCGGGTGCCGCGCAGCGCGAGGTTGAACAGGGCGATCAGCCCGGGGCCGGCGGCCATGGCGGAGAACGCGCCGACCGGCGTCAGCAGCAGAAAGACGAGCCACGGACGGCGGCGGCGCCACCACAGCGGGATGAAGCAGAGCACGCCGACGACGAAGTCGAGGTTCACCTGCTGCTCGGTGCGGTAGTGCTCGGTCCCCCCGAGCGCGACGAGTCCGACGAACGCGCCGACCGCGAGCATCGACGCGTCCACGATCCAGTCGCGCGTCGTGCGCCTGGACGACCCCGACTCGGCCAGCACGCCGGGAAGCATCGAGAACCGCGGACCGCTCACGACCGCAAGCGTACGCCCGCGCGCGGAGCAGCACCCCCTACTGAAGTCGATCCACCCACCGACGAGGGACCGATGGCGCACGGACCGCCGCGGCCGATCCTCCGGGCCATGATCGAAGCGACAGGACTGACGAAGCGCCTGGGAGGGCGCACCGTGGTCAGCGACGTGTCGTTCCGCTGCGAGCCGGGCACCGTCACCGGCTTCCTGGGACCGAACGGCGCCGGCAAGACCACGACGATGCGGATGGTGGTCGGGCTTTCGACGCCCGACGCCGGCGCCTCCCGCGTGCTCGACCGCCGCTACCACGACATCCCCAACCCGGGTCGGCACGTCGGCGTGTTGCTCGACGCGTCCGCCCAGCACCCCGGCCGCAGCGGCCGCGAGGCGTTGGCCATCAGCGCCCAGATGATGGGCGTGCCGGAGTCCCGCGTGACCGAGCTGCTCGCGCTGGTCGGGCTCGACGACAGCGCGGCGAAGAAGCGCGTGCGCCAGTACTCGCTCGGCATGCGCCAGCGCCTCGGGCTCGCGCACGCCCTGCTCGGCGATCCGCAGGTGCTGATCCTCGACGAGCCCGCCAACGGCCTGGACCCCGAAGGCATCCGCTGGATGCGCGGCCTGCTGCGCGACTTCGCCGACCGCGGCGGCACCGTGTTCCTCTCCAGCCACCTCCTGAGCGAGGTCGAGGCGGTCGCCGACCGCCTGCTGATCATCGGCCAAGGCAAGATCGTCGCCGACGGCACGCGCGACGAGCTGCTCGCCGGCACCGGCGTGCTGGTGCGCGCCACCGACCCGCGCGAGCTCGAGAACGCGCTTCACAGCGCCGGCCTCGCCGCGCAGGCACTCGAGGACGGCGCGTTCGTCGTCGACGCCGACCCGGAGGCGATCGGCCGCGCCGCGCTCACCGGTGGCGTCGTGCTCACCCACCTGGCGCCCGCCGAGGGCGCCGGGCTCGAGACCCTGTTCTTCCAGCTCACGGAGACCCCGGCATGAACCCCGCGATTCCCTTCCCGAAGCTCACGTTCGTCGAACTGCGCAAGATGGTCGACACCCGCGCCGGCTTCTGGCTGCAGGTCGCGACCGCCGTGATCACCATCGCCGCCGTGGTCCTCGTCGGAATCGTCGGCGAGGACACGGACCGCACGCTGCGCAGCATGCTGTCGGTGGCCGTCGCGCCCGCGACCATCCTGCTGCCGATCATCGGCATCCTGTTGGTCTCTTCAGAGTGGACGCAGCGCACCGCGCTGATCACATTCACGCTCGTGCCCAAACGGCTGCGGGTGATCAACGCCAAGGTCGCGGCCGGCCTCGTGCTCGGCGTGATCGTGTTCGCGATCGCCGTCGTGGTCGCGCTCGCCGCGACCGCCGCGTTCGGTGGCGACTTCGAGCTCGGCGCCGCCGTGTTCGGCCAGACCGCGGTCGTCGTGCTCACCGGCATGCTGATCGGCATCGGCTTCGGCGCGGCGTTCCTGAGCTCGGCGCCGGCGATCGTCCTCTACTTCGCGCTACCGCTCGCGCTCGGCATCCTCGGTGAGTTCAACTTCTTCGACGACATCGCCGAGTGGGTGGACACCGGCCGCACGACCACGCCGCTGATGGAGCACGCCGCGTCAGGCACCGAGTGGGCGCAGTTCGCCGTCTCGATGCTCGTGTGGATGGTGCTTCCCCTGGCGATCGGCATCTACCGGATCACCCGCGGCGAGATTCGCGCCGCTTAAACGCGAAAGGACCCGCACGGGAGCTCCGTGCGGGCCCTTTCGGCGTTGCGGTTCTAGACGCGCGAGTAGAGCTCGACGATCAGCTGTTCGTTGACGGGCGCGTTGATGTCCATGCGCTCCGGCAGCCGCAGCACCTTGCCCTCCAGCGCGTCGAAGTCCGTCTGCAGCCAGCCGGCCACCGAGCCGGTGAGCTCCGTCGCCTGCGAGGCGGTCTCGCGGACCTTGTCCTTGACCTTGATGCTCTCGCCGGGCGAGACCAGGTAGGACGCGATGTCGACCTTCTTGCCGTCCACGAGCACGTGGCCGTGGTTGACGAACTGGCGGGCCTGGGCGCGGGTGCCGGCGAAGCCGAGCCGGTAGACGACGTTGTCCAGGCGACGCTCCAGGAGGCGCAGCAGCTCCTCGCCGGTCACGCCCTGCGCGCGGTTGGCCTTGTCCACGTAGATGCGGAACTGCTTCTCGCGCACGCCGTAGTAGCGCTTGGCCGTCTGCTTGGCACGCAGCTGCGTGTAGTAGACGGACTGCTTGCGGCGGCGGTTCGCGCCGTGCTGGCCGGGCGGGTTGTCGCCGCGGCGCTCGAGCGCCGACTTGCCATTGAGGGCGCGTTCACCCTTCAGGAAGAGCTCTACGCCCTCGCGGCGCGAGAGCTTTTCAACGGGTCCGGTATAGCGCCCCATGGTCTCCTACAGGTCTCCTAATGCTGATCGAAAGTCGGCCGCTCAGGGTAGCAACGGGGCCGCGCCTGGGGTCAGGACCCCATACGGGGTCCGAATGGACACTCGTCCTATTCAGGCGGGGCAATCACTAAAGCATGATGACGACATGGGTCAGGTCATCACGCTTCCGAAGCAGAAGCGCTCCAAGGTCGAGATCACCGAGGATCGCCGCCACGCCATTGTCACCGGCCTGTGCGCCCTGGTGTTCCTGCTGGGCTTCTTCATCGCCGGTCCGGCGCTCGCGATCTACGCCTTCGGCTTCGCCACGACGTCGCACCTCGGCTCGGCCGCGGCCTGCGTCGGCGGCCTGCTCGTGACCTGGGCGATCACGCGCCAGGCCTACAAGCACATCTAGGCGGCCAGCCGGGGCGCCGCCGCTGACGGGCGTCCCAGGAAGTAGCCCTGGCCGAGGCCCGCGTTCATCTCGCGCAGCGCGGCGAGCTGGGCCGAGGTCTCGATGCCCTCGGCGATGACCTCGAGCTCGAGCGTCTTGGCCAGGTCGACGATCATGCCGACGAAGCTGGACTCGCGGCGGCCGGAGGTGAGCCCGTCGATGAACGGCTTGGCGATCTTGAGCGTGTCCAGCGGCAGCGAGTGCAGGTAGGACAGCGAGCTGTAGCCCGTGCCGAAGTCGTCGAGCGCGATCTTGACGCCGAGCGCGCGCAGCTCGTGGAAGCGCTCCACGGACGCGGCGGCCAGCAGCTGGGACTCGGTGATCTCGATCACGAGCTGCTGCGGGTCGATCCCGGACTCCCTGATGCAAGCGAGGACGTTCTTGACCAGGTCCGGGTCGCGCAGTTCGGCGACGGACAGGTTCACGTGCATGCGCAGCGGCTCGACGCCCGGCTCGGTCTCGGCGTCCTGCCAGCGGCGCGCCTGCCGGCACGCCTCGCGCAGCACGTAGCGGCCGAGCGGGACGATCAGGCCGGTCTCCTCGGCCAGCGGCACGAAGTCACCGGGCGGGACGAGCCCGCGGGACGGGTGCTCCCAGCGCACGAGCGCCTCGGCGGCGACGATGCGGCCGGAGTCCAGCGCGACGATCGGCTGGTACTGGACGATCATCTGCTCGCGCTCGATCGCCTTCGCCAGCTCCTCCTTGAGGTCGTGGCGGCGCAGGATCGCGGCGGCCATCTGCGGCTCGAACAGCTCGAAGCGCGCCTTGCCCTTGGACTTGGCCTGGTACATCGCGACGTCGGCGTTGCGGATGAGCTCGTCGCCGTCGCCGCCGGACTGGTGCGAGGAGGCGAGGCCGACGGACAGGTGCACCGAGACCAGCTCGGTGCCGGCCTCGACGGGCAGCTCGAACGCCTTCAGGATGCGGCGCGCGACGGCGCGGCCGTCCACCAGCGGGTCGCCGACGCCCGGGATCATCACGGCGAACTCGTCACCGCCGAGGCGGGCGATCGTGTCCTCGGGGCGCACGCACTCGCGCATGCGCTTGGCCACGGAGACCAGCAGCGCGTCGCCGACGTGGTGGCCGAGCGAGTCGTTGATCGTCTTGAAGTCGTCGACGTCCACGAACAGCACCGCGGCCGCGCCGTCGTCGGCGAGCTCCTCACGCACGCGCTCCATGAACAGCGTGCGGTTCGGCAGGTCGGTGAGCGGGTCGTGGTAGGCCTGGTGGTGCAGCTGCTCCTGCAGCGACTCGAGCTTGTTGACGGCCTGCTCGAGCCGGTCGTACTGGAGCGCGACGGCCGCGTTGTTGGCCAGGGCCTCCAGCAGGCGCAGATCGTCGGCGCCGAACGAGCGCTCCAGGCCGACGCGGTTGGCGAGCATGATCGTGCCGATCGTGCGCTCCTCGCCCGGGAGCATCGCGATCATCGCGTGCCGGATCCCGCGCGACTGCAGGTGCGCGCGCAGGTGCGGCGAGCCGAACGGCGGCGTGAGGCTGATGGCGGGACGGTCGGCGTCGACGAAGCCCGCGAGCTCCTCGGCGATCGCCTTGTCGGCCGGCTCCATCGAGGTGCGCAGGTCGCCCGGGCCGTGCGTGGTGCGCAGCGGGTCGCCGTCGGAGGTGTGCAGCAGGACCTCGGCGACGTCGGCGTTGAAGGCCTCCAGGGAGCGGGCGAGCAGCGCCTCGAGCGCTTCGGCGACCTCGGGGGAGCGCGACAGCGTGCGGTTTGCGTCGTACAGGAATTCCAGCCGCTCGTGGCGCTGGCGCTCGGAGATGTATGCGCGGTAGACGGCGAAGACGGTCAGCGCGGGGATCAGTAGCACCGGGACGGCGCGCGGGTCGGTGGCGACCACGAGCGCGGCGGCGATCGCGATGCTGGCGTTGATCAGCGTGACGAGCGCGTCGGTCGCGAACATCTGCGCGAGCATCGACGTGCTCGGGCGGCCCTCGGCGAACGCCATCGCGACGCCGAGCAGGACGATCGTCAGCGCGCCGGACGCGAGCGTCGCCGCGTACAAGCCGATCCATGTCTCCGGCTGCATCGCGTCGGCGCCGCCCGCGATCGCGTTCAGGATCGCCGCGGCGAGCGTGGCGGCGAGCGCCAGCTGCGCCAGGTTGAACAGCAGCTTGACGATCTCCAGGCGGCGGATCAGGCCGAGCACCACCAGGTGGCCGACGAGCGCGCCCATCACGAAGTCGTCGCCGGTCGCGAACACCAGGCCGAACACGAACGGCAGGTCGGCGAGGGAGAAGGAGTGCGCGCTGCGGCGGAAGCGGACGTGCACGACGCACAGCTCGGCGGCGGCGAACCCGAGCGCGACGGCCCACCACGGCAGGTGCGGCTCACCGTGCGGGACCGCGTTGTGCGTGACCAGCGCCCAGGCCACCGCGGCGACGACGCTCAGCGCGATCACGTACGTCCAGACCAGCAGTTCGCGTGGTGAGCGCGGCAGGCGGCGCACCAAGGTCGTCGACTCCTCCATCGTTTCTGTTCATCGGCCGCAGCGCGAGGCTTCTTGACCATGTAGGCGTACGATTGGTGGATGGCACGCCTCGTACGGATGGACAAGACGGGACACACCACGCTGGCGGAATGGACCTCCGGTTCGGACGCCGCCGAGGCCGAGGCGCAGCTGCAAGCCGCGCTTGAGCAGGGGTATTACGCGGTCGTCACCCAGGGCGAGGGTCGCGCCGAGCAGGTCACGGCGCTCCCGCTCGACGCCGATCTGGTCATCCTGCGCCGCCCGATCGCGGGCGGGTGAGCGCCGGGGCCCTCCCCGAGCGGGCGTCAGTTTCCTGGCGCCCACCCATGACGCCGGCGCGCCTACGTTTCTACGCGCGGGCGTGGACGGTGACGATGATCGCCCAGCTCGTGCCGATGGTCGGCGTGGGCGTGCTGCTGCTGTTCCTGCACCCGGTCGCGGCCGTCGTCGGGCTGATCCTGGTCGCGCACGCGTGGGCGATCGCGGAGCTGTACGCCAACCGCGGCGCGAAGGTCGTCAAGCCACGGGCGCGCGCGGGGGAGGAACCCGAACGCGTCGCCCTGGGCCTGCTCGGTGACCTCGTGGGCCACGAGGCGCGCGACCTGCACGCGCGCACCGGCCTGGTCATGGAGCGCGGCGCCTTGGGCGTCTGGCTCGTGGGCGAGGCGGGCGCACTGCTCGTCCGCGGCCGCCGCGTGCACTGCTGGTGCGTGCGCGTCCCGGAGCGCTCGCTGCCCTCCTGCGACCGCATCGCCCACCTCCTCCTGGCGTTGCGCGAGGACGAGGAGGGCTTCGCCACCGTGGCCAACCACGCCTTCGCGGGAGCCCGCTGGCGCGTCAGACGGCGCCTGCCCAAGCGCCAACGCCCCGCCCTGGACGCCGCCCGACGACCGGCGTAGCGGCAAGGTCCCACGGCAGACGCCCGCGGATGGGCCCCCGGCGTGAGGCGCACCCGGCCACCACGGCAACGGCGCTCCTTCGCCCCGCGCTACCGCGGCGAGGAGGCGAGCCGTTCGACACGGTGGATAGTTCGACCCGTCAAAACTTCAGCCGACGGGCCAAGGGAACACCGCCCGCGCGCGGGCACTATTCGGTCCATGCTCAACCCGACCGCGACTGCTTCCGCCACCGCGCTGCCCGTGCGCCGGCTGGCCCTCGTGCCCACGTCCGGCCGCGGTGACGCCGCCGTGCGCCGCTATCGCCTCGCCCGCCTGCACCTCGAGGACCGCGAGATCGCGCGCGCCGAGCGCGTGGCGCACCTGAACCGTTCGCACGATTAGGTCATCTTCAGCGGGGCGCGTTACATTTGCGCGCATGAACAACAAGTCCGCCTTCGGCTCCGTCGCCCGCAAGGCGATCGGCTTCCTGGTTCTCGCGTTCGTCGCGATCTTCCTGTTCAACGCCGTGATCGGCGCCGTGGTCGGGTTCATCAAGCTCCTGCTCGCCGTCGGCCTCGTGATCGTGATGGCCGGCGCCGTGATCTGGGTGCTGCGCAAACTGTGATCTACCTGCTGCTGTGCGCCTGGTTCGGCATCGCGACCGGACTGGTCGGGCGCGTCCGCGGCTCGTCGTTCTTCATCTGGTTCGTGATCGGCGCCGTGGTGCCGGTCATCGGCCTGGTCATGGCGCTCTTCTACCGGTCTGACCGGGACGAAGTGCGCCGTCAGTGCCCCACGTGCGGCAAGCTCGTCAAGCTCCACGACCAGATGTGCATGCGGTGCGGGACCGATCTGGACTTCCCGGACTTCGCGGTTGAGCCGGAATCGGCCGCTGCTCAGCGATAAACTCGGCTGTCGCCGTCCCCCTCGCGAGTCCCCTGGAAGGAAGTGACAGAGCCGATGATGCGTGCTGTCGACGCCATCATGGAATGCCTCAAGGCCGAAGGCGTCGACGTCGTATTCGGCTATCCGGGCGGGGCCAACCTGCCGACCTACGACGCGTTCGTCGACGCCGGCATCCGCCACGTCCTCGTCCGTCATGAGGCCGGCGGCGGCCACGCCGCCGAGGGTTACGCCAAGGCCTCAGGCCGCGTGGGCGTCGTGTTCGCGACGTCCGGTCCGGGCGCCACGAACATCGTCACGCCGCTCACGGACGCGATGATGGACTCCGTCCCGCTCGTCGCCTTCACCGGCCAGGTCCGCACGGAGCTGCTCGGCACGGACGGCTTCCAGGAGGCGGACACGTTCGGCATCACGATGCCGATCGTCAAGCACTCGTTCGTCATCCAGCACCCGACGGAGATCCCGCGCGTGGTGCACGAGGCGTTCCACATCGCTCGCACCGGCCGCCCCGGCCCGGTCCTGATCGACATCCCGCAGGACCTCAGCCGCGCCGAGATCGACTATCAGCCGGTCGAGGACGTCCACCTGCCCGGCTACCAGCCGACGCTGGACGGCAACTCCAAGCAGATCCGGCTCGCCGCCAAGGCGCTGGCCAACGCACGGCGCCCGGTGCTCTACGCGGGCGGCGGCGTGATCTCCGCCCAGGCCTCGGAGGAGCTGACCGAGCTCGCCCGCTCCGGGAACTTCCCCGTCACCTGCACGCTGATGGGCCTCGGCGCGTTCCCGGCGCCCGACCAGCAGTGGCTCGGGATGCTCGGCATGCACGGCACCCGCGCGGCCAACT
Organism: Solirubrobacter deserti; assembly: GCF_027587175.1. Lineage (GTDB taxonomy): Bacteria > Actinomycetota > Thermoleophilia > Solirubrobacterales > Solirubrobacteraceae > Solirubrobacter > Solirubrobacter deserti. The sequence goes on from NZ_JAPCID010000031.1 coordinate 53,072, forward strand.
ACGCGATGGACGAGGCGGACCTGATCGTCGCGATCGGCGCCCGCTTCGACGACCGCATCACGGGCAAGCTGAGCGAGTTCGCCCCGCGTGCCAAGTTCATCCACATCGACATCGATCCGGCCGAGATCTCCAAGAACGTGCCGGCGCACATCCCGATCGTGGGCGACGCGAAGCGCATCCTGGCCCGTCTCGTGGGCGAGTATCGGGCGCTCGAGCCCGACGCCGCGCGCCTGACCGGCTGGTGGGAGCGGATCGAGCACTGGCGCTCGCAGCACCCGCTGCGCTACGACGACAGCGCGGACAGCGAGATCAAGCCGCAGTACCTGGTCGAGGCGCTCTACAAGGCGACCAACGACGGTGACTGCATCCTGTCCAGCGACGTCGGCCAGCACCAGATGTGGGCGGCGCAGTACTTCCACTTCAAGGGCCCGCGCCGCTGGATCAACTCGGGCGGCCTGGGCACGATGGGCTTCGGCCTGCCGGCCGCGATCGGCGCCGCGATCGCCTGCCCGGACGTGCCGAGCGTCCTGCTCACGGGTGACGGCTCGTTCCAGATGAACATCCAGGAGCTCGGCACCGCCAAGCAGTTCGACGTCCCGGTCAAGTGCGTGATCATGGACAACGGCTACCTGGGCATGGTCCGCCAGTGGCAGGAGCTGTTCTGGGACCGCCGGTACTCCAACGTCGAGATGGGCTCCTACCCGGACTGGGTCAAGCTCGCCGAGGCCTACGGCGCGCACGGCGTGCTCCTGCAGGACAAGACCACTCTCGTCGAGGACCTGCGGACCGCGCTCGCCACGCCCGGCCCGGTCGTGGTCGACGTGAAGGTCACGCGCGAGGAGAACACGTACCCGATGATCGCGCCGGGCGCCGCCGCGCGGGAAATGGTGGGCTGAGCCGTGGGCGAACCCGGAACCAAGGAAGTCCTGTCGCTCGAGGAGCTCGAGGCGTCCGTCGGCCTGCGCACCGGCCGCAAGCACATCCTCTCGATCCTGGTCGAGAACAAGCCGGGCGTGCTGACCCGCATCGCCGGCCTGTTCGCGCGGCGGGGCTTCAACATCGACACGCTCGCCGTCGGCCCGACCGACGACCCGACGCTCTCGCGCATCACGCTGACCCTGGACGGCGCGATGCACCCGATCGACCAGGTGACCAAGCAACTGCACAAGCTGGTCAACGTCATCAAGATCCGCGACCTGGAGCCGACCGAGACGGTCGCGCGCGAGCTCGCCCTGTTCAAGGTGAGCGCCGACGGCTCCACCCGCGCCGAGGTCATGCAGATGGTCGAGATCTTCCGCGGGAAGATCATCGACGTCTCCAAGCGGTCCGTGATCATCGAGGTCACGGGCTCGTTCGACAAGATCGAGGCGTTCGAGCGGATGGTCCGGCCCTTCGGCCTGATCGAGATGGCCCGCACCGGCGAGATCGCCATCAGCCGCGGTCGCGGCGAGACCTGACCCACGGGTGTGCGGGTGGGCGTCCGCGGGTCCGCGGCGCCCACCACGCGAACCGGGGGTGATGAACGAACCGGTCCTGTGAGGACCGTCTCGTTCATCACCCCCGCCACTTCATAACCTGTATGGCCTTGACGGTCGGCCAACTCACGCCAGGACGCGGACTCGCTGTCGACGCCGATGCGCTGCTGCGGCGCGCCGAGCGCGCGATCAAGCGTGCGCGCAAGTCAGGCGAGCCGGTCCTGCTGGGGCTGACGGTGCGCGTCGGGTCGGAAGTGGACCCGAGCGCGGTTGTCTTCGCATCCCGCGCTGAGGGCGAGGACTGGTTCTGCTTCGAGCAGCCCGACCGTGCGGGTTCCGCGCTGGCGGCGTTGGGCGTCGTGACGCGGCTGACCGCGAGCGGCCCGTCCCGCTTCAAGCAGGTCTCCGCGGCGTGGCGCGCGCTGGCCGCCGACGCCGTCGCCGACGCGCCGGACGGCCCGCCGGGCGCCGGCCTCGTGGCGGTGGGCGGCTTCGCCTTCGCCCCCGATGGCGGCCGCGCGCCGCACTGGGAGGGCTTCTCGGCCGCGGATCTCGTCGTGCCCGAGGTGTCCCTGGCGCGGCGTGGTGACGACGTCCGCCTCACCGTGGCTGCGCTCGTCGCCCCGGACGATGTGCCGTCCGATCTCGCCGAGCGCCTGTCGGCCCGGGTGGCTTCGCTGCGCCTCGATCCGCTGCCGATGCTCGATCCGGACCCCGTCGGCAAGTTCCGCGTGGACTCCGTCGCGCCGCCCGAGCACTACGAGGCCGCCGTCGCCCGCGCCGTCGAACGCATCCGCGCCGGCGCCTTCGAGAAGATCGTCCTGGCGCGCGAGGTCACCGTCCAGGCCCCGACGCCCCACGACGCCGCTGCCGTCTTCGGCGTCCTGCGCTCCGGTTTCGACTCCTGCTACGTCTTCTGCGCGGGCCGCGGCGACGCCGCCTTCATCGCCGCCTCACCCGAGCTGCTGGTCCGCCGCGACGGCGCCCGCGCCCAGACCGTTGCCCTGGCCGGCTCCACCCGCCGCTCCGCCGACCCCGCCGTCGACAACCACCTCGGCGAACAGCTCCTGCGCTCGGTCAAGGACCGCGAGGAGCAGGAGATCGTCGTCCGCCGCATCGCGCAGGCGCTGAAGCCCCACGCGGTCTGGGTCGCGGCGCCCGACGAGCCGACCGTCATCCGCGTCGCGAACATCCAGCACCTCGCCACGCCGATCCGCGCCCAGCTCGCGCACCCCTTGAGCGCGATCGAGCTCGCCGCGCTGCTTCACCCGACGCCCGCTGTGGGCGGCGAACCCCATGCCGCCGCGGTGCCCTTGATCCCCGCGCTGGAGGGCCTGGACCGCGGCTGGTACGCGGGCGCCATCGGGTGGACGGACGCCAACGACGACGGCGAGTTCTGCGTGGCGCTCCGCTGCGCGCTCCTCCGCGGCCACGAAGGGCGCCTGTACGCAGGCGTCGGCGTGGTCCGCGACTCGGACCCGGCGTCCGAGCTCGCCGAGACCGAGATCAAGCTCGGCGCACTCCTCCCGGTCCTTTCCGGCTAGCCCGTGATCGTCGTCTACTAGCGGCCGAGTCGGCGCCTCCAGCGCCTGCCGGAGCGCTTGAGGTTCGTCTCCATCGCCCCGAGCGCGCCCCGGTGCTCGGGCAGCGCGGCGGCTTCGGCGGCGTCGATCGAGAGCGTGACCTGCCTCAGCGTGATGCGCGCGACCTCCGGCGCGTCGACGAACACACGACCCTTGTCGGTCTTGACGACGATGCCGTCGAAGATGTGCTCGCGGGCGTTGTCCTGGACGCGGTGGACGAGGCCGACGCGGACGCCGTCGGAGGTGACGACCGGGACGCCGCGGGGCAGGGCCTGGTAGCCGATCTGGTGGTCGTCGTCGTCCGGGGCGGCAGCGCTCACGGAGCCAAAGCTAGCGGCCCGCGCGCCGCCAGACCTCGACGACTTCGCGGACGCTCGCCGTTCGCCAGGAGATGCGGGAGTCCAAGGGCTTGACCTTGAGCTCGAAGCGGTTGCTCTCCAGCTGCTCGAGCTCGAGGACGAGGGCGTGGTAGCGGCGGCCGCGCTTGTCGATCTCGACGATGTCCCCGGGCGCGATGCCCTTGGAGGTCGTGCGCTTGGTCGAGGGCGCGGAGGGCTCGATCGAGAGCAGGGAGACCTGGTGGATGTCGGCCGACACGACGGCGAACTCTAAGTCGAGGAGCGGACGGACTCCCAGACGCGGCGGTGCAGGTCCACGTTCTCGCTGCGGTCGGTCCGGACGCTGATGATCGTCGAGCGGTCGGCGACCAAGGCCCGGTCGAGGGCCGAGCGAAACGACTCGACGTCCGCGACAGGCTCCCAGCCGAGCCCGTACAGCGCGGCGGCGTGGGCGAAGTCGAGCCCGTGCGGCGTCGCGATGTGGTCGACGTACGCGGCGCCCTGCCCGGAGGCCGGGAGGAACTCGAAGATGCCGCCGCCGTCGTTGTCGATCAGCACGATCACCAACCGCAACCCGAGCCGGGAAGCCGCGAGCAGGCCGCCCACGTCGTGGGCCAGCGCGACGTCGCCGATCAGCAGCACGACCGGCCCTGAGGACGCCGCAGCGACACCGAACGCCGTGGAGACCGTCCCGTCGATCCCGTTCGCGCCCCGATTCGACAACACGCGGAACGCGTTCGGCCGCGCCGGGAAGAACGTCTCGACGTCCCGCACGGGCATCGACGAGGCCACGACCAGCACGGCTTCGTCCGGGAGCCGCGAGCCCAGCTCGGCGGACACGCGCGGCTCGTTCAACGCACTTCCCAATGCGCCCGCGATCGCCCCCGCGGCGGCCCGGTCCGCGGCGTGCCAGCGCTCGAACCACGACCGGTCACGACGCTTGCGCACGCGCGCCGTCAGCTCGTCGAACGTCACGCGCGGGTTCGCCGCCACGATCGTGCCCACCGACCCGTCCGGGTCCTGCCAGGCGGTTTCCGCGTCGAAGGAGACCTGCAGCGCGCCGCTCGAAGCCAGCCACGCGCGCAACGGCTTGGACGTCGGCAGATCCCCGACCCGCAACACCAGATCCGGTACCACCGACGAACCGAACGCCTCGGAGCGCAGCAGCGCGTCGTAATGCGCGATGGCCGCCGGCCCGCGCCGCGCGCCCGACAGCGGATCGGCCAGCAGCGGCAGCCCCGCCTTCTCGCAGAACGCCGCCAACGACGCGCCCAACCGCGGATCGCGCTCGGACCGCCCCGCGACGACGACCGCCCGCGACGCCTCGCGCACCTGCTGCGTCAACGCACCGATCACGTCGTCGGACGCCACCCGCGGCACGGGCGGGCGCGCCACCCACGGCCGCCCGCCCGCACGCCCTTCGACCACCTCCGTCGCAGGAACCCCGGACGAGCCGTCCGGCACCAGCGGCTCCCGGAACGAGAAGTTCAGGTGCACCGGCCCGGGGCGCCCGTCCAGCGCCGTCCAGAACGCGCGGCACGCGAGCTGCCGCAGCCAGCGCACCCGCGCCGGGGAGGCGGGAAAGTCGTCGACCTCGAAGAACCACTTGGCGGCAGACCCATACAGCCCGATCTGGTCGATCGTCTGCCCAGCGCCGATCGCGCGCAGCTCAGGCGGGCGGTCCGCGGTCAACACCAGCAGCGGCACGCGCGCCTCGTACGCCTCGTGCACGGCGGGCGCGTAGTTCGCGGCCGCCGTCCCTGACGTGCACACCAGGGCGGGCGGCACGCCGGTCGTCTTCGCCAGCCCCAGCGCGAAGAAAGCGCCGCTCCGCTCATCGAGGTGGGACGTCGAGCGCAGGCGCCCATCCCAGGCAAACGACAAGGTCAAAGGCGTCGAGCGCGACCCCGGCGAGGTGCAGGCGTCGCGCAGCCCGCAGCGGACGAGCTCGTCCACGAAGGCGCGCAGGCACAGATACGTGTCGGTTCCGGGCATGATGGAGAAAATGCTGCCGCCGCTCGTCCTGCTGCACGGCTTCACGCAGACCCGCCAATCCTGGCGGCGCACGGCGACCCAGCTCACCTCACGCTACCGCGTGCTCACGCCGGACCTGCCCGGCCACGGCCAGGCGGCGCACCGCACGCCGAGCTGCGACGCCGTCACTGCTTACCTGCGCGCGCTCACCCCGAGCACCCCGTTCACGCTCGTCGGCTACAGCATGGGCGGCCGGATCGCGCTCCACGCCGCGTTCCAGCTCGACCTCGACCGGCTCGTCCTGATCGGCGCCAGCCCGGGCATCGCCGACCCCGCCGAACACGAGCAGCGCCGCCGCGCCGACGAGGCGCTCGCCGCCAAGATCGAAGAAATCGGCGTCGAGGCGTTCGCCCGCGAGTGGGGGAACCTGCCGCTCTTCGCCGGCCAGCCGGAGCGCGTAAGGGCCGCCGCCTACGCCGACCGCCTGCGCAACACCCCGCACGGCCTCGCCCAAGCCCTCAGAGGCCTGGGCACGGGCACCATGGAGCCCCTGTGGGACCGGCTTCCGCAACTCCAGACGCCCGTCACGCTCATCACGGGCGAGCGCGACGAGAAGTTCCGCGCGCTCGCCGAAGACATGGCGAGGCGGTTACCGAACGCCGAGCACGTGACGATCCCGAACACCGGCCACGCACCGCAGCTGGAGGATCCAGCCGCGGTGGCTCACCAGTTGGGGTCGCCCTCCTCGTCGGCCTCCGCGTAGTCGTCGCCGTCGAAGTCGTCCTCGAGCAGGTCGTCGAACTGCGCGCCGTCGCGCATGATCGGCTCCGTGCTGTGCTGGTCGCCGTGCTCGGCGTGTTCGATGAGATCCGCTTCGGCGAGTTCGAAACCCTCGCTCTCGCCCTCACCAGCTTCGATCAGCGGTGCGAGCGCGGGATCGACCGGGTCGTCCGGCGTCTCAGGCCATTCGCGTGCCATGCGGCGAACCCTACAGCCACGTCACGCCAGACCGACGGTGCCCGGAACCTCGATGACGCCGTCGCGCGGTGTCAACGCCCCGGCCGGGGCCAGGGTCGCGAGCCCGCAGGAACGCGTGACGCGTAGCGCGGCCGCGGCGTGCACCGCGGCCGCGATCCCGCGCGGACCGTCGAACGTGGACGCGAGATAGACGTCGGCACCGGCCGCTCGCGCCGTCCGGGCGTCGGCCAGCACGCCCGTGATCCCGCCGCGCGTGACCTTCAGACACACCGCGCGGACGCCGCCGGCGCCGGGAGCGTGCGTCTCGTCCATGGCGATCGGCACGCGCGTGCCGGCCTGCACCTCGCGCAACCCCTCGACGCCGTGCACCGGCTCCTCACACAGCTCCAGGCCCACGGGCTCCAGTGAACGCAACGCCGCGAGCGCCACCTCCACGGTTCCCCAGGCCCCGTTCGCGTCGACGCGGATGCCGACCTCGGGCCCGACCGCGGCGCGCACGGCGGCCAGGCGCCCGGCGTCGTCCCCGATCCCGACCTTGACCTTCACGCACCGGAACCCCGCCCGCGCGGCGGCGGCCGCAGCCGCGGCGGCGCCGGAGCGGTCCTCGGCGCCGATCGTCGCGTTGACGGGCACGGCGCCGACCGCGCGCGGGTCGATCAGCCGCGCCAAGGGCGTCCCGGTCCGCCGGGAGGCGTGATCCCAGAGCGCGAGATCCACCGCCGCCAGCGCCTGAGGAAGATCCCGCTCCGCCCGGCAGGCCTCCAGCACGTCGGCCGTCGGCTCCAGCGAACGCAGCACCGCCGCGTACGCATCCAGAGCGGCCCGCACCGACGCCATCGACACCCCGTCGTAGGGCTCGAGCGGCGCCGCCTCACCCTCGCCCCAGAGCCCGTCCGGGAAGTCGAGCCGCACGACCAGCACCTCGCGCTCGCGCAACTCGCCCCACGAGGCCCGCAGCGTCGAAGGCAGCGTGAACCGCTCGGTGCGGACGCTCAGCGCGATCACTTCGACAACAGCAGCCCCGCCGACAGCAGCACGCAGAACGCGAGCTGCAGCATCCCGGTGCGGGCGAGCGCGCCGTTCAGCGACGGGCCGTCGACCCGGTTGCGCACGACCCGCACGATCGGCGCCGCGATCGGCAGCGACAGCCACGGCAGCAACAACCAGGGCGTCAGCTGCTCCCCGCCGAACGCCCACGCCAAGGGAGCGGTGGCGAACGCGAGGTAGACGATGAGCGCGTACGCGACGCGCGCGCGATCACGCCCCAGCCGCACCGCCAGCGTGCGCTTGCCCGCCCGCCGGTCCGTCTCCAGGTCGCGCACGTTGTTGACCATCAGGATCGCGGTCGCCAGCAACCCGACGGGCACGGCCAGGACGAAGGCCTCCCACGCCAGCTCCTTGGTCTGCGCGAAGAACGTGCCGGTGACGGCGACGATGCCGAAGAACAGGAACACGAACACCTCGCCCAGGCCCTCGTACCCGTAGGGCCGAGGCCCGCCCGTGTAGAGCACGCCGGCGAGAATCGACAGCACGCCGACGAGCAGCAGCTCCCAGCCGGACGTCAGGATCAGGTACACGCCCACCAGCACCGCCAGGCCGAACGCCACATAGGTCGCGACCAGCACCTGCTTGGGCGGAACGAGCCCGCCGGCGGTGACGCGGACCGGCCCGAGGCGGTCCTCGGTGTCGGCGCCGCGGCGGGCGTCCGAGTAGTCGTTGCTCAGGTTGGTCCCGATCTGGATGAGCAGCGCGCCGAGCAGCGTCGCGACGAACGTCAGCGGCCGGAAGGTGCCGAGCGCCGCGGCGTAGGCCGTGCCGACGAACACCGGCGCCGCCGCCGCGGGCAGCGTGCGTGGCCGCGCGGCCATGAACCAGATGTGAAGGGAACTCACGACCGCCGCGGGAACTGGGAGAAGTCCGGCTGGCGCTTGGCCTTGTAGGCCTCGCGGCCCTCCTTGGCCTCGTCGCTGCCGTAAAAGAGCAAGTTGGCGTCGTGTGCGAGCTGCTGAATCCCGGCCATGCCGTCTTCCTCAGCGTGAAAACTGAGCTTTACGAGGCGCAGGGCGAAGGGGGAGAGGGCGAGCATCTCGCGGCACCACTTGACCGTCTCGGCCTCGAGCTCGTCGAGCGGGACGACCGTGTTGACGAGCCCCATCTCCAGCGCCTGCTGCGCGTCGTACTGGCGGCACAGGAACCAGAACTCCTTGGCCTTCTTCGGGCCGACGAGCCGGGAGAGCAGACTGGCTCCGTAACCACCGTCGAAGGAGCCGACCCGCGGGCCCGTCTGTCCGAACCGCGCGTTGTCGGCGGCGATCGTCAGGTCGCACACCAGGTGCAGGATCTGCCCGCCGCCGATCGCGTAGCCCGCGACCATCGCTACGACCGGCTTCGGCAGGCGCCGGATCTGCACGTGCAGGTCGGTCACGTGGAAGCGCCCGACGGCCTTGCCGCCCGGCACGTAGCCCGTGTCCCCGCGCACGCGCTGGTCGCCGCCCGAGCAGAACGCGAGCGGGCCCTCGCCGGTGAGGATGATCACGCCGACCGACTCGTCCTCACGCGCGACCTCGAGCGCCTGCGAGATCTCGATGATCGTCTCCGGGCGGAACGCGTTGCGGACTTCCGGGCGGTTGATGGTGATCTTGGCGATCCCGTCCCCGGACAGCTCGTACCGGATGTCCTGGTAATCGCCCGCAGAGGTCCAGTTCACGGCGGATGACCATAGCTAGTCTCGGCGCTCGTGAACGCGATCGAGACGCCGCAGGGGTCGCTGACCTACGACGAGCTGGCGGAGCGCGCCTCGCGCGTGCGTGTGTCGGCGCCGCGCGTGGCGATCGCGATGCCGCCGTCGCTGGACTTCGCGATCGCGCTGCGCGCGTGCATGCAGGCGGGCGTGGAAGCGGTGCCGGTGGACCTGCGCGAGCCGGTATGGCGTGTGGCCGATGCCGGGCAGGTCATCACGGAGATAGACCACGGCAGACAGGAAAAGGGCGCCGGGTTCGGCCTGGTCGTGCACACGAGCGGCACGACCGGCGTGCCCCGGCCGATCCGGCTCTCGCTCTCCCAGATCCAGGCGAACTCGGATGCCGTGACCGCCGTGATCGAGCCGGGCCGTTGGCTGTGCCCCTTACCGCTCTCGCACATCGGCGGCCTGATGGTGCTCCTGCGGTCCTGGCTCACGCGCACCACCGCCGTGATCGGCCCAGCCGACACGCCCGACGTCACCGTGGCCTCGCTGGTCCCGACGCAGCTCGCGCGCCTGATCCATCAACCGCCGCCGGAGACGCTTCGCGACGTGATGCTCGGCGGTGCCCCCGCGGACCCGACGCTGCTCGTCCGCGCGCGTGCCGCCGGTTGGCCCGTCCGCCCGTCTTACGGGCTCACGCAGGCGTGCAGCGCGGTCGCGCTCGCGGACATCGGAGACACCGAGACGTCTGGCCGCCCACTGCCCGGGGTGACGATCGACCTGGCGGCGGACGGCGAGATCATCGTCTCGGGAGCGTCCGTGGTCGGCGGCACGCACGCCACGGGCGATCTCGGCTCGTGGCTGGACGGCCGGCTCGTGGTCCACGGCCGCAAGGTGGACACGATCGTCAGCGGCGGCGAGAACGTCATGCCGCAGGAGGTCGAGGCCGTCCTGCTCTCGCACCCGGCGGTGCTCGAAGCCGCCGTGGTCGGCCGGCCCGACCCGGAGTGGGGCGAGGCCGTGACCGCGTTCGTGGTCCTGGGCGCGGACGCGCCTGACCTCCGTGAATTCGTGCGGGAGCGCCTGGCGCCGTTCAAAGTTCCAAAAGGCATTGAGCAAGTCGAGGCGCTACCTCGGAATGCGGCTGGGAAGGTTCTGCGCCGCGAGCTCGCGTAGGACCTCGTCCGGGCGCGCGAGATCCTCTTCGCGGAAGCGCAGCACGACGAACCCGTGCTCGCGCAGGACCGCGTCCTGGATGCGATCGTCGCGCGCGGTCCTCGGCCGGTCGTGGTGATCGCCGTCGATCTCGACGTTGAGCCCCGGCCATCGGAAGTCGAGCTCGAATCCCAGGAGACGCGTGTTGACAACTGGCTCCGGAAGCCGCGCGCCGCGGATCAGCTTGAGGAACCGGTCCTCGAGCCCGGAGCGCGTCCCGGCGCTGCCGGCGGCGTGCAGCTCGAGCGCCCGGTCGAGCGTCTTCGTGCGCCGCTTGACCATGCGCGGGTCGAAGAGCTTGCGGAACGCCGCCTCGTGGATGACGTTCGCGACCTGCTCCGCGTTCAACTCCCGGCTCATGTCGAACAGGACCCGCGGCACGTTGCACACCGGGATCGCGTCGCGCACCAACGACTCGCCGGGGACGAGCAGGCCGGGCACGATCTCGAAGCCGTCCTGCTTGCGGCGCCGCTTCGGCACGGCGACCTGGATCGCCGGCTCCTTGAACCGCGAGATCTTCCAGTACTTGCCGCCGCTGAAGCCGGCCAGCGCGGCGCCGTCGCCCGCCGCGTACACCGCGGCAAGCCATTCGCCCTCGCGCGAGAGGCCCGGGTGCCCGACCGCGTACACGCCCCGGTACAAGGGCCACAACTCGCCGGCCACGACGGCACGCCGCAGTGTTTGCGACGTCGCGCCGGTCTGCGCGGCACGCACCACACCGTGCTGCGCGGTCGCGAGCCGCGAGATGTAACGAAAGGTCCGCATGCCGGAGGTTTCGTCACGTGTAGGCAACGGCTGACGAACTTCGCCCCCGCTACGCTGCATTCGGCCGTCGCAACTGGCGCTTAGGTGGAGCACCACCGGGGAGCGGCGGCGTCGTACGGTCGCGCGCCTGGGCACCTTTCAACGCGATCACACGAGGAGTCACGTGTCCGACACCGTCACGTCCGTGAACATTCCCGCCGACCTGAAGCCGTCCGATGGCCGCTTCGGTTGCGGCCCGTCGAAGGTTCGTCCCGCGCAGCTCGCGCGCCTGTCGGACCCTGAGGCCGTCGCGCTGATGGGCACGTCGCACCGGCAGAAGCCGGTCAAGAACCTCGTCGGCCGGGTCCGCGGCGGCCTGCGCGAGCTGTTTCAGCTGCCCGAGGGCTACGAGGTCATGCTCGGCAACGGCGGTACGACCGCGTTCTGGGACGCCGCGACGTTCGGCCTCGTGCGCGAGCGCGCGCTGCACCTGACCTACGGCGAGTTCAGCTCCAAGTTCGCCAAGTCCACCGGCGGCGCGCCGTTCCTGCAGGACCCGATCATCGTCAAGGCCGAGCCGGGCGACGCGCCCGCCCCGACCTCCGACCCGTCCGCGGACGTCGTCGCGTGGGCGCACAACGAGACCAGCACCGGCGTGATGGTTCCCGTCGAGCGCGTCGGCGACGGGCTCGTCCTGATCGACGCGACGTCCGGCGCGGGCGGCCTGCCCGTCAACGTCGCCGACTCCGACGTCTACTACTTCGCGCCGCAGAAGAGCTTCGCGTCCGACGGCGGCCTGTGGATCGCCCTCACCAGCCCGGCGGCGCTCGAGCGGATCGGCGAGATCGCCGCGACCGACCGCTGGATCCCCGAGTTTCTCTCGCTCAGCACCGCGCTCGACAACAGCGTCAAGGACCAGACCTACAACACGCCGGCGCTCGCGACGCTGATCCTGCTCGCGGACCAGATCGACTGGATGCTCGGCCTTGGCGGCCTCGACGGCTGCGTCGAGCGCACCACCGCCTCCTCGAACCACCTCTACCAGTGGGCCGAGCAGACCGAGTACACGACGCCCTACGTCGCCGACCCGGCCAAGCGCTCGCTGGTCGTCGGCACGATCGACTTCGTCGACGAGGTCGACGCGTCCGCCGTGGCCAAGACGCTGCGCGCGAACGGGATCGTCGACGTGGAGCCGTACCGCAAGCTCGGTCGCAACCAGCTGCGCGTCGCGATGTTCCCGGCCATCGAGCCGGAGGATGTGAAGGCGCTCACCGCCTGCATCGACTACGTGGTCGAAAACCTGTAGTGACGCTCGAATCCCGTGATCGCTGGGTCCGCGCGGCCCAGGGCTGGGAGGCCAGAGCCGAGCAGATGGCGCGCGACACGATGCCCGTGTCCGCCCGCCTGGTCGAGCTCGTCCGCCCCCAGCCCGGACACACGATCCTGGACCTCGCCGCCGGCCTCGGCGACACGGGATTCCTCGCCGCCGAGCTGATCCAGCCCGGCGGCACGCTCATCACCAGCGACTTCGCGCCGGAGATGCTCACCGCGGCGCAGAAGCGCGCCCCGCAGAACGTCGACGTCCGCTTCAAGCAGATCGACCTGAGCACCCCGATCGACATCCAGGCCGCGTCCATCGACGGCGTCCTGTGCCGCTGGGGCTACATGCTGCTCGACGACCCGGAGTTCGCACTCAGGGAGACGCGCCGCGTCCTCAAGCAGGACGCCGCGGTCGCGCTCGCGGCCTGGTCGGGCCCCGACGACAACCTGTGGAGCGCGGCGCCCGTGCGCATCCTGCAACGCCGCGGCATCCTCGAGCCCACGCCGCCCGGCCCCGGCCAGTTCACGTGGGCCGACCCGAACGTCATCGAGGACACGATGGCCACCGCCGGCTTCCTCGAGCCGAAGGTCGAGGCCGTGAACTTCGTCATGCGCTACGAGGACGTCGACGACTGGTGGGTGGCGCAGACGCAGATGTCCACGCGCACCGGCGACGCCGACGCCCAACTCGACTTCGCCACCCGCAGCGACGTGCTCGCCGAGCTCGAAGAAGCGGCACAACCGTTCACGCAACCCGACGACCGTCTGGAAATCCCGGCCAGAACCTGGATAGCCACGGCGACCGCCTAGGATCACCGCCCATGTACTACGACGACGACGCGGATCTGGACCTCCTGAAGGGCAAGACCGTGGCCATCCTGGGGTACGGCTCCCAGGGCCACGCGCACGCCCGCAACCTCAAGGACTCTGGGGTAGACGTCGTCGTAGGCCTGCGCGAGGGCAGCAAGTCCGTCGAGCACGCCAAGGCCGCCGGGCTCGAGGTCACGAGCCTGGAGGAGGCCTCCAGCCGCGGCGACATCGTGATGGTGCTGCTTCCCGACGAGAAGCACCACGACGTCTACGAGGCGTCCATCAAGGACGGCATCGCCCCCGGCAACCTGCTGCTCTTCGGCCACGGCTTCAGCGTCCACTACGGCGAGGTCGAGCCCCCGCCGGAGGTCGACGTCGCGCTCGTCGCCCCCAAGGGCCCGGGCCACCTGGTGCGCCGCCAGTACACCGAGGGCTCCGGCGTCCCGGCGCTGATCGCGATCCACAAGAACGAGACGGGCAACGCCAAGGACCTCGCGCTGGCCTACGCCAAGGGCATCGGCGGCACGCGCGGCGGCGTGATCGAGACCACGTTCAAGGACGAGACCGAGACCGACCTGTTCGGCGAGCAGGCCGTGCTCTGCGGCGGCGTCTCCGAGCTGGTCACCGCGGGCTACGAGACGCTGGTGGACGCGGGCTACGACCCCAAGATGGCCTACTTCGAGTGCCTCCACGAGCTCAAGCTGATCGTGGACCTGATGTACGAGAAGGGCATCACGGGCATGCGCCACTCGATCTCCAACACGGCCGAGTACGGCGACCTCACGCGCGGCAAGCGCATCATCACCGACCAGACGCGTCAGGCGATGAAGGACGTGCTCACGGAGATCCAGGACGGCACGTTCGCCCGCGAGTGGATCGCCGAGAACCGCGCCGGCCAAGAGAACTTCCAGCGCCTGCGCGCGGAGGGCCAGGCCAACGCCATCGAGACCGAGGGCAAGCAGCTGCGCTCGATGATGAGCTGGATCGACACGGAGTTCGAAGAGGGATAGATGACCGCACTGACCGAGAACTACCGCGTCCTGGTCGCGGAGAAGATCGCCGCGACCGGCGTCGACATGCTCAAGGAGCGCTTCGACGTCGAGGTCGGCACGGACTGGACGCGTGAGGAGCTGCTCGAGCGCATCGGCGGCTTCCACGGCATCCTGATCCGCTCCGCCACCAAGCTCGACGCCGAGGTGCTCGAGCGCGCCGACAACCTCAAGGTCGTCGGCCGCGCCGGCGTGGGCGTGGACAACGTCGACGTCCAGACGGCGTCCAAGAAGGGCATCATCGTCGCCAACGCCCCGGAGGCCAACACGGTCGCCGCCGCCGAGCACACGGTCGCCCTGATCCTCGCCCTCGCCCGCAACATCCCGCAGGCGCACGCGAGCCTCACGTCCGGCAAGTGGGAGCGCTCCAAGCTGGGCGGCACCGAGCTCGACGGCAAGACGCTCGGCGTGCTCGGCTTCGGTCGCATCGGTCAGCTCGTCGCCATCCGCGCCCGCGCGTTCGGGATGCGCGTGATCGCGTTCGACCCGTTCACGGCCGACAGCCGCTACCGCGAGATCGGCGCGGAGAAGGCCGAGAACGCCGACGAGGTCCTGGCCGCCGCGGACTTCCTCACGCTGCACCTGCCGAAGACCCCTGAGACCCAGGGCTTCATCAACGCCGAGACGATCGGCAAGTGCAAGGACGGCGTGCGGATCATCAACGTCGCCCGCGGTCCGCTGATCGTCGACGAGGACCTGCAGGCCGCGCTGGACTCCGGCAAGGTCGCCGGCGCCGCGCTCGACGTGTTCACGACCGAGCCGATCACCGACCACCCGCTGTTCGGCTACGCCAACGTCGTCGTCACGCCGCACCTGGGCGCCTCCACCGCCGAAGCGCAGGACCGCGCCGGCGTGCAGACCGCCGAGCAGGTCGTCGCCGCCCTCACCGGCGGCTCGGTCACGACCGCCGTGAACATCCCCGCGATCAGCGCGGAGGACATGGAGGTCCTCGGCCCGTTCGTTCCGCTCGCCCAGAAGCTGGGCACGATCGCGGCGAGCCTCGCCGACTCGGTCGAGCGCGTCGAGATCGAGTACCTGGGCCGGATCGCCGAGCGCGACACGCGCCTGCTCACCCTCTCGGTCCTGACCGGCCTGTTCGCCGGCCGCACGGAGGAGGGCGTGAACCTCGTCAACGCGCCGACGCTGGCCGAGGAACGCGGGATCTCGGTGGCCGAGACGCGGGAGACCAACGCGCGCGACTACTCCGACCTCGTCCGCCTCACGCTCGTCGGTGGCAGCGAGTCGGTCCGCGTCGTGGGCACGACGCTCGGCCAGCTGCACCGCCCGCACCTGCTGGAGGCCTGGGGCCAGCGCTTCAACCTCCAGATCGACGACCCGCACCTCGCGCTGTTCCGCTACAGCGACGTGCCGGGCATGGTCGGCCGCGTCGGCTCCAGCCTCGGCGAGGCCGGCGTGAACATCTCCGCCGCCGCGGTGGGCCGTCAGGCCCCGGGCGAGGGGGAGAGCGACCTGGCCGTCATGGCCGTCACGACCGACGGCGCCGTCCCGCAGGCCGTGATCGACCAGATCGCGTCAAGCGACGGGTTCGTCAGCGGCCGGTCGATCTCGCTCGGGTAACGCCCGGCAGCTGGACTTCCACCCGCGTTCGCGCGCGACCTTCGAGGCCTCGCGCGCGAACGCCCGGATGGTCCGCGACGCTTCGAGCACCTCGTCCCAGGCGAACCCGAGCGCGCCGCGCAGCGTGGTGCGCGCGGTCGTGCCGAGGGTGGACGTCAGCCCGCCGAGGTTCATCATCCGCTGGCGGCAGTCGTCCCGCGCGGCGTCGGCCAGCGCCGACAGCATGCGGCTGTTCGCGCTCGCGAACCCGTCCACGCGGGCGAGCGGCGTCGTCGCGCAGCGGCGGAACACCACGTTCGGCTTCTCCGCGCCGCGCGCCTCCAGCTCACACGCGGCCAAGGCCGGCCCGGCGAGCTTGGCCTCGGAAACGGTGACCTCGCGCAGCAGCTCCAGCGACTCGGTCGCGGGCTGGTCCCAATAGGTCGCCTCGGGCTGCGGCGGGAACGAGGGGGACACCGGCCACGCGGGCGGCTCCGCCGCGGACGGGCGCAGCAGGAGCACGGCCAGCAGGCCGGGCAGGGCGAACAACAGAAATCCGGACAGCGCCGCGCGCATCAAGACCCTTCCGTGGGTTGACGCACGCGATCTTAGTCGCCCTGGCGGGCGTGGCAACTACACCGTTCGGGGGGAACGCACGCGCGGCGCCACCACCGGCGCGGTGGCGAGATCGGCGACGAAGCTCGGGCACACGGCCTGCTTGAGCGCGGCCACGACGGTCTGGTCGTAGGCGTCCGACTCCTCCTCGAGCAGCGCGAACGCGCGCTCGGGCGTCCAGGCCGCGCGGTACACGCGATCGCTCACCAGGGCGTCGTAGACGTCGCAGACGGCGAGGATGCGCGTCTCGAGGCTCATGTCCATCGCGGTCAGGCCACGCGGATACCCGCTGCCGTCGAGGCGCTCGTGGTGGTCGGAGACGAGCTCGCGCACGGCCTCGGGGAAGCCGCCGAGCTCGTCGAGCAGCCGGCGCCCGTCCTCGGGGTGGCGCTTGATCGCGGCGAACTCCGCGTCGGTCAGCTTGCCCGGCTTGTTGAGGATCTCGAGCGGCACGGAGAGCTTGCCGATGTCGTGCAGCAGGCCACCGACGGCGAGGTGGCGACGGGCAGTCGGGGACAGCTTGAGCTCCTCGCCGACGCGGGCGGCGAGGTAGGCGACGCGGCGGGTGTGCTCCTCGGTGGAACGGTCGCGGCGCTCGAGCCGGACCATCAGCGCGCGCACGCGCGCGCCGAGGTAGGCCTCCTCGCGCTCGACGAGCTCCGTCGCGGTGAGGTCGCCGACGAGCGCGCGCGAGGCGCCGGCGCGGCGCAGGTCGAGCGCGGTCGGGATCGCGACCATCGCCACCGCGCAGATCTCGAGCGCGTGCCCGATGAAGTAACCGATCGTCATCGGACCGATGACGAGGTTCGCCCACAGCGTGACGCTCAGCCACGCGCACCCGAGGGCGATCGCGAGGTCGGCGCCGCGACGCGTGAGCAGGTAGGTCCGCACGGCGCGGATGATCAGCAGTCCGAGGCAGAAGGCGCCGGCGAACAGCAGCAGCAGCGCCGGGCTGGACTTGGCCTGCGGCACGGCCGGCAGGACCGTGGGGTTGAGCAGGCCGAAGACGCCGAACGCGAGCACGCCGGCGAACAGGGCCGCCTGCAACGTCACCAGCGGGCGCACGGAGTGCGGGCGGCGCAACGCGGGCAGCGCGGTGAGCGCGAGCAGTGCGGCGCCGATCGGCACGGACAGCCCGCCCGCGAGCGGCATCATCCCGTTGAAACCCTCGGTGAAGATCGTCGGGGTCGCGAACGCGTGCACCATGAACAGCGCGGTCATCGTCGAGAAGGCGGTGCCCATCAGGACGGCGCGGCCGTCCCGAGCCCGGGCGCCGGCGATGCTCAGCGCCAGCGAGGCCAAGGAGGCGATCGCGGCCGCGGTGGCCACGAGGACGAAGTGCGTCGGCGGCGTCATCCCCGCCGGTCTGGTGCCGACCAGCACGACCGCGGCGACGGGCACGAGCGCCGCAAGCACCATGACGAACGGAAGCAGCCGTGACCGAAGCATGGTCCGGGTGATCGGACGGCTTGACGAATCCTTGATGCCGGACCAAAGTGGTCTTGACCACTCGTTGACCACTTGTTACGGTTCCGCCCCGGAGAGATGACGGGGCTGGCGAACACCAACGGTCGCGGCAGCAAGCAGGCGCTCGTGCGCGACGAGATCCTGGGGATGCTGGACGACCTGCAGGTCGGCGACGCGCTGCCGAGCGAGCGGCGCCTGGCCACGGACCTCGGGGTGAGCCGCCCGACGCTGCGCGCCGTGATCGACGAGCTGGTCCGCGAGGGCCTGCTGCTGCGCCGGCACGGCAGCGGCACCTACGTCGCCGAGCCGAAGATCGCGCTGCCGCTCACCATGACCTCGTTCAGCGAGGACATGACCCGGCGCGGGATGCGTCCCGGCAGCCGCGTGGTGGACTTCCAGTGCCTGGCCGCCGGCGCCAAGCTCGGCCAGCGCCTGCAGATCTCGCCGGTGGACGAGGTGTGGGTGATCACCCGCCTGCGCCTGGCCGACGACGAGACGATGGCGATCGAGTGGCTGCACGCGCCGCGCCGCCTGCTGGGCGACCTGCGCCGCGAGGAGCTCTCCGACCACTCGTACTACGAGCTGCTGCGGGAACGCCAGGGGATCACGATCGCCTCCGGCGTCCAGACGATCGAACCGACCGTGACCTCACCGGAGGAGGCCGAGCTGCTCGGGGTGCCCGTGCACTCGCCGGCCTTCCTGTTCGAACGGACCACCACGAGCGAGGACGGGGAGGTGGTGGAGTTCGTCCGGTCCGTGTATCGCGGGGACCGGTATCGGTTGGTGACGGAGCTTCGTCCCGCACTTCGGTAGCGGGTCACTTAGGGGAGAGAAGGAGAGAGGAAGATGAGAAGGTTCGGTTTGGCGGTCGCGGCGCTGCTCGCGACCGTGGTCGCGGCGTGCGGTGGAGACGACAACAACGCCCCCGCGGACAAGGCTTCGACGGGCGGCAAGCTCGAAGGGTCGATCAGCGTCTGGATCATGGATCCGGGCTCGCCGAAGATCCAGGGCGTCGTCAATCAGTACGGCAAGGACTTCGAGGCCGCGAACCCCGGCACGAAGGTCGACATCCAGTTCGTCCCGTGGGCGCAGGCGCACGACAAGTTCGTGACCGCGATCGCCGGCGGCAAGGTGCCCGACGTGGCCGAGATGGGCACGACGTGGACGCCGGAGTTCGCCGACCAGGGCGCGCTGCTCGAGCAACCGGGGATCGGTGACGGCGAGTACGTCTCCTCCCTCGTGGATGCGGCGACCCTCAACGAGAAGGTCTACGGCAAGCCGTGGTACGCGGGCGCGCGCTCGCTGATCTACCGCAAGGACATGCTCGAGAAGGCGGGCGTCGAGCCGCCCAAGACGTGGGACGAGATGACGGCCGCCGCCAAGGCGATCAAGGAGAAGAACAAGGGCGTCTATCCGGTCGGCTTCACGGGGCTCAGCGAGCACATGTACCTGCCGACGATCTGGCAGGCCGGCGGCGAGATCGCGACCCAGGAAGGGGACACCTGGAAAAGCGCGCTCAACTCCCCGCAGGCCGCTGAGGCGATCGACTGGTACTCGTCCTTCTACAAGGAGGGCTACGTGCCCAAGGCCGCCGTCGGCTGGGAGGAGCCGGACGCCCAGACCGCCTTCATCAACGGTGACGTGGCGATGTTGATCGCGGGCGGCTGGGGCTACAACTCGATCATCGCCACCAAGCCGGAGCTCGAGGAGAAGATCGGCACCGCGCTCACGCCCACCGGCCCGTCCGGAAAGGGCACCGCGTTCGCGGGCGGCAGCCACCTCGTGCAGTTCACCGAGTCCGGCAACCACGAGCTGGGCGCCGCGTTCATCGACTTCATGCTCCAGCCCGACCAGCTGAACAAGTTCACGGGCGAGATCGGCTTCCTGCCCGGCACGACCGCCGGCATCGAGGCGTCGGGCTACCTCGAGGACCCGCAGCGCAAGCCGTTCGCGGAGCAGTTGCTCAAGGCGTCCGCCGTCTACCCGCCGTCGCCCAAGTGGGGCGGTCTGGAGGGCGCGAACATCTTCGACGGCCAGATCCAGAAGGTGATGAAGGGCGAACAGGCCGCGCAGGACGCGGTCGCCGAGCTCGCGACGAAGATGGACGAGGAGTTCGCCGGGTGAGCATGGCCCCGGCAGCCGTCCAGGCGGGGCGAAGGACCGCCCCGCGTCCGCCCGCGATGATGATCGCCCGCCGTGCGGTGAACCGGCTCACCCTCCCGGTTCTCCTCCTCCTCCCGGCACTGATCATCATCGCGGGCCTGGTCGGCTACCCGCTGGTCCGCACGGTCTACCTGTCGTTCACGGACACCGGCCTCGGCGAGCTGATCTACGGCGGCTCGACGTGGGTGGGTCTGGAGAACTTCCGGGAGGTCTTCGCGGACGAGCACCTGCGCGCGTCGCTGGTGAACACGGTCGTGTTCGGGACGGCGTGCGTGGTCGGGACGATGGTGCTCGGCTTCGCGGTCGCGCTGCTGCTCAACCAGCGGCTGAAGGGCAACCTGTTCTTCGGGGTCGCCGTACTGCTGCCGTGGGCGGTCCCCGCGCTGGCCGCGAGCGCGATCTGGAAGTGGCTGTTCGACGCGCGCTACGGCTTCGTGAACTGGGCGCTGGTGAACCTCGGCTTCGAGGGCTTCGCCGACTACGCCTGGTTCGCCGGCCGCTGGAGCGCGTTCGTCGCGATCTTCATCACGGTCGTGTGGCAGTCGTTCCCGTTCGTGGCGCTGGCGCTGCTGGCCGGGTTGCAGACGATCCCGAAGGAGATGCTGCAGGCCGCGGCCGTCGACGGCGCGGGCGCGTGGCAGCGCTTCCGCCTGGTCACGCTGCCGCTGCTGCGGCCGATCGTCGCCGTGCTGGTGATCTTCTCCACGATCTGGGACTTCAAGATCTTCGACCAGATCTACGTGATGGCGGCCGGGGTGCCGGACCGCTCGGCCGACACCGCGGCGGTCGCGGCCTACCGCGAAGGCTTCGCGCTGTCGCACTACGGGCTGGGCAGCGCGGTCGCCGTCGTGCTGTTCCTGATCCTGCTCGCGTTCTCGCTCGTGTACGTGAAGCTGATCGGGCGCGAGGGGGAGCTCGGATGAGGTGGGTGCTCAAGCGCGGGTGGATGTACGCCGCGATGGCGCTCGTCGCGCTGTTCGCGCTGTTCCCGATCTACTGGATCGTGATCACGTCGCTCAAGCCGCGGTCGGAGATCTACACGCGCACGCCGGACCTGTGGCCGAGCGACCCGCAGTGGGACCAGTACCCGCGCGTGCTCGGCGAAGGGCACGTCGGCCGGGCGCTGATGAACTCGCTGATCGTCGCCTCCGGCACCATGGTGATCTGCCTGCTGGTGAGCGCCGGCGCCGCGTACGTGCTCGCGCGCTACCGGGTGCGGATCACACGCATCCTGCTGATCCTGGTGCTGATGACGCAGATGTTCCCGCTCGTCGTGCTCGTGATCCCGCTGTTCGTGACCATGCGCAAGGCCGGGCTGCTCGGCACGTACTGGTCGCTGATCATCACCTACCTGGCGTTCAGCGTGCCGCTGGCGATCTGGGTGATGCGCGGGTTCGTGATGTCGATCCCGGAGGAGCTCGAGCACGCGGCGCGCATCGACGGCGCGACGCGGATCGGCGCGATGTGGCGCGTCGTGCTGCCGCTGGCCGCGCCGGGGCTGGCGGTCACGGCGGTGCTGAGCTTCCTCGAGGGGTGGAAGGAGTTCCTGCTGGCCCTGACGTTCATCAACAGCGAGGAGCGCAAGACCACGCCGCTCGTGCTGCAGACGTTCGTGGGCCGCGGCGACACCGACTGGGGTGCGGTGATGGCGACGTCGGTCCTGTATACGTTGCCCGTGGCGGTCGTCTTCGTCCTCGCGCGCAAGCACCTGATGACCGCGCGCACGGCCGGGGCGGTAAAGGGATGAGGCTGGGCGTGGAAGCGGCGCTGGTCGACGGCGCGCTCGTCCCCGGCGACGTCGCGGTGGACGGCGGCGTGGTCACCGGCGTGGGATTGTCCGGTGCGGGAAGCGGGATCGCCGCGCCCGGGTTCATCGATCTGCAGGTGAACGGGTTCGCGGGCGTGGACCTGATGGCCACCGACCATGACGGGTACGTGCGGGTGGGGGAAGCGCTGCTGGCGACCGGGACGACGGCGTTCCAGCCGACGTTCGTGACGGCGCCGGAAGCCGCGCTGCTGGACGCGCTGCGCGCGATGCCTGTGGGCGGCATCGGCGCGCGCGTCCTCGGCGCGCACCTGGAAGGTCCGTTCCTGTCGCCGCGGCGGATCGGCGTGCACGACCCCGCGCATCTGTCCGCGCCGGACCTGGCGCTGCTGCGCCGGTTGTTGGAGGTCGCGCCGGTGTCGCAGGTGACGATCGCCCCGGAGCTGCCGGGGGCGTTCGAGCTCGTGGACGAGCTGGTCGCGCGCGGCGTGACGGTGAGCGCCGGCCACACCGACGCGACCGCCGCCGAGGCGCACCTGGGCTTCGCCCGCGGGATCACGACCGTCACGCACCTCTTCAACGCCATGCGGCCCTCGACGTCGCGCGACCCGAGCGTTGGCTTCGCGGCGCTGGCGCGGGAGGATGTGCTCGTGCAGATGATCGTGGATCTGCACCACGTCGCTCCGGACACGGTCCGGGTGGCGTGGAACGCGGCCGCGGGCCGGTTCGCGCTGGTCACCGACGCCGCGCCCGCGGCGGGGATGGGGGACGGCGAGTTCGTGCTCGGCGGGCGCCGGATCGAGGCCGAGGACGGCGTCGTCCGCGGGCCCGAAGGGCAGCTCGCGGGGAGCGCGTTGACGATGGTCGAGGCCGTGCGCAACCTGCACGGGCTCGGTGTGAGGCTCGAAGCCGCCCTGGGGGCGGCGAGCGAGGTGCCCGCGCGGATCGCGGGCCGGCCGGATCTCGGACGCCTTGTCCCCGGGGCGCCGGCGGACGTGGTGGTGCTCGACGATCGCCTCGGGATCCGGCAGGTTTTGGTCGACGGCCGCGAACGGGTGGGAGGTTTCAGTTGAGCATCCGCGTCGAAGCGGTGACGAAGGCGTACAAGAACGGGCCGCGGGCCGTGGACGAGGTGTCCCTGGAGGTCCGCGACGGCGAGTTCATGGTGCTCGTCGGGCCCTCCGGCTGCGGCAAGTCCACGCTGCTGAAGCTGATCGCGGGCATCGAGGAGGTGACGGACGGCCGCATCTACATCAGCGACCGCGACGTCACGCTGCTCGATCCGCGCAAGCGCGACATCGCGATGGTCTTCCAGTCCTACGCGCTGTACCCGCACCTGTCCGTGCGCCAGAACCTCGGGTTCGGGCTCAAGCTGCGCAAGACGGGCAAGGCCGAGATCGCGGCGCGCGTGGACGAGGTCGCGCGCATCCTCGGGCTGGAGGAGATGCTGGACCGCAAGCCGGGCGAGTTGAGCGGCGGGCAGCGCCAGCGCGTGGCGATGGGCCGCGCGATCGTGCGCGAGCCGCAGGCGTTCCTGATGGACGAGCCCTTGAGCAACCTCGACGCCAAGCTGCGCGTCTCCATGCGCGCGCAGCTCTCGCGCCTGCACGAGCGGCTCGGCGTGACGACCGTCTACGTCACCCACGATCAGGTGGAGGCGATGACGCTCGGCCAGCGCGTGGCCGTGCTGCGCGGCGGCGTGCTGCAGCAGTGCGACACGCCCGAGCAGCTGTTCGACCATCCCGCCAACCTGTTCGTGGCGGCGTTCATCGGCTCACCGGCGATGAACCTGGTCGAGGCCGAAGGCGGCCGCTTCGGGTCGTGTGCGGTGCCCTCGCCGGTCGAGGGCCGCTGCATCCTGGGCATCCGCCCGCACGACCTCAAGCTCGGCCCCGGCATCCCGGCGGTCGTCCAGGTGGTCGAGCGGCTCGGGACCGAGACGCACGTCGTCGCGGGCATCGACGCGCCGCGGCTGCGGTCGGCCGCTCTGGCCGACGCGCTGGACGCTTCTGCGGCCGACGACGACGTCCTGCTCGCCGAGGACGACCGCGCTTCGTTCACGGTCGTGCTGGACGCCCGCGCGCCGGTGGCGGTCGGCGACCGGATCGAGCTTACGGTCGACCCGGATCGCCTCCACCACTTCGACGCGGACTCAGGAAACGCAGTTGATCTTGGGGCCCTCGCCGGCGGTCGCCGGGAAGTTGTCGCGCCGCGGGGTGTCTGAGTTCGTCGTGCACAGGCGCTTGCCGATCAGCACCGGGCTGGTCGGGAACTCGAG
Source organism: Solirubrobacter deserti (assembly GCF_027587175.1). GTDB lineage: Bacteria > Actinomycetota > Thermoleophilia > Solirubrobacterales > Solirubrobacteraceae > Solirubrobacter > Solirubrobacter deserti. The sequence continues at coordinate 77,086 of NZ_JAPCID010000031.1, forward strand.
CGGGCCCGCGTTGCGCAGGCGGTCGGCGCCGGCCGGGTTGCGGTAGAGCTCGACCGCGTCGCCCTTCTGCGTGACGACCGCGATCGCGTTGCGCTCGTTGGCGGTGACGAAGACGTTGTCGCGGTCGTCGAGCACGATCCCGTCCGCACCGTCGAGGTACGGGTGCTGGACGAGCACGTTGTCCAGGCAGAGCGTGTTCGGCGTGAACGTCGTGTCGCAGCCCGTGCGTGAGAGCACGCGGCCGCGCCGGTCGACGAACACGCGCCAGATCGCGCCGCGCGCGGTGTCGGCGACGAACAGCGTCCCGTCGCGCCCGAACGCGAGCCCGTTGGCGACGATCGCCTGCGAGCCAAGCGTGTTGGACGCCTGCCGGCTCGTCTCGGTGATCGTGATCGTCCCCGGCGGCAGCCCGCGCACATCGCGCCCGACGCCGCCGGGCTGCGCATCGTTGGCCATCGGCTGCACGCGGAACATCTCGACGGGCGCGCGGTCGCGGCCGATCCGCCATACGCGGCCCTGGCCAGTCCCGCCGTCGGACACCCACAGATCGCCGCGCACGTCGAACGCCACACCGTTGGAGCCGGGCACGCCCTCCGCGTACACCTCCGCCGTCGGCGGCGTGCGCTCGTCGGGCCGCAGGACCATGATCCGGCCGCTGTCGGCGATGTAGAGCCGCCCGTCCGGTCCGAACGCGAGCCCGGCCGGGTTGCACGGTGCGGGCAGGCTGCCCACCACGCCCGTCCCGGCCTGCAGCACCGGACAGACCGCATTCGTCACCCGTCCGGGAGCGAACAGATTCCCGCGTCTGTCAGCTGTCAGCCCTTCGATCGACACGCCCGCCGGAGGCGTGAAGACGGTCGTCCACTTGGCGTCGGGCCGCAGCGGGCGCGGCCCGTCGTCGCCGTGACCGACGGCGGTGGCGGCGAGGCCGGTCGCGGCGGCGACGGTCGCGGCCGCGAGGAGAGTTCTCCGCATGCCCGGTACTACGTGGGCGACGGGTGAGTGGTTCTACAAATCCCGTCTGACGAGCGACATCGCTGACAGGGCGAGCATGAGCGCCACCCACACGACCGCCCACAGCACGTAGGCGGCGGTCAGGCCCGACGCGCTGAGGAACGGGTGGCCCTCGAACGCCTCGGTGAACTGCGACAGCAGCCCCGGCGACTGGAACGCGTTCATCGCGCCCCGCCACAGACCGTCCGTGGGCAGCAGCACGCGGGACACCGTGCCGACGCGCTCGACGGCTTCGTTCTCCAGCGCCACACCGAGGCCGCCCACGACGCCGGCGATCCAGGTCGCCCCGAACAGCCCCACGGCCACGATCCCCGACGCCATCGGCGAGATCAGGGTGGAGAGCAGCAGCCCGAGCGTGAGCAGCACGACCGTCTGCCCCGCCAGCAGCGCCAGGCCCACGAACGGCGAAGGCGGCCAGTAGCCGGTCGTCGCCCACACCACGAGCAGCTGCGCGAGCCCGGCGGCCGCGACGAACCCGCTGCCGAAGCCCGCGAGCCCGAGCCACTTGCCGACCAGCACCGCGGAGCGGCGGATCGGGCGGGCGAGGATGGCCAGCGCCATGCCGGACTCGATCTCGCCCGCCAGGATCGGCCCGGCCAGGAACGCCGTGCCGAGCGCGGCGATCAGGCTCAGCCCGAACATCACGAGGTTCAGGACGGTCGAGGTCGCGAGATACGCCTCGCCCGTGGTGAGCCCGCTGAACTCGGCGTCGATGCGGGAAAAGCCGAACGCGCTCACGGCGAGCAGGACGAGCATCAACCCGGCCAGCGAGCGGACGACGCGCCGGCGCGACGCCTCGCGCAGGGTCAGCCCCGCGAAGATCCAGACGGTCCGCAGCGTCATGGCTCGCGGAGGATGTCGAGGAGCCGTTGCTCGAGGCTGATGCGCGCGGGCTCGACACTGTGCACACGCACGCCGAGCGCGACGAGGTCGGCGACCAGGTCCGGCACGACGTCGGCGTCTTCGAGCACGACGGTGAACGCGTCGCCCGCGCGGGTGACCTCGCCGGCCGCGGCGAGCCGCGCCAGCGCGCGGTCGTCGACGGTCTCGAGCCGCAGCCGCAGCTCCCGCCGGCCGAGCAGCTCAGCGAGCGTGCCGGACGCGGCGAGCCGACCCTTGTCCAAGATCACGACCCGGTCGCACACGCGCTCGACCTCGCCGATCAGGTGCGAGTTGAGCAGCACGGCGACGCCCCGCTCGCGCAGCGACGTCACCAGGTCGCGCACGTCCGCGCGGCCGAGCGGGTCGAGCGCGCTCGTCGGCTCGTCGAGGATCACGAGCTCCGGCCGGCTGACCAGCGCCACGGCCAGCCCTAGCCGTTGCTGCATGCCCTTCGAGAAGCCGCCGACCCGATCGCGGGCGCGTTCGCCGAGGCCGACCGCCGCGAGCGACTCGCGTTGGGCGCCGTCGTCGACCTCCACACCGGACAGCTTCACGTGCAGCGCCACGACCTCCGCGGCGCTCAGCCACGGCTGGTAGCGGAACAGCTCGGGCAGGTAGCCGACGCGGGCGCGCGCCTCCGGGTCGCCGGCGCGCCGCCCGAGCAGCAGCACCTGGCCCGCGTCCGGGTGCACGAGCCCGAGCAGCATCTTGATCACGCTCGTCTTGCCCGCGCCGTTGGGCCCGAGCAGGCCGACGACCTCACCGCGGCCGACGGTGAAGGACACGCCGTCGACCGCGGTCTGCCGCCCGGAGCGCTTGCGCAGCCCGGAGCACCAGACCGCGGGCGAGGGCGGGCGCTGCGCCCGCCCCCCGCTCCCCCCAGCCCGCGCGCCACGGTCAGCACCTCGTCCTCGCTGAGCGTCCCCGCGACGAGGTTCACGCGCTCGTCGCGCACCCACACGACGCCCGAGAGCGCGCCGTCGCGCGTCCGGAAGACCGTGGCCCGCGTGCCACCGACGTCGGTCGTCGAGGTCGTCAGCTGATCGGCCGGGATCGGAATCGGGAACGTCCCGTCGGCGCCGCCGAACCGGCGCAGCTGCGCCGCCACGTCCTCCGGCAGCCCCGGCAGGGACAGCAGGTAGCCGCGGGCGGTCTCGAACGGGACGCCGGTCGAGAACACCTTCGGCGCGCCGGCCCGGCCGACCATCAGCGCGGGCAACCCGCTGTTGCCCGGCCAGATCGTGGCCACGCCCGGCCCGACCACCAGCCGGAACGGCTCCCCGTCGAGCCCCGCGGGCAGCGGCGGCAGCGGCTCGCCCGCCCGCGCCGCCGCCTCGCGCGCCTTCGCCGCCGAGAAGGTGAACACGGCCGTCGCCTGCTCGCTCGCCTGGAACGCCGGCACGCCCGTGACGCCGCTCGGCAGCTGCGCCACCTCCGGCACGGTCAGCCCCGTCAGCTCCGCGGCGGAGCGCGCGTCCTTGACGCTGCGCACGTTCGGCTCCTTGATCACCTCGACGTCACCGTACGCGGACAGGTCCGGCAGCCCGACGAGGTCGGCCTGGTTGATCGCCAGCGGAGCGACGTCGCGCGTGGAGAAGATCTCCAGCCAGTCCGCGGCGGCCGCCACGCCGGCGCCCGTCAGCAACGCGGCGACGCCGAGCATCGCCGCCGTCTGCCCGCGCAGCGAGAACCGACGTCGCCGCGCACGTGGCGGCGCGGCCGGCGCCTCCACCGCCAGCGCGTGCGCGAATCGCTCCCACGCCGCGTCCACGTCCACCTCGACGTCCACGGCCAGGGCGGACGCGGCGAACGCGGCGTCCTCCTGCGCCTCGGCCAGGGCGGCGCTGCAGGTCGAGCACCCGATGACGTGATCGGCTTCGGCGTCGGCGACGCCGATCGGCTCGTCGAGCAGCCGGCGCAGCGTGCCGTCACTCGGATGGCGCATGACGGTTCAACTCCTTGCGTAGGGCGGATTCGGCGCGCCGCACCGTGGTGCCGACGCTGGACGGGGAGAGGTCGAGCGCGGCCGCGACCTCGGCGTAGCTGAGCCCGCTGTGGCGCAGCACCAGCGCGACGGCCTGCTTGCGCGGGAGGCGGGACAAAGCCGCGCGGACCTGCGCGCGCTCGTCGCGCGCGGCGACCGCGTCCGCGATGTCCGGCGCGACGCCGTCCCCGCGCACGGCTTGCTCACGCGCCGCGCGCCGTTTGCCGGACCGGATGTGGTTGAGCGCCGTGTGCGCCGCGGCGACGGACAGCCAGCCCATCGCCTCACCGGCCGGCACCGATGAGCGGCCGAAGCTCAGGAACACCTCCTGCGCGACGTCCTCGGCCTCGTTCCGCGAGCCCAGCACCCGGGCCGCGACGGACACGACCCGGGGATAGGCGCTGCGGAAGATCGACTCGAGATCGCTCCGGACGGGGGCGGCTGGAGACGGGGTGGACACTGCCATACCCGTCTAGCACCGCCGCTCCGCCGAATGTGACTACGCCGGCTGCGCCGCCCGGTCGCGCCGGGCGAGCCGGCGCTGCACCATCACGTTCAGGCCCATCAGGATCAGGACCACGACCAGCAGCATCGTCGCCAGCACGTTGACCTCGGCGGGCACGCCCTGGCGGGTCGCGCCGAAGATGAACAGCGGGAACGTCTGCGTCTGGCCCGCGTTGAACGCCGTGATCACGTAGTCGTCGAACGAGATCGCGGCCGACAGCATCGCCGCCGCGGCCACGCCGGGGAAGATCATCGGCAGCGTGACCTTGCGGAACGCCGTCCACTCCGATGCGCCCAGGTCCATGGCCGCCTCCTCGATGTGGCGGTCCATCCCCTCCAAGCGCGCTTTCACCGTCACCACGACGTAGGACACGGTGAACATCACGTGGGCGATGACGATCGTGACGAACCCCGTGTTGATGTTCAGCGTCAGGAACATCGCCAGCAGCGAGGCGCCGAGCACGACCTCGGGCGACGCGAGCGGCATGAACACGAAGAAGTCGATCGCCGAGCGTCCGCGGGAGCGGTAGCGCACGAGCGCCATCGCCATGAACGTGCCCAGGGCGGTCGCGATCGCCATCGAGATGAGCGCGATCTCGACGCTGTTCACCAGTGCTCGCGCCAGGTCCGGGTCCGCGAACGGGTCGGTCCAGTGGCGCAGGGTGAAGCCCTGCCAGGTGAAGTTGAAGCGGCCCTGGTTGTCGTTGAACGAGAACAGGACCACGATGAAGATCGGGATGAACAGGTACAGCAGCGCGAGCGCCGACCATACGGCGAGCGCGCCGTGGCGCAGCCGGTCGCGCGAGCTCCCGCCGCGGCCCGGAGGAGCGGCGATCTCTTCCTCGACGGCGCGGCCCGCGGCGGGTGGAGCTTCGATGGTCATCTCAGACCGCCGCCTGGGTCAGGTTGCGCGCGCCCAGCAGCCGGGCGTACAGGAAGATGCCGACGAGGATGAACAGCATCAAGGTGAACGACAGCGCCGCCGCCTGCGGGTAGTCGAGGATGTTCAGGAACTTGGACTGGATGACGTTGCCGATCATGTACTGCTGCGGCGTCCCGAGCAGCGCGGCGTTGATGAAGTCGCCGCAGGCCGGGATGAACGTCAGCAGCGAGCCGGCGAAGATGCCCGGCAGCGCGAGCGGCACCGTCACCTTGCGGAACGCGGTCGCGCGGCTCGCGTAGAGGTCGGTCGCGGCTTCCAGCAGCCGCGGGTCGATCTTCTCCAGCGCCACGTACAGCGGCAGCGCCATGAACGGGAGGAAGTTGTAGGTGATGCCGGCGATCACGGCCGTGCTCGAAGCGAGCAGTCGCCCGTCGTCGGAGAGCAGCCCGAGCGTGCGGAACACGCTCACCACCGTGCCGTCGTCGGAGAGGATCAGCTGCCACGCCACCGTCCGCAGCACGTAGGACATGAAGAACGGCAGGATGATCAGCAGCAGGATCAGGTTCTTCCAGCGCCCCGCGTGGAAGGCGGCGAAGTACGCGAGCGGGAACCCGATGATCAGGCACAGGACGGTCGAGATGCCCGCGTACAGGATCGAGCGCCCGAACTGCTCCTTGTATTCGGAGATCGCGTCCCAGTAGTTGCTGAACGTCCACGTGAGGTCGTAGCCCTGTTCGGGGTTGCCGCTCATCAGCGAGACGCTCGCCTGATTGAGCAGCGGATACAGGAAGAAGATCAGCAGCCACAGCAGGCCCGGGCCGATGAACAGCCAGGGAAGGAGCTTGCGACGACGCTGGAGGCTCATGCGCCCGTCACCTTCGCCATCGCCTCCTTCATCGTGCGCTCGTCGTTGTCCGACAGCGCCGGGTACGGGTGCAGCTTGGCCCGGATCTCGTCCGGCGGGAAGATCAGCGGGTTGTTGGCGATCTCCGGCTCGGTCTTCTCCACGATCTCCTGCACGCCCTTCACCGGCGACAGGTAGTTGACGTAGATCGCGAGCGTCGCGGCCACCTCCGGCTCGTAGACGAAGTTCATCATCGTCTCGGCCGCGTACATGTTCTCGGCCTTGGCCGGGATCATCATGTTGTCGGTGAACAGCATCGCGCCCTCGTCGGGGTAGACGAACTTCAGGTCCGGGTTGTCGGACTGCAACTGCACGATGTCACCGGAGTAGGCGAGCGCGACCCAGATGTTGCCCTTGGCCAGGTCGGTCGAGTAGTCGTTGCCGGTGAAGCGCCGGAACTGGCCGGCGTCGGCGGCCTGCTGGATCTTCTCGATCCCGCTCAGGATCTGGTCGATCTTGGCCTCGGTGGGGTTGACGCCCATGCTCAGCAGCGCCGTCGAGGCCGAGTCGTAGGCCTCGGTCAGCATCGTCACCCGGCCCTTGAACGCCGGGTCGAACAGGTCCTTGGCCGAGTTGAGCTCGCGGCCGGTCTTCTTCGGGTTGTAGCCCAGGCCGACCGCGCCCGACTGCCACGGCACTGTGTAGTCGCGCTTTTTGTCGTACGGAACTGACTTTAGGTTGTCGACGAGGTTCTTGGTGACGTTCGGCAGGTTCTTCTTGTCGAGCGGCTCGACGTAGCGGTTGCGCACCCACTTGACGGCCATGAAGTCCGTCAGCGTCACGATGTCGCGCCCGATCGGCCGGCCGGCCTGCAGCTGCTGGCGGACCTTGCCGTAGAACTCGTCGTTGTCGTTGATGTCCTCGACGTACTTGACGTTGCCGCCGAAGCGCTTGTCGAAGTCCTTGAGCACTTCCTTGTCGATGTACAGCGGCCAGTTGGAGAACGTCCAGTCGCCGATCGGGACCTTCGGGTGCGTGATCTGCGGGATCGGCGTCGCGGCCTTCTGCGCCTTCTCGAGCGTTCCCTCGATGCCGCAGCCCGCGAGCGCGTAGGCGAGCGCGAGCGATCCACCACGGCCGAGGAACTTCCGGCGGGTGTGCGGATCAGCCACGCTGCACCACGAACGTGTGCTCGGGCTTCCACACCAGCTGAACTTCGCGGCCCGCGCCGAACGCCTCCGTGCCGTCGGTGTTCTGCGCGAACACCGTGAGCTCCTCGCCGCCCGCGGCCTGGATGACGTACTGGATCGACACGCCCAGGAAGGCCGCGACGAGGATCTTGCCGCGCAGCACGTTCGAGCCGTCCGGCACCGGCTCGCCGTCCAAGATCAGGGTGATCTTCTCCGGCCGCACGCCGATCTGCACGTCGCCGATCAACCCCGCGCACTCGGGCGCGTGCAGCGCGACGCCGTCGTGGGTGGCGACGCGCTGGTCGCCGGTGACCTTCGCCTCGATCAGGTTCGAGATGCCGAGGAAGTTGGCCACGAACGCCGTGCGCGGGCGCTCGTAGAGCTCGGTGGCCGAGCCGGCCTGCTCGATCCGGCCGCCGTTCATGACCGCGATCGTGTCGGCCATGCTCATGGCCTCCTCCTGATCGTGGGTCACGTGCACGAACGTGATGCCGACGTCCTGCTGGATGCGCTTGAGCTCGATCTGCAGCTGCTTGCGCAGGCGCAGGTCCAGCGCGCCGAGCGGCTCGTCGAGCAGCAGTGCCCGTGGGCGGTTGACCAGCGCGCGGGCGAGCGCCACGCGCTGCTGCTGGCCGCCCGAGAGCTGTGCGGGCTTGCGCTTGCCGAGGTGGCCGAGCTGCACGAGCTCGAGCGCCTCGTTCGCGCGCTTGAGCGCCTCCGCCTTGCCGACCTTCTTGCGCTCGAGGCCGAAGGCGACGTTGCGCTCCACGCTCAGGTGCGGGAACAGCGCGTAGGACTGGAAGACGGTGTTGACGTCGCGCTTGTAGGGCGGCAGCTGCGTGACCTCCGAGCCGCCGAGGAACACCTTGCCCTCGGACGGGTCCTCGAACCCGCCGATCATCCGCAGCGTCGTCGTCTTGCCGCACCCGGACGGGCCGAGCATGGCGAAGAAGCTTCCGCGCGGGATCGACATCGTGAGGTCGTCGACCGCCGTCATGTCCCCAAAGCGCTTGCTGACGCCATCCAGATGGATGTCGGCCTCGGCCTGCGTTGCTGCCACCCTCGCTCCTTCCGTCTGACCGATGCTCACCCTTCCGGGTGGACGGGACCGTCGCAATGGACAGTGGGTCGGATGTTAAGCGATCATGGATGACAGAACGTCATGCTCAGCCTCGCCGACGTGCTCGATCTGCCGGTGGTCAGGCGCGCGTTGCCCGAGGTTGTCGTCGGCGACGCCGCTCTAGACCGCGACATCCGCTGGGCGCACGTCATCGAGCTGCCCGAACCTGACGATCTGTTGAAGGGCGGCGAGCTCGTGCTCACCACGGGGCTCGGCGCGAGCGCCGACCCGGGCGCGTGGACCGCCTCGCTGGTCGAGCAGGGCATGGCCGCGCTGGCGGTGGAGCTGGGCACCTCGTGGCGTGACGTCCCGTCCGCCGTCGTCGCCGGCTGCGCCCGCGCCGGCGTGCCCGTGATCGCCTTCCACCGTCCCGTGCGCTTCATCGAGATCACCGAGACCGTGCACGCCGCGGTCGTCAACGCGCAGTTCGCCCTGCTCGCGCGCGGGGAGGAGATCCACCGCCGCTTCACCGAGCTGATCCTGCGCGGGCGCGGCGTGCCGGAGATCCTCGCGGAGCTGTGCGCCGCCGTCCGCAACCCGGTCGTGCTCGAGGACGCGAGCGGCTCCCTCGTCTACTACGTGTCCGGCCCGCCGGGCGACGACCTCGCGCTGTCCGCCTGGGCCGACCTGCACCGCGCGGAGGCTCGCGGCGAGGTCGCCGAGGGCGCCGTCTGCGCCGACGTGCGGCTGCTGGACTCGGGCTGGGGCCGGCTGATGGCGCTCTCGCTCGAGAACCGGCTCGACGACTTCGACCGCGTCGCCGTCGAACGCGCGGCGCTGGCCGTGGCCGTCGACCTGCTCGGCCAGCAGCACGACGAGCAGCTGCGCGCCCGCTCGCGCGGCGCCTTCCTGTCCGAGCTCGCCGACGGGCGCGTGGAAGAGCACGACGCGCGCCGCCGCGCTGAAGCCCTCGGCTTCCCCGGCACGGGGCGCGGCGCGTTGCTGCCGGTGGTGGCCGCGTGGCGCCATCCGGCGTACGCCCGGGGGAGAGGCCGGCGCAGCGCGACAGGCGGCTCCGCCGCGGGCGGGCCGCCGCGCGGCCACGGCACCGGCCCCGCCGGC
>NZ_JAPCID010000002.1 GCF_027587175.1 Solirubrobacter deserti
TTGTCTCCCTAAGTCCGCTGGCCCTCCGACTGGGGCGGGGCGAGGGGGCGCCGGCCCGGGCCGACGTAGGGGGGGGCGGCGAGCTCGCGGCCGCCCCGGGCGAGGACGTCGGAGGTGCGGCCGCGCGGGCCGGCGCGACCGGGGCCGGCTTCGGCTTCGCGACGCGGCGCGGGCGCGGGCGCGGGGTCAGGGACTGGCCGGACGCGGCTTCGCCCGGGGCGCCGAGGTCGAGGACGATCTCCGGGGTGAGCTCGAGGCGGGCGCCGGTGACGTGGTCCTCGGGGGAGCCGCGCCAGGCGAAGGCGGCGATCCAGACGCCGTCGTCGTCGGGAGCCCAGGGCTTGTGGTCGAGGGCGGCGATCAGGCGTCGGCGGCGGCCGCCGGCCTTCAGGTGCAGGGTCGGGCGCATGAAGCGCTGGCCGCGCACGCCGAACCAGCGGCCGCGGACCTCCAGCCGCTCGGGCCCCTGCCAGTCGAAGCGCTCGAGCTCGAAGGTGAGCTCGTCAAGGCTCATCATCGCGATGGTTCCCCATCGTAGGAGGGCGGGCTAAGAGTCGCGGTCGGGCTCCTCGCGCGGCGCGTCGTCGCCCGGCTCGCCCGCGGGGGTGTCGGGCGTGATCCGGCCTTCGGCGATCGCGCGGCCCACGGCCTGGTTGCCCGCCGTCATCTGCATGGAGCGCAGGACCTCGTCCGATACCGGAACGCCGCGCCGGGTCACGAGCCCTCCATCAAGACGCGGGAGCGAGCCCCTGGGCGCGTTCCCGCCCGAGCACGCGAACGCGCAGCGCGAGTCATGCGACGCGGACCGCGATGATCCGGTCGTCGCCGTCGCGCGGGGAGCCGCGGCCGTCGCGATTGGACGTCGCCACCCACAACGTGCCGTCCGGCGCGGCCACGACCGTGCGGATTCGCCCGTAGCGCCCGCTCAGCATCCGCGTCGGCTTCCCCGCGGACGCGCCGTCGAGCGGCACCTTCCACACGCACTCGCCCTGCAGCGCGGCCACGTACAGGTTCCGGCCGATGATCGCGGCCCCGCTGGGCGAGGCCTCCGACGTCGACCAGGTGACCTCCGGGTTGGTGAAGCGTCCGCCCGTCGGCCCGACGCCCTCGACCTCCGGCCATCCGTAGTTGCGCCCGCGCCGGATCAGGTTGACCTCGTCGCGCGCGTTCTGGCCGAACTCGCTCGCCCACAGCCGCCCGCGCCGATCCCACGCGAGCCCTTGCACGTTGCGGTGCCCCAGCGACCAGACGCGCACGTTGTCGCCGTCCGGGTCCATGCGCAGGATCTTGCCGTTGCGCGAGGACGGGCTCTGTGACAGCGACGTGTCCCCCGCGTCGCCGACGCCCGCGTACAGCTTGCCGTCGGGCCCGAACGCGATCCGCCCGCCGTTGTGGACGCCCGCCGAGCGCAACCCCGTCAGCACCGGCCGCACGCGCTCGCCCAGCCGGAAGCGCACGATCCGGTTGTCGCCCTGGGTTGACGTCAGGTACGCGTAGACCCACCGGTCACGCGCGTAGGCCGGGGAGACCGCGAGTCCGAGCAGCCCGCCCTCGCCCGCCCCGCGTGCCACGCCCGGGACCGTCATCACCCGCCGCGGCTCGCCGCCGCCGGCGTCGATCCGCAGCACGCGCGCCGTCGAGCGCTCCGCCACGAGCGCGTCTCCATCAGGCAGGAACGCGATGCCCCACGGCACGTCGAGCCCGGTCGCGATCACGCGCCGCGCGGGCGGACGCGGCGTGGCCGTGGGCGACGGCCCGGGCGTCTCCTCCGGCGTCGCCGTTGCCGGTGGCGTGGTGGGAACCGTCCTCGCGGCCGCCTTCGGCTCAGGCTGGTCGGACCCACACCCGGCGAGGACGACAGCCGCGAGCAGGACCGACACGCGCCTCATCGCGGCGGCGGGCGGTGCGCCGGCAGCTTGACGACGGTGACGAAGAACTCGTCGATCTGCCGCACGACCTCGATGAAGCGGTTGAAGTCGACCGGCTTGGTCACGTACGCGTTCGCGTGCAGGTCGTAGGAGCGCAGGATGTCCTCCTCCGCCTTCGACGTCGTAAGGACCACGACCGGGATCGAGCGCAGCGCAGGGTCGGACTTGATCTCGGCCAGCACCTCGCGCCCGTCCTTGCGCGGCAGGTTGAGGTCGAGCAGGACGAGGTCCGGCCGCGGGTTCGCGGGGTCCTGCAGCCAGGCCATCGCCTCTACGCCGTCGCCGACGATCTTCAGCGAGTTGCGCACCTTGTTGTGCTCGAACGCCTCCTCGATGAGGACGACGTCGCCCGGGTCGTCCTCCACCAGGAGGACGCTGATCGGTTGGCTGTCGTCGTCGGTCATCGACTCTCCGTGTCCGTTTCCGCAGGCAGAGTGAAGTAGAAGGTAGAGCCCTGGCCCGCCGGACCGTCGGTGTCCAGCCACATGCGGCCGCCGTGGTACTCGACGATCTTGCGGCACATCGCGAGCCCGATCCCGGTCCCCTCGTACTGCGAGCGCGCGTGGAGGCGCTGGAAGATGACGAAGATGCGCTCGGCGTACTCGGCGTCGATGCCGATCCCGTTGTCGGCCACACGGAAGCACCAGCACTCCCCATCGCGCACCGCGGACAGCTCGACCCGCGGCGTGGCCTCCCCGCGGAACTTGATCGCGTTGCCGATCAGGTTCTGGAACACGACCCGCAGCAGCGACGCGTCCCCGCGCACGGTCGGGAGCTCTCCGTCCAGCACGAGCTCAGCACCGCTCTCCTCGATCGCCCGCGAGAGGTCCGTGCGCACCCGCTCGAGCAGCGTCCCCAGGTCGACGTCGGTGTGCGGCTGTTCCATCCGCCCCACCCGCGAGAACGCGAGCAGGTCGTTGATGAGGTCCTGCATGCGCTGGGCACCGTCGACCGCGAACCCGATGTACTGGTCCGCGCGCGCGTCCAGCTGCCCGCCGTAGCGCTGCTGGAGCAGCTGACAGAACGACGCGACCTTGCGCAGCGGCTCCTGCAGGTCGTGGGAGGCGACGTAGGCGAACTGCTCGAGCTCCTGGTTGGAGCGCCGCAGGTCGGCCTCGGCGGTCTGCAGGGCGCCGAGCTCGGCGACGATCCGGGCGCGCATCGCCTCGACATCCTCGGCCAGCTCGACCACCTCGGCGGCGCCTTCACTGCGCACCTCGCGGTCGTAGTCCCCGCGCGCGACCGCGCGCACCCGCCCGGCGAGCGTCTGCAGCGGGATCACGAGCTGACGCCGCAGGATGATCGCCACCGCCGCGAGGCTGATGAGGATCACGGCGCCGGTGAAGAGGACCCAGAACCAGACGACGTTCGCGTTGTCGCGCAAGGCCTCACGCGCGTCCGCCCGCGCAGGGCTGAGGCGGACCTGTAGCCGGCGCACGGCCTCCCGGAAGCGGTCGAACTGCGCCTTGCCCGCGTCGGCGCGGATGATCGAGCGCGCGTTCGCCGGGTCCGAGCGCATCTCGTTCACGGTCACGTCGGCGAAGTTGCGCTCCCAGTCACGGGCGGCCGCGTCGACCTCCTGCAGCTCGCGGCGCAGCGGCTGGACGCTGTCGAAGCGCAGGAATCCCAGCATGCGCGCGAGCGCCTCGTCGGCGCTCCGGCGGCCGTCCCGGTAGGGCTCCAGGAACGACTCGTCGCCGGAGATCACGAACCCGCGCAGACTGGTCTCCTGGTCGACCATCGCGATCACGACGTCCTGCGCGGCGAGGTTCGTCGGGCCGAGCTCGTCGACGAGCTCGCTGCGCGCGTTGGCGAGCCCGTTGAGCGAGAACGCGCTCCGGACCGTGCCGACGATCGCGACCAAGATCAGGAAAGCGACCCCGCGCGCGAACCACTGTCCCGCCCGCAGGCGCCGCTTCCCGCGGCGCCTCACTGCGTGCGCACCACGAAAGCCGCGACGTCGTCCAGCAGGGGACCGCCGTTGAGCTCCTCCGCGCGTTCCACGAGCGCGGCGACGAGCCCCGGCGGGCCGCTGTCCAGGACGCCGCGGACCATCGCGGCGAGCCCGTCCCCGCCCAGGCGCGCGTTCCCCATGCCGGTCCGGCCCTCGATCAGCCCGTCCGTGTAGAGCAGCAGCGACCACGCCTCCGGCAGGGCGTGCTCGTAGGTCGTCCAGCGGAAGTCGTCGACGACGCCCAGCGGCGGCTCGCCCTGCGCCGGCTCCAGCGACGTGATGCCGGCTTCGGTGATCAGCAGCGGCGGCGGATGGCCGGCGAGCTGGAGGCGCACGCTGCGGCGGTCCGGCGCGACCGTCGCCATGCACAACGTGGTGAACATCCACGAGTGGTGGCGCTCGTGGCCGTGTACGACCTGCAGCGTCGGCAGCAGCTCTTCGGGTTCGCGCCCGCCGATCACGAGCGTGCGCCACGCGATCCGCAGCGACACGCCGAGCGCCGCGGCGTCCGGCCCATGGCCGGAGACGTCGCCGATGACGGCGTGGACGGAGCCGTCCGCGGCCTGGACGGCGTCGTAGAAGTCGCCGCCCAGCAGCGCGCGGCGCCGCCCCGGGCGGTAGTGCGCGTTGAGGACCAGGTTCGGGTCGTTGACCAACGGGGCCGGGAGCAGGCCGCGCTCCAGGCGTGCGTTCTCCTCGGCGTGCAGGCGCGCGACCTCGAGCTCTCGGCGCGCCTCGTCCGCGCGCAGACGTTCGACCGCATAGTGCACGGCGCGCGTGAGCCCTTGGCCGTCGATCTGGCCCTTGACCAGGTAGTCCTGCGCACCGGCGCCGACGGCTTCCATCCCACGGCGCTCGTCGTCGAGCCCGGTGAGCACGAGCACGGCGATGTCGGCGCGGTCGGTCTTGAGCTGGTGCAGTGCGGCCAGGCCATGCGCGTCCGGGAGGTCGAGGTCGAGCAGGACGCAGTCGATCTGCGTGAGGTCCTCGCGCCGCGCCTCGGCGAGCGTCGTCGCGCGCACGATCTCCATGTACGCGCCGCTGATGTTGAACAGCTCTTCGACCAGGAGCGCGTCGCCGTCGTCATCCTCGACGAGCAGGAGGCGGATCGGCCCTGATCCAGCCGCGGTGTCCCGCGGAGCCCTATTGGCGGTCTCTGGTGGAGTCAAGTGAGTGGTCGGCGCTCTGGGAGCCGCTCCACTCTACCCAGCCCCTCGGAACGTAATCCCCAGTCCGGCGGCGGCCAGACCGAGGACCAAACTGCCCATTATGTTGAAGATCGCCGCGTTGCGGGACAGCCGGTCCGTTTCCAGCATCCAGGTGGAGAACGTCGTGTACGCGCCGACGAAACCGGTGCCAAGGACGAAGTTGTCGCCGAGCAGGCCGAGCGCGAACGCCCCGCTCACGTTGACCGCCAGCGTGCCGTACGGCACGGGCAGCGCGTAGGAGACGAGGTAGCGCGCCATGGCGCCGAGGCCGCCCGCGAGGGCCAGGGCGAGCCAGCTCGTCATACGCGGCGTCCCAGGGCGACCGCGGCGAGTCCGAGGACGATCGACGCAGCGCCGTACATCGCCGCTTCGAGCACCCGGAGCTCGAGCAGCTCCACCTGCATCGTGCTGAACGTGGTGAACGCGCCGCAGAAGCCGGTGCCGAGGAACTTCGGTGCGCGCGTGACGACCGCACCCAGCAGGAACGCTCCGACGACGTTGACGAGCAGCGTGCCCCACGGGACGGCCAGCGCCTCGGCGACGCCGGCGCGGGCGAGCGCCCCCAGGCACCCGCCCGCGAAGACGGCGAGAAGTTCAGATGGCCGTGGCGTGGAGCGGCTGGTAGAGGCCGAGCTCACCGCCGCCGGGAACCTGCATCGCGGTGACGAGGCCCCAGCTCTGGTCCTGGACGGGAGCCGTGAACTCGACGCCCTTGGCCTCCAGGGCGGCGCGGGTCTCTTCGATGTCGTCGCACATCAGGTACAGCTCGTAGTGACCGGAGGTGTCGCTCGGATGCACCGAGAGCTCTCCGGGCGGCAGCTTGAAGATCGGGTAGCCGCCGCCGGCCTCGACGTAGTCGAGATCCACCACATCGCGCAGAAAGTCGCGCAGGGCGTCGGCCTTGTCGCCGAACATGATCGTGTGAACGCCGCGGATGCTCATGACAGTGCCGGAAGCCCGTCGATGGACACGCGGTTGTGCTTGGCCTCGTAGTTGCGCATGGCGTCTGGCCCTTCTACCCGCAACCGCTTCGCCGTTGACAGGTCGCTGTGCGGGCGCTCGCCTTCATAGGCCAGCAGCGGCACGCCGTAGCCGCAGGAATCGGCGATCCGCTGCACGTGCACGACGATGATGGCGCGCCGCGCCTCGGGCGCCTCGGGCTCGTGGAAGCCGCGTTGCAGCAGCTCGTCGAACTGCTCGTCACCCGGCAGGACGACCTCGCCGCGGCCGTGCAGGCGCAGGATCCGCGGCGGGCCCTGGAAGGCGCAGAACATCACGACGATGCGCCCGTTCTCGCGGATGTGCGCGATCGTCTCCGCGCCGCTGCCCACGATGTCCAGGTAGGCGACGGTGTGATCGTCGAGCACCCGCAGCGAGCCGATCGGACCCTTCGGCGAGACGTTCACGTGGCCGTCGGTCGCGGCCGGGGCGGTCCCGACGAAGAACATCGACTGATTCGCGATCCACTTGCGCTGGTGCTCGTCGATGCTGTCGTAGATCCGCCCCATGTGGCGGCGATTCTAGATGGCGTGGTTCGCGTGGACGAGCCCGTCCGGATTCACGCGGGCGCGCACGGCGCGCAGGCGCGCGAACGTCTCGGGCTCCAGGACGTCCTCCAGGCCGACCTGGTGCTCGACGAAGTTGAGGTAGACGCTGCGGTTGGTCCACGGCTCCATCGCGCGCAGCACGCGCTTGATGGCGACCTCCTTGACCGCGCCGACCTGGCCGTCCGTGACCAGGCCGGCCATGAACAGCAGGAAGTCGCCGTCGATGCCCGCGATCGCGCCGTGGCCCGGCGTCCGGCGACGCAGCGCGCCGCCGGCCTGGCGCAGCTCGACACTGTCGAGCGGCGAGCCGGAGCCCGGGCCGACCTGCGCGAGCAGCGCGCGGATCGCTTCCGGCGTGAGCCCGTCGACGAGCGCGGAGCGGCCGACGAACGGCATCGGCTGCTCCGGGTCCTGGTGCAGGCGCGCGAGCGTGGCAGCGGGGACCATGGCGAACGTGTCGATCTCGGGCCGGAGGTCGCGCAGCGGCCGGAGCACCGCCGGGTCGCCCTGGACCGCGCCGTCGATCATCACGACGCTGCGCCCGCGCAGGAACTCCGGGAGCTCCTCGAGCGGCGGCAGCTGCATGACCCGCAGCGAGGTCGTGACGTGGTCGGGCGCGTCCTGCGCCCACGCCGCCCACGCCGTGAGCACGCGCTCGGCGTGCGCCCAGTCCCAGAGCAGGAACCCGGCGTAGACCTCGCTCAGCGGGTACAGGCGGAACTCGAGCGCGGTGACGATCCCGAAGTTCCCGCCACCACCCCGCAGCGCCCAGAACAGCTCAGGGTCGTGCTGCGCGTCCGTGCGCACGTGCTCGCCGTCCGCCGTCACCAGCTCGATCGCGGTGATGCTGTTGGCCTGCAGGCCGTGGCTGCGGGCCAGCCACCCCATGCCGCCGCCGAGCGAGTAGCCCGCGACGCCGACGCTCGGGCTCGACCCGTGCAGCGCCACCAGCCCGTGCGGCGCCGCCTGGTCCACGACGTCCTCCCACAGCGCGCCCGCCCCGACCCGCGCGATCCGGTTGGCCGCGTCGATCTCGACGCCGCCCATCGCGCTCGTCTTGAGCAGGATCGTCCGACCGAGATCACCGAGCGGCGCCGCGTTGTGGCCCGTGGTCTGCGGCGCGACGCGCAGCCCGGCCTCGCGAGCGGCGTTGACCACGGCCGCGACCTCGTTCGCGTCCGCCGGGTAGACGACCGCCGCAGGACACTGATCGACCGTCAGGTTGAACGCTTGGCGGGCGGCGTCGTAGCCCTCGTCTCCGGGCAGCGCGACGGCGCCGCCGCAGAGGTCGCGGAGCGCGGTGGCGGGATCGATCATCGTCATGGGTGACACGGTCGCCGGGCCGGGTTGCCGACGGCTTGCCACGACCTTGCCGCGTGAACCCCGGGGGTGCGTCGAGAAAGCGTCCTGTGAGGACGGGTTCTCGACGCACCCCTAGGTCTCCAGCGCGAGCGCGAGCTCCCGCGTCGAGCTCGCCCCCAGCTTCCTCAGAGCACTCCCCAGCTTGATCTCGATGATCCGCGGGGTCACGAACAGCTCCTGCGCGATCTCGCGCTCCGCCCGGCCCGCCGCGGCCAGCGCCGCCACGCGCCGCTCGGTCGCGGTCAAGGACGCCACGCCGTGCGGCATCGCCGACGCGGGCTCGACGCCGACCGCGACCAACTCGCGCCGGATGTCGCCCAGCAGCCGTTCGGCGCCACACACCTCGGCCAGCTCGTGAGCGCGCGTGAGCGGCTCCCGGGCGTAGTCCGGACGGCCGGCCAGGCGGCGCAGCACACCCAGGCCCGCCAGGGACTTGGCCAGCTCCAACCGCGATGAGGCGCGCGAGACGAGCTCGACGGCCTCTTCCAACCGCTCCAGGCCTTCCGGCCCTTCGAGCAGGCCGAGCACGCGCAGCGAGCGCGCGACGGTCCCGGGGGCGCCCCAGTCGCGAGCGCGGTCGAGCTCCTCGGCGGCGAGCGCGATCGCCTTCTTCTTCATGCCCAGCGCGTCGAGCGCCACGGCGCGCAGGCCGCTCCAGCGCGCGGCGGCAGGGTTGTGGTAGTGCCGGAAGCGCACGGCATAGTCCTCGGCGGCCTCCACCGCGTCCTCGTACTTGCCCTCGGCGACGAGCAGCTCGAGCCGGGCGTTGCACCAGTAGCGCGCGCCGTCCGAGCGCGGGCCGCGCTCGCGGGCGCGCATCAGCGCGGTGCGGGCCTCGGCGAGCTTGCCGCGCTCGGTCAGGCACCAGCTGAGGTGAGCGGCGTTCCACTGCAGGGTGTCGGCGCCATAGCCCCAGGCCTCGGCCTGCTCGAACGCCGCGGTCAGCTCCTCCTCGGCGTCCATCAGGTCACCGCGCCAGAACAACGTGAAGCCGCGCCACAGGTACATGCCGGTGACCGCGAACAGCGAGCCGCGCCGGTGCGCCTCGACCATCGCGAGGTCGAACATCTGCAGCGCCTCGTCGCGGTCGCCGACGATCAGCGGCAGGCTGGCGGCGAGCGTGAGCAGGTTGGGGTCGCGCAGCTGGAGCTGTCCGCCGGCAAGTGCGCCGAACGCCTGGGGCAACACGTCGTCGACGTGCCCGCCGGCCTGCGTCCACTCCAGCGCGGAGACCGCGCCCATCAGCTTCTCGCCGATCGTGGACATCGGCTTGCCCCGCCACGCGCGGGCCGGTGTCCACTCCTCCGGCTCCATCGAGCCGAACGGGATGCCCATCAGCGCGAAGGCGCGCAGGCCGAGCGCCTCGTCGGCCAGCTCGGGCGGGAGCGCGTCCGCGGCCTCCAGGGCCACGCGCGAGCCTTCCGCAGGCGAGCTGGTGAACAGCAGCGCGCGGCCGAGGGCATTGGCGGCTCGGACCTTCAGCTGCGCGTCGCTGAGCCCGTCGTAGGCCTCGCGCAGGTGGCGCGCACTGTCCGGGCCGCGGGTGAGCGCCTCCGCCTCGCCGAGGTCGAGCAGCAGCCGCGCGCGGTCCTCGGGCGCCGGTGGCTCCTCCAGCGCGCGCTGCATGTAGCCGACGGAGCTGTCAACGGCGCCGCGCGACATCGCGGCGTTGCCGGCCTCGTGCAGCAGGCGCGCCACGGCCGCGTCGCCGCGCCCGGGCGTGAGCATCAGCTGGGCCGCGACCTGGTCGAGGTCCGCGCCGCGTTCGCGCAACACCGCGGCCGCGCGGGCGTGCAGCAGCTCGCGCTCGCCCAAGGGCAGGCCGGTGTAGACCGCGTCGCGGACGAGCGGGTGCACGAACCCGGGCGGCGGCTCCGGGCGCAGGATCTCCGCGCGCGCCAGCGCGGCCATCGCGCCCGCGACCTGCGCCTCGTCCAGCCCCGACAACGCGGCCACGGTCGGCAGCTCCGCGCTCTCCCCCAGCACCGCGACGGCGCGCGCGACGGTGGCGGCCTCGCCCGGCAGCCGCGCCATCCGCAGCAGGACGGAGCTGGAGACGGCGCGGGAGCCGATCGCGCGCACGACGTCCGCGTGCGCCGCGTCCGGCTTGACGTGGTCGGTCTCCAGCGCGTTGAGCAGTTGGCGGACGAGCAGCGGGTTGCCGCCCGTGGTTCTGTGGCAGGCCTCGCGGAAGGCGTCGTCGGGCTCCGCGCCCAGGCGCTTGGCCACGAGGTCACCGACCGCCTCCTCCGACAGCGGGCCCGGCCGCACGTGCGCCGTCGCGGGGTCGTTGGCGATCTCGGCCAGCAGCGCGGCGTCCGTCGGCTGGTCGCCCGTGCGCACGCTCGCGGTGACGAGCACGGGCTGGCCTTCCAGGCGGCGCACCAGGTAGGCGAGGAAGCGCAGGCTCGGGCGGTCGCACCAGTGCAGGTCGTCGATCTCCAGCAGCAGCGGGTGCTCGGCAGCGAGGTTGAGCGCAAGCCAGTACAGGCCGTGCAGGGCGGCGAAGCTGGCGTCGCCGGTGGGCGTGCCGTTCTCGGGCGAGGCGAACACGACCCGCGCGGCGGCGGCGGCGCCGGCGAGCGAGTCCGGATCGGTCACGACGCCCTCGAACAGCTGGCGCACGACGCCGAACGGGAACTCGCGCTCGAGCTCGCCCGCGCGCGCGTTCAGGACGAGCGCGCCCTCGGTGACCGCGCGGCGGCGGAACTCGGCCAGCAGGCGCGACTTGCCGATCCCGGGCGGGCCCTCGATCAGCACCGCGCGGCCGTCGCCCAGGGTCGCCTCTTGCAGCCAGCCGTCGAGCAGCGCGACCTCGCGGTCGCGCTCGACGAGCGTGGACGCGCGCGCGACCGCCGGCCGCGCCGTCGGCCTCGGTGGGGCGGAGTCGTCGCGCAGCAGCTCCTGGTGGAGCGCGACGAGCGCCGAGCCGGGCGAAGAGCCGAGCTCCTCGCGCAGCAGCACGCGGATGTCCTCGTACACCCGCAACGCCTCGTTGACGTTCCCGCGGGCGCGCAGCACCTCCATCAGCGCGGCGCGCGCGGACTCGCGGTACGGCTGCGCCTTCACCGCGGCGCGGGCCGCCTCCTCCGCCTCGGGCAGCGCGGCGCCGCCGAGCCGGGCGCCCGCGAGCGCAGCCGCCTCGAGCGCCTCCACGTGCAGGTCGGCGAGCTCGGAGCGCTTGGTGTCGATCCACGGCGCCTCGAGCCCGGGCAGCAGCCCGCGCTCGGCGATCTCGACCGCCTCGCGTGCAGCCTGCCAGGCGTGGGCGGGCGTCGAGCCGCGGGCGTCGCGCACGCGGGCGCGGGCGACCTCCCAGTCGATCCACGCGTCTTCCGGCAGCTGCAGCTGCAGCTCGGAGCGGCCCTCGAGGACGCCCGGGCCGAGCGCCTTGCGCAGGCGGCTGAGCGGCGGCGCGAGCAGCGACTCGTACGCGGGCGGCGCGCCCTTGCCCGACCACAGCGCCTCGGCGAGCTCATCGCGGCGGACGGGACGGTCCCGGTTGATCGCGAGGTACGCGAACAGCAGACGCCCTTGGCGTCCGCGCAGACTCTCCTCGAGCCTCCGTCCTTGGAGCTCCACGATGAGTCGACCGCATAGCTGGATGCGGGTCGAGTCCTTCACGACCACGCGCGGAAATCTAACGACCGGTCCGGGCGATTGCAGCTTTTTGATCGATTCCAGGAAGCGGTGGGTAGCGCTCGGCCGTGGAGATCGAAGAGCAGCTGCGCGGCGTGGGGCTCCGCGTGACCGCGCCGCGGGTCGCCGTCCTGCGTGTGTTGTCCGAGTCGCGGGATCACCCGCGCGTGGACCAGGTCATCGAGCGGGTGCATCAACGGGGGCTGCGCATCTCCACGCAGGCGGCGTACGACGTGTGCGAGGCGCTGCGCGAGCGCGGCCTGGCGCGCCGGGTGGCGTTCGACGGCGGCCCGGCGCGGTGGGAAGCGGGTGCGGACGACGGACACCACCACTTCGTGTGCCGCTCGTGCGGGTGGACCACGGACGTCACCTGCGCCGTCCCATGCGTCGACGCGCCCGGCCTCGCGGTCGAGGAGGCCGAGATCACCTTCCGGGGCACATGCCCCAGCTGTCTAGTCAAGGGGGAAGCGGGATGAGCGAGCGCAAGGACCTGACCACCCGTCAGGGGCATCCGGTCTACGACAACCAGAATCTGCGGACGGTCGGTGCTCGAGGCCCGGCGACGCTCGAGAACTACCACTTCCTCGAGAAGATGAGCCACTTCGACCGCGAGCGGATCCCGGAGCGGGTGGTGCACGCGCGCGGCGCCACCGCCTTCGGGCACTTCGAGGCCACGGGCAAGGTGGGCGACGAGCCGGTCGCCAAGTACACCCGGGCCAAGCTCTTCCAGGAGGCGGGCAAGCGGACGGACGTCGCGCTGCGCTTCTCCACCGTGGCGGGCGGCCGGGACTCCTCCGAAGCGGTCCGCGACCCGCGGGGCTTCGCGATCAAGTTCTACACCGAGGACGGCAACTGGGACCTCGTCGGCAACAACCTCGGCGTCTTCTTCATCCGCGACGCGATCAAGTTCCCGGACTTCATCCACTCCCAGAAGCCGGACCCGGTGACGTTCGAGCGCCAGGTCCCGAACCGCGTCTTCGACTTCATCTCGCAGTCGCCCGAGGCCATGCACATGGTGATGCTGGTGTTCTCGCCGCGCGGCACGCCGGCGTCGTACCGGACGATGCAGGGCTTCGGCGTCAACACCTACAAGTGGGTCAACGCGGCCGGCGACACGGTGCTCGTCAAGTACCACTGGCACCCCAAGCAGGGCGTGGCCTCCTGGGCCGGTTCGGACCTGGCGACGGTGCAGGGCTCCGAGCTCGGCGTCCACACCAAGGACCTCTACGACTCGATCCAGGCCGGCGACTACCCCGAGTGGGACCTCTACGTGCAGATCATGGAGGACCACGACCACCCGGAGCTCGACTGGGATCCGCTCGACGACACCAAGACGTGGCCGGAGAACGACTTTCCGCTCCGGCACGTCGGCACGATGCAGCTCAACCGGATCCCGGAGAACTTCTTCGCCGAGTCCGAGCAGATCGCGTTCGGGACGGGTGTGCTGGTCGACGGGCTCGACTTCTCCGACGACAAGATGCTCGTCGGGCGCACCTTCTCCTACAGCGACACGCAGCGCTACCGCGTCGGCACGAACTACCTCCAGCTGCCGGTCAACGCGCCCAAGACGCGCGTGGCGACGAACCTGCGCGACGGCGAGATGACCTACTACGTCGACGAGAACGGCGGCAACCCGTCGGTCAACTACGAGCCGTCGATCACGGGCGGGCTCGAGGAGGCGCCCAAGCCGGGGCACGTCGAGCAGGGGCCGATGATCGAGGGCCGGCTCGGTCGCGCGCGGCTCCCGCGCACCAACGACTACAAGCAGGCCGGCGAGCGCTACCACCTCTCCGAGCAGTGGGAGAAGGACGACCTCGTCGCCAACCTGGTCGACGCGCTGTCGCAGTGCGACCGTCCGATCCAGGAGCGGATGGTCTGGCACTTCTACATGGTCGACGACGAGCTCGGGTCCCGCGTGGGCGACGGGATCGGGATCGGGCTCGACGAGGTCAAGGGCCTCGAGCCGCTCGCCTCCCAGACGCTCAACGACGAGGAGCGCGAGCGGCTCGCGAACCTCGGCCACAACGGCCCGCGGGACGTGAGCGACGTGGAGATGACCCACTGCGTGCCCAACGAGCACGTGGAGGTCACCGAGACTCCGGTCGGGGCGTAGGCGCATTCAGGTTCTCGCGGGCACCCGGCTGTCCGCGAGAACCGCCATCGCGGCGTTGCGGCCGTTGAGCGCGATCACGCTGCCGCCCGGGTGGGTCGCGGCGCCGCAGAAGTAGAAGCCGTCGATCGGCGTGCGCGGCGTCAGGCGGTGCTCCCACATCTGGTTGGGCATCACCTCGCCCTGGAAGATGTTGCCGCCCGTCAGGCCGATGCGCTCCTCGATGTCGGGCGGGCCGAGCACCTCGTAGGTCTCGACGATGTCCGGGAAGTTCGGCGCGAAGCGGGCGATCAGGTCGATGAACTGGCGCGCCACCTCGTCGCGGCGGGTCGACCAGTCCATGTCGTAGGGCGCGTACTGGCCGAAGACGCTCAGCAGGTGGCGGTCGGTCGGCGCCGGCGACGGGTCGTAGCCCGTCTGGATGTAGATCTCGCCGAAGCCGACCGCGGGCTCGCCGGCCGCGCAGCGCTCGAAGGCGCGCTGGGCGGCGTCGAGGCCCTCCGTGACGTCGATCGTCGCGCGGGCGGGCCACGTGGCGCCGGGCGCTGCGGTGAAGTCCGGGAGCGCGGTGAGCGCGGCGTTAAACTTGACGACCGGGCTGCGGATCTCCCACTCGCGCAGGCGCTGCTCGTAGGCGGGCGGGAGCTCGGTGAGCAGGGCGAGCGCGCGTTTGGGGTCCGCGTTGCAGAGGACGGTGCGCGCGCGGATGACCGTGCCGTCTTCGAGCGTGACGCCCTCGCCGGGCGTGATGGCGCTCACCGGGACGCCGGTCGCCAGGGTCGCTCCGGCTTCCTGAGCGGCGTGCGCGATGGCGAAGGAGATCATCCCCATGCCGCCCTTCACGTAGCCCCACACCGGGCCCTGGCCCTCGAGGTCGCCCTGGTAGTGCATGAGCTTGATCGAGGCGGTGCCCTTGTCCTGCGGGCCGCCGTAGGCCGCGATCACGCCCTGGCCGAACAGTGCGTCCTTGAGGCGCTGGTCGTCCATGTGCTCGTCGAGGACCTCCGCGATCGAGGCATCGAAGACGATGTCGATCATGTGCTGCTCGCCGTGCAGCAGCTCCTCCAGCTCGGCTCGCGTCGGGGCCTCGTCGAGCCAGGCGTCGCGGCCGCGGGTGCGCAGGCGCTGGCGGATCTCGTCGAAGAGGTGCTCGTAGGCCCAGTAGCCGTCGATGTCCTTGCGGCTGACCTTGAGCTCCTCGAGGTTGCGCTGGGTCTTGGCGTCGTCGAGCCACTGGCCGAAGGACGTGCCGTCCTCGAACGGAACCCACAGGTTGGGGTCCGCGACGTAGCACTCGAAGCCGCGTCGTCTGAGGTCCAGCTCCTGGATAACGAGGTCGTCGAGCAGGCCGACGACGTACGCGCACGGCGAGACGCTGTAGCGCTGATCCGGGAACGGGCGCTCGAGCGTGCAGGCGCCGCCGAGCCGCTCCCGGCGTTCGAGGACGAGGACGCGTTGGCCCGCTCGGGCGAGGTACGCGGCGGCCGTGAGCCCGTTGTGGCCGCCGCCGACGATGACGGCGTCCCAGTGGGTGGCCGCCAGCTCACGCACCGGCGCGGGCAGCCCGACCTCCCCCAGCTTCGCGGCGATCTCGTTCATGGTTGAGCCTCCTCGTCGGCCAGGGCGTCCACGGCGACCGCGCCGTCGGCGGTCACGATCACGGGGTTGAGCTCGATCAGCGCGAGCGGGAGCTGCTGCAGCGTGTGGGCGATGTCGGCCACGCGCGGCTCGATCCGCTCGCGCGGCGCGGGCAGCGGGACGATGGTCGCCCGGTCGAGCAGCTCGGTGTGCGTGCCGCCGAGCCCGACGACCAGCACCGGCATGAAGCCGGTCCGGTCGACGCTGACCAGCAGTTCCAGCCCGGGCGCCGTCATCCGTTCGATGTATGTGAGGCCGCGCGCGAAGGCCTCGCGTACGTCGCGCACATTGAGCTCGACGCCACCCGCGGCCGCTTTGTGTCGCAACCTCGTCGCTTTCATCGCGACGGGCCCGAGCTCGCGCGCGAGGCGCTCGGCGTCTTCGGCGTCGGTCGCGATCCGGCCCTCGGGGACCGGGACACCCGCTGCGCGCAGGAGCTGCTTGGCCTCGTGCTCGGGGATGGGCGCGCCCTTGTCGACGGGACGCTCCAGCTGCGCGATCCGCTCGGGATCCGGCGTGACCGTGAGCGCCCGGGCGGCGAGCAGCCCGCTCCTGAGGCCGGCGACCCCGTCCTCGGGCATCAGCTCGGGGATCGTCGAGGCGAGCAGCGTCGGGGCGCGGGCCTGGGCGACCGCGTCGACGATCGGCGCGTGGCCGTCGTACGCGTCGAAGAGCACGAGCACGCGCCCGATCGCGGGATCGGCGCCGAGCGCCTCGATCAGCGCGGTGAGCGCGGCCGTGTCCTCCCACAGCAACGCCGTGTAGTCGAGCGGGTTACCGGCCGTGGCCGCCGCGGGCAGGTGGCGCTCGAGCGCGGTGATGGTGTCCGGCGCGAGCGCCGGGAGGTCGACGCCCAGGGACGCCGCGAGATCGGCCGCCACGGCCGAATCTCCGCCGGAGCACGTCATGACCGCCACGCCGCGCGGCGAGGCCGCGGCGGCCGGCGCGTTCGCCGCGCCGGGCTGGGGGGCGGGCGGCGCCCCCGCACTCGGCCGGCGGGCCGGCATCGCGAGCGCCTTCGCGATCTCCAACAGGTCGTGCGGGTCCTCGGCCCAGGCGGCGCCGCACTCTTCGAAGACGGCGCGGAAGACGCGCTGGTCGCCGGCGATCGCGCCCGTGTGGGCCTCGGCGGCGGCGCGGCCGGCGCGGGAGGAGCCCGCCTTGAGCACGGCGACGCGGACGCCCGCGCGGGCGCAGGCCTCGAGGGCGGTGCACCAGCGGGGACCGTCGCCGTCGTCCTCGACGTACAGCGCGACCGACCGCACACCCTCGCGCTGCGCGACGGCGAGCAGGAAGTCGGCGGCGTCGACCACCGCCTGGTTGCCGCACGAGATCACGGTATGCAGGCGCAGGCCCCGCCGCGACGCGAGCGCGTTGACCGCGACGTTGCCGGACTGGGAGATCAGCGCGACGGGACCGGGCTCGACGTGCCGGATCGGGTCTCCCCACAGCGCAACGCGGTCGGGCAGGGAGACGATCCCGTTGCCGTTCGGGCCGCACACCGGCATCCCGTCCGCGGCGGCGACGAGCCGCGCCTGCAGACCGCGGGCGCGCACCTCGGCGAACCCCGCCGCGAACACGACCGCACCGCCGCAGCCGAGCGACGCCGCCCGCGCGACCACGTCGGTCGCGTCGGCGGCGGGCACGGCGACCACTACCGCGTCGGGCACCTGGGGCAGGTCGTCGAGCGACGGCACCGCCGCCACGCCGTGCACGGCGGACCGCCGCGGGTTGACGGCGAAAACGCGCCCGCCGT
Organism: Solirubrobacter deserti; assembly: GCF_027587175.1. Lineage (GTDB taxonomy): Bacteria > Actinomycetota > Thermoleophilia > Solirubrobacterales > Solirubrobacteraceae > Solirubrobacter > Solirubrobacter deserti. Next base: position 17,143 of record NZ_JAPCID010000002.1, read on the forward strand.
AGCCGATCCGCGCCAGGTTGAGCAGGACCTCGCCGCCGTAGGAGCCGGCGCGCTCGGACGCGCCGACCACAGCCACGCTGCGCGGCGCGAAGAGGCGGGCGCCGAGCGGCGCGGCGGAGCGCGCCGACGCGGGCGGCGACCCGGTCAGCGGCGCGGTGGGCGGGCGCGTCACCACAGCACCCGCTGCACGCCGCGGCGCTCCAGCGCCCTCGCCACGATCAGGCGCTGGATCTCGCTCGTGCCCTCCCAGATGCGGTCCACGCGCAGCTCGCGCCAGAAGCGCTCGGCGACGTTGACCCGCGTGTAGCCGCGGCCGCCCCAGACCTGCAGGCACCGGTCGGCGCAGCGGTTCGCGGCCTCGCTCACGAACAGCTTGGCCATCGACGCTTTCGCGTGCACGAGCTTGGGGTCCTCGCCGGCGTCGGCCAGCCGCGCCACCTCGAGCCCGAGCAGCCGGCCCGCGGCGGCGTCCGCGGCCGAGTCCGCCAACGGGAACGCCACGCCCTGGTGGTCGATGATCCGTGCGCCGCCCTGCTCGCGCTCGATCGCCCAGGCGGTGGTCTCCTCGATCAACCGCAGCATCGCGCCACAGCCGCGCGCGGCGATCCCGAGGCGCTCCTCGGCGAACCACGCGCGCTGGAGCTCGTCGCCACCGCCGACGCAGCCGATCACCGCGTCCTCGCCCACGACGACGCCGTCGAAGCGGATCGTCGGATGCCCGTGCGGATACGTGTGCGTGAAGGGCGGATCGTCGACCACCGAGATCCCCGGCAACGACGCGTCCACGAGGAACAGCGTCGGCTGAGGCGCCAACGCCATGACGATGAACACCGCCGCGACGTCTCCGTACGTCACGAACCACTTCTCGCCGTCGAGCCGCCAACCGCCCTCCACACGCGTGGCGCGCGTCTCGATGCCCGACGGATCGGACCCCGCGCCCTCCTCCGTCACCGCGTAGGCGTCGTGCAGCTCGCCGCGTAGCGCGGGCTTCAACCACCGGTCGATCTGCTCCGCCGACCCCCGCGCGAGCACGTTGTAGGCCGTCGGCACGTGCCACGACAACGCGTTGGTGGAGCGCCCGAACTGCTCCTCGACCTCGAACCACTCGACGTGCGACCACCCCTGCCCGCCGTGCTCCACCGCGTGCAAACCCCCCGAGACACGCCGCGCCAGCGCCTCGCGCCGGATCAGCGCGACGTCGCCGGCCCCGAGCCGCCCCAGCTCGGCGTCGATCTCGCGCGGGATCAGGATCTCGTCCACGAACGCACGCGCCCGTTCAGCGGCTGGATTCACCGTGGTCCTCCTGTAGGTTGCGCGCCGTGGAAGCCAGCCGTGCCGCCGCTCGGGCCAGCGCCCGGGCGAGGATCCTCGACGCCGCCGTGATGCTCATCGCCCGCGAGGGCATCAACGACGTCCGGGTCGCGCGGATCGCGATGCAGGCGGGCGTCTCCGCGAGCCTGCTGCACTACCACTTCGCCTCGCGCGACAGCCTGCTGGCCGAGGCGCTCGAGCACTCCTACGAGCTCGCCGGCGACCTGCGCACGAACCGGCGCGAGCAGCCGACCGAAGCGCCCGCCCGCCTCAGGTGGATGATCGACTGGTGCCTGCCGCTCCCCGGCCACCAGCACGACGACTGGATGCTGTGGGTCGAGCTGTGGCTGCACGCCGGCCGCCGCCCCGAGCTGCGCCCGACCGCCGCGCGCCTGTACGCGCGCATGCACGAGTGGTTCGACGAGGCGATCGCCGAGGGCGAGGCCAGCCACGAGTTCCGCGTCGAGGACCGCTCGCGCACCGTCGACCATCTGCTCGCGCTGCTCGACGGCTACGGCATCCGCGCGCTGATCGAGGACTTCTCGATCGAACGCGCGCACGAGGAGATCTGGGCCGCGATCGCGCCCGAGCTGGGCGTTCACTGAGCGAGCGCCTCGCGCTCTTCGGCGGTCAGCGCCCGGCCCGGGACCTCCAGCGTGGTCGCCGCCTCCACGCCGACGCCGTCCGCGGTCGCGACCGTCTCGCGCGTCCGGAACGACGCGCGCCCCACCGTGTCCAGCGTGCACGTGACCTCCACGTCGTCGCGCCCCAGTGACCGCAGGTACCGCACCGCGACGTGCGTCACCACCGCCTCCGGCACGCGGCCGCCGAGCCACGCCAGCCGCGCCTCCTCGAGGAACGTGAACAGCACGGCGGGATCGACGAACCCGTGCGCGTCCAGATCACGCGCCCGGATCGACAGCACCATCCGGTGCACGGACGCGCCGCGCACCGGCTCGACCACGGGCGGGTCCGGCAGCGTCACCCCCAGCTCGAGCTCCGCCAGCCGCCGTGCCCAGCCGGCGGCGCGCGCCGGCGGGACGTCCTCACCGTGGACCGTCGCGTGCAGCCCGATCCCGTCCAGCACCGCGACCAGCCGCGCCGCCGTGTCCTGCACGTCCGCGCACGCCCAGCAGCCCTGGCGGACGCCGTCGGCCAGCACCTCGGCGAGCACCGCCCGCCAGCCGACGTCGAACCGGCCCAGCGTGTCCCGCACGAGCGACGAGTGCACGGACGAGCCCCACGCGTCCACCCACAGCCGCCACGACCCGCTGTCCTCCCACTCGGACTGCGCGAGGTACGCCGCCAGCCGGTGCGGCGGGTCTTCGTGGCGGCGCGAGATCGCCTCCAGCGCCGCGAGGTCCTCCTGCGCCGCGGCCGCGAACGCCTCCGCCACCATCTGGTCGCGCGACCCGAAGTGGTAGTTGACCAGGCCGAGCGACGCGCCCGCCTCGCGCGTGATCGTCCCCACCGTGGCGGCCGCGAAGCCGTCGCGCCCGATGACGCGGCGCGCCGCGCCCAGCAGCTCGTCGCGCCGCCTCATGGGTCCAGCACCCGCAAGCAGTCGGCCGGGAGGTGGACGCACACGGGATCGCCGCTCGCGTGCTCGACTGCGGACCCGTCGTTGGGCACGTCGCAGCGCACCAGCGCGCCGCTCGCCAGCCGCACGCGCACGTCCTGATGGAAGCCGAGGTAGACGACCGCCTCGACCATCCCCGGCACCCGGTTCTCGCCGGCCGACCCGTGCGGCTCCAACCGCACCCGCTCGGGCCGGATCATCGCCAGCGCGTCGCCGGTCCGCCCGTTGACGTCCGCGCGCAGCGTGAACTCCCCAACCTGCAGCCCGTCACCCGTCACCGCCGCCGGGATCAGATTCGAGGAGCCGAGGAAGTTCGCCACGAACGCCGTGCCCGGCGCCTCGTAGAGCACGCGCGGCTCGTCGCACTGCTCCACGCGCCCGCCCTTCATCACCGCCACGCGGTCGCTCATCGTGAGCGCCTCGTCCTGGTCGTGCGTGACGTAGACGAACGTCATTTCGAGCGTCTCCTGGATGCGCTTGAGCTCCACCTGCAGGTCGATCCGCAGCCGCGCATCCAACGCGCCGAGCGGCTCGTCCAGCAGCAGCACCGGCGGTTCGAGCACGAGCGCGCGGGCCAGCGCGACCCGCTGCTGCTGCCCGCCGCTCAGCTGCCCGGGTCGGCGCGCCGCGAGCGAGCCCAGCTGCACGAGCTCCATCGCCTCGCCCACGCGCCGGGCGACCTCGGCCTTGCCGACCCGCTTGTAGCGCAGCCCGAAGGCCACGTTCTCGGCCACGGTCATGTGCGGGAACAGCGCATAGGACTGAAAGACCGTGTTGACCGGCCGCTTGTGTGGCGGCTTGCCCGCGATGTCGGTGCCGTCGAGCGTGATCGCGCCGCTGTCGAGCGTCTCGAAGCCGGCGATCAGCCGCAGCGTCGACGTCTTCCCGCAGCCGGATGGCCCGAGCAGCGTGAAGAACTCGCCGTGCGCGATCTCGATCGACACGTCGTCGACCGCGCGCACGTCGCCGTAGCGCTTGACCAGGTGCTCAAGCGCGAGGCTCAACCGGCCTCCCCCGTCCCAGGACCCACGCGAGCGCGAGCGCGGCCAGCGACAGCACGAGCATGATCGTCACCAGCGCGTTCAAGGCGGGCGTGGGCGCCGCGCGAGCGCTGGCGTAGATGCGCATCGGCACGGTGGTGGTGTCCGCGCCGGACGCCATGTACTGCGCGACCACGAAGTCGTCGATGCTGAGGGCGAACACCGTCAGCAGCGAGGCCGCCAGGGCCGGGCCGAGCAGCGGGAGCAGCACGCGTCGCAGCACGTGCCAGGGCGGTGCGCCGAGGTCGGCCGCGGCCTCCTCGACGTCGCGGCCGATCATCACCAGCCGCCCGCGCACGATCAGCACCACCCAGCTGAGCGAGAACGTCACGTGCCCGATGACCTGCGCCGTCGTCCCGAGCCCGATGAACCCGAACGCGCTCGTGAACAGCAGGAACAGCCCGACCGCGAACACGAGCTCCGGCGTCACCAGCGGCAGCAGCATGAGGACGTTCGAGACTCCGCTGCCCCGCCCGCGCCAGCGCTGCAACCCGAGCGCGAGCGCCGTCCCGAGCGGCACGGCGATCACCATGCTCAGCCCGGCGAGGACGAGCGAGTGCTCGAGCGCGCTCGCGAGCGTCGGATCGTTGCGCACGCTCAGCGTCGGGTCCGTCCAGAACCAGCGCAGCGAGAAGCCCTGCCCCGTCGTGCGCGAGCGGCCCTCGTTGAACGCGAACCGGATCGCGATCAGCACCGGCAGCAGCGACCAGACCACGTAGATCCACGTGACCGCCGGCAGCAGGCGAGAGCGCTTCACAGCGCGTTCTCCCGCCGCAGCTCGCGCAGGTAATAGAGCATGAACACGAGCAGGAACGCGGACAGCAGCAGCGTCAGCGCCGCGCCGAGCGCCTTGTCGGGCCCGCCCTGGACGGAGTTGTTGATCGTGTTGCCGAGCATCGCCGTGCGCGGCGACCCGGACATCAGGTCCGGCGTGTAGTAGTCGCCGAACATCGGCAGCGCGATCAGGACGATCCCGCCGAGCGTGCCGGCCCGTGACAGGGGCAGCACGACGCGCCGGAACGCGCCCGCCGAGGAGGCGCCGAGGTCCCGCGCGGCCTCGATCAGCCGCTCGTCGATCCGGTCCAGCGACGCGTACAGCGGCAGGATCAGGTAGGGCACGTAGCCGTAGACGAGCCCCATCACCACCGCGACGTGCTGGCCGCCGAGCCAGTCCTCGCCGTCCAACAAGAGCGCGTCGAGCGAGAGCGCGTTGAGCACGGTCGCCGCGTAGCCGCCGTCGGCCAGCAGGTTCGTCCAGGCGAACATCCGCATCAGGTAGGAGATCCAGAACGGCGCCGCGAGCAGGATCAGCAGCAGCGCCTTCATCCGACCGTGCGCGTAGCGCGAGACGTAGTAGGCGACCGGGTAGCCGATCGCGAGCGACAGCGCCACCGCGATCGCGACATACAGCAGCGTCCGCACGAACACCGGCCAGGTCCGGCCGCCGGGCGCGATGTCCTCGAGCGCCTGCAGCATGTAGCCGACGTTCCACTCGAGCGGGTTCCAGTGCGGGACCGGGTCGTAGACGTCCGTGACGTTCCCGAAGCCGACCGCCACCACCGCGTAGAAGGCGACGAGGAAGAACGCGGCGAGCCACGCCATGCCCGGCGCCGCGAACAGGGCCCACCGTCTCATCCGTTCCGGAAGGCGCCCCAGGCCTGATCCCAGCGCCGCCGGCCTTCGGCGGTCAGCGCCAGGTACGCGTTGCCGTTGGCGTAGTCCTCGCGCGTGACGACGCAGTTGCGCAGGTTCGCCGGCAGCACCTGCTGCTCGAACAGCGCGGCGGCGTCGATCTTGGTGATCGGCGGCTGGTAGCCGACGTAGCCCGTGAAGTTGGTCAGGGCGACGTCCGGCCGGAGCAGGAAGTTGAGGAACCGGTGCGCCATCACCGGCTTGCGCGCCTCCACGCCGACGCACATGCAGTCGTTGAAGACCGGGCCGCCGACCTTCTGGTACCAGTAGCTGAGCACGTCGCCCGACGTCCCCTCGGGCAGGTAGGAGATGACCGCGTTGAGCATGTCGCCCGACCAGACGTGGTTCATCGTCATGCGGCCGGCGGGCAGCGTCTCGTAGCCGTTGATCGCCACCTTCACGCGGGTGATGTCGTTGAGCTCGACCAGGTCGTCCGAAGCCCGCTTGAGCGCGGCCTCGTCCTCGGTGTTGAGGTTGGACACGCCGCGCCGCATCAGCGCCATGCCGAGCGCCTCGCGCGCGTCGTCGAGCACGGCGACCTTGCCGCGCAGCGCCTGCGACTCCCAGAACGCCTCCCAGCCGAGCGCGTTCGGGTCCAGCGCGCCGATCTGGTCGTTGCGCCAGCCGATCCCGGTCGTGTAGAGCGTGTACGGGACCGAGTAGCGCGGGCCGACGTCATAGAACGGCGAGTGCAGCTCGGGCCAGGTCTCCTTGACCAGGTTCGGAATCAGGTCGAAGTTCAGCGGCTGGACGAGGCGCCGGCCGACCAGGCGCGGGAGGTGGTCGGGCGCGGTGAAGACCACGTCGAACTGGAAGCGGCCGGTCGAGAGCTTCGTGAACGCCTCGTCGAGCGACTGGAACGTCGTGACGCGGACGCTCACGCCCTCCTGCTTGCCGAACGCCTGGATGACCTCGGGATTGAGGTAGTCGGCGTAGTTGTAGACCTGCAGCTCGCCGCCCTTCTCGGGCGCGCCCGCCTTCACCGGGTCGCCGATCCGCGGCAGCGTGACGGGGTAGTCACGGCGGGCGAGCGGGATACCCGCGGCGTCGACCGGCCCGCCCGCCGTCTCGTCCCCCATGATGCCCGGCCCGCCGGTCCCCTCGGCGGTGGCGACGGGGGTCGTCGTGTTCTCGCAGCCCGTCAGGCTCGCCCCGGCGAGGACCGCACCGGCCGATGCCAGCAACCCCCTCCGGGACAGTCCTGAAGGCTCGTTCAAGACACACCGATCCTCTCGGTTTGTGCCTAATGTGTCAAGCCCGCGTTCGCACCTTGAACCGGCGTTCAGCCCGCCTGCGGTCCTTGAGCACTCGCTGCGCCGCGTTGTGGCCGGCCGCGGCGATCACGCCCCCGCCCGGATGCGTGCCGGCGCCGCACAGGTAGAGGCCGTGGACGGGCGTCGCGTAGCGGGAGAGCAGCGGCGTCGGCCGCATGAACGCCATCTGGTCCAGGCCCTGCTCGCCCTGGAATATCGAGCCGCCGACGAGGCCGAAGATGCGCTCCAGGTCCGGCGGGGCGAGCACCTCGTAGTGGATGACGGCGTCGCGGACGTTCGGCGCGTAGCCGGCGATGAGGTCCAGGCAGCGCTGCGCGTAGGCCTCGCGCGCGCCGTCCGGCCAGCCGGCCTCGTCGTGCGGGCCGTACTGGGTGAACATCGTCATCACGGTCGTGCCGTCGTCGGTGAGCGTCGGGTCGATCGCCGTGGGCACCTCGACCTCGATGTACGGCGCTTGCGCGGGCTTGCCGAGCGTCGCGTCCTGCCAGGCGCGCTCCAGGTAGTCGATGCTCGGGCAGATCGCGAGGCTCGTGTGCAACAGCCGCTCGTCCGGGAGCCGCGGCGGCTCGGAGAGGATCCAGTTGACCTTCACGGACCCGCCGCGGGAGCGGTAGCGGCGCATGTCCTCGCCGACCTCGTCCGGGAAGTGCTCGGCGCCGACCAGGTCGAGCACGGTCGTCTTCGGGTGCGCGCCCGACAGCACGACCGGCGCGGAGATCGTTTCGCCGTCCTCGAGCGTCACGCCGGTCACGCGGCCGCCGGCGACGTCGATCCGGGTGACGGGCGCGCCGGTGCGGACCACGGCGCCGAACGCGCGCGCCGACCCGGCCAGCGCCTCGGAGATCGCGCCCATCCCACCTCTGACGTGCCCCCAGGCGCCGCCGACGCCATCCAGCTCGCCCAGTTCGTGGTGGAGCAGGTTGTAGGCGGTGCCGGGCGTGCGCGGGCCGGCCCACACGCCTACCACGCCGGTGGAGGCGTACGCGCCCTTCAAGGCATCGTTCTCGAACCAGTCGTCGAGCAGGTCGCCGACGGACATCGTCATCACGCGGTAGAGCTCGTGGAAGCCCCGCTGGGAGAGCCCGGCGGCGCGGCCGGCCTCGCGCAGCAGCTCCATCACGTCACCCGGGCGCTTGGAGCCGACCGCGGGCGGCGGCTTGAGCATCATCGGGCGCAGGACGTCGGCGACGCGCTCCATCATCGCCTCGAACTCGCCCATCCGGTCCGCGTCGCGTCTGGACACGCGGGCGAGGCTCTCGTAGGCGGCGCGCTCGTCGTTGTGGAACAGGATCGGCGTGCCGTCGGCGGCGAAGGTCGCGAACGGCGGGTCGAGCGGGATCGGGTGGTAGCCAAAGCGCTTGAGCTCGAGGTCCTTGACCACCTGCGGCCGCAGCATGGACACGACGTAGCTCGCCCTCGACACGCGCCGGCCCGGGCTGATCTCCTCGGTCACGCACGCGCCACCGAGCAGCGCGCGGCGCTCGAGGACGCACACGCGCAGCCCCGCCCGCGCGAGGTACGCGGCCGCGGTCAGCCCGTTGTGGCCGCCGCCGACGACGATCGCGTCGAAGTCGGTCATCGCAACGCCTCCAGGTAGCGGGACGCGACCATCTGGTCGAAGGCGTGCACGTCTCCCTCCTGCGTCGTGTAGCGGCCGGGTGTGAAGCGGGCCGAGCGCATACCCTGCTGGGTGAGCTGGCAGACGTGCCAGTCCTCACGGTTGACCTGGTCCCAGAACTCGACGGCGTCGGACGGGTCGAACCCGGGCTCGGCCATCGTCTCGGGCTCGAAGAACCACTCGCAGACGACCTCGGTGCGGTCGGGGGCCTTCGGCCACAGCGTGTGCAGCATCACATAGTCCGGATGCAACGACACGAGCGTGTTCGGGAAGATCAGGAAGTACAGGATCACGCGCTCGTCGACGCCCGCGATCGCGCGGCGCGCGTGGGTCGCGCCGTCGGTCGACATCGTCTCCACGCCGTCGGCGAGCGTCATCGAGCCGCCGCACCACAGCCCCGCGCCCTCGTAGGTCTCGCCCGTCAGGTAGTGGCTGAGGCGGTTGAGCTCCGGGTGGACGCCCGGGCAGTGCAGGCACTCGCTGTAGTTCTCGGCGATCGCCTTCCAGTTGGCATGCACGTCGTAGACGATCCGCGCGCCGCGCCTGAGCTCCGGCAGCCGGTAGGCCGCCATGTGCGGTGCCAGATCTCCGATGTGGTCCTGCGGCGCCGGCGCCTCACCGCTCAGATCGAGCAGAACCAGTCCCTCGACCACCGCCAGCCGGACCTCGTGCAGGGCGAAGCAGCCAGGATCGAAGTCCGCCAGGCCGTCGGTGAAAGGCGCGCTCTTGAGGCTGCCGTCGAACCCGTAGGCCCACGCGTGGTACGGGCACTGGAGGCGGCGCAGCTGCCCCTCGGGCTCGTCCACGAGGCGCGCGCCGCGGTGCCGGCACGTGTTCAGGAACGCGCGCGGGAGGCCGTCGTCGTCGCCGACCACGATCACGCTCTCCCCGCCGGCCTCGATCCGGACGAACCGGCCCCGATTGGACACTTGTTCGATGTGGCCTGCGCAGACCCACCCGCGGGCGAAGAGGTTGGCGTGCTCCCACGCCAACACACTAGGGTCCGTGAAGGCCGGACCGGGGAGCTGCGTGGCCCGTTCGAGCGGCAGCATCGTGCGCTCGATTTCGGCGGCGTAGAGCGGCAGAGACGGGTTCGCGACGGCCACGGCGGCGACTCCTCGAGGGTTGACCTGACAAGACCCTATCACGAGGATTGTGCGACTGGCAACAAGGTCAGTTTGTCCGATTGGCCACGTGCGCCGCAAGTCTGGACGCCGCTTGGCGTTTGAGCTTTGCGTCCAACGGCCACCCCACGGAATGCCGATATGTCTCCATTGCTGACAGCCCGCCCATCAGTCTCAGTCACGATGCGGTTGCTTGGTGCGTGTGCCGTCACCGCCGTCGTGGCCGCGTTCGTTCCGCTGGCCGGCGGAGACGGCGAGTCCAGTGCCGCCGTCCCCGCATGTCTGACCGTCGCGATCATCTGCGCGGCGCTGATGAGCCACATGCTCTACGCGTCCTCCAAGGCGCTCGACGATCGCCGCATGGCGTGGCTCGCGATCGGCACGACCGTCGCGATGCTGGGGCTGATCACCTCCCTGGTCGCGCTGCCGAGCGTCTTCCCGGGCGGCGGGCCGGTCGACTCCGGCGCCAACTCGGCCGCCGCGCGCTACGTGATCTGGCACGTCGCGCTGATCCTCGCCGGCGTCTTCGCCCTCGTGGGTGTGCAGGCGACCCTTCGCAACCTTCTCATCTTCGGCGGCTCAGGTGCCCTCCTCCTCGCCTGGGCCGCCGTCGCCTCCTCCCCGCTCGGGAACCTCGCCGACGGCGACGGGCTGACCGCGACGATGCGCGTCCTGGTCGCCGTCATCGTCCTCGCGCAGGCCGGCGTCGCCTTCGCCTGGTGGCGGCGCGCCGGCGGCGCCCTGAACTGGGGCGAGTTGTGCGTGCTCGTGATGATGGGCCTCGCCGCCCTGGACGCCTTCGCGTACGTGTGGGCGACCGGCGTGTTCGAGGGCTCCTGGTGGGCGTCCCTGGCGCTGCGCGCCGGCCAGTTCGCGATCCCGGCCGTCGGCCTGCTGATCGGCTTCATCGCCGTGGCCGAGAAGCTGCGCGAGTTCGAGCGCGAGCTGGCGCAGAACCTGGTGGCCGAGCGCGAGCGCGCCCGTGCCCACGAAGAGCGCGTGACCCTGGACGCCGAGCGCCGCGAGCGCATCCAGGCCCGCATCCGGCGCATGACCAACGGCTTCGGCCTGGACGTCGCGTTCCAGCCGATCGTCGACCTCGCGTCCGGCAAGGTCGTCGGCGCCGAGGCGCTCGCGCGCTTCAAGGACGCCGACGGCACCGCCATCCCGACCGAGCGCTGCTTCCTGGACGCGCACGCCGTCGACATGGGCGTCGAGCTCGAGCTCGCCGTGATCAAGCTCGCGCTCGAGTGCCACGAGCGCCGCCTCCCCGAGGGCCGCTACCTCGCGCTCAACGTCTCCCCCGCCGTGCTCGAGCAGGACGAGCTCGCCTTCGCCATCGCGCGCCACAGGACCGACCGTCCGCTCGTCGTCGAGATCACCGAGCACCAGCCCGTCGAGGACTACGTCGCCCTCTCGGCACAGCTGGACCGCCTGCGTGCGCTCGGCGTGCGCGTCGCCGTCGACGACGTCGGCTCCGGCTTCGCCTCCTTCCGCCACGTCACCCGCGTCAATCCGGACATCCTCAAGCTCGACCGCACCCTCGTCTGCGGCATCGACGACGACCCGGTCCGCCAGTCCCTGGCGAGCGCCATCGTCGCCTTCGCCAAGGACGTCGGCGCGACCGTCGTCTCCGAGGGCATCGAGAACGAGTCCGAGCTCTGCTGCCTGAGGGGCCTCGCCGTCGGCTGCGGCCAGGGCTTCTACCTCGCCCGCCCGAACCTCGGCACCGTGGACGCCGAGGTCCCGCAGCTCACGGCGGTCGCCTGAGTTTCTCCCTCCCCAGACCTTGACCCGCGGCCCCTCGTGGGGAGAGGCGGCGGGCCAAGCGTTCTTGCCGCGCGGTTCTCCGCAACGGCGAGCACACCCACTGGAGCCGGGTTCCCCGGACTGCGTGAAACGCCGAGCGTTCACGCACGGGCCATTCGCTCGGGCTCGGGCCGCCGGAGTGGGTCGCAAGCGCTTGTGGAGGGCCGCCTGGCACGCGAGCGTTCACTAAGGCCCCCAGGAGGCGACTGAGTGAACCCTCGCGTGGCGTGACCGGAATCGTTGGTCAGTTCAGGCCCCATAGGGGCCCGAACTGACCACTCACCGCCGGGGGCTAGCAAGTAGCTCTGCGCACACGCGCGAGCGTTTGCGCAGTCCGGGGAACCCGGCTTGTTGGGACGTTGCACGCCCGCCGTTGCCAATCCCGCGGCCGGCGCAAAGAAGAGGCCCGCCGCGTGCATGACGAGACGGGCCCGAGGACCGAGCGCGGCTAGGAGATCGTCGTCTCCTCCGGCACGCTGCGGCCGAAGTCCTGCTGGAGCTTTTGCATGAGCTCCTCGATCGGGCGGCCCGAGGCGGGCGGCGTGATCTGCACCGGCTTGTCGACGTCCTTGAGCTGAATCGAGAAGGAGATCGTGGACTTGTCGGAGCCATTGTCGACGGTCATGCGCGCCGCGACGCGGCGGAGCTTGTCGTCGGACTGGGCGACGTCGACGGTGAAGGTCGGGTCGCTGATCATCTTCTCGACCTGGTCGATGTCGCCGTTGGAGAGCTGCTCGAGGCCCTCGAAGCCGCTGGCGCCCGGCTGCTTGGCCATCTCCTTCATGTCCTCGAGGGCGGCGGAGAGGTCGAGCTTGCCGGTGATGCGGGTGACGCGCTCGCCGTTGAGCTCGGCGTCGGACTGGGCGTCGCTCTCGGGGAACCAGTCCTGCATCCTGGCCATGAGCTTGGTCACGTCCGCGGATTCCATGCCGCTGCCGGCGCCGAGCGCGCCGAGCTGGGCGATCTTGTCCTTGCCGACCTGGTAGGTCTCGCCGCCGTACTGGACGAAGGCGTCATCGCCGGTGGAGATGATCCGGCCCTCGACGGGCCGGGGCATCATGCCGTCGAGGCTGAGCCGCCAGTCGACGCTCGGGAGCTTGTTCTCGCCGTTGGACTGGAACGGGCCGCTGAGCGACACGTTCGACTCGCCCTGGGCGGACTTCATGGACAGCGCGACGGTGACGTCGGCCGACTCGATGTCTTGCTCGAATGCGGTCTTGACGACCGACGCCTCCTCGGCGCCACAGGCGCTGAGGGCGAGGGTCGAGGCGGCGGTCACTGCGAGGAGGGCCCGTCTCATCATGAGATCCGAGTACCCCGTTGCCTAAGGCGCTACTTAAGACGAAATCCGGGCGGCGGCCCGCTGACGTCCAGCGGGCTGGACGGCAGGCCCGGCGCCGGGTCGGGCAGGTTGAACGGTGGGGGCGCCACGTCGTTGGGCCCGTCAGGGTGGAACAGCCCGGCGAGCAGCTGGATCTGGCGCCGGGCCGGACCGAGCTCGCCCATCCCGCCGCCGTACATCGCGACCCCGCGCTCCTCGCACCAGGCGTAGATCTCCAGCAGCCGCCGCAGCGACCCGATCCGCGAGGGCTTGACGTTGATCGTGCGCGTGTCCCCGATGTCCTGCACCCGCGTGATCGGCGCGTCGAAGGAGACGCGCTCGAGCGGCAGCCCGTCGACGCCCTCGTGCGGGTCCTCGATCAGCGCCTCGGGCAACAGCTCGACGACCGCTTCGTACACGGGCGCGATGTCGCCCTCGATCTCGAGCCCGTAGTGGCCCTTGAAGTCGACCGTCCGCACCATCCCCGTCTCGGCCAGCGCTGCGATCACCTCGCGCGTCCAGGTCGGCGCCGCGTCGAGCTTGAACCCGACCGTCGGGTACAGCTCGATGGTCGCGCGCAACCGGTCCAGCGCGGGCGGGTCGCCGAGCCCGAACGAGTTCACGAACGTGACGGGCCGCGGCTCGTCACGCCCCAGCGCCGCCGCCAACGGCACGCCCGCCTGGCGCAGCGCGAGGTCCAGCGCCGCCGACTCGAACACCCAGTTGCGCAGCCGCGCCGCGAAGTCGCCCCACTCCTCGGGCGGCTCCTCCACCCACTGGTTCATGCCGCCCAGCGCGTCGAGGAACGACTCCAGCGTCCACGAACCCGCGAGCGGCAGGTCGGCCGGGACCTCGATCGGGTCCGCTTCGCCCGGCATCTGGAGCAGGTCCTCGCCGAACCCCTCCTCCCCGCGCCCCTGCAGCCGCAGCAGCGTCGTGACGCGCTCACCGCCGGTGAGCCGCTCGAGCGTGTAGCCCTCGATCTCGAGCGGGAGCGAAGCCAGGCGCTCGAACATCAGCTCGCCACGACGGTCCACGGCTCGACCTTGCGCGACACGACGAGGTCCGCCTTGCCGTACGGGTCCTCGTCCGCGAAGGCCTCGGCGTCCTGCACCGAGCGGAAGGCGAGCAGCCCCGAATGCGGCGGATCGCCGAGCGCGCCGGCGATCACGAGCTTGCCCTCCGCGTGGTACTCCTCGATCAGGCTCAGGTGCGCGGCCCGGTGCGGTGCGCGCTTCTCAGCGATGTCCGGCACGTACTCGTACTGCAACAGCTGCAAGGTCTCGGGCACCTGCCGGACAATACGGGTTCGCTGTCGACATCACGCTCGCCGTGGGCGGGCGAACGCGCAATACTTGACGGCATGAGGGCGCGCCGCGACCTCTTCCCTGCCGACCCCGGCCTGGTGTTCCGGATGGTCGCGGTCGGGCTGATCACGCCTCTGTTGGTCCTCGCCGCGCTGATCGCGGCGTTGACGGTGGTCCCGTGGCGCGCGCTGCACGTGCACGACTGGCAGGTCCAGTCCGTGCTGCTGTTCGCGCTCGCCCTCGGCGTGTGGGTCGGTGTGCGCGAGCGGGTGGCGATCTCCTCACGCGGGCGCCGGCTCTCAACCGCCGACGCGCCCGAGCTGCACGCGGTCGTCGAGCGCCTGTGCGTGGTCGCGGACCTCGCCAAGCCGGCGCTGGTGCTCGACCGCCACGCGATGCCCAACAGCTGGATCGAGGGGACGAGCCGCGGCGGGTTCCGGCTGCACCTGACCGAAGGGCTGCTGGACCTGCTGGAGCCGCACGAGCTCGAAGCCGTGATCGCCCATGAGCTCGCGCACGTCGCCAACCGCGACGCGGCCGTGATGACGGTCGTCGCCGGCCCGGGCGAGGCGCTCCTGTCCGGCGGCGTGCGGGTCGTCAACCAGGGCTGGTGGCCGCTCGTGCTGGGCGGCGGCGTGGCGACGTTCATCGGCTGGGTCGGCACGCTCGGCGGGCGCGCGCTCTCGCGCTACCGCGAGTTCGCCGCCGACGCGGCGGCCGTGCGCATGACCGGCAACCCGGCCGCGCTGGCCGCGGCGCTGATGAAGGTCTCCGAAGGGCTCGTGGCCATCCCGGAGAAGGACCTGCGCGCCGCCGCGGCCGGTGACGCGTTCCACCTGCTCCCGGCCCGCGACGCCCGCCAGTTCATGCTGCCGCCGACGCACCCGCCGCTCGCCGCCCGGATCGAGCGCCTCGAGCGGCTCGAACGCGCCCTCCAACGCGGATAACGTAAGTGGGCGTGCTTCAGGCGCGTCTTCCCGAACTCACGCTCCAGGACGAGTTTCGTCTCGAGCAGCGCTTCAAGCGTCTGGCCAAGGGAGACGAGAAGGGCCAGGCGCGGCTCGACGCCGACATCGCGAAGGCCGTCCTCCGGTTCGAGCAGCGGCGCGCCGCGGTCCCGGCCGTCTCCTACCCCGAGGAGCTGCCAGTCTCGGCGCGGCGCGAGGACCTGCTCGCCGCGATCCGCGACCACCAGGTCGTGATCGTCGCCGGCGAGACCGGCTCGGGCAAGACGACGCAGCTGCCCAAGGTGTGCCTGGAGCTGGGCCGCGGCGTGCGCGGGACGATCGCGCACACGCAACCGCGGCGGCTCGCGGCGCGCACCGTCGCCGAGCGGATCGCGGACGAGCTGAAGGTCCCGATGGGCTCCGCGGTCGGCTACGCGGTGCGCTTCGCCGACAAGTCGGGCGAGAACACGCTGCTGCGGCTGATGACGGACGGCCTGCTGCTGGCGGAGATCCAGAACGACCGGCTGCTGCGCCGCTACGACACGATCATCGTCGACGAGGCGCACGAGCGGTCGCTGAACATCGACTTCCTGCTCGGCTACCTCAAGCGGCTGCTCCCGCAGCGGCCCGACCTGAAGGTGATCATCACGAGCGCGACGATCGACCCCGAGCGGTTCGCGCGCCACTTCGACGACGCGCCGATCATCGAGGTCTCCGGCCGCACGTATCCGGTCGAGGTCCGCTACCGCGAGCCCGACGAGGACGCCGACCAGACCGACGCGATCGGTGACGCCGTCGACGAGCTGCTGCGCGAGCCGCCCGGCGACATCCTCGTCTTCCTCTCCGGCGAGCGCGAGATCCGCGACACCGCCGAAGCGCTGGAAGGGCGCTTCCGCAACGTCGAGATCCTGCCGCTGTTCGCCCGTCAGAGCACCGCCGCGCAGCAACGCGTGTGGAAGCCGCACAAGGGCCGGCGCGTCGTGCTCGCCACCAACGTGGCCGAGACGTCGCTCACGGTGCCCGGCATCCGCTACGTCGTCGATCCCGGCACGGCCCGCATCTCCCGCTACAGCGCGCGCCTGAAGGTCCAGCGCTTGCCCATCGAGCCGATCTCCCAGGCCTCCGCCGACCAGCGCAAGGGCCGCTGCGGCCGCGTCGCCGAGGGCATCGCGATCCGGCTGTTCTCCGAGGAGGACTTCGAGGAGCGCCCGCGCTTCACCGACCCCGAAATCCTGCGCACCAGCCTCGCCGCGGTGATCCTGCAGATGGCGGCGATCGACCTTGGCGACGTCGAGGACTTCCCCTTTCTGGACCCGCCGGACCGCCGCCAGGTGCGCGACGGCATCGCGCTGCTGCAGGAGCTCGGCGCGCTCGACGAGTCCGGACGCACGCTGACGCAGATCGGCCGCCGGCTGGCCGCGCTACCGATCGATCCGCGGATGGGCCGGATGGTGCTCGAGGCCGCCGGGCTCGGCTGCGTGGACGAGGTGATCGTGATCGCGGCCGCGCTGTCGATCCAGGACGTGCGCGAGCGCCCCGCCGACCAGCAGGCCCAGGCCGACCAGGCGCACGCCCGTCACGCCGACGAGAACTCCGACTTCCTCGCCTACTGGAACCTGTGGCGCTACCTGCACGAGCAGCGGGCCGAGCTGTCCGCGAACCAGTTCCGCAAGCAGGCCAAGGGCGAGTTCCTGCACTACCTGCGCATCCGCGAGTGGCAGGACCTCGTCGGGCAGATCCGCCAGGCGGCCAAGGGCGTCGGCATCAAGGCCAACCACGTCCCGGCCGAGCCCGAGCAGATCCATCAGGCGATCCTCGCCGGCCTGCTCAGCCACATCGGCCTCAAGGACAGCGGCCGGCGCGAGTACACCGGCGCGCGGAACGCCAAGTTCGCGCTGTGGCCAGGCAGCGGCGTCAAGGGCCAGCCCGCGTGGGTGATGGTGTCCGAGCTGGTGGAGACGTCGCGGCTGTGGGGCCGGACGGTGGCGAGGATCGACCCGCGCTGGGTGGAGCCGCTCGCCGGCCACCTGCTCAAGCGCACCTACGATGAGCCGCGCTGGGATCGCAAGCGCGCCCAGGTCGTCGCCACCGAGCGCGTGACGCTGTACGGGCTGCCGATCGTGGCCGGACGCACCGTCGGCTACGGGCAGATCGACGCGGCACTCAGCCGCGACCTGTTCATCCGCCGCGCGCTGGTCGAGGGCGAGTGGGACACGCGCCACCGCTTCCTCGCGGACAACCAGGCGCTGGTCGAGGAGGTCGAGGCGCTCGAGGAGCGCGCGCGCCGGCGCGACATCCTCGTCGACGACCAGACGCTGTACGACTTCTACGCCGCCCGCATCCCCGAGACGGTCATCTCCGGCCGCCACTTCGACCGCTGGTGGCGTGACGAGCGCCGCGTGAGGCCGGACCTGCTCACGTTCACGCGTGAGCTGCTGATCAACCCGACCGCCGCGGAGGACATCGCCGGGCGCCCGGACGTCTGGCGTCAGGGGGACCTCGAGCTCCAGCTCAGCTATCGCTTCGACCCCGGCTCCGCGCACGACGGCGTGACCGTCCACGTCCCGCTCAAGCGGCTGATGGCGCTGCGGCCCGAGGGGTTCGAGTGGCTGGTGCCCGCGATGCGCGCCGAGCTGATCGTCGCGCTGATCCGCTCGCTGCCGAAGGACGTCCGCAAGCGGCTCGTGCCCGTGCCGGAGGTGGCGGCGTCCGTGCTGGAGCGGCTTGAGCCGCGCAAGCGCCCGCTGCTGGAAGCGCTCGCGGCCGAGATCGAGGCGCAGCGCGGCGTGCGCATCGCGCCGGGCGACTGGGACCTGTCCCGGCTGCCGAACCACCTGAAGATGACGTTCAGCGTCGAGGACGACGAGGGCCGCGTCGTCGCCGCTGGGCAGGACCTCGCCGCCGTGCGCGAGCAGGTGCGCCCGCAGCTGCGCCGCGCGCTGGCGTCCGCGACCAAGAAGCTCGAGAGCACGGGCCAGACGAGCTGGACCTTCGGGAAGATCCCGAAGGTCGTCGCGCTGCCCGGCACCAACCAGACCGTGCGCGCGTACCCGTCGCTGGTGGACGAGGGCGAGACGGTCGGCGTGCGCGCGCTGGAGAGCCCGCAGGCGCAGGCGCTGCACATGCGCGCCGGCACCCGGCGCCTGCTGGCGCTGACGACGCCCTCTCCCCTGCGCCAGTACCAGGGCTCCAAGCTGGGCAATGCCGCGCAGCTCGTGCTGATCGAGGCGCCACACGGCTCCCCGCGCGCGGTGCTGGAGGACGCGGCCAGCGCCGCGATCGCCGCGCTGCTCGACCGCGCCGGCGGGCCCGTGTTCGACGCGGAGAGCTTCGAGCGGCTGCGCCAGTACGTCGCCGGGCACGTCGCGGACGAGACGGCGAAGATCGTCGCGGCCGTGGTGAAGATCATCCAGGCGGCGCGGGATGTGCGCGCGGAGCTCGACCAGCTGCGCGGCGCGGCCTTCGAGCCCGTCCGCCGCGACGTGGCGCAGCAGCTCGGCCGGCTGGTGTTCCCCGGCTTCGTCACCCCCACCGGCGCGCACCGGCTCGCGGACGTCGAGCGCTACCTGCGCGGCGCCGAGTGGCGCCTGCAGCGGCTGACCAAGAACGCGGCCGTCGACCGCGACCGGATGCTCGCGCTCAACGAGCTCGAGCGCGCCTACGACGCGGCGCTGCGGGCCCAGGTCGGGGCGAACCCCGAGCTCGCCGACGTGCCGTGGATGCTGGAGGAGCTGCGCATGAGCCAGTTCGCGCAGTCCGTCGGCACCAAGGGCCACGTCACCGCCCGGGGCATCCGCCGCATCCTCGACGAAGCCGCCCGTTAGCGACGGACGACCCCGCTCCGTTGCGCTTGGTGTCCGCGACCGGCTTCGCCGGTGCGTGGCCACTTCGGCTTGGAGATCGCTTCGCGGATCTCCCGGTGGCGGGGTCGTCGTAGCTTCACGCTGTCTGAGCGACCATGCCCAGCAGACGCGGAAGGCTCAGATACGCCAGCCCCAGCGCCAGCCGGCGCTGTCGATGCGGAAGCCCATGACTGCTTCCCTCCGTAGTTGACTGCGATCAGTCTCCGCGGGGGCTACGCGGCGGCAAAGGCTCGGTAAAGAGGCGCCGCGATGGACTTCGCGATCCTCGGTCCGCTGCGGGTCGTGGGGCCGGACGGCGAGATCGAGCTCGGCGCGGGAGCGGAGCTCGAGCGCCTGACCGCCGAGCACCCGTACCGCGAGCGCTTCCACGCGCAGCTGATGCTTGCGCTCTACCGCGCCGGCCGCCAGGCCGACGCGCTCGACGCCTACCGCCGCGCCCGCCACGCGCTCGTGGAGGACCTCGGGCTGGACCCCGGCCCGGACCTCCAGCGCCTCGAAGCCCGGATCCTCGCCCACGACGTAAGCCTCACCGCTCGCTCACAGAAGGGGTCTGACCCTTCATCCTCGCCCGCGCCGGCGGCCGACACCCCGCCATTGCCGCTGCCGGCGACGCCGCTGCTCGGGCGCGAGGAGCACCTGGAGACGGCGGAGGCGCTGCTGGAGGACCCGGACGTGCGGCTGCTCCCGTCACCGGGCCGGGCGGCACCGGCAGCATCGGCCGGGGCGGCAAAGTCTCAGTAAAGCGACCTCAGCGCGTCGTGATTTCGGCCACCATGCCGGCGGCTTCGTGGCCGCGCAGCGAGCAGTAGAGCGTGTACGTCCCGGCGGGGAGGTCGACCGCGAGCGTGCCCGACTCGCCCGGCGCGAGCGGGAGCTCGCCCAGGTCGCGCGCCGCCGCGTCGCGGACGGTCAGGTCGTGCTCGTCCTCGCCGCGGTTGTTGGCGTTGAACTCGACCCGGCCCGCCGCCAGCAGCCGGTAGGACGGCCGCACCGACCACTCGCGGATGTCCGTGAGGTCCACGTTGGTGCGCGACGGCAGCGGCGCCGGGGTGGCGGTGGCCACGGGCGTCGCGGTGGCCGTCGGGGTCGGCGTCGCTCCGGGCCTGGGGGTCGGCGTCGCCTGCGGACCGGGCTCGCCGCCCGGGGCGTCCGACCGCGGCGCGGGATTCGTGCTCGCCGGCGCGTCCTTGCGCGGCGCGGGCTTGGCCGGCGCCGGGCGCTTCTTCTTGGCCTTGACGCACGGCTGTTTGATCGGCACCGCGCTCGCCGCGCCGAGGCTGCTCGCGGCCGCACCGCACCGGCGCGGCTTGGCGTCCGGGGCCGGGTTGCCGCCGAGCCCGGCGAGCGTCAGCAGGATCGCGAGCCAGCTCACTTGAACAGCCTACGTCCCGTCAGCTGATCGCCGCGCCGAAGGTCCTCGACCACCGGCCCGCCGAGCAGCGACTGCGAGTTCTGCTCGCCCAGCCACTCGTCGAGCACCGCCTTGTAGACCGACCGGTAGTCCGTCGCCACCTGGAGGTTGCCCTGCGTCGCGCTGTTGACCGGCTGCAGCTCACGCAGCTCGCACCCCGGCCAGTCCGCCGCGAAGCCGCCGCGGACGCCGCTGCCCATGGCGAACATCAGGCCACCGATCCCGTGATCGGTGCCGGCCTCGGTGCCGGAGCCGTTCTCGCGCACGCGCCGGCCGAACTCCGAGAACACGAGCGTGGCGACGCGCTGCTCGATGCCGCGCGCCTGCAGGTCGGCCCGGAAGGCCGCGAGCGCGCGCGAGAACTCGGCCATCTGGCGGTCCTGCGAGGCGAGCTGGCCCGTGTGGGTGTCGAAGCCGCCCCAGTGGATCGTGATCACTCGCGTGCCGAGGTTGGCGGCCAGCAGCGTCGCCGCCGTCTTCAGACGCGCCGAGAGCGTGCCGGTGTTCGGGTAGGCGATCGGGACGGGCGTCGCCGTGGGCGTCGGCGTCGGGCTCGGCGTCGTCGTGAGCGATTTGACCTTCATGTACGTCGTGTGGGCGAGCCCATACGTGTACCGGGAGCGCTGCAGGTACGCGTTGCCGGCCCCGGCCTGGATCCCGGCGAGCTGGCTGATCACGCCGTTGAGATCCGAGCTTCCGCCGCCCACCGCTCCGCCGGGGTTGTTCGTGAAGCCCGACATCGAGAGCGACGGGACCGCGCACACCGGGTTGCGCTCGGTCCGGATCGCCTTCGACAGCGCGGTGTCGATCGAGACCGCCTGCAGCGGGTTGTCGGGCTTGCCGTTGCGATCGATCCAGCGCCCGAGCCACCCCGTCTTGGTGTTCTGGTCGTTGGAGGCCGCGAACCAGATGTCGGAGTTGTCGAAGTGCGAGAGGCTGTACTGCTTGGCGTCGACCGCGGGCAGGACCGCGAGGTCCGAGCCGGGGCCGCCCGTGCCGTCGCCGTACAGCGTGTCCAGGCCGTAGCCGTCGCCGCCGGCCGCGAAGTTGAAGCGCGCCTGGCCGTTGTCCCCGCCGCCGTTCTTGGACACCACGACGTTCGCGAACGCCAGCGCCCCGCCGCCTGGGCCGGCCAGCGGCGTGGAGCCGACGCGCCCGTTCGCGGGCGTGACGCCCTGGGCGCGGTGGATCTCCGGGCGCGCCGCGACGTAGGCCGCGTAGTCGGCCGCCTCGGTCGGGATCATCACGTTCAGGCCGTCGTTGCCGCCGGCCAGGTAGATCAGCACGAGGCACTTCTCGTTCTCCGCCTCGTTGGCGTTGGCGACCGAGTCCCAGATCTGGTCCCAGCCGAGCTGGTGCGCCCCGTAGATCGACGCGGACCCGGCAATGCCCCACTGCAGCAGCCGCCGGCGCGTGAGGTCGCGCGGCGTGCGCCCCGCGGGGAACCCGTCCAGGGCCTGATAGGGCACCGGCATGGTCTGGCTCGGCGGCTGGTCGCGGACGCGAGCCAGCTCGATCTCTTCGCACTCGATGCAGCGCTGACGCTCCATCTCACATCACCTGCCCGTCGGGACCGCCGAGGATCATCGCTTGCAGCGCGTAGAAGCGCTGACGCCGGGCGGTGATCGCCGCGGCCGAGGTGCCGGTGCGGTTCGCTTCGGTCAGCGTCTGGGCGAAGGCCAGCAGCTGGGCCCGTGTGGCGCCGGAGATCCACGGGCGCCCGACCGACGCGTACGCGCGCTCCAGGACCTCCGCCGCGGTCTCACCCCGGACGTCCGGCGCGTAGCTGGCGGCGGCGTTCGCGTCCGCGTAGTAGCCGTTCGAGTACCGCAGGCTCTGTGCGACCTTGACCATGTCGAAGCGGGCCTGGACCGTGTTGGTGTTCAGCCACGACATGCCGCCCTCCCAGCCCGCGACGTTCGGCGGGTTGTAGATGCGCTGCTGCATGCTGTTCATCGGCCCCTGCAGGACGTTGCCCTTGACCGGCGCGCCGAGCGCCCGCAGGACGCCGACCATGTAGACCACCGGCGGCTTGATCAGGTTCGGCTCCTCGAGCGACTCGAAGATCTCGGTGTTGAGCAGGATCCCGCGGATGAGCGGCTTGAGCTGGTAGCCGTTGGCGCGGTACTCGGCGCTGAGCGCGTCGAGCGTGGCCTGCGGGATCGGTCCCGCCATGAACTCGCCCCACAGCTTGCGGATCAGGAACTGCGCGTGCTGCGGGTGCTCGAGCACGATGTCGACGCCGGCGTTGACAGCCCGCGGGCCCCAGTTGACGTTGTCGGGATTCGTGGCGTCGGTCTTGCCGGTCTCCGCCGCGATCACGCGGCCGAGGACGGTCTTGGCCGGCATGTGGAACTGCTTCGGATCGAACGTGATCTTCCCGTAGTCCGGGTTCGGCGTGACCTTGTCGGCGAGGAACTCTGCCCCGTTGAGCCGCCAGCCGGTGAAGGCCTGCGTCAGGCCGACGATGTCCTCCTGCGTGTAGTTGTCATTGCCGGCCGGATCCTTGGGCCCGAGGCAGAACAACTCCATGATCTCCCGCGCGTAGTTCTCGTTCGGGCGGGTCTTGGTGTTCGCGTTGAGGTTCAGGTACGAGGACATCGCGGCGTTGGCCGTCGTCATCTCGTACGCGAGCTGCCGGAACGTCGCGCCCGGGTGGGCGCCGAGGTCCGAATAGCGCAGCAGATGGTTGCGGTACGCGTACGCCCACTTGTTCGAGACCGAGCCGTCGTTGAGCGAGATCACCCAGTGTCGATGCCAGAAAAGCACCAACCGCTCCGGGAGCGGGTTGACCGCCCGCTGCATGCGGTCGATCCATTCGAGCTCGAGCTCGACCTGCCCGGCCAGCGGGTCGATCGTCGTCGCGCCCGCGGCCGTCTTGGGCGCCAGCATGCTCGTGTCGATGCTCGCCGGCGTGCTCACCAGCCACTCGACCAGATCCGCGTGGCGCTTGCCGACCCACGCGTCGCGCTGCGCCTGCGTCGGCCCGAAGCCCGCCCGCCAGAACAGGCGGTCGACCATCGCCTCGGTCATCGTGTCGTACGGCGACGGCACGGGCGTCGGCGTCGCGACCGGCGTCGGAACCGACGGGATCTCAGGCGTCGGCGTGACCGCCGCGATCGGCGCCGCCGGGTTGCTCGTCCCCGGTGTCCCCGGCGTCGGAACGTCCGTCTGCTTGGGCACGGTGACCCGCCGGCTCGGCGTCAGCGCGCCCGCGCGCTTGGCCTTGTCGTAGGCCCGGACCGCGTACCGGTACGTCCGTCCCGCCTTGACGGTCGTATCCGTGAACGAAGCCCTCGTCGTCCGGCCGAGGCTCTTGCCGTCGCGCACGACGACGTAGTAAGCGGGCTTGGCGCCCTTCGGCGCCGCCCACTTCAGCGTCACTCCCTTTGGTCCGACGCTCGCGACCTTCAACGATCGCGGCGCGGCCAACCGCTTCCTGGCTGCGGACTTGCGTCCGAAGACCGACCCCCCATCCATGATGCGACTTTTGCATCATCCGAAAGGGGTGACAACCCCTGACCGGTCGGTCAGGCGGCGGCGACGAGTGTTGGGTCGGCCAACAGCCGACGCAACTGGGTGGCGGCGGCGCCGCGCATCGCGGCCTCCGCGCCGAGGCTGGACGACAGCACGGGCGGGACGGCGCCGTTGCCGCCGAGCACGCGCGTCGCGAGTTCGGAGCAGATGACGGGCTTGAGCCATTCGGTCATCGGCGCGAAGTGGCCGCCGAGCACGATCGCCTGCGGGGAGAGCAGGTTGACGACCGTCCCGAGCGCGATGCCGAGCCAGCGCCCGCAGTCCTCCAGCGCTGCCAGCGGCTGCGCCTCCCCCGCCTGAGCGCGCTTGACCAGGTCGGCCACCGGGCGGGCCAGGCCGCGCGAGCGCGCTTCCCCGGTCCCGTTGATTCCAGCCGCGGTGAGCACCGGCTCCAGGCCGGCACGGGTCTCGAGGCACCCGCGGGACCCGCAGGCGCACGGGAGCCCGTCGTGCTCGACCGTCGTGTGCCCGAACTCGCCCCCGAAGCCCCGGTAGCCGCGGAACAGCTCGCCGCCGAGCACGAGCCCGCCGCCGACGCCGATCTCGCCCGAGCAGTACATGAAGTCGCTGATCCCCGTGGCCGCGCCCTCCCACAGCTCGGCCAGCGCGGCGAGGTTCGCCTCGTTGTCGACGCCGATCTCCAGGCCGGGTGCGTCGATGCGCTCGCGCAGCGCGTCCACGAGCGGGACGTCGCTCCAGTGCAGGTTCGGCGCGATCAGCAGCGCGCCGCGCTCGATGTCCACCAGACCGGGCACGGCGACGGTGGCGCCGATCGGGCGCAGGCCCTGCGCCTGGACCTCCACCAGCGCGCTGCGCGCGAGCTCGCCGAGCCGGTCGAGCACCTCGTCGACGCCGCGCCCGCGGTTGTCGACGGCCTCCATGCCCTTGTAGCGGGAGCCGCCCGCGAGATCGGTGGCCTGCACGCCGACGTAGTCGACGTTGACCTCGAGCCCGAGCGCCACGACACCGTCACGCGCGACGTCGACGACGAGGCCGGGCCGGCCGGCCGTGCCGCGGTGCTCGGCGCCGCGCTCGACCAGCAGCCCGAAGTCCATCAGCTCGCTCACGAGGCTCGAGACCGTGCTCTTGTTGAGTCCGGTGTCCGTCGCGATCGTCGCGCGCGAGCGCGGCCCGCGCTCGACCACCTGGCGCAGCACAACGCTGAGGTTGTGGCGCCGCACCGCGCGCTGGCTCGAGAGCTCGATGGCGGGCTTCGGGGTCCACATGAGACCGGTAACCGTATCGACGGGCCCGGTCATCGCGTGTGGAGCGGCACCGCCGCGGCGACGACCCACGTCGTCGCCGCGGCGTGCACGCGCTCACGGAGTCGTGGTCGACAGCGTGAACGTCAGGGTCTTGCGGTAGCTGCCCGTGCGCAGCGGGTCCGTGCGCTTGATCAGCTGCTTGAACGTGATGTCCACGTTCTCGTTGGCCGTCGGCGCCGTCCAGCTGGACTTGCTGAACGAGACGCGCAGCGGCTCGGCCAGCGCGAAGGCGCCGTTGGTCATGTGCCCGGGGTCGGAGACGCTGAGCGTCGCCTCACCCGCGGAGCTGATGACCTTCGCACCCACGCTGGTCGTGTACTCCTGCTCGACGCCCGGTACGAACGGCTGGAACGTCGCCGCGCCGGCCAGCGAGAGGGCGAGCGTCGCCGGCACGGTGCCGCCCACGGTACCGGTGGCGTCCGTCTGCAGGACCGGCGCAGCCGGCTGGGCCTCGTTGCCGCTCATCCAGCCCACGAGCTCGGCGCCCTTGGTCTGGAGCGCGAGCAGCGCCGCGCCGTTGTCGGCGCCGGCGTGGACCGCCCGCTTGGCCTCCGCCACGAACGTCCGCGCGTGCGTCGCCGCGCCCGCGAAGTCGTCCGCGCGGTAGGCCGTGTCGGCCTCCTCGAGGGCCGCGCTGAGCGCGGTGTTGCCCGCGGCGGTGACGTTGCCGTCCGCCCGCGCCTTCGCGAGCAGGTCGCGGACCTCGTTGAACGTGACGCAGTTCGAGTACTCCTGGCCCGCCGTCCACTGGACCGCGTTGAGCATCATGTCGCGGAACCAGGTCTCGGTCGCGTACTGCCAGTTGTGGCCGAGCGTGGTCGTGAAGGAGCGCCCGCCGTCGAAGTTCCGGCACCACGTCATCACGTGCTTGTCGGTGTTGTGCAGCCCGTTGCCGGGGCCGTAGCCGAGCTGACCGACGAGCGTGTCCTCGTTCTCGTACATCAGCGGGTGCGCGATCCCGAGCGCCGCCGGGTCGCGGTTGGTGTTGTAGAGCTCCTCGATCGAGAAGAAGCGCCGCGGCACGGCCTGCATCGTCGAGTGCGCCGGGTCGGCGTTGATGAGCTCGACGTGGCCGCCGGACTCGGTGTCGATCAGGATGCCGCCCTGGTTGGAGCCGTGGTTGGTGAAGCCGGCGCCGACCAGGTCCATGTACCACGGCACGTTCTGCATCGCGTCCGTGCCGCCGTGGATGGCGATCACGCCGCCGCCCTCGCGGACGAACCGCTGCAGGTTGGCGAACTCCACCGCGTTGACCGTCGACGTGGCGTTGAGGCCGACCGTCGAGTTGAAGATGATCGTCTTGTACTGCTTGAGCTGCTCGTAGTCCAGGAACGGGCTCGTGGGCAGCGAGACGCCGGCCGGCGCCTGGCGGCCCGGGCTGCCGTTGATGTTCGGGTCCCAGATGTCGACGTTGAAGCCGTGCTCGAACCCGAGCTGCTGGAACATCCAGTGGAAGTCCACGATCGACTGGTGGCGGAAGCCGCCCGCACGGCCGTTGACGAGGATCTTGTACGTCGCCATCGGGTTGTTGACGAACGGGCTCGGGTTGTTGAACACCCGGATGGCCTGCACGCCGTCCTCGGCGGCCTCGACCGTGATGCCCGTGCCGGTGGTGTCGACCGGCGTGCCGTTGAGCTGAGCGATCAGGGCCTCACCGGCGCTCTGCAGCGGACGCGACGCCGCGGCGGCGGCGTTGAACGCCTGCAGCGCGGTGATCGCGGCGGCGGTCTGGCCCGCGTCGGCCTTGGCCTTGGCGTCGGCCAGCAGGGCGCGCAGCTCGGTGGCCTTGGCGGCGCTGATCAGCGGCTGCGGGTTGGCCACGGTGGTGCCGGTCGCGTGCGCCTTCGTCAGCGGCGTGGTGAGCGTCACGTTGTTCAGGCTCGTCGCCGTGCCCGCCGCGTGGTCCTTGGCCAGCGGCGCGCTCAGCTCGACGTTCGGCGCCGGGGCCGGGGGCAGCGGCGAGAGGTGGCGCTTGACGTAGACGACCTCCTGGTTGGCGCCCGTGTCGAGCACGATCGGCTGGCCGATGATCGGGCCGTTGTTGCTCGGCGGGTTGGGCCCGGTGAGCGTCTCGGTCGTGTAGCTGGCCAGGCGGATCTGGGTCGCGCCCGCGGTCGCGGCCGCGCTTAGGGTGGTGTTGAGCGTCGGCGGCGGGGTGAGCGCCTTGGCGATCGTCACCGTCTCGGCTCCGTCACCGGTGCCCACCACGAGCTGCTGGCCCGCGCGGAATCCGCCGACCGGCGCCGTCAGGCGCAGGCCGGTCGCGCCGACGGCCTGGGCGCCGTTGAGCGTGGTGCGCAGCGCGTTGTCGGCGTGCTGGTCGATGACCGTCGCCAGGTCGGCGAACGACGTCGTGACCACGAACGTGTTGACGTACTTGGCCGTCTGGCCGGCGGCGTCCTGCAGCGAGACGGTCTGGGTGTGCTTGCCGACCGTCAGCCGGTTGAGGTTGACCGTCTTGGGGACCATGAACTCGCCGTCGAGCGTCATCCGGCGCGGTGCCGCGCCGCCGGCGCCGCTGGCCACGGTGTCAGACGAGTCACGCAGGCGCGGATCGCTGCGCAGCGGCGTCAGCGTCTGGGACTGCAGGATCTTGCCGTCGACGACCTGCGGCACGTAGACGTTCGCCCCCGAGATGTGGGCCTTGGTCAGCGCGCTCGTCAGCACGACGTTCGGCGCCGGAGCGGCCGCGGTCGGATCCACGCTGGCGACCTTCACGGTCTCCGCGTTGCCGCCCTGGTCGACCTGCAGCGTCTCGCCGGCCGTGCGGCCGCTGACGCTCGCGATCCGGATGCCCGTCGCGCCCGCAGCCGCCGGCGCGGCCAGCGTCGAGGCCTGCGTGCCCCAGGTCGCGACCGGGGCCTTGGTGTCGATCTGCAGCGCGATCGTGTGCGCGAAGGCGGTCCCGGCCACCGCGGTGGTGGCGGGGTGGGCGTTCGCCAGCGGCGCCGTCAGCGTGACGTTGGGCTGCGGGGCGGGCGGCGCCGGGGCGACGATCGTCGCGATCGTCGCGGTCTCCTGGGTCGCACCCGTGTTCAGCTGCAGCCGGTCGCCCGGGGCCAGCCCTGCGGTGCTCTGCAGGCGGACCGCGCTCGCGCCGGCGGCCGCGGCCTGGTTGAGCGTCGTGTTGACGGTGGCGCGCGAGACGTTGCCCGCTTCGTCGACCGCGCGGTAGCGCAGCGGCGTGTTGCCCTCCTGCGAGAGCGTCAGGCTCGCGGCCCCCGCCGTCGCCGGGACGTCGACGTAGGTCGCCCCGCCGTCCAGCGAGTACTGGAACTTGGTCACGGCGACGTCGTCGGTCGCCGACAGGTTCAGCGTCTGCGGCGCCGTCAAGCGCCAGTTGCCGTTGCCGCTCGCCGGTGTGGCGAACGTGGCCGGCGCCATCACCGGCGGCGTCGTGTCCTGCGCGTGTGCCGCGGTCGGCAGCGCAACCAGCGCAGCTCCGACCGCAGCCGCGGTCGCGGCTCTCCTGTACACCCTCTCTCCCCTCATATGACCCTATTTGGTCCGGCGTGCCAACTAAACCTGTCTGACAATCGCTTGTCAACTAGGCTGCGT
Organism: Solirubrobacter deserti; assembly: GCF_027587175.1. GTDB lineage: Bacteria > Actinomycetota > Thermoleophilia > Solirubrobacterales > Solirubrobacteraceae > Solirubrobacter > Solirubrobacter deserti. The sequence continues at coordinate 45,799 of NZ_JAPCID010000002.1, forward strand.
TGGCACGTGTCAGCGCGGGGTAGAGCGCCGTGTAGCGTGCTTTGAGCTCCCGATAGGGCTCGATCCACTCCGCGACGGGCTCGACTTCGGAGTGCGTATGGACGCACGCGGCGACGGCTTCGTGCACATCCCCCCACAAACCTCCGGCGACGCCGCCCAGCAGCGCCGCGCCGTAGGCCGCGCCCTCCTCCACCGCAAGCCGCTCGAGCGGGATCTCCAGCACCGAGGCGACGATCTGCAGCCACAGCTCGCTGCGCGCGCCGCCGCCCGAGACGCGCCCGCGCTCGCCGCCGCCGACGAGGTCGAACGAGTCCCGCAGGCCGCAGGCCACGCCCTCCAGCACGGCGCGGGTGAGCGCGCCGCGGTTGTGGCGGATCTCGAGGCCGGTGAACGCGCCGCGCGCGTCGGGGTCGGCGTGCGGAGTCCGCTCGCCGGTCAGGTACGGCAGGAACGTCAGCCCGTCCGCCCCCGGCCCCCATGCCGCCGCCTCCTCGGTCAGCTGTGAGAACTCGCCGCCGACCACGCCGCGCAGCCACGCGAGCGAGCCGGCCGCGGACAGCATCACGCCCATCTGGTGCCACGCGCCGGGGACGGCATGGCAGAAGGCGTGGACGCGGGCCTGGGCGTCCGCTCGGTACTCGGGCAGCGCCGCGAAGACCACGCCGGAGGTGCCCATGGCCACGCTCAACGGTCCCGGCCGGTCGACGCCGACGCCGAGCCCGCCCGCGGCCTGGTCGCCCGCACCCGCCGCGACCGCGATCCCACCCGCCGTGCGGCCGCTCACCTCCGGCGACTCGAGCACGGTCGGAAGCCACGCCGGGTCGATCTCGAGCGTCTGCAGGACCTCGTCGCTCCAGCGGCGCTGGGCCACGTCGAGCAGCAGCGTCCCGGAGGCGTCGGCGACGTCGATGGCCCGCTCGCCGGTGAGCTTGAGCCGCACGTAGTCCTTGGGCAGCATGATGTGCGCGATCCGGGCGTAGGCGTCCGGCTCGTGCTTGCGCAGCCAGAGCAGCTTCGGCGCCGTGAAGCCCGTGAGCGCGCGGTTGCCCGTCAACTCGACGAGCCGATCGAAGCCGACCCGCTGCTCGATCTCAGCGCACTCGGCGCCGGTGCGCTGGTCGTTCCACAGGATCGCGGGCCGGATCGGGCGGTCGGAGGCGTCGAGCGTGACGAGCCCGTGCATCTGGCCCGAGAGGCCGATGCCGGCGACGCCTTCGGTGAGGCCGTCGAGCGCCTGCTCGGTGGCGGCCCACCAGTCGTCCGGGTTCTGCTCGGACCAACCGGGCTTGGGCGTCGAGAGCGGGTAGGAGACCTCGCGGCGCTCGAGCACCTCGCCGTCTTCAGCGACGGCGATGACCTTGACCGCGGACGTGCCGACATCGATGCCGATCGCGGTTCGTGACGGGTTCTGAAGTGTTGATGACATTTGGCTTGACAGCAATTGAAGGCTAATGCAAGCTTGCCTGTCAATAGATGAAGTCTTCTGTCACGCAGCTGGTCGAGCTTGCCCCCGCCCTGGCCGCGGTCCTCGGCGGGGACGCGGTCCTCACCGACGACGCACAGCTTGACGCCTACACGGCCGACACGTACTGGCCGGCGATCCACGCCCGCGCCGCCGGCGCGCCGCTGGGCCGGCCGGACGTGGTGGCGGTGCCCCGGCGTGAGGAGGACGTGGCCACGATCCTGCGCATCGCCGCCTCCCACCGCGTGCCGGTGACCGCCTGGGGCGGTGGCTCGGGGACGCAGGGCGGCGCGGTGGCGATCGAGGGCGGGCTCGTGGTGGACCTGCGCGGCCTGGACACGATCGTCGAGATCGACGAGGTCTCGATGACCGTGACGGCGCAGGCCGGCGTCAACGGGAACGTGCTGGAGCGCACGCTCAACGAGCGCGGGCTGATGCTCCCCCACTACCCGGCGAGCTCGGAGTGGGCGACGGTCGGCGGGTACGTCGCGGCGCGCGGCTCGGGCGTGCTCTCCACCCGCTACGGGAAGATCGAGGATCTGGTGCTGGGCCTGCGCGTCGCGCTCCCGGATGGCACCTTCTTCGACAGCGTGCCCGCGCCGCGCCACGCCGTCGGCCCCGACCTCACGCCGCTGTTCGTCGGCTCGGAAGGCACGCTCGGGATCATCACCCGCGCGACGCTCGAGGTCGTCCCTGCTCCCGCCGAGCGCACGTTCGCGGCGCTGCACTTCCCGAGCGTGCACGCCGGCGTGGACGCCTTCCGCACCGCGCTCGCGCGCGGGAACCGGCCGTCGGTGATCCGCATGTACGACGAGGAGGCGACGCGCCGCACGCTCTCGCCCGTCGTCGGCGAAGGGCTCGACGGCGTCGTGGCGATCGTGGTGTTCGAGGGGGGAGAGCCGGAGGTCACCGCGGCCGAGCGCGCCGCCACCATCGGGCTCGCGCGCACGGAGGGCGCGCGCGAGCTCGATCCGGCCCTCGCCCGGACGTGGTGGGACCGCCGCTACGACTTCTACAAGCCGCCGCACCACCCGGAGCTGCCCTCGGTCTGGGGCACGATCGACGTCGTCGCGTCCTACCGAACCATCCACGACGTGCACCGGGCGCTGCAGACCGCCGTCCGCGACCGCTACGCGCCGGACGGCCTCCAGCTGCGGATGCACTTCTCCCACTGGTATCGCTGGGGCACGATGATCTACGCCCGCTTCCTCATCCCGGACGGCGGGCAAGACGCCCGGGAGCTGCACGACCAGGTCTGGGCCGACGGCGTCACGGCCGTCCTCGCCGCCGGCGGCGTGATGAACGACCACCACGGTGTGGGCCTCAAGCTCGCACCCTTCATGCAGGCACAACACGGAGCGGGCCTCGAGGCCTTGCGCTCGGTGAAGTCCGCGTTAGATCCTCTCGGCATCATGAATCCCGGCAAGCTCGGCCTCTGAGGAGAAGGCCGTGCCGGAGGAGGAGAGGAAGACAGTGGCGATCAAGGTGTCGATGCACAACTGGATGCGGCCGGAGCCGATCGAGCGCACGATCGAGCGGCTGGCGCGTCTGGGCTACGACGGGATCGAGATCTCGGGCGAGCCCGATCAATACGACGTCGGCCGGGTGCGCGGGCTGCTGGAGGAGCACGGGCTCGTCTGCTGGGGCGCCGTGACGCTGATGATGGGCGCGCGCGACCTGTGCCATGAGGATCGCTACATGCGGATCGGCAGCGTCGAGTACGTCAAGGACTGCCTGACGTTCGTGTCCCAGCTCGGTGGCCAGATCGTCACGGTCGTGCCGTCGACCGTGGGCAAGATCACACCGATGGGCTCGCCCGCGGACGAGTGGCGCTGGTGCGTGGAGTCGCTGCGTGAGTGCCAGGCACACGCCGAGTCGGTCGGCGTCCGGATCGCGCTGGAACCGCTCAACCGGTTCGAGACGTACTTCCTCAACCGCGGCGAGCAGGCGCTCGCGCTCGCCGAGGAGGTCGGCGGCAACTGCGGCGTCGCGCTGGACACGTTCCACATGAACATCGAGGAAGCCGACCTGATCGACGCCATCCACCAGGCCGGCGACCGGCTCGCCGACTTCCACGTGGCCGACAACAACCGCATGCCGCCGGGCCACGGCGCGCTCGACTGGGACGCGATCGTCCGCGCGCTGCACACGATCGGCTACCAGGGGCACATGACGGCGGAGTTCGTCCCCTCGCTGGACCGCAGCTCAATCTCCGAGCGCGAGATCGGCGACGCGTCCGAGGCCGGCGGCGGCGTCGCCATGGAGAAGTTCCTGCGCGACCACTCGACCGGCGCGGTCCCCGAGGCCTACTACGACCGCTGCGCCCAGGCGTCGATCGACCACCTGCGCGCGGCGTTGGCCGGGAGCACATCCACCGTCTGATGCCCGCCGTCGCCCTCATCGGGACCCTCGATACCAAGGGCGACGAGATCGCGTACGTGCGCGAGCGCTTGAAGGCGTTCCGGGTGCGCGCGGTGGTGATCGACAGCGGCATCCTGGGCGAGCCGGGCTGCAAGGCGGACATCGGCCGGGAGGAGGTGGCCGCGGCGGGCGGCCACGCGTTGGCCGACGTGCAGGCGGCGGGCTCGCGCGGCGCGGCCGTGTCGCTGATGGTGGACGGCGTCCGGGCGCTCGTGGTGCGCCTGTTCGCCGAGGGGCGGGTCCAGGGCGTGCTGTGCCTGGGCGGCGCGGAGGGCGCGCTGCTGGGCGCGGCGGCCATGCAGGCGCTGCCGGTGGGCGTCCCGAAGCTGCTCGTGTCGCCGAGCGCGAGCGGGCGGCGCACGTTCGCGGCCTTCGTCGGCGAGAGCGACGTCTGCGTCATGCACTCGGTCGTCGACATCCTCGGCCTGAACGGCATCTCGCGGCCGATCTTCGACAACGCCGCGGCCGCGATGGCGGGCATGGTCCACGACGCGGGCTCCGCGCTGGGCACGCTGGGCGAGCACTGCGTCGGCGTCACGATGCTCGGGCAGACGACCCCGGGCGTGATGCGCCTGCGCGAGCACCTCGCGCTGGCCGGGCATGAGCCCGTGATCTTCCACGCCAACGGCGTCGGCGGACCCGCGATGGAGCACCTGTGCGAAGAGGGTGCGCTGCAGGGTGTGGTCGACTACACCCTGTCCGAGGTCGCGAACTCCTTGAAGGACGGGATGCACGCGACCGGGCCCGAGCGGCTCACGGTCGCCGGCCGGCTCGGCCTCCCCCAGGTCGTCGTCCCCGGCTGCGTGGACTTCTTCAACCAGGGCCCGCGCGAGTCGCTGCCGCTGCAATACCGCGCGCGCAAGACGTACTTCCACAACCCGGTGATGACGCTCGTGCGGCTGGACCGCGACGAGGAGGCCGAGCTCGGCGCGATCGTCGCCGAGCGCCTGAACGGCGCCACCGGGCCCGTGCACGTCGTCGCGCCGCTGCGCGGGTTCTCGCTGGCCGACGCCGAGGGCGGCGACCTGTGGGACCCGGAGGCCGACTCCGCCTTCCTGGAAGCCCTGAGCGGCGCGTTGCGCGCCGACATCCGCTTCGAAGCCGTCGACGCCCACGTCGACGACCACGACTTCGCCGACGTGGTCGCCACCCGTTACCTCGCCCTCGTCGGAGCCTATGCCTGATTCAGCTCGTCCCGTCTCGCACTGCATCATGGACCTCGCGCCGCCGGACATCGCGTGGTTCCAGGAGAAGTCGGACATCATCCTGGTGCCGATCGGGTCGTGCGAGCAGCACGGCGCGCACCTGCCGCTCGGGACGGACACGATCACGGCGCTGGAGGTCGCGCGGCGCGCGGCCGAGCAGGCCGATGTGCCCTACACCGCGCCGTTCTGGGCCGGCTACTCGCCGCAGCACATGCGCGAGACCGAGTCGGCCGTGGGCACGATCACGCTGCGTGCCGAGACGCTCAACGCGGTGCTCTACGACATCCTGCGCTCGCTGATCCACCACGGGTGGAACAAGCTGATCCTGGTCAACGGGCACGGCTCCAACGTCAAGGTGCTGGACCCGCTGCTGCGGCGCATCAAGTACGAGACGGGCGCGCTGGTCGCGCTCTACAAGCCGTACGCGGAGCGCTACATCGGCATCCTCGAAGGGCTGCTGGACAACCCGCCGGAGGAGACGCCGGGCTGGCACGCGAGCGAGCTGGAGACCTCCCAGGTGCTGGCGCACAACGCGGCGCTGGTGCGGATGGACCGCGCCGCCGAGGACCGCGCGCAGGCGCCCGAGTGGCTGCCGGACTCGATGCTCAAGTCCGACGGCGCGCCCGACGTCCAGTTCGAGGGCTACCAGTACTTCTCGTTCCCGATGGACCACGGCGAGTTCTCGCGCACGGGCGTGATCGGCAACCCGCTGACGGCCACCGCCGAGAAGGGCGAGGAGGCGCTTTCGCGCTTCTCCGGTCATCTGGTGCGGGCGATCGACGAGTTCCGGCCGCTGAAAGTGGACGTGCGCCGGCGCGCGTTCGAGGAGCGCGTGTGAGCACCACGCCGCCCGCGCTGCGGCGCCAGCAGATCCTGGAGCGCATCCAGCGCGACGGCGGCGTGTCCGTCGCCGACCTGGCGCGCGATCTGACGGTGTCGTCGATCACGGTCCACCGTGACCTCGAGCAGCTGTCTAAGGACGGGCTGGTCGAGCGCGTACACGGCGGGGCGCGGGCGCTGGCGGCGGCCGGGCCGGCGACGGCGATCCCGCCGACGGGCTGGGAGCAGCGGGCGGCGGCCTCGCGTGGCGCGAAGGCCGCGATCGCCGCGCACGCCGCGCGCGAGGTCCGCTCGGGCTCGACGATCTTCCTCGACTCCTCGTCCTCCTGCCTCGCGCTGGCGCGGCAGCTGGTGAGCGAGTCGGCGTCGAACCTCACGCTGGTCACCAACTCGCCCGCGATCGCCTACGAGCTGGCGGACGAGCGGATGCTGGTGATCGTCACGCCCGGCGAGCTCGACCAGCACATGCGGCTGCTGGCGGGGCGCTGGACGACCGACTTCATGTCGGGCTTGAACTTCGAGCTGGCGTTCGTCTCGTGCGCGGGCGTGACGCTGGACGCGGGGCTCACGACCTCGCGCCGCGCGCTCGCGGACGTGATCAACGTCGCGAGCGCGAACGCGGCCCGCACCGTCGGGCTGATCGACTCGAACAAGTTCGGGCGGGCGTCGCTGCTGACGATCGCCCGCGCGCAGGACCTGGACGCGATCGTCACGGATGAGGGACTGGACGACGCGACCGCGCACGACTTCCGGGCGGCCGGTGTGGCGCTCGAGATCGCAAAGTAACGGAGGAGAACGAGGGATGGCACGACCCGTAACGCTGTTCACCGGCCAATGGGCCGACCTGGGCTTCGAGGAGCTGGCCAAGAAGGTCGGCGAGTGGGAGTTCGACGGCCTCGAGCTCGCGACCTGGGGTGACCACTTCGAGGTGCCCAAGGCGCTCGCGGACCCCTCCTACTGCGCCGGCCGGCGCGAGGTGCTCGAGCGCCACGGTCTCAACATCTGGGCGATCGGCGCGCACCTCACCGGCCAGGCGGTGTGCGACCCGATCGACTCGCGCCATCAAGGGGTGCTGGACCCGGAGGTGTGGGGGGACGGGGACCCCGAGGGCGTGCGTCAGCGTGCCGCCGAGCGCATGAAGGACACGGCGCGCGCGGCCGCGCAACTCGGCATCGAGGTCGTCACGGGCTTCACCGGCTCGTCGATCTGGCACCAGCTGTACTCGTTCCCGCCCAACGACTTCGCGGAGATCGAGCGCGGCTACGAGGACTTCGCGGAGCGCTGGGGGCCGATCATCGACGTCTTCGACGCCGAGGGCGTGCGCTTCGCGCTCGAGGTCCATCCCACCGAGATCGCCTACGACTTCGTGACCACGCGCAAGACGCTGGACGCGCTCGACAACCGGCCCGGGTTCGGCATCAACTTCGACCCGTCGCACTTCGCGCACCAGTTCCTCGACAGCGCCGCGTTCGTGACCGAGTTCGCGGACCGCATCTACCACGTGCACGTCAAGGACTCGATCAAGACGCTGGACGGGCGCACGTCGATCCTCGGCGGGCACCTGAACTTCGGCGAGGCCGGCCGCGGCTGGGATTTCGTGTCCCCCGGGCACGGCGACGTGGACTTCGAGGCGCTGTTCCGGGCGCTGAACCGGATCGGCTACCGCGGGCCGTTGTCGATCGAGTGGGAGGATTCCGGGATGGACCGGGACTGGGGCGCGCCCGACGCGCTGGCGTTCGTGCGGCGCACGGACTTCGCGCCGTCCACGGTGGCGTTCGACGCGGCGTTCGCGCGGGAGGCGTAGATGAGCAAGGTCGGATTCGTCACGATGGGAGAGTCGGCGGGCGGGGATGACGTCCCCACCGTCGGCATCGGCATGCTCGGGTACGGGTTCATGGGCAAGGCCCACTCGAACGCGTACAAGACGCTCGCCTACATGACCTGGCCGCCGCCGTTGATGCCGCAGCTGGTGTCGATCGCGGGGCGCAACGAGGAGGCCGTCGCCGGCGCGGCGCGCCGCTATGGCTTCGACGGCTATGTGACCGACTGGAAGCAGATCATCGCCGACGACCGCGTCGGCGTGTTCGACAACTCCGGGCCCAACAACTTCCACGCCGAGCCGACGATCGCGGCGGCCGAGGCGGGCAAGCACGTGATCTGCGAGAAGCCGCTCGGGCGCACCGCGGACGAGGCGTACGAGACGTGGCAGCGCGTGCAGGCCGCGGGCGTGAAGGCGATGTGCGCCTTCAACTACCGCTTCGTGCCGGCCGTTCGGCTCGCGCGCATGATCATCGAGTCGGGCGAGCTCGGCGAGATCTTCCACTTCCGTGGGAGCTACCTGCAGGAGTGGATCATCGACGCGGACTTCCCGATGGTCTGGCGGCTGGACAAGGACGTGGCCGGGTCGGGCGCCCTGGGCGACCTCGGCGCCCACGTGATCGATCTGGCGCGCTACCTGGTCGGTGAGATCAGCGCGGTGAGCGCCCACACGCGGACCTTCGTCAAGAACCGCGAGGGGCAGGCCGTCACCGTCGACGACGCCGTGGAGTCCATCGTCGACTTCGAGAACGGCGCGGTCGGCACGATCGAGGCCACGCGCTTCGCGTCGGGCCGCAAGAACGGGCTCACGTTCGAGATCAACGGCTCCAAGGGGTCCTTGAGCTTCGACATCGAGCGCCTGAACGAGCTCCAGGTCCATTACCGGGACTCCAAGCCCGGCGACCTGGCGCAAGGCTTCCGCACCGTGCTCGTGTCCGAGGCCGACCACCCGTTCTGGGAGCACTGGTGGCCGCAGGGGCACATGATCGGCTGGGAGCACACGTTCGTCCACGAGATCCACCACTTCCTCTCGGCGATCCGCGAGGACACGGAGATCGGACCGCACGGCGCCACCTTCGAGGACGGCTACCGCGCGGCCGAGATCTGCGACGCGATGCTGCGCTCCGCCGGGAACGGCGCGCGCGAGACGCTGAGCTACCGGTCCTAGGACCAAAGGCGTCTGGTCACCGGGCGTCGTCCCAGCGACGATGCCCGGTATGACCACGATCGCTGAAGAAGTCGAGGCGTGGCCCGGCGTGCACGCCGAGCACGGCTCGCGGGGCGAGTACGCCTTCAAGGTGGGCGCGCGCGAGATCGGGCACGTGCACGGTGACCGCGTGCTGCACATCGGCTTCCCGAAGGCCGTCTGGCATGAGCTCCACGACGCCGGCCGGATCGACTACCACCCCGTCTTCCCGAACAAGCCGGGGTTCGGCTCGCGTGACCTACGCAGCGAGGACGACGTGCGCGACGCGATCGAGCTGCTGCGCCTCAACTACGACCGCGTGATCGAGCGCTACGGGCTCCCCACCCCGTGAGGGCCGTCTGGCTGCGCGCGTTCGGCCCGCCTTCGGTGCTCGAGGCGGGTGAGGCGCCGGAGCCCACGAACCTAAAGAGGGACAGTCCCTCTTTAGGTTTGATCAAGGTCGAGTTCGCGAACGTCACGTTCGTCGAGACGCAGGTCCGAGCCGGCCGCGGCCCGTTCCCGGTGCAGCTCCCCATGATCCCCGGGAACGGCGTCGGCGGCCGGCTGGAGGGGCGACGCGTGGTCGCTTCGCTCAACGGCCGCGGCGGCTACGCCGAGCGCGCCGTCCCGGGTGAGCTCTTCGACGTGCCGGACGAGCTCCCGCTCGATCACGCGGTCGCGCTGCTCGCCGACGGCCGCACCGCGACGCTGCTCACCGACGCGGCGGCGATCCAGCCCGGTGAGCGGGTGCTCGTCCTGGCCGCGGCGGGAGGCGTCGGCACGCTGCTCGTCCAGCTCGCGCGGCGGGCGGGCGCGACGGTGGTCGGGGCCGCGAGCGAGTCCAAGCACGACGTCGTCGAGCGGTTGGGCGGCGCGCCCAGGCGCTATGACGACCTGCCGGCCGCCGATGTGGTGTTCGACGGCGTCGGCGGCGCCGCGGCCCGCGCGGCCTTCCAAGCGCTCTCCCCCGGCGGCCGCATCCTCTCCTACGGCCTCGCCAGCGGCGCCTGGGCGGACATCACGCCCGAGCAGGCGGCCGCACGGGACGTCACGCTCGTCAAGACCGGCCGCCCCGAGCGCCACCACACCGAGCGCGCGCTGACCGCCGGCCTGAAGCCGATCATCGGCCAGCGCTTCGAGCTCGAGCAGGCCGCCGCCGCGCACGCCGCGATCGAGGCGCGCGCGACGGTCGGCAAGACCCTGCTCGTGCTCTAGCGCGTCACCCGCTTCATCGGACCGTGGCCGCCCGGGACGACGCGCAGCGTCGAGCCGGCCTTGCGCATCGCGGCCGCGTCGCCGAGGCTGGCCGGCTTGGCCGGCGTGAACAGCCACTCGTCGAAGAACGGGTCGAGCTCCTGGCCGGAGATCCGCTCGGCGAGCGCGATGAACTGCGGGATCGCCACGTTGCCGCCGCGGTTGCGGGCGATCCATTCGCGCAGCAGGCGGAAGAACGGACCGTCCCCGATCCGGGTCCGCAGCGCGTGCAGGGTCATCGCCCCGCGGTCGTAGACGGCGCCGTCGAACAGGTCGATCGGGCCCGGGTCGCCGATCTTGATCGACCAGAACGGGTCGTCGGCCGGCTGGGAGGCGTAGAAGTCGAAGAAGTCCTGGGCCGTCGAACGGCCCTGCTCCTCGCTCCACAGCCACTCGGTGTAGGTGGCGAAGCCCTCGTTGAGCCACAGGTGCCGCCACAGCGAGATCGCCAGCGAGTCACCGACCCACTGGTGCGCGAGCTCGTGGACGACCACGCTCTCCGCCGGCTCGGACCGCACGTTGAAGAACGCGCGCGAGTAGGTCGGCCGGGTCTGGTTCTCGAGCGCGAAGCCGATGCCCTCGACATCGTCGACGATCGAGCCCGCGGACGAGAACGGATAGCGGCCGAACAGCCCTTCCAGGAACGTGATGATCTGCGGCTGCTGGTCGAGCGCCGAGCGCGCGACCTCACCCTCGGTCGGCGGGGTCTGCGCGGCGCCGCCCACGATCCAGTCGTTCTCGTTCGGCGGCGCGTCGGCGGGCGGGCCGCTCACGGTCCAGCCGTCGAACACGTTGCCGTCGGCCTCGAACGAGGTCGTGCCCTGCCCGCCCGGGCCGACGATGTCGTCGAGCTCGACGCCCGCGATCTGGTAGAGGTCGTCGCTGGCGTGGGTGAGCGACAACTCGACCTGCTGCCCGGCGTAGGCGCCGAGGTCCACGCGCCACTGCTCGTAGCCGTCGCTGGAGCCGCTCGCGGCCCACCACTCGCCGGTCGTGCCCGTCGGGACGCACTGCCCGTTGACGACGTCGATGTAGCTCGCGACCTGCGCGTAGATGCTGCCGAGGCCGTTGCACGCGCCGGCCGTCACCTGCGAGTTGTGACCGTTGAGGTCGCGCAGCGTCGTCCAGTCCTCGGTGCCGGCCGGGCGCGCCTCGACGAAGAAGAAGTCCCAGCTGGGCTCGGTCTCGCGCCGGACCCAGAACGAGAGCTCACCGCCGCCCGCGGGGACGTCGATGGTGCGAGTGAGGCGCTTCCAAGACGGCTCGGCGATCTGCGAGATCGCCATCTGACGCCCGGTGCGCGGCTCGGGCTCGGCGAGCAGGTCCGGGTCCATCGCGTCCCAGTACTTGATGCCGTTGGCCTTGTAGGCGTCGACCTTGAACTCGCCGATCGTCGCCGTCGTCAGGTACGACGCCATCGGCTCCTTCGCCTCCCACTTCCACGTCGTCCACGGCCCGAAGGTGCTCACGTCGCGCAACTCGCCGTTCGCGATCGCCTCCAGCCCGCGCGGGACCGTGATCGAGAACGAGTAGGACGCCTTGTCGAGCGGATGGTCGTTGACCGGGTACCAGTACGCGGCGGAGTCCGGCTGGCCGGCCACGTATGTGCCGTCGTCGGTGTGGATGAAGCCGGACAGGCCGAGGACACCCTCGTCGATCGTCTGCGGCACGCCGTCGTAGAGGAAGTACGCGTTGAAGCGCTCCCCGCGCCGGATCCCCTTCAGCGGCTTGACCGTCATCTCGCCGCCGCTGCGGCTCACCCGCGCGGGCCAGCCGTCCACGAGCGCGAGCCGCACGTTCATCCCGATCAGGTCGAGGTTGAAGCTCGAGAGGTCCTGCTTGGCGGTAATCTCCAGCTTGGCGACACCGCGCAGCACGTCGGTGTCCGGGTCGTAGCTGAGCGTGAGCCCGTAGTGGGACACGTCGTAGCCGCCGTTGCCGTCCAGCGGGAAGTACGGATCCCCGATCCCGGGCGCTCCCGGTTTGAACGAGATGCCCTTCGCCTCGGCCACGGCCGGCACCAGTGCCAGCGCGAGCGACGCCGCCATCACCCCTACGAGCCTGCGCACATCAACCTCCCGGAACCTCTCGTTTCACGGAACGTTGCCGTGCGGTAGGAACGCCGTCAAGTGCCTACCACCGCCCTGATCGTCGTGGACATGCTCAATGCGTACGACCACGAGGACGCCGACCAACTCGCCGAGTGCGTCGAGCGTCAGCTGCCGCAGATGGTTCAACTGCGCGACACCGCCGCCGAGCGCGACGACATCCTGCTCGTCTACGTCCAGGACAACTACGACGCCTGGGAGGTCGGCCGCGAGCAGCTGGTCGACCGGGCGCTGAAGGGCGAGCACCCCGAGCTCGTCGAGCCGATCGCGCCCAGCGACGGCGTCGCGTTCCTGCCCAAGGGCCGGCACTCGATCTTCTACCAGACGGCCCTGGACCACGTGCTGAGCGTGGGCGACGTCAAGAAGGTGGTGCTCGTCGGCCAGGTCACGGAGCAGTGCGTGCTCTATTCCGCGCTCGACGCGTACCTGCGCGGGTATGAGGTGACTGTGCCGCGCGACGCCGTCGCGCACATCGACAAAGAGCTCGCGGACGCCGCGCTGAAGATGATGGAGCGCAACCTGCACGCCGACCTGTCGCCGGCGGCCGAGGTGTTTCAGCCCGTCACGTCGTAGCCCGCGAGGTCCAGGCAGACCATGCAGTAGGGCCACGGCGGGTTCCACGGCCAGCCCGTCACGTCCTTGCCGCAGAGGGCGGTGTCCGGGTCGTCCTCGGGGACGATGTGGCAGATCTTCTCGCCGTCGTGGGTCGGGCCGTCGACCTTCGACTTCTCAGGTGCGATGGTCATGCTCATTGTTGTAGCCCAATCGGGGTACGAGGGCGAGCGTGCTCACGATCGTGATTCTCGGATTGGCCCTGTTCGGCGCGCCTGGCTGGCTGACGCATACCACCGCGGAGGAGCTGAGCTTCTCGTATCAGGCGATCGGCGAGGAGGACGAGTTCGACCAGGTCCTCACGATCAAGAACGACGGCTTGGGGGCGGTCGCCCCGAAGCTGAAGATCACACCGCTGGACTCGACGAGCCAGCCGATCTCGGGCCTGAAGGTGACGAGCGCGTTCGGCAGCACGAACGGCACGATGATCATCCCGTCGTTCTTCGAGGACTTCGACATCCTCAAGTTCGAGGGCGCCCGTGCGGACGAGGTCTACGACGTCCGGGTCGAGGTGGTCGAGCTCAAGCAGGTGGACTACCCGGACATGCCCGAGGGCGGCGTCGTGATCGAGCAGTACCTCAACGAGGGCAAGCCGTCGAAGGAGTTCGACGACCCGTTCGACGCGCTCGAGCTGCACAACCCCAACGACGACGACTTGACGATCAAGATCGCGCTGATCGCGTGGCAGGAGAAGGAGGGCGACGCGCCGCAGCAGTTCGACTGGGTGATCACGTCCGGACCGGCGGTCACCGTGCCGGCGAACTCGCGCAAGACACTCCGGCTCGGCCAGGACACGGCGGGCATCCGCTACGTGACGGCCTGGCCGTTCCAGTCGACTACATCCTGAACACGCCGTAGCCCACGTCGCGCAGCGGCGCGCCGGAGCACGCCCCGAGCGCGAGCCCGAGCACGTCGCGCGTGTCGCGCGGGTCGATCACGCCGTCGTCCCACAGCCGTGCGGTCGCGTAGTACGGGTGGCCCTGCTCCTCGTACTGCTCGCGCAGCGACGCGCCGACCTCCGGCTGGCCGACGGTCTCCATCACGGTCGCGGCCTGCTGGCCGCCCATCACCGAGATGCGCGCGTTCGGCCACATGAACAGGAAGCGCGGCGAGTACGCGCGCCCGCACATGCCGTAGTTGCCGGCGCCGAACGACCCGCCGACGATCACGGTGAGCTTGGGCACGCGCGCGCAGCTGACCGCCGTGACCATCTTCGCCCCGTGCTTGGCGATGCCGCCCGCCTCGTAGTCCTTGCCGACCATGAACCCGCTGATGTTCTGCAGGAACACGAGCGGGATGCGGCGGCGATCGCAGAGCTCGATGAAGTGGGCGCCCTTGAGCGCGGACTCGCTGAACAGGATCCCGTTGTTGGCCAGGATGCCGACCGGGTGGCCGTGGATATGAGCGAAGCCGGTGACGAGCGTCGGCCCGTACAGCGCCTTGAACTCGTGGAAGTGCGAGCCGTCTACCAGCCGCGCGATCAGCTCGTGCGGGTCGTAGGGCTTGCGGACGTCGGCGGGCACGACGTCGAAGATCGAGTCCGCGTCGTGGTGTGGCGGCTCGACCGCGATCCGCTCCCAGGCGCGGGTCGGCTTCGGGAGCGTGGCGACGATGTCGCGGACGATCGCCAGCGCGTGCGCGTCGTCGTCGGCGAGGTGGTCGGTGACGCCGGACGTGCGCGAGTGCAGGTCGCCGCCGCCCAGCTCCTCCGCGGTGACCTCCTCGCCCGTCGCGGCCTTCACCAGCGGCGGGCCGCCGAGGAAGATCGTGCCCTGCTCGCGGACGATCACGCACTCGTCGCTCATCGCGGGCACGTACGCGCCGCCCGCCGTGCACGAGCCGAGCACCGCGGCGATCTGCGGGATGCCCTTCTCGGACATCGTCGCCTGGTTGAAGAAGATCCGGCCGAAGTGTTCGCGGTCGGGGAAGACCTCGTCCTGCAGCGGCAGGAACGCCCCGCCCGAGTCGACCAGGTAGATGCACGGCAAGAGGTTGTGCAGCGCCACTTCCTGCGCGCGCAGGTGCTTCTTGACCGTCATCGGGTAGTAGGTGCCGCCCTTGACCGTCGCGTCGTTGGCGACGATCACGCACTCGCGGCCCTGCACCCGCCCGACCCCGGTGACGAGCCCCGCGCCGGGCGCGTCCCCGTCGTACATGCCGTGCGCGGCGAGCGGGCTCAACTCCAGGAACGGTGCGCCGTGGTCGAGCAGCCGGTCCACGCGCTCGCGCGGGAGCAGCTTGCCCCGGCTGGTGTGCCGTGCGCGGGCCTTCTCCCCGCCGCCCAGCCGCACGCGCTCGAGCTGCGCGTTCAGGTCGGCGACCAGCTCCGCGTGCGTCATGCGACCACCGCCACGATCTCGTCCCGCCCCACCTTGTCCCCCACCTTCACCTTCAGCTCGGTCACCGTGCCGTCAGATGGAGCGGTGAGCGAGAGCTCCATCTTCATCGACTCCAGCACCACCACGGGCTCGCCGGCCTTGACCTCGTCGCCCACCGCCCGCGGCGTGAGCAGCACCGACCCGGGCATCGGCGCCCGCAGCTCCCCGTCGCCCGCGACGTGGTGCAAGTCCTCCGCGCTCGGCTCGCTGACCCGCCACGTCCACCCATCGACCGCCACCCACGGACCCGAACACAACCTTAAGGGGTCTGACCCCTTTAGGTTGTGTTCGATAGAGATCGGGGCGCCGCCGTTGACCGAGAGCGTCCAGTAGGACGGGGCGCGCGCGCCGCCGAGGCGCCAGCCGTCCACGCGCTGCCACGGGTCGTCGCCGGCGCGGCGCAGTTGTGCGGAAGCCCAGGCTGCGGCGGCCTCCTCGTCGGTGAGCGGCGGCTCCGGCGGGTCAAGGCGGCCGATCAGGCCCGTGTCCATCTCCCCCGCGCGCACGTCGTCGCGCGCAAGCAGCGAGCGCAGAAAGCCGACGTTGGTCTCCAGGCCGAGGATCGCGGTGTTGGAGAGCGCACGGTCCAGGCGCGCGAGGGCGGTGCGGCGATCCGGGCCGTGCGCGATGACCTTGGCGATCATCGAGTCGTAGTCCGTGCCGACCACGCTCCCGGTCTCGACCGCCGCGTCCACGCGCACGCCGGACGGGTACCGGGCGAGCAGCACGGGACCGGCGGACGGGAAGAAGCGCAGGTCCTCGGCGTTCACGCGGGCCTCGATGGCGTGGCCGGTCATTTCCACCTGGACGTCCAGCGGCTCACCCGCCGCCACGCGCAGCTGCAGCTCGACCAGGTCCAGGCCCGTCACCAGCTCCGTAACCGGGTGCTCGACCTGCAGGCGCGCGTTCATCTCCAGGAAGAAGTGCTGCGACGGATCGTCTGCGTCGGCGATGAACTCGACCGTCCCCGCGCCGACGTAGCCCGCGGCCTGCGCCAGCGCCACCGCCTCGCGGCCGAAGACCTCCCTCAGCGCCGCGTCCACGACCGGCGACGGCGACTCCTCGATCACCTTCTGGTGGCGCCGCTGGAGCGTGCACTCGCGCTCGCCGAGCGAGATCACGGTGCCGTGCGTGTCGCCGATCACCTGCACCTCGATGTGCCGGGCGCGCGGGAGGAAGCGCTCGAGGAAGACGCGGTCGTCCCCGAAGCCCGCGGCGGCCTCGCGGCTCGCCGCCGCCATCGCGTCCGCCAGGTCCTCCGGACGCTCGACGACCCGCATGCCGCGCCCGCCGCCGCCCGCCGCGGCCTTGACCAGCACCGGGTACTCCGCCGTCTCCGGGGTGTACGTGGGGACGACCGGCACGCCCGCAACCTCCGCGGCCGCCTTCGCGCGCACCTTGTCCCCCATGAGCTCGATCGCGTCCGCCGACGGCCCGATGAACACGACGCCCATCTCCTCGCACGCACGCGCGAACGCCGGGTTCTCGCTCAGGAACCCGTAGCCGGGATGGACCGCGTCGCAGCGCGCGGCGACGACCATGATCTCGTCGATGCTCAAGTAGGACGAGACGAGCTCGGCGGCGTCGGCCTCACGCACGTGCGGCGCGTCGCGATCTGCCTCGGTGTAGATCGCCATGGACCGGATGCCGAGCCCGTGCAGCGTCCGCAGGACCCGGCGCGCGATCTCGCCGCGGTTGGCGACGAGCACGGAGTCGAACACGGCTAGGCCCCGAGCGCCCGCGCGATCACCATCTGCTGCACCTCGTCGGTGCCCTCGCCGATGGTGAGGATCTTCGCGTCCCGGTACATGCGGCAGACCGGGTACTCCTCGATGTAGCCGTAGCCACCGTGGATCTGCACGGCCTCCTCGGCGCAGCGTACCGCCAGCCGGCCCGTCTTGAGCTTCGCCTGCGCGGCCGTGAGCGTGAAGTTGCGGCCCTGGTCCTTGAGCCGCGCGGCCTTGTAGACGAGCAGCCGCGCCGCCTCGATCTCGGTCGCCATGTCGGCGAGCTTGGCCTGGATGGCCTGGAACTTGGAGATCGGCTTGCCGAACGCGCGCCGCTCCTTCGCGTAGGCCAGCGCCTGGTCGAGCGCGCCCTGCGCGAGGCCGACGCCCATCGCCGCCACGCCGATGCGCCCGATGTCCAGCACGTGCAGGAACTGCTTGAAGCCGGCGCCGCGCGGGCCGAGCAGGTTCTCCTCCGGCACCACGCAGTCCTCGAACGTCAGCGGCCGCGTGTCCGACGCGTTCCAGCCCATCTTGCGGTACGGCTCGCCCTGGAAGTAGCCCGGCGTGCCGTTCGGGACGATCAGGTTGGAGATCTCGTCCTCGCCGGTGCGCGCCGTGATGCACACCACGCCGGAGATGTCCGTGCCCGCGTTGGTGATGAACTGCTTGGCGCCGTTGATCGTCCAGCCGTCCTCGTTCAGCGAGGCGCGCGTGCGCACGTTGCCCGCGTCCGACCCCGCTTCGGGCTCGGTCAGCCCGAACGCGCCCAGGACCTCGCCGCTCGTCAGCTTCGGCAGCCACTCGGCCTTCTGCTCCTCGGAGCCGAACAGGTAGATCGGCTGCGTCCCGAGTGACGTGTGGGCGCAGAGCGTGATCGCCACCGACGAGTCCACACGCGTGAGCTCCTCGACCGCGATCGCGTAGGCCAGCGAGTCCGCCCCCGCCCCGCCGTACTCCTCCGGGAACGGGATGCCCATCAGCCCGAGCTCCCCGAGCTGCTTGACGATCGCGTACGGGAACGCCTTCGTGCGGTCGAGCTCCTCCGCCACCGGAGCGACCTCCTGCTCGGCGAAGTCGCGCACCGTGCGCCGGATCAGCTCGTGGTCGTCGGGGAGATCGAAGTTCATGTACAACTTATACCGAACGCTCGTTATAAAAACGGGCGTCCGGGGGCGGAGCCCCTGGTTCGTTACAGAATGGCCGCCCGAAGAGAGAAATACGACCGCCGCCAGCGCGAGGTCGTCAGCATCGCCGCCGCGCTGTTCGCGCGCCGCGGCTTCCAGGCGACGTCGATGGACGAGCTCAGCGAGGCGACCGGGCTCCGGAGCGGCGGGCTGTACCACTACATCGGCTCCAAGCGGGCGCTGCTGCTGCAGATCTTCAGCGAGCTCATGGACCCGCTGCTCGAGCAGGCGGCGGCCATCGACAGCGGCACGCCCGAGCAGCAGCTGCGCGAGCTGGTGCGCGTCTGGGTGCGGCACATCGAGGCCCACCTCGACCACATGGCGGTGTTCGCCCAGGAGCGCCACGCGATCGAGCGCGAGCCCGAGTGGGAGGCCGTGCGCGCGAGCCGCGACGCCTTCGAGGCGATCCTCGCGAGCAAGCTGCGCGCGAACGGCATCACCGACCGCCTGCAGCACTTCGCGCTGCTCGGCATGGTCAACCACACGGCCACGTGGGTGAATCCGAACGGCCGCCTGAGCGCCGACCAGATCGCCGACGGCTACTGCGACATGATCCTGAAGTGATCAGCGCCGCTGTTTTCGGTTCGCGGGCGCGCACGTCGACGACGTCCCTGACGTCGCTCGACCTCAGTCGCTGATGTCCCAGTAGTCGCTGTCGAGGGGCTCGGCGAGCACCTCCACGACGCCCTTCCACTGCTTGTGGCTGAGCGTCACCTGGGTCGGCGCCTCGTGCTCGAACCCGAACCCGATCTGCACCTCGGGACGACGCAGCCGGCTGCGGGGCGCGAGCTTGGCGATCTGCGCCCTCCAGCCGTCGTCGTCCTCCCACGTGACCGGCTCGTCGAGCGCCGCGAGCGTCGCGAGGTCCCACTCCGGGGCCCAGACCGAGATCGTGTCGTCGTCGGTCTCGATCGAGAGCAGCAGGTCGCTCGTGTGGTTGGTGATGACGAAGTCGCCGCCGTCACCGGTCCAGCGGACCTCCGGCAACTCCTCGTCGTTCTCGTCGTCCTCATCGTCCTCGCCGGGCAACGGCTCCTCGGGCGGCTGCGCGGCGGCCACCTCCGCCCAGAACTCCCCGCGGGCGGGCTGCAGCAGCGCGTGGACGGCCTCGATCCAGTGCTCGCGGTCCAGCAGCACGGACGGCGCGTCGTCGAGGCTGCCGTCGTCGCCTTCGGGGCGGATCGAGATGCGGACCGCGGCGTTGCCGAGCCCGAACGCCGCCCGGGCGCGGTTGCCGTGCTCGTCTTCCCATTCGAGGGGCTCGTGCAGCCCCAGCTCCGGCCCCTCCCATCCCCAGTCGGCCCAGATCGAGTACCAGCCGCCGTCGGGCTTGGGCTCGATGCCGATCAGCAGGCGCCCGCCGCTGTTGGAGATCGTGAAGTCGCCGTCGGGATGGCTCCACCGGATGGTGTCCATGCGCTGAACGTTTGCAGACGGCGGCTGACCAGCGTCGCCCTCCAGCCGGCGTTCACCACCCGCACGCGGTACTCGCCGCGCGCGAACCGCGTGTCGCAGGTGGCGCGCTCGAGCTGGCCCAGCACGTGGACACGCGGACCGGCCGCGTGACGACGCCCGCCGCGCCGCGGTGCGGTGCCTGGCGGCACTGCACCGCGGCGTCGCCTCGGGCGGTGACCCGTGTGTCGAAGACCGAGGTCGAGGCGTGACCGGTGGACGGCGCGGCGCCCGCCGCGATCAGCGCGAGGAACGCGGCGAGTCACGGCCGCTCAGTCCCCGTGAATGTCACTTGATAAACACGCCGTCAAGCGGTGCATCGACCTCGCCCGCTTCGGGTCCGTTCGAAGTAGGGTTGTGTGAACATGGCCGACACCGCCCAACGCTCATCCGCCGCCGAGGAGCGATCGCTCGGCGGCCTCGCGCTCGCCGCCGCCGACCGCCATTCGGGGGACGCGATGCGCGCCCCGGGCCGGCCCGCCATCACCTACGCCGAGTTCGGCCGCGCGATCCGTGAGATCGCCGGCGGCCTCGCGGCGCTCGGCGTCGAGCCCGGGGATCCAGTGGCGATCCTGTGCGGCACGATCCCGGAGTGGACGCTCGCCGACTTCGGCGCGTTCTGCGCCGGCGCGGTCGTCGTGCCCGTCTACCACACGAACTCGCCCGAGGAGTGCGAGTACGTCCTCCAGCACAGCGGCGCGAAGGTCGTGCTGCTCGAGGACGCCGAGCAGGCGGCGAAGGTCGCCGCCGTGCGCCCGAACCTGCCCGAGCTCGAGCACGTCGTCGTCCTCACCGGCGAGGCGCCGGACGCCATCACGCTGGCCGACCTGCGCGGGCGCGGCGTCGAGAACGGCGAGCAGGTCGCGCGTGAGCGCACGGAAGCGATCACGCCCGACGACACGGCGACGATCGTCTACACGAGCGGCACCACCGGCCCGCCGAAGGGCTGCGTGCTCTCGCACGGCAACCTCCTCTACACGGCCGGCGCGTACATCGAGCGGCTCGAGCTGCGGGACAAGCCGTCGATTATGTTCCAGTACCTGCCGCTCGCCCACGTGCTCGCGCGCATGGTCTCGTTCGTCACGATCGAGGTCGGCGGCACGCTCGCGTTCTGGGGCGGGGACACCAAGAACCTCGCCGCCGACATCGCCGAGGCCCAGCCGACGCACATCCCGACCGTCCCGCGGCTGCTCGAGAAGATCATGACCCGCGTGATCAGCACGGCCGAAGGCGCCGGCGGCGCGAAGGCCGCGATCTTCAAGCGTGCGCTGTCCACGGGCGAGAAGGTGGCCAAGGCCCAGCGCGAAGGCGGCTCGGTCAACCCGCTGATCAAGATCCAGGCCGCGCTCGGCCACAAGCTCGCGCTGTCGAAGGTCAAGAACGCGCTCGGGCCCAACGATCCGGTGCTGATCACGGGCGCCGCGCCGATCGGCGCGGAGGTGATCGAGTTCTTCTACGCCTGCGGCGTGCCCGTGCTCGAGGGCTACGGCATGACGGAGACGTGCGCGGCGGCGACGCTCAACACGCTGTCGGAGATTCAGGTCGGCTCGGTCGGGCGCCCGCTTCCCGGCACGGAGGTCTCGCTCGGCGACGACGGCGAGATCCTCATGCGCGGCCCGCACGTCTTCAAGGGCTACCACCGCAACCAGGAGGCCACCGACGCCATCATCGACGACGACGGCTGGCTGCACTCGGGCGACCTGGGTGAGATCATCGACGGCTACGTCCGCATCACGGGCCGCAAGAAGGACCTGATCATCACCTCCTCGGGCAAGAACGTCTCGCCGGAGATGCTCGAGTCCGCGCTGCGCGAGACGCGCTGGATCTCGCAGGCGATCGCGGCCGGCGACCGCCGCTCCTACCTCGTCGCGCTCGTGACCATCGACCCTGACGAGGCGCCCAAGCTCGCCGCGGAGCTCGGCGTGCCCGCCGACCCCGAGTCGATGGCGACCGACGAGAAGGTGCGCGAGCGCATCTGGGAGGACATCGACACCGTCAATCAGCGCTTCGCCAGGATCGAGCAGATCAAGCGGTTCGCGATCCTCCCGCACGACCTCTCGCAGGAGACGGGCGAGCTGACGCCGACGCTGAAGGTCAAGCGCTCGGTCGTGTACGAGAAGTACGCCGGGGACGTGGACGCGCTCTACGAGGGCACGCCTAGCGAGTGAGCAGCCCGAGCTGGCCGGCGCGGTTGGCGGCCTCGGTCCGCGTCCGGCAGCCGAGCTTGGCCAGGACGTTGCGGACGTGCATGTCGACGGTGCGCGGGCTCAGGAACAGCTCGCGTGCGATCTCCCGGTTCGTCCGGCCGAGCGCGACGAGCCGGGTGATCTCGACCTCGCGGCGGGTCAGCCCGGCGGACGCATGCTGGGCGGCGGCGCGCGGCCCGAGCCGGCGCTCCAAGGGCTCGCCCAGCCGCTCGAACGCCTGCGCGGCGGCGGTTGCGAGCGGCTTGGCCTGCAGGCGCTTGGCCGCGCGGTAGCTCTCCTCCAGCCGCTGCAGCGCCGCTTCCCGCCGGTCGCTCCGCGCGAGCGCGACGCCGGCGCGCAGTGCGATCTGCGCGCGCTCGAACGGGATCTCGAGGTCGGCGTGCAGGTCCAGCGCGCGCGTGAGCTTGTCGGCGGCCTGCTGCGTGTCGCCTTCGGCGAGGGCGATCTCCCCCAGCGCGTGCGCGAGCGCGGCCAGCGCGTCGGCGTGAGCGGTCTCGGCGGCGATCGTCGACAGGGCGGCGGCCGCGGCGCGGGCCCGCGGCAGGTCGCCGTGGCGGGCCAGCAGCTCCGCGGCGGTGCGCAGACCCCAGACGGCGTAGTGGTGGTCTTCGGTGCGCTCCCAGCGCTCCAGCACCGCGAGCGCGTGCTCGACGGCGGCGGACGGGTCCTGCGCGTCCAGGTAGGCGAGCGCGGCGACGCTGTCGACGCCCATCGAGACGACGTCGAGGCGCGCGGCCGTGGCGCGGCAGCGGAGCAGGAGCGGACGGGCGTGGCGGGTGTCGCCGCGGAACGCGAGGATCGAGCCGAGGATGCCGTCCGCGACGAGCGCGTCGTCAGCGCGCGCCCGGCCCGCGCCGAGCTCCTTGCACAGCGCCGCGGCCTGATCCCAGTCGCCGAGCTCGCGCAGCACGTACGCCATGCAGCTCAGGCACGTGTGTTCCTGCCCGCGCTCGCCGGTCGCCTCGCACAGGCCGACCGCCGTCGTCAGCGCCTCCCGCGCGCCGCCGTAGTCTGCGGCGCTCTCCATCGCGGTGGCGAGCCGCTGGTAGAGCTCGGCCGCCTCGGCGGTGAGCTCGTGCGCAAGCGCGAGCGCCAGGCCGGCCCGGATCGTCTCGACGCCCTCGCCGTACCGCCCGCGCTTGGCCTGCGCGACCCCTTCGAGCCCGAACGCCCGCGCCCGCAGGTCGCTGCGGTCGGCCGCGAGCGCGTCGGCGGCCGCGGCGCGTGCGAGTTCGACCGCCTCCTGATGGCGCCCCGCGCTCTGCGCGTACGCGGCGAGCCCGAGCCGCTCACCGGCCGCCTCGGCGCGGCGCCCGCCGAGATCGAAGGCGGCGACCGCGTCGCGGCGCGCGACCAGCGCACGTTCCCGATCGCCCTGCAGCTCATAGAGCCCGGCCAGCCGCCGCGCGGTGACGCCGCGCTCGGCTCCGTGGCGCAGCGCGGCGGCCTCCCGCAGCGCGCGGGTCGCCTCGGCGAGGTCGCCGGCGAGCTCGGCGGAACGGGCGTAGACGTCGAGCGCGGCGAGTCGCTCGCCGGAGCGGACGCCCTCCGGCCACAACTCGAGCGCCTGCAGCGCCGCGGCGGCGGCGTCACGGTGCGCGTGCACGCGCGCGAGGTCGTGGGCCGCCGCCAGGAAGGCGTCGAGCGCGCGAGCGCGGTCGCCGGCGGCCAGGCGGTGGGCGGCGATCGTGGCGTGCGACGCGCCGCCGAACTCGAGCGCGTCGGCGAAGCCGGCGTGCAGGTCGCGGCGGCGGCGCCACGGGATGTCCTCGTAGATCGCGCCGCGGACGAGCGCGTGGCGGAACGCGGCGCGGCCGGGACGGATCTCGACGATCAGCCCTGCCTCGAGCAGCTCGTCCAGCGCGGGCGCCAGGTCGAGCCGGAACTCCGGTCCGACGACCGCGGCGGCTTCGGCGGCGGCGCGGCCCGCGCCGGACAGGCCCATCGTGCGCAGCAGCACGGCGTCGCGGATGGTCTCGGGGATCGGGACGTCCGCGTCGTGCTCGAGCTCCAGGCCGTCCGGGCCGGCGCGCAGCCGCTCCCCGGCCTGCAGGCCGGCGGCGAGCTCCTGGACGAAGAACGGGATGCCCTGGGTGCGGTCGTACAGCGCTTCGGCGAGCGCCGGGGCGGGCGGCGATCCGAGCGTCCGCGCGGCCAGCTCCCGCGTGCCCGCGGCGTCGAGCGGCCGCACGACGAGCTCGCGGAGCGCTCGCGCCCGGCGCAGATCGGCGCGCAGGCGCCGCAGCGGGGCGCGGACCTCGTCGGTGCGATACGCACCCACGACGAGCAGCGCCTGTTCCCGCAGCGGCACGGCGAGCGCGGCCAGCAGGTCGAGGGTCGCGCCGTCCGACCACTGCAGGTCGTCGAGCAGGACGACGGCCGGAGCGACCGCCACGAGCGCGCCATGGACGGCCTCGAAGAGCGTGGCCCGGTCGCCGCTCGGGTCCGGCTCGCCGAGCTCGGGCAGCAGCAGCGCCAGATGCGGGCGCAGCCGGCCACAGGCGTCGAGCGCGGCCGGGTCCTCGCGCAGGCGTGACCGCAGCGCCGCGACCACCGGCCCGTAGGGCGCCGCGGCCGGCGCGTGGGCGGCGCCGCGCAGCAGCGGCAGGCCGGCGAACGCGGTCTCGGCCAGATGGCTCTTGCCCACGCCCGCCTCACCGGCCAGCAGCACGAGCGCGCCGCGCCCCGCCAGCGCGTCGGCGGCCGCGTCCGCGAGCCACGCGGTCTCCTGTCGGCGGCCGATGAGCGCCGGGGCCGTCACGGCGCGAGTCTAAAGCACCTTAAGGGGTCTGACCACTTAGGTGGTGGCGGGGACCGGATCGGGCGTCGACGATCGGCGGCCACCTGAGGGGTCTGACCCTTCAGGTGGTCGCGGGGACCGGATCCGGGTTGACGATCACGGTGTCGGCGACGAGGGTGATCTCGTCGGCGGGCATGCCGGTGCGCTCGGCCTGCTCGCGGACCTTCTCGGCACTGGTGCCCTCGTAGAGGCAGACCGTGCCGAGCTTGCCAGACTCCTCCTGCACGACGTAGGTGCGGATCCAGCGGACGTCGTCGGACATCTCGGCCCCGACCTCGGCGGATCGGGCGGCGGTCTGCTGAAGCTCCTCGGGCGTACCCCAGAAGTCACGGCGGCGGATGGCGTAGAGGTTCATGGCGCCAACGATCTCCGACACGCGCCGTCACAGCATCCGCGCGACTGCCGTAGTTGCGCGCGGCCTATGCCGTATTCGCGGCGGCCTCTACCGCGGCCTTACCGCCACATGGCCGCCGGACCCGAGCAAGCTGGCCATGCACCCGGCCCGTCCCTTCTTCGCCGCGCATCTCCAGAGCGCTGCTGCCGGCGATCGTCGCGCCGGAGGAGCTCGCGCGCGCGAACGGGCGCTTCGGCGCCGTCCGCGAGATCGGTCAGCTCGCCGGGCCCGCGGCCGCGGCCGGCCTGCTGCTGGTGGCCGACCCGTCCACGCTGCTGGCGTTCAACGCGCTCACGTTCGCGCTGTCCGCGCTGCTGCTCACCCGCCTGCGCGGGAAGCTGAACCCGCCCGCGCCCGCGGAGGACGAGCGAACCACGTCCCTGCGTCCAAGGGAGGTGAGGGCATGGGCCGCAAGTGGTAGTTGAGCGTGCGCGCGCCCGAAAGTTCCCGGGCACGCCACAAAGTTCCCGACCGCTCCGGAAACCGGACGCGTGGCCGATTTCTTCGGAGGTATGGGCTTCCCGCGCCTTGACCCCCGCGCCGCGCTTCCCGCCGCCGGCGCCGTGCTCGCCACTTACTGGGTGGCGCTGGTGGTCGGCGTGGACACGCTCCTGCTCACGCACTGGGCGTCCCTGGCGCTGCTGACGGTGCCGACGGTCGCGGTCGTGACCCGCGCGGTCCTGGTTGGCCAGGACCGGGTCGCTTGGACCGTCCTCTCGGTTGGCATGACGCTCTGGACGCTCGGCTTTGTCGTCCAGGTCATCGGCGACATGCACGGCGTCGTCCCGGACTTCCCGAGCATCTCCGACGGCTTCTGGTTGGGCTCGTACCCGTTCGCGTTCACCACCTTCGCGATCTTCGCCTGGCCGTGGCTGCGCCGCGCGCCCAAGGCGCTCACGCTCGAGACGCTCGCGGTCGGGTTCGGGTTGACCGCACTGGTCACGGCGGCGGTCGTCCCGCTGATGACGGCGAACGCCGGTGGGCTGAGCACGCTCGCGCGGATCGTCAACCTCACATACCCCGTCGCGGACTGCGCGCTGCTCTCGGTCGCGCTGATCGGCGCCGCGGTCGCCGGCCGGCGCGGCGGGCGCACCTGGATGCTGCTCGCGCTCGGCGCGCTCGCCCTCACCAGCGCGGACGCCGTGTGGGCGCTGCAGGCCTACGCCGGGACGTGGGAGCCGGTCATGCCGTCCAACGCGCTATATCCGCTCTGGCCGAGCTTCGTCGCCGTGGCCGCCTGGCTGCCGGCCAAGCCGCGCCGCGCGCGCGGCCGTGGCGGCCTCGGCACGCACGCCGCGGCGCTCGTCGCCGCCGTCGCGTCGGTCGCGCTGCTGGTCGCGAACGAGTGGCTGTCGATCCCCGCCGTCTCGGTCGTGCTGGCCGCGCTCACGCTGCTGGTGGCCGTCCACGGCACGGGCCGCGCGTTCGCCACCGGGCTGCGCGCCTCGCTCGCCGCCGCCCGTGACCGCGAGCTGGTCGAAGACGTCCGCGAGGCAATGCGCAATGGCGAGCTCGACCTCTACTTCCAGCCGCTGGTGGACGTCGCCGACGGTCACGTCCACGGCGCGGAGGCGCTGTTGCGCTGGCGCCGTCCCGACGGCGTCTTCGTCCCGCCGGACGCGTTCCTGCCCGCGGTCGAGCGCAGCGACCTGATGGGCCCGCTGACCGACTGGGTTCTCGACCGCGCGCTCGCGGCGGCCGCCGGCTGGCACCGCTCGGGGCACACGCTGGGCGTCAGCGTCAACCTCGCGACCGGCAACCTGTCGGAGGCCGACCTGCCCGGCCGCGTGCTCGCGGCGCTGCGCCGCAACGAGTTCCCGGCGGCCAAGCTCACGCTCGAGATCACCGAGACCGCAGCGGTCGAGGACAACGCGCTCACCGCGCACGTGCTGACGGCGCTGCGCGAGCTCGGGGCCGAGCTCGCCGTCGACGACTTCGGCACGGGCCACTCCTCGCTCGTGCGTCTGTCGGAGTTCCCGATCTCCGAGCTCAAGGTCGACCGCTCGTTCGTGGCCGACATGCACGACGCCGACCGGCCGATCGTCGCGACCTCGATCCAGCTCGCGCGCATGCTCGGCCTGCGCGTCGTGGCCGAGGGCGTCGAGGACCAGCGCACGCTGGACGCGCTGGCCGCCCTCGGCTGCGACCTGGCGCAGGGCTACTTCGTCTCGCGGCCGCTGCCGGCCCTTGAGTTCGCGGGCTGGCTCAACCACCCCGTGCTCGTTCCTTAACCGCCGAGGGCCGCCCCGACGGGACGGCCCTCGAACCGCACTTCGCTGCGACTACGGGTTCGTCGTGCTCAACGTGAACGTCAGCGTCTTGCTGTACGTGCCCGTGCGGAGCGCGTCGTTGGCGCCGATCGCCTGCTTGAAGGTGATCGTCGGCTTGTCGTTGGACACCGGGCCGGTGTAGGTCTTCACGGTGCCGAGGCCCTGGAGGGGCTGCGGCAGCACGAAGGAGCCGTTGACCAGATGCCCCTTGTTGGTCGTGCTCGGGTCGGTGACCGAGAGGGTCGCGTCGCCGGCGGTGGAGGTCACGGTCGGCGTCGTGGTCGCCGTGTACTCCTGCGCCACGCCCGGGACGAACGGCGCGAACGACGCCGCCGTGCCCATCTCGAGCGACAGCGTCGCCCCGACGGAACCGCCCACGGTGCCCGTCGTCTCGGCCGTCACGGTGTAGTTGACGGTCTTGGTCGACGTATTGCCGGCCTTGTCGGTCGCGGTCACCGTGTACGACGCCGGCCCGAAGGTCGACGTGTTGAGGTTGGTCACGCTCGCGATGCAGGACTCGACGCCCGAGTCGGCGTCCGTGCACGTGAACTGCGGCGCTTGCGTGGAGCCCTGCTTGTAACCCTTGCCCTCATCGGTCGACGTGATCGTCGGGCCCTGGAGGTCCTGGGCGACGCCGCCGATCTGCGTCTGCGGGTTCGACAGGTCCGGCGTGCGGACCCGGCGCATCGAGTCGTGGTCGAGGTTCCAGATCAACAGACCGCGACGGATGTCGGACTCGTAGATGCGGCCGTTGTAGTAGTGCGTGGACCAGTTGCCGGACGTCGGCCAGGTGTTGGTCGCCTCAGGCGTGTACTCGCTCGGGTCGGCGTACGCGATCTGCTGCGGGGCCTGCACGTTCGTGAAGTCGAACACCGAGATGCCCATCTCGTAGTTGCCCGAGACCGCGTAGTAGCCCTTGTACGTCGGCACGACGTTGAAGTTGTGCCACGTGCAGTTCTCGGTCGCGGACTGCGGGCGCGGCTGGACGAACGTGCCCAGCGTCTCGCCGTTGGCCGAGTTCAGGAAGAACAGCGAGCGGTCGACGACGCTGTCCGTCGCCTCGCACGCGGCGCCGGTGCCGCCGCCCGGCTCATGGCCGAAGATCAGCACCTTGCCGTCGTAGGTGAACGAGCCGGAGTGGCCGATGCCGACGCCGGTGATGACCTTCGTCCACGCCACGGTCGGGTTCGCCACGCCGCCCGGGCTCTCGACCGTGCCGGCCGCGTCCGGGGCCTTGCTCATGTCGAACTTGTACATCGTCAGGCCGTTGCCGCCGGCGCACATCGCGTAGCCGATGCTCGAGCCGTCGACGCCCATCAGCACGTTGTTGTCGTGGCAGGACTGGCCGTTGCCGGTCGTCGGGTTCCGGCCGCGCTCGTTGTACGCGTGGTTGACGAACTTCGCGTCCATCAGGTCGTTCTGGTTGATGCGGACGATGTCGATGCCCGGGCACGCAGCGCCCGAGCCGCCGACGTACAGCCACAGGACGCCACGCGCGTCATCCGGCACGCCCGTCGCGGTGTGGGCGCCGCAGCCGATCGCCGGCGCGCCCTCCTCGTTGCCGGTGGCCGCCATCCGAACCTGACGCCTGAACTGCGGGTTCTTCGGGTCCGAGATGTCCCAGATGTGGATGCCCTCGAAGCCGGCGCCGACCGCGCGGCCCTCGCACGTCGCGTTCGCGTTCGCGTTCGTGGAGTTCGGGGAGTCCCACGTGCGCACGAGGATGTTGCCGTGCACGACCACGTCGCCCTGGCCGGACGTGTGGCGGCAGTTTTCGGTGTTCCACACCTGCTCGGGCTTGGTGGGATCGGTGATGTCGATCACGCGGAACCCGCTCCAGTGGCCCTGGAACGCGTAGTTGCCCTTGAAGGCGATGTCCGAGTTGATGTCCGGGAGGCTCGTCATGGGGTGCCGCGGGGGCACGCGCGCCGAGTAGCCCAGCGGCGTCAGGTTCTCGCTCTTGGCGTAGGTCGCCGTCTCGGCGACCGGGTCGCCCGGCGCGACGGCGCTGCGCGCCTTGGCCGCGCTCAGCGACTCCGTGATCGGTGCGCAGTCGGCGTCGTTGCTCTGCGGCGGGATCGAGCCGGCCCAGGCCGTCCCGGTGTTGTTCGCCGTCAGGAAGGTGGCGTTGGACAGCGTCCACGCTTCCGTGCACGGGTGCGCGAGCGCGGACGACGGGGCCAGCGCCCCTACCGCGAGCGTCGCGCCTACTCCCGCTAAACCGGCGAGGCTCCTCTTCAAACGCATTGCACCCCTCTCGTCAAGCGGTCCCCTCATGGACCATGCGAGAAAGCTATCCGCGTTATGAGCGTGAGATGAAGGAGCGGGGCGTGGAGGTTTCTCCACGCCCCGCTCACATCGTTACGGCGTGGTGGTGCTCAGGTTGAACGTGAGCGTCTTGCCGTAGGTGCCGGCCTGCAGCGCGTCGTTGTTGGCGGAGATCGCCTGCTTGAAGTGCAGGTTGGCCGAGCGGTTCGCCACCGGCGTCGCGTAGGACAGGATCGGCGTCGGGTTGCTCGCGCCACCGACGTTGCCGCCCGCGAGGGCGGTCGCGCCGTTGCTGCCGCTGGTAGTGAGGAAGACCTGCAGCGGCGAGGACAGCGCGCGCGTGCCGTTCATCAGACGGCCGGTGGCCGTCGTCGCGGCGTCATAGATGCTCAGCGTCATGTCGGACCCCGTCGAGGTGATCGTCGCGTTGACGTTCGCCTCGTAGGTCTTGGTGAGACCCGGCGTGAGCGGGCCGAACAGCACCGAGCCCGGCAGCGACAGGCTCATGATCGACTCGACCGTGCCGCCGTTGACCTGCACGGGGACGTCGATGCTGTTGACCTTGTAGGCCACCGACTTGGTGAAGATGTTGCCCGACTTGTCGGTGGCCGTGACGGTGAACGTCTTGGTCCCGAGCTTGGTGTCGATCGCGGCGCCGTCGTCGACGGTGCCGACGCAGGACTCGATGCCCGTCGCGTCCGCGCAGTCGAAGTCGGCCATCATCGCCGTGCCGGCCTTGTAGGCGGCGCCCTCGCCCGGGGTGCGGACGTTGATCGTCGGCATCTCCGCGTCAGGCGCGTACGAACCGATCTGCGTCTGCGGGTTCGACTGGGCGAACGTGTTGAACTGCTTCAGGTGCGCGTTGGCCTGCGTGGCCGTGGCGTCGCTGCCCAGGTTGAGCTGCCAGGACAGGACACCGCGCTTGATGTCGGACTGGTAGATCGTCCCGTTGTGCCAGTAGGTCGACCAGTCGCCGCCGAGGATGATCTCGGTGGTGGGTGGCGTGGTCTGCAGGACCGGCGGGTCGGCGTAGGCGAGCTCCTTCGGGGCGGCCGGGTTCGAGAAGTCGAACACGGAGATGCCGGACTGGTAGGAGCCGACGGTCGCGTAGTAACCGGCCTTGGTCGGCACGACGTTGAAGTTGTGCCAGGTGCAGTTCTCACGCGAGCCCTGCGGGCGCGGGTGCAGCATCTCGCCCGTCGTCTTGCCCGTGAGCGGATCCAGGAAGTACAGGGTGCGCTCGACCGGCAGGCTCGTGGCCTGGCAGCGCGCCGCCGAGCCGCCGCCCGGCTCGTGGCCGTAGATCAGGTGCTTGCCGTCGTAGGTGAACGAGCCGGAGTGGCCCGTCGTGACACCCGGCATCTGCTGCGTCCAGAGCTGGATCGGCTTCTCGACCGAGCCCTCCTCCTCGACCGGCTTGGTGAGGTCGAACTTGAACATGGCGAGGCCGTTGCCGCCCGCGCACATGGCGTAGGAGGTCGTGGTGCCGCCGACGTTCAGGAGCACGTTGTTGTCGTGGCAGGAGTTGTTGCCCACGCGCTCGACGCCCGTCTTGGCGTCGATGCCCTCGTTGGAGGCGCGACCGATGATGTCGATCTGCTTCGGGTCCGAGATCTTGATCTTGAAGATGTCGATGCCCTCGCAGCTGCCGCTCGAGCCACCGTTGTAGATGTAGAGCGCGTCACGCGTCGGATCCGGAACGGCCGTCGCGGTGTGCGAGCCGCAGCCCTGGTTGCGCAGCACGCTGCCCTCGGGCATGCCGGTCCCCGCGAAGCGCAGCGAGCGAACGTACTCCGGCTTGGTCGGATCCTTGATGTTGAAGACGTGGATGCCCTCGAAGTTCGCGCCCACGGCCTCGCCGCCGCACATCGGGTTCGAGTGGTTCGGCGAGTCCCACGAGCGGACCAGGATGTCGCCGTAGACGACGACGTCGCCCTGGCCGACGGGGCAGCCGTCGTAGTTGACGAGCTCGACCGGGTTCTTCTTGTCGGTGAAGTCGAGGATGCGGAAGCCCGCGTACGTGCCGGCGATGACCAGGTTGTCCTTGAACGCCAGATCCGAGTTGTAGACACCGGCGCTGGTACCGGTGTACGGGACGTCGCGGCGGCTGTAGCCGAGCGGCGACAGGTTCTTGATGGCCCAGTTGGAGACGATCGGCCCGGGATCCTCGCCCACCGCCGACGTCGCGACGGCCGAGGTCTCATACAGGTAGGAGTTCAGGTCCTCGGCGCACTCGTGGTCGAGGTTCTCGAACGCCGGCAGCGCCCCGGCCCAGTTCCCGCCGGTGTGGAGCGAAAGCGACTTGCCCATGGCCGCTTCGGTCTCGGAAATACACGGATGCGCCATCGCTGCCGACGGCGCCAGAGCACCGACCAACAGCATCGCGCCTACCCCCGCCGCGCTGGCGAGGCCCCTCTTAAAACGCATTGCACCCCTCTCGTAACGGTCCCCTCATGGACCCTCCTCGGGACGCTATACGGGTTATGAGGTCTTAAAGAAGCGGGCGAGCGTGGACTTCCCTCAACATCCCGCCCGCCATACTCCGCGCGAGATGACCCGATCTGACGGCGCTACCACACCCGACGACCACGTGATCGTGCTGTTCGGCGCGCTCGGCGACCTCTCTCGCCGCAAGCTGCTGCCGGGCCTGTTCCACCTCGACCGCGCCGGGTTGATGCCGGAGCGCTACCGGATCATCGGGACCTCGCGCAAGGGCGGGTCCGTGGAGGACTTCCGCAAGGTCGCGCAGACGGCGATCGGCAAGGCCGCGACCGGCGAGGTGTGGGACCGCTTCTCCTCCCGCCTAGCTTTCAGCGCCTTCAACGCGGACGATCCGAAGCCGCTCGTGGAGGCGGTCGCCGAAGCCGAGAAGGACCTCGACGAGCCGCGCCGGCTGCACTACCTGTCGGTGCCCCCGGGCGCGTTCGGCGCCACGGTCAAGGCGCTCGGCGACGCCGGCCTCGATACGCGCGCGCGGGTCGTGCTCGAGAAGCCGTTCGGCGTCGACCTGGACACCGCGGTCGAGCTCAACGGGCTCGTGCACTCCGTCTTTCCCGAGCACCGGGTGTTCCGGATCGACCACTTCCTCGGCCGCGAGGCCGTGCAGAACCTGCTGGCGCTGCGGTTCGCGAACGGGATGTTCGAGCCGATCTGGAACCGCGACCACATCGACCACGTGCAGATCGACGTGCCGGAGACGCTGTCGATCGAGGACCGGGCCGGGTTCTACGAGGGCACCGGTGCGTACCGGGACATGGTGGTCACCCACCTCTTCCACGTGCTGGGCTTCGTCGCGATGGAGCCGCCGACCGCGCTGGACGGCCGCTCGATCATCGAGGAGAGCGGCAAGGTGTTCCGCTCGATGCGGCCGATCGATCCCGCCAGCGTGATCCGCGGGCAGTACGCCGGCTACCGCGACGCGGAGGGCGTGGACCCGAACTCGCAGACCGAGACGTTCATCGCCATGCGGGCGGAGATCGACAACTGGCGCTGGACGGGCGTGCCGTTCTTCCTGCGCACCGGCAAGTCGATGGGCGAGTCCAAGCGGCTGATCACGATCGCGTTCCGCGAGCCGCCGCGCAAGATGTTCCGCGACGTGAAGGCGTTCGTGGAGGACTACGGGCCCGACCACATCTCGTTCGACTTCGGCGACCCGGGCGGCATCACGACCTCGTTCCTGGCCAAGGTCCCGGGCCCGCGCATGCGGCTCGGCCAGGCGCAGATGAAGTTCTCCTACGAGGGCTCCTTCAACACGGCCGGGCTCGAGGCTTACGAGCGCCTGCTCTACGACGCCATGCTCGGCGACCGCACGCTGTTCACCGACTCGGACGGCATCGAGGACCTGTGGGCGGCGTCCTCGGCGCTGCTCGAGGACCCGCCGCCGCTGCACCGCTACGCGCCGGGCAGCTACGGCCCGCAGAAGATGCACGAGCTGATCGCGCCGCGGCGCTGGTGGCTGCCCGTCACCTGACGTCCGGCTCGACAGGCAAGTAGCGACTTGCCTATAGTGGGCGCATCACGGACGTCTTCCATGCGCTGTCCGCGCCGGCCCGCCGGGCGATCCTCGACGCGCTGACCGATCGCGACGGTCAGACGCTGTTCGAGCTGTGCTCGCGGCTGGTCGCGGACGGGCACAGCATGTCCCGCCAGGCCGTCTCCCAGCACCTCGACGTGCTCGAGCGGGCCGGCCTGGTCAAGACGCGCAGGGACGGCCGGTTCAAGTTCCACCACCTCGACACCGCACCGCTGGACGAGATCGTCCGGCGCTGGAAGGAGCCGCCCCGATGAGGATCGCCGTCACGAGCATCTTTGTGGACGACCAGGAGAAGGCGCTGGCGTTCTACACCGAGACGCTGGGCTTCGTGAAGAAGACCGAGTTCCCGGCCGGCGAGTTCCGCTGGCTGACCGTCGTGTCGTCCGAGGCGCCGGACGGCGTTCAGCTCTCGCTCGAGCCGGACGAGCACCCGGCGGCGAAGACGTTCAAGACCGCGTTGCTCGAGGACGGCATCCCGTACCTGAGCTTCGCGGTCGACGACGTGCACGCCGAGCACGAACGGCTGTCCGCGCTCGGCGTCACCTTCACCCAGCCCCCGACCGAGATGGGTCCCGTCACGACCGCCGTCCTGGACGACACGTGCGGGAACCTCATCCAGATCGCGAGCCTGCCTACGGGTTAGTGGTACTCAGGGTGAACGTCAGGGTCTTGCTGTAGGTGCCGGTGCGCAGCGCGTCGTTGGCCTTGATCGCCTGCTTGAAGGTGATCGTCGGCTTCGCGTTGCTCACCGGGGCGTCGTAGGTCAGCACGTTGGTCGGCGCGGCGGCGCCGCCGACGTTCGCGAAGGCCGGACCGCCCGTGGCCATCACCTGCAGCGGCTCGGGCAGCGCGAACGCGCCGTTGACGAGCTTGCCGGTGTGGGTCGAGCTCGGGTCGGCCACCGACAGCGTGGCGTTCCCGGCGGTGGAGATGACGTTGGTGTTCACCGACGCCTCGTAGTCCTCCGCCACGCCCGGGACGAACGGGTCGAACGTGGCCGTGCCGGCGAGCGACAGCGAGAGCGTGGCCGGGACGGTGCCGCCGACGGTGCCGCCCTCCCCGATGTTGATCGTCTCGGAGCGGTAGCTGTTCGCCGTCGCCGGGTTGTTCGGGTCATAGCCGGCCGGCTCGACGTTGCCCGCCGCGTCGACCGAGAACCACTTGAACGTCGTGGTCTTGTCCACCCACAGCTCCTCGCCCGGCTCGCGGAACTCGGTTTGCTTGTAGCGGGTGGACTGCAGGGTCGGCGCCGTGCCGTCGGTCGTGTAGTAGATGGTCGCGGGCTCGTTGGTGTCGAACCGGACCGCGGTGGGCGAGTCGAACTGCCGCGCGCTCGGCGTGAGCGTGGACGTCGCCGGCGCCTTGTCCCGGCCCCAGTCGGCGGCGACGCGGAACATCTCCATGATGCCGTTCGCGTACTCGAGCGTCTCGCCGTGCCCGCTGATCAGCGGTGAATCCGGCCATGGCGGCTGGAACGAGCCGTCGACG
This sequence comes from Solirubrobacter deserti, assembly GCF_027587175.1. Taxonomy (GTDB): domain Bacteria; phylum Actinomycetota; class Thermoleophilia; order Solirubrobacterales; family Solirubrobacteraceae; genus Solirubrobacter; species Solirubrobacter deserti. The sequence continues at coordinate 80,909 of NZ_JAPCID010000002.1, forward strand.
AAGCGCTTGGTGTTCGGGTCGTACACCGAGCCGCCGACCTCCCAGCCGAACGAGAAGATCCCGTAGTTGAAGTACATGTCCTCGCGGACGTTGCCGGCCGAGGAGTACAGGACGTCGGAGGAGCCGCCGACGTCCTCGGTCTGCACGACGGTCTGCCGCGGCGTAGCGCGCACGTGCGACAGGATCCGCTCCGCCGACTGCCAGTAGAACGACTCGTGCCCGAGCGGCGGGCGCGGCGTGGTGATGCGCCCCTCGGCGATGTAGGCGCCTGGTTGCCAGAACAGCTGACCGCCGTTGGAGTGCACCGACATCATGAACTTGATGTTGCGGTATTGCTCGACGAGCCAGACCGAGTTCTTGCTCTCGGGCTCGGACAGCTCGGCCGGGCCCATGTAGTTGCCGCTGGTGCAGCTGTCCGACGCGCCGTCGTAGCCGTCGAAGCCCGACCCGACGCGGTAGTTGCGGTTGAGGTCGACGCCCCAGGCGTTGCGGTTGCCCGGGTCGGCCGCGGCGTCCGGGCAGTGGTTGGTCATGTTCTTGCGCTGGGACGCGAAGTTGTAGAACGAGTAGTTCGCGCCGTCCGGGTTGTTGACCGGGATCAGGAAGATGTCGGTGTTGTCGATGATGTCGCGCGTGGCGGGGTCGGTCGCGTAGTTGCGCACGAGCCGCTCGGCCGCCTCCAGCGTGATCGTCATCGGCACCCACTCACGGGCGTGGTCGGACGCCTGGATCAGCACGCCCGGCTTGGAGCCGTCGCGGTGCTTGCCGATCCGCAGCGCGCGGATGGTGTACGGGCCGCGCGGGACCTCGCCCGCGGGCGCACCGTTGCGCTTCTGGCTCAGGAAGTCGGTGAGGACGATCGGGACCGTCGTCGCCGGCACGATCCCCGTGCCCTCGTTGGCGCGGTACGGGTGGGCCCGGTCGATCAGGCCCTGCGAGCCCGCCTCGATCGCGTCCGCGACCTGCTTCGCCGTGCTCGCAAGCGCGCCGCCTGAGTCCTTCGCGAGGTGCACCTTGACGGCCTTGCCCTCGACGGTCACCGACAGCGGCAGGTTCGCCCCGGGCCGCTCGACCATCTCGACCGAGATGCCGTTGCCACCCTCGTGGCCCCAGGCCGCCGAGCTCACGACGACCGTGGACTGCGCGGGCGTCATGGGGTTGGTGGGCGCCGGGCCGATCGTGGCCTGCGCCTTGCGCTGGTAGCCGTTGGTCTGGTTGGGCATCCGCACGATCTCGGCGATCTCCGGGTACTGCTGCGCCATCTCCTCGAAGCGCGCGTACAGCTGCTGCGGGTGCTTATAGCCGTCGACGAAGTCGTACTTGTAGCCCGGCGCGGCGGTGAGCGGCGTGACCTCGTCGAGCCAGTCCGAGACCTTCCCGACGGCCTGGCCGTCGGTGACCGTCGTGCCGCCCGGACCGGGCAGCGTCGCGGTCACGCGGATCTGGTCCGGGCGCTTGTCCACGGGAATCCGGTTGCGGTGGAACATGTACTCGCCGGAGTCCATGAAGCGGTTCATGGCGCGCGGCGTCGCGAACGCGGTTCCCGGCCCGCTGTCGCTCTCGAGCGTCATCGTCACGAGCGGTTGCGGATTCTCGGGATCCCCGCCGGGCAGGTTCTCCTTGCCCTTGGTGGTCCGCGCCTCGACGTACAGGAAGCCCTGACCCTTGGTCGAGAAGTAGTCCGCGCGCACGATCCGCACGGTCGGCGCGGCCGGGCGCGGCAACGCGTCCGCCGCGACGATCCGGGCCTTGGAGAGACCCCACTGGAACTCCTCGCCGGGTTCGAGGATCTCGCCGCCCATCGCGAGCAGCTCGAGCTCCTGCGCCTTGCTCAGGTGCATCTTGGCCTCGATGCCGTCGGGCACCCGCTCGAGCCCGTGATCGAGATCGAAGCCTCGCTCCTGGGCCTCGGCCAGCATCGCGGCGCCGGTGAGCTTCACCCGCACCGTCCCGTCGTCGGTGCCGCTGGCGAACGCCGGAGCGCTCGCGGTCAACACGCCCGCCGACACCGCGGCAAGCACCAGCAAACGGCCACGCGTACGCGCCATGTACTGCCCCCCATCCCTCTGTAGCCCCCAGTGCGCGAGCCCGCTCCCCTCCGTCCTGCCGGGGCTCACGCGGCGATCATAAAGCGGACCTCACCTTTCGGTCAGGTCCGCTGTCCGAGTCGGGACCGTTCGGGGGATCGGGACTACACGACCAGGCCGTGGCGGACGGTGTTCTCCGTCACCGCGCGGGCCTCGACGAACTGCAGCAGGTAGTCGGGGCCGCCCGCCTTCGGGCCGGTGCCGGAGAGGCGCCCGCCGCCGAACGGCTGGCGGCCGACCATCGCGCCCGTGATCTCGCGGTTGATGTAGAGGTTGCCGACCGGCGTGCGCTCGGAGACGTGCTCGATGGTGCGCGGGGAGCGGGAGAACAGGCCGCCGGTGAGCGCGAAGCCGCCCGCGTCGACGAGCTCGCACGCGTGCTCGACGCTGTCGACCGTCTCGAGCGACAGGACCGGGCCGAAGATTTCCTCCTGGATGATCTTGTGGTCGGTCGGGAGGCCGGCGAACAGCGTCGGCGGAACGTAGAAGCCATCGTCGCGCGTGTCGCCCTGGGCCAGCGGCGCCGCCGAGTCGATGTAGCCCTCGATGCGCTGCTGGGCGGCGATGTCGATCACGGGCGGCACGTCGGTGCCGAAATCCGCGGCGGGGCCGACGCGCAGCGTGCTCAGCGCTCCCGCCAGGCGCTCGGTGAGCTCGTCGGCGACGGCGCGGTGGATGAGCGCGCGCGACGCCGCGGAGCACTTCTGGCCGGCGAAGCCGAACGCGGACTTCAGCAGGCCGGGGACGACGTCGTCGAGGTCGGCGTCGGAGTCGACGATGATCGCGTTCTTGCCGCCCATCTCGGCGATGACCTTCTTCACGTGGCGCTGGCCCGGGACCATGGTGTGGGCGGTCTGCAGGATGTTCAGGCCGGCCGCGACCGAGCCGGTGAAGACGATCGTGTGGATGCGCGGGTCGGCCACCAGCGCCTTGCCGGGCTCGTCACCGCCGGGCAGCAGCGCGAGCGCGTCGTGCGGGACGCCGGCGGCGTGCAGCGCGTCGACGACGGCCTTCGCGCACGCGGGCGCCTGCTCGGCCGGCTTGAGGACGACGGCGTTGCCGGTCGCCAGCGCGGCGCTGACCATGCCGGCGGCGATCGCGAGCGGGAAGTTCCACGGCGCGATCACGCCCGTGACGCCGCGCGGGACGTAGCGCATGGAGTTGCGCTCGCCCGGCATCTGGACCAACGGCCGTCCGGCGTCGAGAACCAGCGCATTCTGCGCGTAGTACTCGAGGAAGTCGATCGCCTCGGCGACATCGCCGTCGGCCTCCGCCCACGGCTTGCCCGCCTCGCGGACGGCCAGCGCGGCGAGCTCGAAGCGACGGCTGCGCAGGATGCCGGCGGCGCGCGAGAGCGCGGCGGCACGCTCGGTCGTGGGGCGCTTGGACCAGACCTGCTGCCCGCGCTCGGCGGCCGTGATCGCGTCGTGCACGTGTGCGGCGGTGGCAGCGTGCGCGTTGGCGACGACCGTCGTCGGGTTGCTCGGGTCCACGCTCGCGAACACCTGGCCCGTGACGACGTCGTCGCCGATCAGCATCGGCACTTCGAGCGGGAGCCTGGCGTCGAGCGCGGCGAGGGCCTGCAGCGCCTCGTTGCGGACCGGGCCGCGGCGCAGCTCGAGCAGCGGCTCGTTGCGGAACGTCGTGTTCACGGTGCCTCCAGGAGCTCGGCGGTGTCGGTGCCGCTCGCGGCGGCGGCGAGGAAGGAGTCGTTGGCGGTGTTCTCGAGCAGGCGGCGCACCAGGTAGGCCATGCCCGCGACGAGGTCGCCGACCGGGCAGTACGCGCGGACCTGCCGGCCGGTGGCCGCGATCGCGGCCTGCGTGTCGTCGCCCAGGCCGCGCAGGATCTGGAACTCGAGGTCCTCGTTGCCGACGCCGCGGGCGTCTGCGTAGGCCGCGGCGTGCGAGATCGAGCGCAGGTTGTGGGAGGCGATCGCGACCTTGACCGTCGGCGTGGCGTCGATCAGGCGCTTGGTCAGCGCCTCGAAGTTGCGGTCGCACTCATGGCGGTCGGTGAACACCGGCGGCGCCCAGCCCATCTGCGCGGCCTGGACCACCTCGTGGTCCCAGTAGGCGCCCTTGACCAGGCGGATCACGAACGGGTGCGTGCGCGGCGTGCTCTGCGCCCAGTGCAGCAGCTCGTCCAGGTGCTCGGGCGAGTCGACCAGGTACGCCTGCAGGACGATGCCGGCACTCGGGCCGTCTGCGAACTCGGGCTTGGAGAGCAGGTCGAGCGTGAGCGCGGTGATCGCCTCGCGCGTGTCGAAGGACTCCATGTCGACGTGCAGGTGCGCGCCGACCTCCTTCGCGACCCGCAGCAGGCGTTCCAGGCGCGGGCGAGCGCCCTCGATGCCGCGCTCCGGCGCGGTCGGGCGCAGCAGCGGGGTGAGCGCGGAGACCTTGACGGACAGATTCACCTGGCCGGGCTTGGTGGCCGCGGACGCCAGCGCGCGCAGCGTCTCCTCGCAGCGGCGCATGTAGGTGTCGGCCTCGGTCTCGGAGACGGTCGCCTCGCCGAGCAGGTCGACGGTCGTCTCGACGCCGTTGCGCCACAGCTTGGTGATCTCCGGCAGCGCGTCCCGGGCGTCCTCGCCGATGATGAACTGCTGCGCCATGCGCTTGACGCCGGCCGCGGCGGCCACCGCGATCGGCCGCTGCGCGAGCGGGCGGCCCGTGATGCCGGTCGCGCGGCGCGCCGTCTTTGACTCGGCGTCGACCAGGAACTCGTGCAGGTGGCGGGTGACGTCGGCCGGCGAGGAGCACGCCGGGCGCACGTCGACGAAGCGGAACAGCGCCGCGCGCAGCGCGGGGTCTTTCATCAGCAGCTCGGTCATTCGCCGCTCGACCCGCGCGGTCGAGACGGCGCGCGGACGCGGCATCCGCGCGGCGAGATCGGTCCCGATCTCCCTGATGGGGCGCTCCAGGTCCAGCGGGCGCTCTTGGGTCGGTGCGGCCATGCCCGGAATCCTCGCGTTCGGCGCCATGCACTACGAGGTACCCGCCGTCGCGTCTCCACCGATCCACACGCGACACCTGTCGCGTTAAGGGGACTGTCCCCTTCGCGCGACAATTGTCGCTAAAGAGGGACTGTCCCTCTTTAGGAAAACGCGTCGTGGAGGCGAAGCAGGCGGAGGCCGAGGTGGGCGAGCAGGCGGTCGTCGCCGCGGCTGAGGTCGAGGCCGGTGATCTGCTCGACCCGCTCGATGCGGCGGTACAGCGAGGCCCGGTGCAGGTGCAGCGTCTTGGCGGCCGCGGCCGCGTCTCCCCCGGACTCGAGAAACACGGTCAGCGCTTCCAACAACTGATCGCGCCGGCGATGCATGGTCAGCTCGAGCAGGGGCGAGATCGGGAGCGGCCGGCCTGCGGAGACCCACAGGTCGGCGACCAGGCCCCAGCTGCCCAGCTCGCCCCACACCGCCACCGGCCCGAGATCGGGCGCCGCGCGGGCGCACAGCGCGGCGAGCTCCGCGTGATGCAGCGCCTCGGGGATGTCGGCCAGGCCGGGGAAGCGGGCGAGGCCGCCGCGGGCGCCGGCCGTGGCCAGCTCGTCGGGCAGGGCGGCCGTGGGGTCACGGGCCACGATCACGACGCGCTCCTGAAGCGCCAGCCAGGCGTAGTCGGCGGCGCCGCGGCGGCGGCGCAGACGCTCGGGGATCTCGTCTCCCCCGCTCGACACCACGACCGCGAAGGAGCCGGTGGCGGGCCAGCGCAGCGTCGCGGCGAGCTCGGCACCGACGGCCTCGCCGCCGAACGCGCGGGCCAGCAGCGCGTTGATGCGCCCACGGCGCTCGTCGGCCTCGCGCAGGCGCCCCCACAGGTTGTCGGCGACCTCGGCGCCGCCGCGCGCGATCGCGGCACGGTCGGCTTCGGTCAGCGGCCGCTCGCCGACGATCACCCACAGGAAGCCGAGCAGGACGTCGCCGTGACGGATCGGCAGCACGACGCGCTGGGTCATCCCGAGCGCCTCGTTCTCCGGCAGGTCGACGAGATCACGCGCCCGCTGCAGGCCGAGGCCCTCCAGCCACGCGGCGACGGCCGGCGCCGTCTCGCGCGTGAGGATCGAGCTGCGCCGCACCGCGTCGGTCTCGTCGGGCTGCGCGGAGTGCGCGAGCAGGCGCCAGCGGCGGTCCTCGACCGAGATCGGCCGCAGCAGCTCCGCCTCGAGGTCGTCGACGATGTCCTGGAGGTCCGCGATCCCGACAGCCTATGCGTGCGAAGCTAGGCGCTTGCACTGGGACGCCATCGTCGTGGGCGCCGGGATCTGCGGGCTCGCGACCGCCTACGAGCTCGCGCGGCGCGAGCGGCGCGTGCTGGTGATCGAGGCCGTGGGCGTCGGCGCGGAGCAGTCGGCCGGGCTTGCGCGCATCTTCCGGATCGCCCATCGGGACGCCCGGCTGCGCGAACTGGCGCTCACCGCCCGGGAAGGTTGGCGGCGCTGGGAGCGCGAGCTCGGCGTGCACCTGCTCGGGGAGGAAGGCCTGGTTCTGGTCGGCGGCATGGACGGCTTCGAGGGCGAGCCGCTGGACGCGGAGGCGATCCGCGCGCGGCTGCCGATCCTCGCGCCCGACGTCTGGCACGAAGCGCAACTCGATCCGCTGGCCGGCGCGATCCGCGTCCGCCGCACGCTCGACGCGCTGGCCGCGCGCCTGCCGGTGCGGCTCGGGACCGTGACCGCGATCGACCCGGACGGGTTCGTGTGGGTCGTTGACGAGCGACTGTCGGCGAGCGTCGTGGTCGTGTGCGCCGGGCTGGGCACACAGCCGCTCATCACGCCGCTCGGCCTTGACCTCCAGCTGCGCACCGAGCCGCACACGCGCTTCACCTACGAGCCGGCCGGCCCCTCCGCGTGCTTCATCTCGCCGGAGACCTACGGGGTGCCGCTCGGCCGCACCGGCCGCTACGCGATCGGGATGCACGAGCCTGGCGCGGAGGGCTGGGTCGCAACCGCGTTCCCGCAGCTGCGCGCGGTCGGCCGGATCGACTGCGTGTCGCTGTTCGCGCCCTGGCTCGAGCACGGGGACGGGTTCGTCGAGCTGCGGGCCGGGCGGGTGATCGCGTCCGGAGCGAGCAACGCGATGAAGTTCGCGCCCGTGATCGGCGAACGGCTGGCGGGACTCGCCCTCGGCATCGAACACTAGGCCAGGTCGTTGCGGTTCGGCGGGCCAGCTGCCGAATCAATGGGTGTGCGGCGCACCGCCTCCATCAGCCTCCTCTTCGGCCTCCTCGTCTTTCCGGGCGTCGCGCGGGCCGACGACGCGATCGTCGTCAAGCGCGTCGCCGGCCTCGATCGCGCCGAGCGCGCGGACGTGCGCCAGGACGCGGGCGTCAAGCTCGTCGACACGCTGACGCTGCCCGACACCGAGGTGGTCGTCCCGCGTGACGGTGACGTCGGCGCCGCGCTGACCGAGCTCAACGCCGACCCCGACGTCGAGTACGCCGAGCCTGACCTGCCGGTGGAGCTCGCGTCCAACGACCCCCATTCGTTCCGGCTGTGGGCGCTGCCGCAGATCCGCGCGATCGACGCCTGGGCGCGCACGCGCGGCGCGGGCGCCGCGGTCGCGGTCGTGGACACCGGCGTCGAGACCGCGCACCCGGATCTCGCCGCCCAGTTCACCGGCAACGTGGGCGAGCGCGGCAACGGGCGCGAGACCAACGGTGTCGACGACGACGGCAACGGCTTCGTCGACGACTGGCAGGGCTGGGACTTCGCGCGGGGCGACAACACGGTCGACACCGAGTCCCAGACGCACGGGACGCACGTCGCGGGCACGATCGCGGCGGTCGCCGACAATGCGATCGGCGTGGCGGGCGTCGCGCCCGCGGCCCGCATCCTGCCGTTGAAGGTCTTCGGCGCGTCCGGCTCGGCCACGAACAGCGCGATCGCGAGCGCGTTCGACTACGCCGGCGATCTCGGCGTGCCCGTCGTCAACGCGTCGCTCGGCGGCCTTGGCACGTCCACGACGATCACCAATGTCATCAAGGCGCACCCGAACACGCTGTACGTCATCGCGGCGGGCAACGACGACACGGACGCGGCCGCCTACTTCCCGTGCAACGCCAACGCCGCGAACGTCGTGTGCGTGGGTGCGAGCGACGACTATGACGAGCGCGCGTACTTCTCCAACTTCAGCGCAACCGCCGTCGACCTGTTCGCGCCCGGCGTCAGCATCTACTCGACGATCCCGAACGGCTACGGGTACATGGACGGCACGTCGATGGCGACGCCGCACGTCGCGGGGGCCGCGGCCCTGCTCGCGTCGGCCCAGCCCGCCGCGGGCAGCGCCGAGCTCAAGAGCGCGCTGCTGGGCTCGGTGGAGGTCACCGGCACGCTGACCGGCCTCTCGCTCACGGGCGGCCGCCTGGACGCGAACGCCGCGCTCGAGGTGGTCGCGCCCGCCCCGCCGGCGCCGGTCGAGACGCCGACGCCCACGCCGACCCCGGTGGCGCCGACGCCCACGCCCGCGCCACCTCCGGTCGCGCCGCCGCCGATCGTCACCCCGACCCCCACGCCGCCCGCCGCGACGCCGGTCGTCTCCTCCCTCAAGGTCTCCGGGACCGTCACCCAGCGCCGCCCGGCCCGGGTCACGTTCTCGATCTCCCGCACGGGCAAGGTCGCCCTGACGGTCCGTCGTACGGGTACCGGCTCCGCAAGTGCGACCAGCCGGTGGTCTCTGACTGCCGAGGCCGGCAAGCGCTCCTTCACGCTCGGCCGCCGTGTCGCCGGGCGCACGCTCAAGCCCGGGACCTACACGCTGACTGTGGCGACGGGCGCCGGTTCGCGCTCGGTCACCTTCAAGGTGCGCTAACGGGAGGCGGCTCGTCGCCGCTTTCACGTCCGCCGCGGTGGTTGTGGGGTGTGCGTTGCATCTTGCCCTATAGACGACGGCCGCACGGGGAACTCATCGCTCATGGAGAGAAATTTCTCCGGCCTCTTCAACCGCCGGGTCGGGCCGCTCGGCGCGCTGGTGATCGTGGCCGTCGGGATCGCGCTCACGGTCGCGGTCGCGCAGCTGCTCCCCGAGCGTGACGAACCGGAGACCGCCGCCACGCCCACGCCCACCGCCACGCCGTGCAAGGCGCTCGACCCGCCGTACGGTAAGCCGCCGCAGGACCTCACCTACGATCCGGTGGACGCCGCGACGCGCGCGCAGACCGTCGAGGCGCTGCACCCGGAGGAGGGTGGCGGGAAGGTGGACGTGCGCGAGGTGCGCCAGGGCGGCGTCGTGGTCGGGCGCATCGTCGGGGTGACCAGCCGGGACCCGACGAAGTACGCCGCCCGGCTGATCGCGAGCGCGGACGGCGAGCTCGAGCGCGGGACGGGCTACGCGATCCTGCCGCTCGAGAGCGGCGCGCGCGTCGCGATCGGCGTGAAGGGGTGCCGCACGGTCCTGGTCAATGCCCGGGACACGGACGGCACCCGCCTCCTCGCTGCTGCGATCTTCGGTTAGAGCGCCTTCTCGTCGCGGCCGTCGAAGCCGCCCCAGATGGCGAACGTCAAGCCCGCCTTGCTGTCCGGCTGCGAAGTCTCGGTCTCGCCCAGCGCCAGGCGGTCGCCCTGCTGGTTGAGGAAGAACGTCTTGCCGTCCGGGCTGAAGCAGCCACCGCAGAACTCGGTGGTGTTGAGCACGGCTTTGGCGAAGTCGTAGATCAGGCCGTTCTTCGTGACGCCGCGGACGTACTGCTCGTTGCTGGAGTCCTCCTGCAGGAAGACGTCACCAGTGTCCGGGACGATCACCAGGTTGTCCGGGTTCTCGAGGTCCTGCAGGTCGGTCGATTCGTAGATGAGCTTGAGCTCGCCGCCCCACTGGCCCTTGGGCGTGTACTGCCACAGCTGGCCGAGGCGGGCGTCGCCGCCGGTGGTGCAGTCGAAGTAGACGCTGTTGCCGGCGGTCCAGATGCCCTCGGTGCGATCGAAGACCATCGCGCCCTTGCTCTGGGCCTCCTTGCGGACCGTGTCGTCGAGCGGGTTGGGCTCCTCGATGCGGACCCACTCGACCGGGTAGGTCTCGCCCGGGTTGGCGGTGTTGCCGTTGAGGTTCGGACGACCCTTGACGGCGAGTGCCCACAGCGTGCCGCCGAACGTCGCCAGGTCGCCGGCCTCCTTCGGCTCACGCTCCGGGATGAAGCGGTAGAAGCACGCGTCGCCGCGGTCCTCGGTCTCGTACAGCGAGCCCTTCAGCCACGCGACCGCCTCGTGCGAGAAGCGGCCGGCGTCGAGGATCGGCTGCGGCGTGACGGGGCCGTTGGCAGCCGCGTCGATTTCGAAGCAGTACCCGTGCGGGACGCCCGTGCCCGGCGCGACGTTGTTCTCGGCCGAGCCGTAGTTGAAGATCTCCTCGCACGTGATCCACGTGCCCCAGGGCGTCTCGCCGCCGGCGCAGTTGGTGTGCGTGCCGCCGAGGACCGGGAACACCGACTCGAGCCGGCGGTCCTTGCTCACGACGAGCTTGGTGTTGCCGCCGCGGACAGCGACGTCCGGGTCGTAGCGCTTGCCGGTGGGCACCGGGACGGTGACCTCGCCGGTGCGCGAGCGGTTCTCGTGGTTGCGGATGAGCACGGTCGTGCCGCCCGGGCCCGCGTAGGCGCCCATGCCGTCGAAGATGCCCGGCGTCGGCAGGCCGTTGCGCATCGGCGCGCCCGCGCGGTTGATCAGGCGGTACTTGAAGCCGACGGGTAGCTGCAGGTAGACCTTGCCGCTGTCCTGCTCGGGCGTCGGCCGCAGCGGGCCGTAGCCGGCGGCCTTGGGCCGCTTCTTGTCCTGCTTGGTCTTCGCGGCAAACGCCGTGATCGGCCCACCCAGCGCGTACGCGGTAGCTGCCGCTCCTGCGGTCCCGGCCACAAATGTGCGCCGGTTGACGTCCGTTGCCATGGTGCTTCCCTCCGGTTGGTGGCTGGCAATCGGACGTCTATCGGTCCAATGACCCTCGAGTTGTCAACGAGTTGTGAGACTACGGTCAGTAGTAGTTGATCGAGGCCGTATCTTCCCGCTTCGTGAACATGCGGGACGGGTACGCACATCTGCCGCAGTCGACGCCTCGGGTCTCGCGGCGGGACCTGCTCCGGCTCGGCCGTGGGCCGTTGTTCCGGGATGACATCGACTACGACGGCGCCGCGCTGCGCGTGCTGCAGGAGTGGTCGAGCAGCGACCGCGCGGCGCTGCTGCGCGCGCTGGAACCCGTCGCGTCGGCGCTTGTCGAGTGCGCGGGCGTCCAGCCCGGTTGGCGGGTGCTGGACGCGGCCGCCGGCGACGGCAACGTCGCGCTGGCCGCGGTCGCCGCGGGCGCGGAGGTGGAGGCGTGCGACGTGTCGCCCGAGATGGTCGCGCGCGGTCGGGCGCGCGTCGCCGGCGCGGCGCGCTTCTCGCTCGCCGACGTGCAGGCGCTCACGTACCCCGACGGGTCCTTCGACGCGGTCATCTCGGCGTTCGGGTTCGCGCTGGCGCCACGCGCGCTGCGGACGGCGCGCGAGCTCGTGCGCGTGTGCAAGCCGGGCGGCGTGGTGGCGCTGGCCGCCTGGTGCCCGCGCGGGCTTCCCGGCGAGTTGTTCGAGCATCTGCCGCGCCCGACCGGCGTCGTCTCCCCCGGGATGTGGGGCGTCGAGGACCGCGTGCGCACGCGGCTCGAGCCGCTGCTCGACGACCTCGTGATCCGCACGCGCGCCGTGTCGCTCGAGTTCGACACGGCGGACGCGCTGTTCGCGCAGCTGACCGACGACGAGCACGCGCGGCCCGCGTTCGACCGCTTGCTCGCGTCGTGCAACGACCGCCCGCCGTCCGCGGTGGTCAGCGGGCGCTACGTGCTCGTCACCGGGGTGCGAGCCTGAGGCGGGCGAGCAGCTCGTCGTTGGTCAGGTCGACGGCGAGCACGCGGCCGTCCGTGCTGAACGCGGTCGCGACGTCCCCGAAGACGCGCAAGCGCACGCCGTCGGCTTCGGGGAACTCGAGCGTGGCGCGGGCGACCTCGACCCGTCCGCCCGTGATCAGCGCGTAGCGATCGCCGCTGACGGCGACCGCGCTCGGGCCGTCGAGCGGCCGGCCGTCACGCGGGCCGGGGTCGGTGCGCAGGTGGTCGCCCTCGATCCAGACGACGCGCCCACCCGCGGTCGTCTGCGCGTCCGGCGCCCACTCGTCGCTCTGCAGGTCCCGCTGCTCCAACGCGCGCGCCGGCATCCGCCACGTCCAGCGCTCGATGCTGCGCTCTCCGGGGCGCCCCTCGAGCGGGGTGTCGACGATCGCCGACAGCGACGTGGCCGTGCGCGCGAGGTGCCTGACCTCGGTGCGCTGGTCGAGCTCGGACCACGCCGTGCGCGGCGGCGCGTGCGTGAGGTCGACGCCCTCGATGCCCTCGTGCGCGGCGATCACGATCGCGCCGTCGAACGTGTCCAGGAAGCGGTAGCCGGCCAGTGCGGCGACGTGCGACAGGCGCCGCGTCGTCAGATCGAGGTGACGGACCTGCGCGACCGACTCGCCGTGCGCGACGACGAGCGCCGACGTCCCGTGGTCGGCGGGGATCAGCTGGTCGGCGGGCGTGTCCGCCCAGCGCGCGAGCTCGCGCCCGTCGGGGCGCAGCAGCCGGACCCCGAGCGCGCCGTGGGCGACCAGCACGCCCGCGGGCAGCAGCACGGCGTCGCGCAGCTCGAGCGCGCCGCGGTCCGCCGGCGCCTCGAAGTGCACGTTCCCGCCAGGCTGGCGGCCGGCCCGGAAGACGGGCAGGTCGGCGCGCAGCAGCGGGTCGGCCCGTTCGCGCAGCGCCTCGAACAGCGCCCGGCCGGAGTGGGTCGTGCGCAGCTCGCCGGTGGCGCCCTCGCGCAACACGGCGCGCAGCGCGGCGCTCGCGAGCCGCCGGTCCGCGAGCGGGTCGGCCGCGGGATGGTCGGCGAGGCCTTCGAGGAGCGCAAGCCGCACGGCGGCGCCGGACGGGCGCGGCGCCAGCAGCGCGAGCGCCTCCTCCGTCGTGGGCGTGTCGGGCCTCCAGGCCAGCGCGAGCGCGAGCGCGGTCGCTCCGGGCGCGCCGCCGAGCTCGCGCAGCGCAGCCAGGTCCGGGCCGATCTGCTCGCGCAGGAGCGGGTCGGGCCAGGCGGCGTCGATGGCGGCGCGGTGGTCGCCGCGTTCGCGCTCGGCTTCGACCCAGGCCTCCCGGAGGTCGCGGGCGAGGTTCGCGTTCTCGACGCGTTGCAGCGCCGAGTACCAGGCGCCGCGCTCGCGCGCGAGGGCGATGGCGCGTTCGCGGCGGCCGGCGCGCCACCAGAGCGAGACCGCGAGCGCGGGCACGAGGTCGCGGGCCTCGGCCAGGCGCGCCGCGAGCGCGAAGCGGCGGTGGCGCTCGAGCAGCGCGACGGCGTCGTAGGGCGCGTGCAGCAGGTCGGAGTGCACGAAGGCGGCGCGCTCGATCTGGTCCGCGTACTCGAGCTCCTTGGCGGCCTTCAGGTACAGCTGGCGCAGCAGGTCGCCGATCGAGTCGGGCCACGGGACCGCGCCGCCGCCTCCGCCGAGGTGGTCGCTCGGCCGCAGCTCGCCCTCGCGGCGGCCGGGGAGGCGGAGCGAGAGCCACTCGGCCCCGGCGCCGCCGAGCGCGATCGCGTCGCGCAGCGCGTTCTCGTAGTCGCCCGTCTCGAACGCGCGCGTGAGCTTGTCCAGGTACTCCTTGTGACGGCGCCCGACTACGCCCGCCGCGGGCGAGCGCAGGACGAGCCGCGCGAACCAGCCCCGCCTGCGCGTTCCAGCCTTGGCGGCTTCGAACAGGCGCTCGGTCTGCTCCCCCGCGCTGGCGAGCGTCGCGACCCCGCGCAGGTCGAGCTCCTCCGGCGGCTCCGGCCGGACGACGGTCACCGGCACGGGCGGCGCGTCGAGCGGGCGCAGCGCCACGACGGGCGGCAGCTCCAGCCACGCCGACGGGTCCAGCCGCGGCAGCGCGTCGACGTCGTGGTGCTGCGTGCGGCCGTGGCGAAGCTCGACGAGCCCGCTTCCCGGCTCGTCCGAGCCGGCGCGCAAGGTCGTGCCTTCGCGCAGCACGGGCAGCCCGGGCGCGCGCTCGGCGCGGACCGTCACCGGCGCCGCGAGCAGGACCAGCCAGCGGCCGTCCGGCAGCGCGCGCAGCGACGCGCCCGCCGCCCACGCGGCCAGCACGCGTGCGCGCGCCGCGGGCTCGCCGATGACCGGCACGTCGAGGATGTAGCCGGCCGCCTCGACCGTCCCGCGCATCATCCGGCGCGGACCTCGACCGGCGGGTCGCTGGAGCCGTACTCGATGACCTCGACCAGTTCGGGCGAGCGCTGCACCGCCAGCAGCGGCAGGCGCGGGTGCAGCGCCCAGTCGAGCCCCGGACCGGACCAGCCGCCGACCGGCGTGGCGGACGTGGGCGTGCGCAGCCAGACGGTGTCGGACGCGTCGAGCGTGACCAGGCCCTGCGCCGCGGCGATGTAGAGCCGGCCCAGCACGGTGTCGTCCGCCGGCACCGGAATCGCCTCCGTCCGGAACCGGTAGTCGGCGAGCTGCCAGACGCCCCCGTCCTCCCACGCGCTCCAGCTCTCCCCGGCCAGTACGGCGCCGGTCGACCTGCCGAGATCCCGGCCGCCGTAGAGCAGGAGGCGCTCGCTTACGCGGTGGAAGGTGTACGGCGAGTCGAGCGCCGGGCCCGGGCCGACCGCGACCACGTCGTCCTCGCGGCTCGCCCGCGCGTGCGTGCTCAGCCGCCACCATGCGTCGCCGATCCGGCACAGCACGCTGCCGCTGTCGAAGAACAGCGGCGGCAGCACGTCGAGATCCACTGTCCCGGCGTCGAGGTCGAGATCCTCGAGCGGGACCTCGATCTGCTCCACGCGCGCGAGCCGCTTGCCGACGACCTCGCAGCGCAGCCGGTCCCCGTCCAGCAGCAGCACGACGAGGCGGCGGCTGTAGAAGGTGGCGGACACGACCGGATGCGCGAAGCGGTGCAGCCGCGGCCGGGCCTCGCCGCCGGTGGCGGTAGTCGGCATCGGCAGCACCAGGAGCTCCTCCGGTTCCTCGCCACGGAGCAGCAGGCGCCGCTCCGACGCCGGGAACGTCGGGCAGCGCAGCGCGCCCATCGCCACCGATCTCCGCTCGCGCGGGACCCGGCGCAGCGCCGCGCCGCGCAGCGCGGCCACCGACACCGGGCCGCCCGGGAGCGCCAGCGTCGTCGCGCGGCCCTCGAACCGGACCTCGACCGCGGTCACGCCCTCCGCGTCCCACGCCGACTCGCGCGTGTGCAGCAGCAGCGGGAGCTTGCGCCCGGCTTCGGCGAGCGCGTCGCCGGCGAGCACCCACAGCTCGTCGGCCGCGTCGAGCGTGCTGAGCCGCTCCTCCAGTTCGGCCGCCGTCGGCGCGAGCGGCTCACGCGCGGCGCGCCACGCCGCGTACAGCTCGGGCAGCCCGCCCGCGTGCCAGCCCGTGCCGCCGGAGACGCCGACGACGAGCTCGGTGCCGCGCGTGCGCGCCCGCCGGTGCAGGACGATCAGCGCCGCCAGCTGCACCAGCCGAGCCGCGCCGAGCTGGTCCGGGCCGACGTCGCAGAACACCGCGACGCGCCCTTCCGGCGCCGACGCGCGGAACGCGGGCGCGACGTACAGCAGCTCGTTGTTCGCCGCGCGGCGGATGAACTCGAGTGGCAGCTCCTCCGCCAGCAACCACTCGGACAGCAGCAACCGCTCGGGATGGCCGCGCAGCGAGAGCCCGCCGTAGCCATCGGGGACGCCGGTGCGCGCGTCGGCCGCGTCGTGGCGGCGCACGAGCGCGTCCAGGCGCCGCACGAGCGGCCCGATGTGCAGCGCCGCATCGACCGTGAGAAAGCCGAGCGACTCCGCCCAGGGCCGCAGCGCGGGTGGCAGCTCCGTCGTCACAGCGCGGCGGTGTTCATCGGCCGCGGGCCACGCAGCACGACCTCGTCGAGCACGACGATCAGCCCGTCGCCGAGCGCGCCGGCGACGAGCTCGACCGCGGCGCCGCCGCCCACCCCCTCGATGTCCAGCGCGCGCGTGGTCGGGAGCAACAGCGGCCCGTCCGCGCCCACGTAGACGCAGCCGTCGGCCCACGGAAGGTCGTTGTACCCGCCGAGCACGACGAGCCAGCCGTCGCCCTGCGCCGCGCGCAGCCGCACGCCGGCCTCGAGCGCGCGACGGGCGGCCCCCGTCAGCCCGCGCAGTGCGGGGCCGGTCGCGACCACGCCGACCGCGGGTAGCGGGGGCTCACGCGGCCGGAGCCTGATCGTCCAGGACATGGGTCAGGCGGGCGCGGACGAGCGCGAGGTCCTCGGGCATCTCGCTGTGGGCGAAGCCGGCGTCGATCTCGCGCAGCACGGCCTCGACGCGCAGCCGGTCGTCGGGCGTGTCGCCGACGGCCTCCAGCAGCTCACGGCCGGTCGCGGTCAGGCGCGCGGCCCGGGCGGTACGACCGCGGGAGAACTGCTCGGCGGCGTGCACGAGCGCCTCGCTGCGCGCATCGGCGATCAGGTCGGCCAGGACTTCCTGGGCGGTCGCCTGGTCGTCGGCGGTCGGGGCGATCATCGGCAGCACCCAGAGGTCGGCGGGCGTGGCGGCGGACCGGCCGTCGAGCGCGGCGGCGGCCGCGATCAGGCGCTGGGAACGGACCGCGCGGCGGTCGCTGAGCTCGATCCCCGCGCCGCGCAGGCGCCGCACGGCCTGGCCGACCACCGGCTGGACGGCGCGCAGGTCACACGCGCGGGCGGCTTCGGCCAGTGCGTCGAGCGCGTCCAGCGGGCGCTCAGTAGCCGGCTTCGGCCGCTCGCCCGCCCAGCCGACCTCCAGCAGCTCCTCGAGCCGCATGTCCGCGACGCCGTCGAGGAAGACACGAGCCAGGAAGCGGTCCGCGAACGCGGCCAGCGCGGGATCGTCCGGCAGCGCGTTGCTCGCCCCTACGCACACGCGCAGCGCAACCGGCAGCGCGGTGCGCCCGCGCCGGAACACGCGCTCGTTGAGCATCCCGAGCAGCGTGTTGAGGATCGCGGTCGAGCCGAGGAAGACCTCGTCGAGGAACGCGACCTCGGCCTCGGGCAGCATCCCGGCCGTCTCGACCTCCACGACGCCCTCGCGCAGGCGGCGCAGGTCGATCGGGCCGAACAGCTCGTTGGGCTCGGTGAAGCGCCCGACCAGGTACTCGAAGTAGCGCCCGCCGAGCTGTTCGGCGACGCGCCGGACCGCCTCGGACTTGCCCGTTCCCGGTGGCCCGATGACGAGCAGGTGCTCGCCGGCGACCGCGCACAGCACGACCGCCTCCGCGATCGACTCACGATCGACGAGACCCTTCTGCGCCCGCCCGATCGCGGTTCGAACCCGTTTGACCTCAACTTCGATGCCCGCGACCTTAGCGACGAGCCGCGACCCACGCGTCCAATTCGGCCCACCACTGGAACAGCCAGTCGATGCGCGCGTCGGTGCCCGCGGGGATCTCGTCCGCGCGCACCAACCACAGCTCGACCTCGATCGTCTTACGGTCGGGCAGCGTCCGCCACGTGTCGCGCAGCCCTTCCGGGAAGCCGGCGTGCGCGAAGAAGACGACGTCCGCGTCGGGCGCGCCCTCGAGCGCCGCCAGCGCCCCGCCGGGCCGGGGCGCGCCGAGGTGACCCATCGCCGCCGCGCGCTTGGCCTCGCGGTGGTGGCCGCGGTGCAGGAGCCGCTCGATCGCGCGCTTGCGCCGCTCGGCGGTGACGTTGCCGCCCTCGGGGAAGATCAGGACCGCGTCCTCGGCGCCCAGCCCGTGGCTCATCACCTTGATCTCCTGCTCGATGTCCCCGCCGCGCGGGTCCACGAAGCGGTTCGGCAGCCGCCGGCCGATGATGTCGATCAGCGGGTCCAGCGAGAGCAGCTGGTGCATGACGATCCGCGGCCGCCGCCGGTGGCGCCGCAGCAGGTGGTCGAGCACGAGCAGCGAGTCGCCCTCGCCCGAGTGGATGCTGAGCACGACCAACGGCCGCTGGCGCGCGGACAGCGCGGCCTCGGCCGCCGCCGACCCGTGCATGACGAGCTTCACGCGCGCGACCCGCAGCGCCGCCCGCGCGATCCCGCCGACGAACCAGCGCATCACGGCGTAGTGCGGCCCGCGCGCGCCGCCGCGCCCGGTCGCCCACAGCAGCAGGCAGGCGGCGACGGCCGTGACGTGCCCGACGGCGTAGGCGAGCACGATCGTGAGCAGCCGCAGCGGCCGCCGCCCGCCCAGCAGCGGGGAGAGCAGCGCCGCGAGCGCGGTCAGGACGGGCGACGCGGCGATCAGCGCCAGCTCGACGGCGAGCACGAGCGGCGCGACCGTGACGCGGCGCACGCGCGGCGGCGGGACGCGCATCAGACCCGCCCGCCGATCGCCGGTACGAGCTGGGTTTTCGACCGTGGCGGTGGAAAACCCGCCACGCAGGTGCGCGGCGCGGTCACAGGCCGCGCTCCTCGAGGTACGCCGCCGAGGCGGCGTGCGCGCGCTCGATGCTCGCGGCCAGATCCAGGCCGCCGCGGTAGCGCAACGCCGAGAGGTCGTTGTACTTGGGCGGCTCGGCCTGGCCGGTGGGCATGACGTGGACCTCGAGATCGTCGGGGAGCGCGGCGAGGTCGCCGACGAAGCGGTGCCGGCGCGCAACCTCGAACGCCACCACCGCGACCTCCCACGGCCGGCGCGGCGGCTCCAGCGGCCGGTCCACCCGGCCGACGTGCATGACGAAGATCCGCGTGGCGCCCAGCGAAACGGCGCGGCCGACCGGGATCGAGTTCACGATCCCGCCGTCGATGAAGTGCTCGCCCGCGATCTCGACCGGCGGGAGCAGCCCCGGCACGGCCGCGCTCGCCAGCACCGCGTCCACCAGCGGCCCGCTCGTGAACCAGTGCTCGGCGGCGTTCTGGATCGACGCCGCCACGCACTGGAAGCGCACCGGCAGGTCCTCGATCAGCGGAATCTCCAGCGCCTCGTCCAGAACCGCGCGCAGCGCCGTGTTGTCGTGCAGGTGCGTGCCGGTCCGGGCCAGCGTGGCCAGGCGGTTGAACAGCGAGCCGGCGAAGACGTCGCTGCGCTCGATGTCCAGCCACGTCGAGGCGAGCTGCCGGGCGGCGTCCACGGACGGGTCCGACGCGACGGCGGCGCCGTTGATCGCGCCGACCGACGTGCCGACCACGACGTCGGGCACGATCCCGCGCTCGAGCAGCGCGCGCAGCATCCCGGCCTCGTGCGCGCCGAGCTGACCACCGCCGCCGAGCACGAACGCCGTCGTCATCCGCCCCGACGCTAACTCATGGCGAACGCCGCCGTCGTCACGATCTCGCACAGCCGGTCGCGCCGCACGCACGCACGCAGCGCGAACGAGTCGGCCAGCGCGTCCAGGCCGGCGTCGTCGAGCCCGCGGAAGTAGGCCGCGTACTCGGGCACCATGGCCTGCGCGAACAGCAGGTGGCGCACCAGGTCGTCGGTGGTCGAGCGCGCGTCCCACGGGTACGGCTCCCAGGCGGGGAACTCGCGCGCGATCAGCGCGTGCAGCGGTTCCATGACCTCCGCCTGCTCGCGGTCCGTCGAGCCCCACGAGTCGACGCCGAGCCGCGCCTTCTTGGACACGAACTCCCCGAACAGCCGCAGGTAGAACGACGACGGCGACGCATACACCAACCCCTGGAGCCCGATGTCCTTGTAGGTCCACAGCGACCAGCCCGCGCCGTGCTCGGCGTACAGCGCCAGCTGGTCCTCGAGCAGCGCGTAGCGGGGCTCGTCGAGCTCCGGCACGCCGGTGTACACCGGCCCGAACTCCCCCACCCAGATCGGCGTCCCGGTCTGCCGCTGGTAGGCCGTGCGCTTGAGGAACGTCGTCTCCAGCCGCCCGCGGTCGCCGGCGTAGGGACCGCCGAAGGCCATGCCGTCGCGCGCGTAGTCGTGGCACGCGTAGACCGCGTTCTCCACCGGCTCGCCGAACGACGAGAAGTCCGTCGAGTAGGTGTTGCCGTCCAGAAAGACGATGTGGTCGGGGTCGACCTCGCGCACGGCGCGCACCGTGCGCTCGTGCCACGGCCCGACGACCGCGCCGGTCGGGTCGGCCGGCTCGTTGAGCAGGTTGTAGCCCGCGACCCACGGGTTGCCCGCGAAGCGCGAGGCCAGCTGCACCCACAGCGCCGTCGCCCGGTCCATGAAGTGCGGGTGCTTCCAGAACGCGGCCACGTGGGTGGCGTTGTCGGAGTGCCAGTGCTGGTTCTGCGAGCCGGGCACGGCGTGCAGGTCGATCACCGAGTAGATCCCGCACGACCCCAGCAGGTCCACCGCCGCCGAAAGCCGCTCGAAACCTCTCGAAAGCCATTTGAACGGCTCGGCGTCACTTTCGTAGTGCCGTTGATTGATCGGGAGACGTACGCAGTTGACGCCGAGCCCGGCCAGGAACTCCGCGTCGTCTTCCTCGAAGAAGCGATCCAGGAGCCGCTCGAAAAACGCGTCCGCGCGCTCGAGGCCCAGCACCCCGCCGACCGCCTCGCGCATCGCGCTCTCGTTGGCGGGATAGCCGGTGATGAAGTTCTCCATGTTCATCCAGCCGCCGAGGCCGACGCCGCGCAACACCACGGGGACGCCCGACGAGTCGACGATCGCGTCCCCGCGAACGCTTAGACCCTGAAAGTTTCGCGCCATTGTCGAAACATATCTGATACGTTCCGGCCATGGCACAGCGCGTCACGATCGCCCACATCGCTGACGCCGCGGGCGTCTCGGTCCCGACGGTCTCCAAGGTCGTCAACGGCCGTGCCGACGTGGCCCCGGAGACCAGGGAGCGGGTCGAACGGATGCTGCGCGAGCACGGCTACAAGCGGCCGCAGGCGCCCAACCACGCCGAGCTGCTGGACGTCGTGTTCAACGAGCTCGAGAGCCCGTGGGCGATGGAGATCATCCAGGGCGTCGAGGAGGTCGCGCGAGAGAACCACCTCGGCGTCGTCCTGTCCGCGCAGGAGGGTCCGGGAGCGATCGGGCGCTCGTGGGTGGACGCGGTGGCGAGCCGGCGCAGCGCGGGGCTCATCCTCGTGGTGAGCGAGCTCACCCCCGAGCAGATCGGGCGCCTGACCGCCCGCAGCATCCCGTTCGTGGTCGTCGACCCCGCCGGGGAGCCGGCGGCCGGCGTCCCGTCCGTGGGCGCGACCAACTGGAACGGTGGGCTGTCGGCCACCCGCCACCTGCTCGAGCTCGGCCACACCCGCATTGGCATGATCGGCGGTCCGTCGCGCATGCTCTGCAGCCGCGCCCGCGTGGACGGCTACCGCGCCGCGCTCGAGACCGCCGGCCAGCAGGTCGACCCGGACCTGATCCGGTGGGGGACGTTCCACGTCGAGGCCGGCTTCGAGCACGGCACGGCGCTGCTCGACCTCGACGATCCGCCGACCGCGATCTTCGCGGGATCGGATCTGCAGGCGTTCGGCGTCTACGAGGCCGCGCGCGTGAAGGGGATCGAGATCCCCACGCAACTCAGCGTCGTCGGCTTCGACGACCTGCCGATGGCCCGCTGGGTCGGGCCACCGCTGACCACGATCCGCCAGCCGCTGACCGAGATGGCGGCCACGGCGGCTCGCCTCGTCCTCGGCCAGGGCGAGGACCGTCGCGTCGAGCTCGCGACGACGCTCGTGGTGCGTCAGAGCACCACGAACCCCCGATGACAGGAGGAGAGGGAGATGATCCAACCGGTTCGCAGCGCGCTGGTCCTCGCGGCCACGGCGCTGCTCGTCGCGTGCGGCGGTGGCGGCGATGACGACGGCTCCGGCTCGGCCAGCAAGAGCACCGGGCCGGTGACGATCGAGTGGTGGCATATCCAGAACAACGACCCCATGAAGTCGGTCTGGGCGGACGCCGTCAAGCAGTATGAGGCCGCCAACCCGAACGTCAAGATCAACGTCACGGTGCTCGAGAACGAGGCCTTCAAGGCCAAGCTCACGACCACCATGCAGGGCGGCAAGGTGCCTGACATCTTCCAGTCCTGGGGCGGCGGCACGCTCAAGGAGCAGGTGGAGGCCGGCCTTGTCCAGGACGTCACCGAGCCCACCAAGGCGTGGATCGGTGACCTCAACTCCGCCGCCACCGGCCTCTACCAGATCGACGGCAAGCAGTACGGCGTCCCGTTCAACCTCGGCATGGTCGGCGTCTGGTACCGCAAGTCGCTGTTCGAGCAGGCCGGCATCGACGCGCCCCCGGCCACGTGGGACGAGTTCCTGACCACGGTCCAGGCGCTCAAGCAGAAGGGCGTCACGCCGCTGGCCGTCGGCGAGAAGGACAAGTGGCCCGGGATGTTCTGGTGGGCGAACCTGAGCCTGCGGATCGCGGGCAAGGACGCGCTCGCGCAGGCGGGCGAGGACGGCTCCTTCGACTCCCCCGGCTTCGTGAAGGCGGGCGCGGAGCTCAAGCGCCTGATCGACCTGCAGCCCTTCCAGAAGGGCTTCCTGGCCGCGCCGTGGGACGGCGCCGGAGGCGAGGCCGCGCAGATCGGCAACGGCAAGGCCGCGATGAGCCTGATGGGCCAGTGGGCGCCGTCGACGTACGCCGCCAACACCAAGGAGTCCGAGGAAGTGCTGGCCGATCTCGGCTGGTTCCCGTTCCCGACCGTCGACGGGGGCGCCGGCGGCCCGACCGAGCAGTTCGGCGGCGGCGACGGCTTCGCGATCGGCAAGGACGCCCCGCCGGAGGCCGTCGACTTCATCAAGTTCCTCGTGACCAGCGACGTCGCCAACAAGGCCGGCGCCAGCGGCGGCATCCTGCCGGTCAAGAAGGGCACGGAGTCCTCCGTGACCGACCCGAACATGAAATCCGTGCTCGACGCCCGCGCGCAGGCCGACTTCGTCCAGCTCTACCTCGATCAGGCCTACGCGCCCGCCGTCGGCCAGGCGGTCAACGACGCGGTGCAGGAGCTGTTCGCGGGCAAGGCCTCCCCCCAGGACGTCGCCGGCAAGATCGCGGATGCCGCCAAGGCCGGATAGCGCCGCCGTCACCGGGCTCCTCCCCACCCACGTCCGCCGGGCACGCCGCGCGCGTGCCCGGCGGCGTTGGACCACGATTGCCATCTTCATCGCCCCGGCGCTCGTGCTCTACGGGCTGCTGGTCATCGCGCCCGTGCTGCAGGCGATGTACTACAGCGGCTTCAAGTGGAACGGGCTTGGGGACCTCGACGACTTCGTCGGGCTCGAGAACTTCCGGCGGGCCTTCGCCGACGACGTGTTCACCGGCGCGCTGTGGCACAACGGCGTGTTCGTCGTCCTCTCGCTGCTGGCGCAGCTGCCGTTCGCGCTCAGCGTCGCGCTGATGCTCAACGCGCGGATCAGGGGCCGCGCGCTGCTGCGCGTGTTGTACTTCGCGCCGTTCGTGCTCTCGGAGGTGGTCACGGGCGTCGTCTTCACGCTGATGCTGCAGCCGGGCGGGCTCGCGGACGGCGTGTCGCCGGTCGACCGCGAGTGGCTCGCCGACCCGAGCATCGTCCTCTACACGCTGTTCGTCGCGATCTCGTGGAAGTACTTCGGCTTCCACATGATCCTCTACCTCGCCGGGCTCCAGCAGATCCCGCGCGAGCTGGAGGAGGCCGCGATCGTCGACGGCGCGAGCGGCTGGCAGGTGTTCCGGCACGTGACGCTGCCGTTGCTCGGCCCCACCATCCGGATCTCCGCGTTCCTGAGCATCATCGGCGCCCTGCAGCTCTTCGACCTCGTGTGGGTCATGACGGGCGGCGGGCCGGTGAACGCGTCGAACACGATGGCGATCTACATGGTCGACTGGGGCTTCAAGCGCTTCCAGTTCGGCTACGCCAGCGCGGTCGCGGTGATCATGCTCGTGATCTCGCTCGCGTTCGCGCTGCTCTATCAGCGCTACGTCCTGCGCCGCGACATCGAGGGCGCCCTGACCAGCATGGGCCGATGAAGCGGATCGCGCTGTACGCCTTCGCGCTGCTGGTCGCGCTCGCGATCCTGGTCCCGATCGCGTACGCCGTGCTCGGCGGCTTCCGCACCACCCCCCAGCTCGCCGCCGACCCGGTCGGGCTGCCCGATCCGTGGGTGTTCTCCAACTACGGCGAGATCCTCGGCTCCGGCACGTTCTGGCGCCAGGTGTGGAACTCGACGCTGATCGCGGTGGTGAGCACGCTGCTGACCGTCCCGCTCGCCGCGCTGGCCGCGTTCGTGTTTGCGCGCTTCGCCTTCCCGGGCCGCGAGGTGCTCTACGCGGTCTTCACGCTCGGCCTGCTGTTCCCGGTCGCGGTCGCGATCCTGCCGATCTTCATCATGGTCCGCAACCTCGGGCTGCTCGACCACCCGCTCGGCGTCGCGCTGCCCCAGGCCGCATTCGGGCTGCCGCTGACGATCGTGATCCTGCGCCCGTTCTTCGCCAGCTTCCCGAACGAGCTCCAGGACGCGGCCGCGATCGACGGCTGCGGCCCGCTGCGCTTCTTCTGGCAGATCCTGCTGCCGCTGTCGCGGCCCGTGCTGGCAACGGTGGCCGTGCTGGCGCTGGTCGGCTCCTGGAACGCGTTCCTGCTCCCGCTGGTCGTGCTGACCGAGGCCGACAACTGGACGCTGCCGCTGGGCGTGACGAACTACTCCACGCAGTACACGGCCGACATTGCGCGCATCCTCGCGTTCACGACGCTCTCGATCGTTCCCGCGCTCGCGTTCTACGCGTTCGCCGAGCGCCACCTGGTGCGCGGGCTCACGAGCGGCGCGGTCAAGGGCTGACCGCGCCGCTCGCCCTCTCCTACGGGTTGGTCGTGCTCAGGGTGAACGTCAGCGTCTTGCTGTACGTGCCCGTGCGCAGCGGGTCGGTGCGCTTGATGAGCTGGTTGTAGGTGATGTCCACGGTGTCGTTGGAGACCGGGCCGGTCCACTCGGACTTCGAGAACGCCACGCGCAGCGGCTCAGCCAGGCTGAACGCGCCGTTGGTCAGGTGGCCGGGCTCGGAGACGGTCAGCTTGGCGTCGCCCGCCGTCGAGATGACCTTGGCCTTCGAGCTCGACGCGTAGTCACGCTCGACGCCCGGCACGAACGGCCCCAGCGGCGTCGCCGGCTCCAGGGCCAGCGACAGCGTGGCCGGGACCGTGCCGCCGACGGGCAGGGTCGGCGCCGCCGCCAGCGCGAGGTCGGCGTGGTTGACGTCGAAGAACACGTTGCCGATCGCCTCGACCTTGATGCGCGCCTTCGCCGCCGTCACCGACGGGAACATCACCTCGTGCGAGCCGTCGTTCGGCGTGCTCTCGGCGAGGACGGTCGGGTAGGTCAGGCCGCCGTCGGTCGAGAGCGTGATCTTGACGTCGGTCACGCCGATCGGCGCGACGTCGGTACCCGCCACGTCCCAGGTGACGGCCTGCTTGGTGGTGCCGAACACGACCTGCTGCGTGTTCTGCGACGTGACGCGGAACGCGCCCGCCGCCGGGGCGACGGTCACCTTCGTCTGCGCGTAGCCGAGCCCGCCGCCGCCCGCCTTGCCGTCGCGCGCGGTCAGGCGGAAGTTCATCGTGCGGTCGCTGAAGAAGCCGACGTACTCCGAGGTCGGCAGCCACTCCGCGAAGCACTCGCGCGCCGCCGTCGGGATCGGCGTGTTGCCGCCCGGCAGCGTGCCCGTCTCGCAGCGCCCGGTGCGGGCGTTGGTGTTGTCGGCCAGGATCTGCAGCATGTCCGGGAACGTCCGGGTCGGGTTGGTCCCGGCCAGGTTCAGGCCCGGCGAGTTGTACTTGAGCGTGTCCTCGGCCGAGATGTCCGTGCCGACGCCGAGCTGGCGGAACAGCGGGCCGTTCGTCTTGGTCTGGTTGACCAGTGCTGTGCCCGCGTTGCTGACGTTCTGCAGCCCGCCCGGGTCGTTCTGCTCCCACATGTAGGTGAGCGCGTCGCCGTCGGGGTCGACCGCGCTGCCCGTGAGGGCGAACGGCGTGCGCGGCGGGATCGTGTAGCTCGTCGGCACGGTCACGTCCGGCGCGCGGTTGCCGGTCGGCGTGACCGTCGAGCCGCCGTTCTGGATCGCGCCGCCGCGGGCCGTCTCGCCCACGAAGCCGGTGCCGCCCTCGACGACGAGGCCGACCGCCGGCTGATCCGCGGCGCCCAGCGTGCCCGTGTAGGTGATCTGGAAGCCGGTCGTGTCGAACGCGCCGCCGCCGAAGCCGGTCACGGCCACGGTCTGGCCGGCGGCGAGGATGCCGGCGCCGCCCTTGTTGGTCTCCACGACCGTGCCGTCGGCGCCCGTCGCGCTCGTGACGGTGAGCGGGTCGACGTCCTGGCCGGCGAGCGTCCCGCCGAACAGCAGCGTGTAACCGGTGTCGCTGAGGTTGCTGACGCCGACCGTCGCCCCCTCCGGGAGGATGCGGGCGCCGCCCTTGGCGATCTCGCGCACCGTCGCGGTGGCCGCCGCCGCGCTCGGGGTAACCGAGATCGACGGGACGTCGGTGCCGGCCAGGCCACCGGCGAACGTCACCGTGAAGCCGGTGTTGCCCGCGCCGGTGACCGTGGCCGTGCCCGTCGAGCCGAGGATGGCGTTGATCGCGGTGGCGATGTTGAGGTTCGTATTCGTCGCGCCGCCGAGGCCGAACGCGCCGGTGCTCTGGCCGTTGACCTGGATCGTGTACGAGCTCTGCAGCGCGTTGAAGCCGGTGAGGATCACCTGCTGCTGCTCGTTGCCGCCGAGCAGCGCGTTCGCGATGCCGGCCGCGGTGTTGTTCTGGCCGCGCACGATCGCGTGGCTCTCGACGCCCTTGTAGCTGAGCTTGTAGCTGTCGCCGTTGGCGTCGTAGCCCGTCAGGCGGACGGCCTGGACCTCCTGGCCGTTGAACGCGCCCTGGATGTCGGCGGCGGTGAAGTTCACGCCGTTGACGAACGGGCCGGCGGTCTTGCCGCCGAACGTCAGCGACACCGAGTCGGTGCCGGCGAAGTCGCGCAGCGCGATGTTCTGGACCTCGTTGATCGCCGGGCGGTCCGAGCTCACGTAGTTGAGGATCGTGTGGTAGCTGGCCGGAACCCAGTACGGATCCGAGTGCGGCTGCAGGTTGTCCTGGCCGCAGATGCCGGCGTAGGCCATGATCGACGAGCCGGAACCCGGCTCGTAGCCGTTGGCGGCGCTGCGGTTGCCGCCGCAGTTGACCTGCGTGCCGTTGAACGAGTGCGGCGCCGAGAACTGGTGGCCGATCTCGTGCGCGACGTAGTCGACGGCGAAGTAGTCGCCGACCGGCGTCGAGAGCCCGGTGCAGCCGCGCGCCTTCTGGTCGCCGCCGACGCCCTGGCCGGCGACACCGCCGCCCGAGTTGCCCATCGCGATGTGGCCGACGTCATACGCGCCCGCGCCGACGATCTGGCCCGCGACGATCCGGTTGCGGTCGAGCACCGCGCCGCAGGAGTTCGTGCCCGACGGGTAGCACGGCGCCGAGCCGCACGGCCCGTTGGCCTGCGAGGCCAGCGCGGCCGTGTTGAGGTTGAGCTTGTCCGTGTCGTTGATCAGCACCATGCGGATCGCGGACTCGGTCTCGTAGATCTGGTTGACGCGGTTGATCAGCGCCACCTTGGCCGCGGTCACGTTGGCGGCGCCGTGGTAGGTCGCGTAGCTCGGGTCGGTGATCAGCGCGAGCCGGTACGTGCGCAGCTGGACCTCCGGCCCGAGCAGTTCGGACGCGGTCGCCGACGACTCGTCCTCGACGAGCGCCGCGCCCTCCTTGAACTCCTCGGCGTGGTCGTGCTCGAGATCGCGCGTGAAGTAGCTGACGTAGACGTCCTCGGACTTGTCCTTGTAGTACGGATCGACGTACCAGTTGCCCGAGCCCGTGCGGACCGCGGCGTGGAAGCCGATCGGGCTGAGGTCGGCGACGACCGACGCGCGCGGGTCGTCGATGCCGTGGCCAGCGTAGGTCTTGATCTCGGGGTGCTTGGCCGCGAGGCCGGGCTCCATGATCGACGACTCGTGCACGCGGAAGCGCTGCAGCTTCCCATCCGGCCCGGGGAGCTCGAGCACGGTCGCGCTCGGGGCGGCACCGCGGCTCTTGGCGGCCACCTGCAGGCCCGCCTTCAGGTCACGCTCGTCGAGCGTGAACGCCTTGAAGCGCTCGGGCTTCACCTCGCCGCCCCGCGCCGGCGCAGGCGCGGGTTCCCACGTGTCCGCCTGCGCCACCGCAGGCGCAGCGGCGACGAACGCCGCCGTCAACAGCCCAGCCGTGAGCCGTCCCACTCTCATCCCTCGACCCCTCTCGGTCTTCCGCGATTCCCCTCCGAGTGCGGCAGTGTGGCCGCCGCCGCAGAGGAAATCAACCACCCTTGACCGGTTGGTCTATGGCCAGCACGGCGGTGTCGTCAGCCTGCGCACCGCGCTGGAAGGCGTTCAGCGCCCGGTCGATGGCCGCGACGGCGCTGGTCGCGTCCCTCACGCCGCGCAACGCTTCGACCAGGCGCTCGTCCCCGAAGCGCTCGTGCTCGCCCTCGGCGTCCGTGACGCCGTCCGTGTAGAGGACCAGCACGTCGCCGGGTTCGAACGCGAGCGAGTCGGGCTTCCAGCGGCTGTCGCTCCAGGCGCCGAGCATCGGGCCGAAGTGGCCGACCGGCCGGGGCTCGCCGTCCCGGATCAACAGCGGCCGAGGATGACCCGCGCACAGCACGTCCGTGGTCTGCGCGGTGACATGCACGACCGCGACCGTGCACGGCGTGAGCTCCTTGCGGTCCGCGAGCGTGTGGTTGAGCTGCTGCAGCGCGGCCGCCGGATCCGACAGCAAGCGGCCCGCCGTGCGCAGCGTGTGCCGGGCCTGGCCGGTCTGCGCGGCGGCCGCCGCGCCGCGGCCGGTGACGTCGCCGACGAGCAGCATCCAACCCGCGTCGGTGGGGAACGCGTCGTAGAAGTCGCCGCCGACGAGGTTCTCGAGGCCGGCCGGGCGGTACAGGCTCGACAGGCGCAGGCCGGGGATGGTCGGGAGCGCGTCGGGCAGCAGCCCGCGCTGGAGCGTGGTCGCGATCTCGGAGCGCTCGCGGTACAGGCGCGCGTTCTCGACCGCGATCCCGGCGCGCCGGCCCAGGTCCTCGGCCAGCCGCAGGTCGTCCTCGCTGAACGTGCGCCCGGATTCCGCGCTCGCGAACGTGATCGAGCCGATCGGACCGCCGGAGCCGAGCATCGGCACGGCCATGAACGCCCGCAGGCCGAGCCGGCGCGCGGCCACGCGCTGCTCGGGGTCGGAGACGATCTCCTTCAGCACCTCGTCGGTGATGTCGTTCACGCGCAGCGACGTCCCGTTCAGCACGGCCACGGCGCCGGGCGCGTCGAGCCGCGCCGGGTAGCGCTCCTGGTACTCGTGGGCGAGCTCGAGCATCTCCGGGTCCACGTGCACGAGCGCGACGCTGCGCAGGTGCTCGCCGCTGGGCATCGTCACGTTGCACCAGTCCGCCAGGCGGGGCACGGCGAGCCGGGCGATCCGGTTGAGCGTCTGCTCGTAGTCCAGGCTGGACGCGAGCAGCGCACCGGCCTGGGCCAGGAAGCGCTGCGCGTGCTCGGCGCGCTTGACCTCGGTGACGTCCTCGATGACGTTGACGGCGTAGCCGCCCGGCGCCGCCGTCGCCTTCAGGATCCGCCAGTACTCGGCCCCGATGTCGCGGCGCACCGTGCGGATCAGCAGCGGCTCCGGCGTCTCGCCGCGGACCAGGCGGTGCCCCGGCAGCCGTTCGAGCGGGACCGGCGTACCGGCCTCCGTGTAGGTGTCCCAATTCTCGGCGACCTGCTCCAACGGGGTCGCCAGGAACGCCTCGGGCGTGTCAAAGCCGACCGCGAGCGCCGCCGCCTGGTTGGCGTAGATCAGCCGTCCGGACGGGTCCTGGATCGTGACCGCCTCGGCGAGCGTGTCGAGGGCCGCCGTGAGCCGGGTCTCGACGCGCTGGAGCTGGGCGTTCTCGAGCGCGAGCGCGACGCGACCGGCGAGCAGCTGGGCGAACTCCAGCTCCTCCGGCGCGTACGTGCGCTCGGTCGCTGTGAGGCGCAGCGTGCCGATGTCGCGGCCGCGCGCGACCAGCGGAACGGTGAGCGCCTGCGGGCGGTGACGCGGCGGCTCGGTGGTCTCGAGGTCGACCTCGCACCTGGTCGCATAGCCCGGCGTCAGCAGCGCCGTCAACCGCTCGATGACCTCCGCGACCGTGAGGTCGGAATCGGCGATCACCGCGGCGCCGCGGATGAGCGCGTACCGCTCGTGGTCGCCCGCCAGCGCCCGCCGCTCGCCGGCGGCCAAGTGCAGCAGGGCCGCAAGCACGGCCAGCGCGACCGCCACATTCACCAGCGGCGGGACGCCGATGACCGTCAGAGCTGCGACCAGCGCCACGCCGAGCGCCGCCACCAGCGTCGACCCGCGCATCTACTCCCCGGGTGCGAGGTCGAGCATCCGCACGCGGCCGTCGAGACCGACGAGGCCGAACACGCGATCCACCTCGCCCGTGCCGCGCACGACTGCGAACGCCGGCCCGTGGTCGCGCGCGAGCTCGACCACGAGGCGGATCCCGGTCGAGTCCAGAAAGCTGACCGCCCGCAGGTCGAGCACCAGCTCGCGGTGCGGCTCGGCGAGGCCCTGCTCGATCTCGGCCTCCACCGCGTCGACCGTGCCGAGGTCGATCTCGCCGACGGGGGCGACGACGATGGTTTCGCCCACGCGCCGACGCGTCACCGAGAACTCCGGACCAACCTCCATGCCCGCGATCCTTTCAGGACCTGAAGCGCTGCACCAGTCCAGTTGAGTTCAGTTGACGACTTCCGGGCCCCGGTCGATGCCCGCGAATAGGCTCTCTCGACATGGCCAAGAGCGAGTACACGGTGCTCGAGGTCGCCGGGCGCGAGGTCCGGCTCTCGAACCCCGGCAAGGTCTACTTCCCGAAGCCCGGCTGGACGAAGCTCGACCTCGCGCAGTACTACATCGAGGTCGGCGAGGCCGCGCTGCGCCACGTCCGCGAGCGCCCGACGATGATGAAGCGCTTCGTCAACGGGATCCTGGAGGACCCGATCTGGCAGAAGCGCGTGCCCCAGAAGGTGCCGGACTGGCTGCAGACCGCGACGGTCGCCTTCCCGTCCGGGCGCACCGCCGAGGAGCTCGTGGCCAACGACGAGGCGCACCTGGTGTGGGCCGTCAACCTCGGCGTGATCGACTTCAACCCGTGGCCGTGCCGGCGCGCCGACCTGGACCGGCCGGACGAGCTGCGCGTCGACCTGGACCCAGGGCCCGGCGTCGGGTGGGACGATGTGCGCCGCGTCGCGCTGGTGGCGGACGAGGTGCTGCGCGAGCACGGGCTGCGCGGCTATCCGAAGACGTCAGGGTCCAAGGGCATCCACGTGCTGGTGCGGATCGAGCCGTTGTGGGAGTTCCTCGAGGTGCGGCGCGCGGCGCTCGCGCTGGCGCGCGAGATCGCCCGCCGCGCGCCCGACTTGGCCACCGCCAAGTGGTGGAAGGAGGAGCGCCACGGCGTGTTCGTCGACTATAACCAGAACGCGCGCGACCGCACCGTGGCCTCCGGCTACAGCGTTCGTCCGACTCCGGACGCGCGCGTGTCCTGCGCGCTGGAGTGGTCGGAGGTGGCGGCCGTCGAGCCCGGTGACCTGCGTCTGGACACGGTGCCCGCTCGGCTGAAGGCGATCGGCGATCCCGCGGAGTCGATCGACGACGTCCCGGGTTCGCTCGACGGACTGCTCGACCTCGCTCGGCGTGACGAGGAGGGCGGGCTCGGCGACGCGCCCTGGCCACCGCACTTCCCGAAGGCCGCACGCGAGCCCAAGCGCGTCCAACCCTCACGCGACGCGGACCGCCCGTCCCAGCGCGGGCGTGCCGGCGATCCCCAGCCCGGCGGCCCTCCCCCCGGCTTCTCGCTGCAGAACCAGCGCGGGTTCGGCGCCAAGCCCCGGACCGGCCAGGGCCACGAGCACGAGTTCGACGAGTCCTAGCCGGATGCGCGTTACGAACGCGCGGAGCTCGCCGCGAACGGCAGGGCCTGATCGAGCCCGGAGAGCACGAACGCGCGATGGACCTGCGGCGGGCCGGCGATCACGGAGTACTCATAGCCCGCGGCCGTCGCGGCGTTGTTGAAGCGCACCAGCGCGCCCAGGCCCGAGGAGTCGATGAACTCCAGCTCGCTCAGGTCCAGCGTCAGGGCGCGGCCGCCGGACTGCGCCTCGTTGAGCGCCGCGGTCAGCTCCGGCGCGCCCGCCAGGTCCAGCTCGCCCGACAGCGCGAGCACCAGGCCGCCGGCTTGCTCGCGCGTCTCGATCTTGAACACCGGCAGCTTCATCTGCGACCACCTTAGAGGACGCAGCGCTGGGCGAGCAGCAGGGCCACATCGTCGCGCGGATGCGTGTCCCCGACCAGCCGCTCCACCACGTGCGCGCGCAGCGCCTCCAGCCCGTCCACGGTCGCGCACTCGGTCACCAGCCGGTCGATCGCGTCGTCGATCAGCTCCCCCGGCCGCTCCACGAGCCCATCCGTGTAGAGCATCAACCGGTCCCCCGCCTCGAACGCGAACGTCGACTCCGCGTAGCTCGCGCCGACCACGCCGAGCACGACCCCGTGCCCCTCCACGGCGAGCCGCGGCGGCCCGGCCGCCGGGACCAGCACGGGCGGCGGGTGCCCCGCGGACACCACCCGCACCTCGTCATCGTCGTGCGTGATGGCCACGATGCACATCGTCGCCATGTCGGTGAGCTCGGTGTCCGTGACCAGCTCGTTCAGCCGCCGCACGGACTCCGCGAGCCCGAAGCCCTCGTGCGCGTACACGCGCAGCGAGTGGCGCAGCTGTCCGGCCTGCGCCGCGGCGGCCACGCCGTGCCCGGCCACGTCGCCGATCACGAGCCAGACGCCGTTGCGCGTCTCGATCACGTCGTACCAGTCCCCGCCGACGATCAGCTCCTGCTCGGCGGCCAGGTGCCACGCGTGTACGGCCAGCCGCTCGTCCGACGGGAGGCGCTCGGGCAGCAGCGTCTGCTGCAAGGTGCGCGAGATCGTCTGCTCGCGCGCCAGCGCCGCCGCGCGCTCGCGCTCGGTGCGCCGCGCCGCGGTGACGTCGCTGAGCGTCACCACCAGCCGCTGCGAGCCGGGCACGACGTCCACGCGCACACTGTGCGTCCGGTTCTCGAGCTCGAGCTCGCCGCTGGAGCGCCCCACCTCGAGCGCCTCCACGCGCGTGCCGACCGCGTCAGAGCCGAACACCGCCTCGAACGCCGGGTTCGCCCGCACCACCACGCCGTCGGGATCGAGGACGGCGACGGCATCGGAGATCGCGTCGAACGTCGTGCGCCACTCGGTCGCGGCGCTGCGCACCTCGGCCTCCAGGGAACGCGCCCGCAGCATCGACCGGATCGTCGCGGCCAGCACCGGCGCCTCGACGGGTTGTGTCAAATACGCATCGGCGCCGGTCTCCAGCCCTTCGACCTTCGCCTCGGTCTCCATGAACGTCGCCGACAGCATCAGCACCGGGATGTGCCGCGTGTCCTCGTGGGACTTGATGCGCCGGCACGCCTCGAACCCGTCGAGCCCCGGCATCTTGACGTCCAGCACCGCGATGTCGGGCGGATCCGCCAGCACGGCGGCGACGGCCGAGAGCCCGTCCGCGACCTCCCGCACCGTGAAGCCCGACCGTCGCAGCATCGTCGCTATCACGTAGCGGCCGACATCGTCGTCGTCCGCGAGCAGGATCGACGGCTCGCGGGTCATCGCGTCGCCACCGACAACACCTCCAGCAGCTGCGAACGCGACGTCCGGGACTTGTCGAGCACGTGCGCGCCAAGCCCTTCGAGCCGCTCGACCTCCCAGCGCTCGAGCAGACGCGAGGTGTGGATGATCACGGGCACGGCGGCCATCCTGGCATCGGCGCGCATCCGGCGCAGGACCTCCACGCCGTCCAGATCAGGCATCGACAGGTCGAGGATGACGGCGGCCGGGAGCGCCTCCGCCAGGGCGGCCAGGGCGGGCTCGCCGCCGGCGACCGCGACCGTGCGCCAGGCCGTGTCGCGCAGGTGCGCCTCGACCACGTAGCGCGAGGTCTCGTCGTCGTCGACCACCAGCACGGCGCCCGTGACGTCCGGCACCGACGAGTCGACGTCGTGCCGCAGCGGCAGCTCGATCGTGAACGCCGTCCCCACGCCGACCGTCGAGCGGACCGTCATCTCCCCGCCCAGCAGCCCCACGAGCGTCTTGGCCAGCGGCAGCCCGAGCCCGGTCCCCTGCCGCGCCTTCTGCCGCTCCCCCGGGATCTGCACGAACTCCTCGAAGATCCGCGGCAGGTCGTCGGCGGCGATCCCGATGCCGGTGTCGGCGACCGTGAACCGCACGCGCGGCCCGAGCACCTCCGCGCTCACGAGGACCTCGCCTTGCGGCGTGAACTTGACCGCGTTGGAGATCAGGTTGCGCAGCACCTGGATGAGTTTGGCCTCGTCGGTGCGCAGCGTCGCCTCCGCCGGCGGGAAGTCGAAGCGTAGCTGCACGCCGGCGTCCTTGAGCAGGGGGCGCAGCTGCCCGCGCAGCAAGACCAGCAGCTCGGACAGCGCCACGTCCTCGAGCTCGAGCTCCAGCCGCCCGGCCTCGATCTTGGCGATGTCGAGCAGGTCGCCGACCAGGGTCAGCTGGTCCTGCGCGACGCGCCGAATGAACGACACCTGCGTCGCCTGCTCGCTCGCGAGCGGCGGCTTCCCGCTCAGCAGCAGCTCCGCGAGCGCGATGATCGAGTTCAGCGGCGTGCGCAGCTCGTGCGACATGTCCGCCAAGAAGCGCGACTTGCGCTCGTCGGCGTCGCGCAGCCGCTGCGCGCGCTCGTCGAGCTCGGCGTAGAGCGCGACCACGCCGGTGTTGGTCTCCTCCAGCTCGCGGTTGAGTGCGAGCATCGCCTTCTGGCGCGCCCGCACCTCGCCGAGCGCCTGCAGCAGCTCCTCGTTCTGGCGCGAGACCTCGTCGAACGGGTTGACGGCGCCGCGCCGGGCCAGCTCGGCGCGTACCTCGCGCGCGTCGGGCGCCGGCCCGGGCAGCCGCTTGGCCACGCGCACGCGGGTGCCGCGCGCCGCCTCGATCTCGAACTCGTCCATCAGCTGACGCACGCCCACCAGGCCGCGGCCGAGCCCGGTGGCCGACGTGTAGTCGCCACGCAGGACCTCCTCCAGGTTCGGGATCCCGGGGCCCGCGTCGACCACCTCGACGCGCATCGCGTTCGCGCCGCAGCTGATGCGCACCTCGCCGCCGCCGGCGTAGCGGTGCGCGTTGCGCGCGAGCTCGGACACCGCGGTGGCGATCCGCGTCTGCTCGAGCCGGTCGAACCCGAGCAGCTCGGCGACGTCGCGCGCGCGCTGGCGCGCCGTGACCACGCCCTCGTCGTGGCGCAGGTCAACGCGCGCGACCTCGTCGCCGATCGGCGCGTTCATCCGCGCGCCACCACCACGCTCACGTCGTCGCGGCCGCGCTCGAAGTCCCGGATCAGCACCGCCGCGGTCACGAGCGGGTCGCGGCGCGGCAGGCCCGGATACGCGTTCAGGTCCCAGCCGGACCGCAATCCGTCGGAGTGCATGACGAGCAGCGCGCCGGGCGGGAACCCGTAGTCGAACGCGCGCGGGCGCTGGACGCCGTGCCCGAGGATGCCGGGCATCGACACGAGCGAGCGCGTCTCGCCCTCGATGACGATCGTCGCCGCGATGTTGCCGATGCCGGCGTACTGAAGCGCGCCCGTGCGGCGGTTCCAGCGCGCGACCGCGCCCGCGGCCCCGCGCGTGGGCAGCAGCGCGCCGTGGATGCGGGTGAGCGCGGCCGTGGCGTCCAGCCCGGGACTGAGCTCGCGCACGGCGGTGTTGGCCGCCGCGGCGGCGGCGTCGCCGTGGCCGAGCCCGTCCGCGAGCAGGATCGTCGTGAACTCGCCGTCGGTGACCGAGCCCCACGCGTCACCGCTCGCGCTCTCCCCCGCCATCGCCAGCGCGAGCCCATCCAGCGGCGGCACCTCGCCGCCGAGGCGCGCGAGCACGACCGCGCCGCCCGGCCCGGACTGGAGGTCCATCGTGGACATGCGGCCGATCGCGCCGAGGCCGTTGCCGGGGCCGCCGCCGGTCGAGTAGCCGTCGTCGCGGGCGCGCGCGAGGTTGGAGATCCCCGGGCCGCGGTCGCACGCGATCGCGTCGATCGTCGCGCCCCGCGTGCGGTTCACGCGTAGGATGATCTCGCCGCCGCCGGCGTGGCGCACGAGGTTCGTGGCCAGCTCGGTGACGACGATCGCGGCCTCGCCCTTGCGCTGCTCGTCGAAGCCGAGGTCGTCCGCGAGCTGCTCCACCGCACGGCGCGCGGGTGCCACTCCGGAGGGATCGTCGACGCGCAGGCGGGCCGGGGCGCTCAGCGCCATGTGGCCACGCGCACGATCGTGCCGCCGGTCGGGTTGTCCCGCACGTCGAAGTCGTTCACGAGCCGGCGCGCCCCGCCGAACCCCAGGCCGAGCCCGGTGCCGGTGCTGAACCCGTCGGTGAGCGCCATCTGCACGTCCGGGATCCCGGGTCCGTCGTCCTCGAAGGTCGCGTAGACGCCCTGGCGGGCGCCGTCGAGCAGCAGCCCGGCGCGCAGCCGGCCGCCGCCGCCGTGGATGATCGTGTTGCGCGCCAGCTCGGAGACGGCGGTCACGAACTTCGTCTGGTCGACGAGCCGCAGGCCGGCCTGCTGGGCCAGCTCCCGCACGCGGTGACGCGCGCGCACGACGTCCTCGTCCGTGCGCAGCGGGAGCGGTTCGTCAAGGGCCAGCGGTCTCCGCCTCCTCGTCGCCCGGATCCTCGTCGACGGTCGGTGCGGGGAGCATCGCCATGCCGCGCTCGACCGTGAGCGCCGTGCGCACGCCCGGCAGCGTGAGGCCGAGATCCACGAGCGTGATCGCCACCACGGGCCGCATGCCGACGACCACCGTATCGGCGTCCAGCACGCGCGCGATCCCGGCGATGTCGGACAGCATGCGCCCGATGAAGGAGTCGATGAACTCCAGGCCGGAGATGTCGATCAGCACGCCGCGGGCGCCCGTCTCCGCGATCCGCTCGGCCAGGTCCTCCTGCAGCGCGAGCGCCATCCGGTCGTGCATGTCGACCTGGATGCTCACCAGCAGCAGGTGGCCGAGCTTGAGGATCGGGATCCGGTTCACGCGGTCCATCCCGGCTACTCCGCCGTCGCGACCGGCGCCTTGCGGCGCACGATCTGATGGCCCGTGCGCTCGAGTGCGACGGTCACCGCGTCCGCCAGGCTCGACTTGGTCGTGACCTCGGACAGGTCCAGCCCGAGGTGCACGATCGTCTGGGCGATCAGCGGGCGGATGCCGGAGATGATGCAGTCAGCACCCATCAGGCGCGCGGCGGTGACCGCCTTGAGCAGGTGCTGGGCGACCATCGTGTCCACGGTCGGGACGCCGGTGATGTCGATGATCGCGATCGCTGAGTCGGTCTCGACGATCTTCTGCAGCAGGCTCTCCATCACGACCTGCGTGCGAGCCGAGTCCAGCGTGCCGATCAGCGGCAGCGCGACGACGCCCTGCCAGAGCTTGACGACCGGCGTCGAGAGCTCGATCAGCTCGTCCTGCTGGCGCCGGATGACGTCCTCGCGCGTGCGCAGGTAGGCCTCGGCGGTGAACAGGCCGAGGTTGTCGATCAGCTGCGTCGCGGCCCATATCGCCGCGCCATCGGGCAGCTTGCCGAACAGGGGCTCCTTGAACGAGAACACGAACGTCGCCGTCTCGGTCGGCGTGAACCCGCGCGTCGCGCGCGTGCGGCTGAGGTTCGTGAGCTGCTCGCGGATCGCGTCCCAGGCCGGGCCGGAGGTGTCAGCCGTCGATGACTCGGTGACGGCGATCGCGAGCGCGGTCAGGAAGCGGTCGCTCTCGACCCGGAGCTCGCTCTCGGAGATCAGGTCCGTGCGTACGCCGGGCGCCGCCAACTGCGCCTGTACCCAGGCGTCCAGCAGCTCCGTCCGCTGTTCACGCAGCACCGCTTGGATGACCGACAGTCCCTCACTCATTGCGAGGACCCTATCCAAGGTGGGTAGGAGAACGGCATGGACGGTGACGAGAAGGACCGCACGGACAACTCCCCCGGGGCCGAGGGCGGCGAGTCCTCAGAGAACAAGGACACGCCACCCGCGGCGCCCGCGGACGACGACTCGCCGCTGGGCGACACCGATCAGCACTCCAATGCTGACGCCTAGCGCTTCCCCTTCCTGAAGGTCACGGTGCGCGTCTGGCGGGACAGCAGCTTGCCGCTGCCCGTCGCGCGCACCTCGAGCTTGAGCCGGACCTTCAGCGGGGCCCGCTTGAGGCGCTTCACCGCGCCCGGCGTCAGCCGCATCTTGAGCCTGGCCGTCGTGCCCGCGGGGACGCGCAGCTTGACCGGCTTGACGAGCTTCGCGCGTCTCGGCGCCTTCGCCGCGGACGCGCCGCCCGCGACCTCGCTCAGGCTCATCGTGCAGTTGCTGATGTCGCCGCCGGGCGCGCACGGAATCGAGATGAAGCACTGGTTCGTCCGCGGGTCGACGTTGCAGCTCGGCGGGAGGCTGCCGCCGGGCGGCGCGGGATCGTCCTGGCCGTGCGACGGGCCGCCGCCACCGGCCCCGCCGCCGCCACCGACGGCACCGCCGACGTGCGGCGGGGGCGGCGGGGGCGGCGGAGGCGGAGCCGCCTGGACGGTCAGGTTCACCGTCGCCGGCGAGGCATCGTTGTCTCCGTCGGAGGCCGCGTACGTGAACGTGTCGGCACCCGCGTAGCCGGCGGACGGCGTGTAGACGACGGTGTGGTCGTCCTCGACCGCCCCGAGCGTGCCGTGCGCCGGCGGCGTGAGCACGCGGACGCTGAGCGGATCGCCGTTCGGGTCCCCGCACATGAGCTTGATCCGCAGGCGGCCGTCGTGCGGGACGGTCGCGGTCAGCTCGTCGCACTCGGGCGGCGTCGGGTCCTGCAGGTACGGCAGTGCGCGCCAGCTCGGCCGCTCGCGCCAGGCGACGCCGCTGGTGAGCTTGCGCTTGCCGCCCCCATCGGGCCGCATCGTCCACACGTGGAACGATCGCTCGACGGTCTCGCCGCGCTCGGACGTGTAGGCGATCCGGCGCCCGTCCGGGGACCACACGGGGTTCTCGTCGCTGTCGAAGAGCGGACAGTCGTCGTCGCACTCGGGGTCGCGGGTGAGGTTGCTCAGGCCCGTGCCGTCAGGCTCGACGGTGAAGATCTCCGCGTCGATGTAGTGCTGGTCGTCGCGCCGGTACTGGTCGAAACCGCTGAACGCGATCCGGTAGCCGTCCGGTGACCACGCGGGCGAGGTCGCGATCGCCATGCCGCGCGTGATCGCGGCGCGGGCGCCGCCGTCCACGTCGATGACGTAGATGTCTCGGCCGTCCGCGAGCGCGCCCGTGAACGCGAGCCGCTCGCCGTCCGGCGACCAGGTGGGCTCCTTGGCGTCGACGTCCTGCGTGTTCGGGACGACCGTGCGCGTGTTGGCCTCGAGGTCGTGGATGACGATCCCGCAGCGCGCGAGCTCCTGGCACTCCGAGTACGCGACGCGACGGCCGTCATGCGCCCACGCGAGCCCGCTGCGCTGGTGCGCGGGCGGCAGCGGCAGCGTGCGCTCCTCGCTGCCGTCGGCGTTCGCGATCGTCACGCCGGCGACGCTGACGTGCCCGATGCGCGTCCCGTCGGGCGAGTGCGCGGCCCGCTGGACGAACGGCGACAGCGGCGGCGGGTCGACCGGCTGGCCGGACGGCTTGACCGCCCCCCACGAGCGCTGCGTGCCGATCAGCTGGTTGAACACGAGCTCGCCGTTGCGGCCCGCGCGGGCCGGGCAGGCCGGCGCAGCGCCGTCGCCGGCGCGCACCTCCATCCACGCCTCGCGCAGGCGCAGCTGGCCGAGCGCCTGCGCGCGCAGCGTGGCGACGGCCGCGCCCGCCTCCAGCTGGACCGCGCCGCGATAGCAGCCCGTGCCGGCCTCGTCGAGCAGCGTCACCGTGACCGGCGCGCGCCCCTCGCGCTTGACGGACACGTCGACGGTCGCGCCCGGGACGCGCCGGTCGTCGCGCTCGACGATCGCGAGCAGCGGTGTGGGTCCGCCACCGGGCGCGCGCCCGTACCGCAGGTCGAGCTCCCACCGGTCCTCTTCGAGCTGCGCGGCGACCTGCGCCTGCTCGGCGGCCTGCGCCGTCGACTGCAGCCGCACGAGCCAGCGCCCGCGATCCGGGTCGTCGGCGACGAGCGACCGCACCGGCGCCCGGCCCTCGCCCTGCCCGGCCACGATGCGCTGCACGACGGTCCCGTTCGGGGCCACCAGCTCGGCGGTGACCCGCGGCGAGGCGAGCACCTGCACGGCGATCCGCGAGCCGCCGTCGACCGTGAGCGGCGTGTCGACCGTCGCGCCCGGCGCGAGCGCCACCAGCTCCCGCGCGAGCAGGTCGTGGGTGCGCCCGAGCACGCGCGGGGCGTCCTCGCCCACGTCCGCGGCCGCGGCCCGAGCGCGCGGCGCCGCGGCGCCCTCGTCGTCCGCCGCCGCGCGCTTCTCGCCGGCGGGCGCGCCCGGGCCCTCGGGCAGGCCGGCCACGTGCGGGACGATGAATGAGCGCAGCACGAGGCCGGAGTCGATCATCTCGCCGTGGAGCACCGGGGCCTCGCGGACGTCCTCGAGCGTCCAGCGCTGGCTCGTC
This sequence comes from Solirubrobacter deserti, assembly GCF_027587175.1. Classification (GTDB taxonomy): domain Bacteria; phylum Actinomycetota; class Thermoleophilia; order Solirubrobacterales; family Solirubrobacteraceae; genus Solirubrobacter; species Solirubrobacter deserti. Next base: position 121,586 of record NZ_JAPCID010000002.1, read on the forward strand.
ACGCCGGACACGCCGTCGCCCGGCTCGGCCGTGCCGCAGGTACCGGCGGCCGCCGAGCCCGAGAAGGCCGCGAACTGCACGCCGCGACGCTCGGTCACGCGCGTGTTGAACGCGGCAACCAGCTCGCGCCGGAGCTGGTAGACGGCGGGCACGTGCGCGAGCTCGGCGCACGGGGTGCCGAGGTTCGGCGTGCCGAGCATCAGCAGATGCTCGACCGGGGTCGCGAGGTCGGACAGGGTGTGCACGTATTGGCGCGCGATCAGGCCGCCGAGGCCGTGGGCGACGACGTCCACGCGCGCGGCGTCCTCGTCCATGCGCACGGTGCGGACCGCTTCGGCCAGGACCGCCGCGTTGCGCTCGACGCCGGGCGTCTCGCGGTCCAGCGCGGTCCAGTTGCCCGTGTCCATGCCGCCCACCGGGACGGCACGCCAGTCCGGGTGCACGCGCCGGACCTGTTCGGCCATCGCGTCCCACGCGCCCGCGGTCGCGAACTCGCCGTGCACGAGCACCAGCGGCTTCGGGCGGATCTTCAGCACCGCGCCGCGGCTGTTGTAGGTCGTGCGACCGCGGCTCGCGAGGAAGCGGATCACGTGGTCGGAGTCGGGACCGCCGGCGGCGTTCCAGGCCAGGCCCTCGGTGTCGTATTCGAGCGTGACCGTGCGCTCCTGTCCGGGCTCGAGCGAGACCGGGTCGACGGGCGCGGCGAAGAACGCGCCGACGTTCTCGTCATGGGCGTTCACGCGCGCGACGTGGTGGCGCGTGTCACGGTTGGCGACCTTCACCAGCGCGCGCACGCGGTTTCCGTCCACGGTTCCGTCGGCGCCGACCGGCGCCCACTCACCGCTGGCGACGTCGCGCTCCTGCAGGGTCACCTGCTCCACGCACACTCGGCACGGGCCGAGCGAGAGCTGGTACGCGCGGCGCACGCCGTCGACCAGGCCGGTACCGACGATCTCGTCGCGGTCGTTGATGCCCTCCGCGCTGACCAGCGACCAGCGCGTGCCGCGGACGTAGCGGTTGAGGTCCTCCATCGGGCGCCCGCGCCGCCAGCGGAAGGCGATCGTGCGCCCGAGCTGGTCTCCGGCGTGGCCGACGATCGTCCCCGCCTCGTTGATCGTCCGCGCGACGGACGGACCGCCGAGGTCGTCCATGCGCTCGAGCGTGCCCGCCGCGCTCCAGCGCGCGGCCTGGTGGCCGTGGAGCGCATGGTCGGACACCCAGCCCGCGATCTCCCCCGACTCGTTGATGCTGAGGGCCGCGCCGCTGGCCAGGCTCGGGAGCCGCGTCAGCGTCCCGCCGCTGAAGCGGATCGGCTGGCCGCAGCGGTCCGGCTCGGGCATGCCGACACAGCCGACCACGACGCCGCTGTCGCTGACGTCCGTCGCCGAGGCGTTCGTGCGCTCGCGCTCGGGCACGCCGGCCAGCACCTGGATGTCCTCCATCGGCGCGCCCAGCGGCTTGACGAACGCGCGCCAGCGGTCGCGGTCGAGCGCGGACTCGCCGACGACCGTGCCCCCGCTGTTCATGCCCTGCCCGAGCGCCCAGGTGCCGCCGAGCGTGCCCAGGTCGGTCGGGACGTCGCCGTTCCACAGCACCGCCCGCGTGTTGGCGGTGCTCGTGTCGTCGTCGGAGACGCCGACGGTCTGGCCGAGATCGTTCGCGTCCCACGCGATCGTGCGCGTCGCGCCGGGCAGGCCGGCCAGCGCCGCGGGCTGGCCGTCGCGGTAGCGCAGCGCGTGCGTCGTGCCCGTCCACGGGTCCTCCGGGCGGCCGATCTGACCCGTCATGCCGACGACGTCGCCGCGGGGCGTGATCGCGACCGCCCGCCCCTGGTGGTCCTCCGGGGCGGCCGTGCCGAGGTCGAAGATCTCGACGCCGAGCCCGACCGCCACCGCCGCCCGGAACTCGTCCGTCTCGCCGTCCTGCGCGGTCACCTGCAACCGCACGGTGTGCGTGCCGCTCTCGTCGAACGCGTGCTTGACGGTCGGTGTCGTGCCCGTGTCCCGCTCGTAGGTGCCGTCGCCGTCGAGGTCCCAGCGGTAGCCGACGATCGCCGCCGAGCCCGCCTTGGAGCCGCGCGCGTCGAACGTGACCTCCTCGTCGACGTCGGGCGCGTCCGGCGTCGCGGCGAACACGGCCCGCGGCGGGTGCACCGGCGTCGCGAAGACCATGAACTCGGCGATCGAGAGGTCCTTCGCGGCCGGGTCGAGCGGGTCCGAGAGGGTCAGCCGCACGCGGCGCACGCCTTCGATCGCCCCGGACGTGGGCCGCTGGAGGAACTTGTGGCGGTGGCCCGCCGCGAGCTGGATCGTCCCGACGGAAGCCCAGGCGCGGCCCGCCTTGTCCGAGGTCTCGATGACCGCGGTCTGCGGCATCATCCCGTCCGCGGCGCGGCAGCGCGGCGTCGGGTTCAGGGCGAAGCCGCTCACGCGCACGTCGGCCGGGAGCTTGATCTCGATCGTGCGCGGGCCGCTGTTCTCCGTGCGCCAGCCGGACTTCGCGCTGCCGTCGAGCACGGCCTGCGCGCGGCAGGAGTGCGGCGGCGGCTCGTTCTCCTGCGGCTCGCTGACGAGCTCGGCGCCCATCCGCGCGTCCGCCCAGTTGCGCCGGGCGGTGAGGTCGGCCTGAGTCGCCGGCCCGCCGACGGCCAGGTTCGGGCGCTGTGCACGCTCGTAGCCGACCGCGTCCACGGTCAGCTTGCCGTAGGTCCCGACCGGCACGTTGGCGATCGCGTACTCACCCTGCGCGTTGGTGCGGGCGGTCAGGTCCGGCGTCAGGCGCCGGCCGGCGCTGAAGCGGACCTGCGCGTTGGCGAGCGGCGCGCCGCTGTCGCGGTCGCGCACGACGCCGTGCACCACGGCGCGCTGCGCGGCCGTGTTCGGCTTGGTGTGGTCGGCCTTCGGGTCGGCGTCGTCGGCGTCCGTCGCGGCCGCGTACCAGCCCATCCCGCGCGCGGCGAACACCGTCCAGATGCGGTCCTTCTCCGCCCCGGCGAGGACGTTCTCGTCCACCAGCAGCAGCGCGTTGCGGAAGTCCAGGAACGTCGGCTCGGCCGGGACCTCGCGCAGCGCCTCGGTCACGAGCAGGCGGACCCGGTGCAGCCCGTCCTGCTGACCGTACGCGGCGATCAGCGCGTCACGCAGGTCCCACAGCGTCTGGGCGATGATCTCGCCGTCGGCGTGCGGCTCGGGCCCGTCGGCGTCGATCATGCCGTAGTGGTCGTAGGTGAAGCCGCCCTCGTCCACGGGCGTGTCGATCCCCTGATGGCGGTAGACGAGGCTCTGCGGGTCGGCGAAGCGCGCGAAGCGCACGTCCCCGCTCGCGGGCCCGTCGGCGATCGCGTCCGTGTCGACGAGCCAGTCGAGCGCGTAGAAATCGGCCAGGCCCTCGTCGAGCGCGTCGGCCTGCAGCTGCGTGAGCGCCTCCCAGCCCTCGCCGTCGGTCACCAGCCGCCCGGCGAGCCCGTGCGCGAGCTCGTGCGCGATCGTCGCCGGCTCCTCCGCGGAGCTCACCGCCGGCAGCGGCGGGCGGTGGTTGAGGACCAGCGAGAGCCGCATCACGGGGCTCGTGCCCTCCGGGTAGACGACGATGCCGCTGTCGTTGATCGTCAGGCCGTCGGAACCGGCGTTGACGAGCACCTTCACCGGGTCGTCGTCGCGGAACGCGTCGAAGCTGATCGGCGCGGCGCGGTAGTGGTCCTGGACGCGGCTGAGCGTGACGAACGCCTGCGTGGCGGCCTGGTAGCGGTTGATCCGGGTCGTGGCGGGCCGGGCCGGGTCCCACGAGCAGCCGACCGTCGGGCAGTCCTGGCCGGGGAACGCCATGCGCGTGTAGCTCCAGTTGCCGGGCGAGCTGGCGAGCGTGCGGTCCTCGGGGTCGTTCTCGCGGTCGCCGTCGAGGTCGAGCCAGACGTCGGCACGGCGGCCGAACAGCGTGGCGGCACCGGACGAGAGCCAGCCGTCGAGGCTGACCGGCTGCTGCTTGCCGCCGATGGGCGCGCCCGGCCAGTTCTCGAACGCGAGCGCGGTGGCGCGCTGGGCGCGGTTGACCCGGCGCAGCTCGGCGCCGGTGTGGGCGTCCACGAGCTGGTCGTAGAGCGCGTCGCCCTGCTCACGGATCACGCGCCAGGCGAGCTTGACGTCGCCGGTGTGCGCGGTCAGCACGAGGTGGGCGCGGTCGCCGTTGGCGAACGTGGTGGCGCGCTTGCCGGCTGTCCCGGCGCGCTTGACCGTGGCCGTCGCCGGTCCCTTCGTCCGCTTCGCGGCGGCGGCACGGGCGGCGCTCGCCGTGATCGACGGCGTCGTGTCCGCGTCCGCGATACCGGGCCGCACCTCGCCGCCGACGCTCACAATCCGGCCGTCGCGCGTGACCGTCGCCCGCAGGTCCCCGTCGATCAGCGTCACGCCGTCGCGCTGCTGGCGCCAGCGCAGGCGCGTGAGGCCGTTCGTCGTGGTCGACCGCTCCCGCTTGAGCGCCTTGACGTCCCGCGCGCGGAGCTTGCCCTGCGCGCGCACGTAGTCGAGGACGTGCTCGGCCCGGTCGCCGGGCGCGGGACCGGTCAGCGGCGCGCCGAGGTGCGCGACGGGCGCGGGACGGCTCGGGACGGGTGCGGGTTCACGCTCGGGGTCGGAGCCGGGAGCGAGCACGACGGCGAGGAGCAGGAGCGCGGCGAGCGCCGTGGCCGGGAGGGAGCGCATGGTGCGCCGAGGCTCTCAGGACGCGCGCGTACGCACATCGGGGTAATCCCTAGTGCGTATCTTAAGTCAAAGCATTCGGGTCGTCTCGGGCGTCGGGTCGGGCCGTTCGGTGGTGGGCTCGCCCCGGATCTCGAGGCGCGCGATGAACGCGGGTGCCGGCTCGGCCGTGAAGGCCTCGAGCGTGCCGTCGCGGCGCCGGACGATCACGCGGCGCGCCCGTGCGGCGGCGTGCACGGCCTGCAGGTCCCACTGCGTGGGGCGCGCGCCGGAGCTGAAGTAGACCTGGAGATCCTGGCCGATGTGGGCGAGCGTCGCGCGGTAGCCGCCGACGCTGTGGAAGCGCATCGTCGGCGGCAGGTTCACGTCGGCCCACAGCAGCTCGCGGCGTTGCAGGTCGAGGATCGCCGGGACCGCGATCTTCGCGTTGCCCTGCAGGTCGAAGCGCTGCTCGACGGTCCGGGCGTCGAAGATCGCGCCCTGCTGCGTGCGGCCGCTCATGAAGCCGGCGAAGGCGTCGGTCATCGCGTCGAACGGGACGTTGTTGTAGGAGAAGACGATCGTGACCAGGTGCGCGACGCCGGCCGCCGTCAGCTGCGGCAGGTCGAGATCGACGAACTCGGAGGCGCCGAGCGGGGCCGGCGCGGACGTCAGGTCGCCCGAGTGGGTCGCGCCCTCGTGGCGCAGCGACGCGTAGTCGCACAGGCCGACCATCCGCCAGTTGGCGTCGTAGAGCGCGACGCTGAGGTCGAGGTCCACGCGCGTGTGCTCGGGCTCGGTCCAGTGCAGGAACAGCCGCAGGTTGTCGGTGGGCGGCAGCGGGAGGCGGCTGCCGCGCGCGACGGTCCGCAGCGCGCGGGCGCTGTGACGCTCACGGAACGGGAGCGTGAGGTCCTTGGCGGCCTCGTCGAGCAGCACGGTGTCCAGCGGCTCCGCGCGGGCGGCGCGGGCGATCAGCTCGCGCTGGATGGTCTCGACGACGGCGTCGATCGTGGCCTGGTCGAGCGGCGCGCGCGTGTCCTCGGTGGCGAACGCCTTCGTCACCTCGCCCCGCGGGAAGAACACGCGCGTGGGCAGCGGCCGCGCGCGGGTGCGGATCGACGCCATCGCGGTCAGCAGCAGCGGCGCGGGGACGCTCGGCGCGGCGGCGGCGAGCGCGGGGATCGCGTCCGCGCCGGCGCGCAGGAGGTGGTCGAGGCGGCGGACGAGCTCGCCCGGGCGGCGCTGCGCGAGCTCCAGCGCGAGCTCGGCGTCCTGCGCGGCGAGCGCCTCCTCGAGCTGGGTGGCGAACGTGCGCAGGCGAACGCGCTCACGCGTGACCGTGGCGGTGCTGCCCGCGGTGAAGTCGTCGTCCACGCGCGTGCGGCGGATCGCGGCGAACGCGAGCGCCACGTTCGGGTAGCGCGCCTGGAACTCGTACGGGTGCAGCTTCTCGCCGATCCGCTTCCAGTGGGTCGCGTGGCGGCGCATGTCCTCCGCGAGCTGGTCCTGTGGGATGGCCTCCAGGACGGTCAGGACGAAGCGCCGGACCGGGCGCGGGATGTTCGGCAGCGGCTTGGGCGCCGCGACGAGGTCCGCTTCGCCGCCGAGCGCGACGAACAGCACGCGCAGCACGTCGGTCGCGGTCTTCAGGTGCGGACGGGCGACGTCGAACTCCAGCCAGGTGCCGAAGATCAGCGCCATCGTCTCGCGCACAAGGATGTGGGCGGGGACGAGCTCGACGCCGCAGTGGCGCACGAGCGTCTTGAGGTCCTCGCGGTCCTGGCGGTTCAGCGGCGTGGTCCGCGCGAGCAGCTCCGTGTAGATGGACGTCGCCGTGGCGTCCAGGTCGCGGCCGATGTCGAGCAGGGTGAGCTCGCGCGGGTCCCACAGCGGCTCGCGCTGCGGCGCGGGTTGCACGAACGGGTTGTCCAGTGCGACCCGGCGGTGGCAGATCGGGCAGGCGCTGTAGTCGGTCGCGTCCCAGCAGTTCGCGCACACCAGGTGCCCGCACGGGTCCAGCACGTACACGTGGTCGACGGTCGTGCAGTTCAGGCAGGGCTGGTCCGGGCTCGCGAACACGTGCGTGAGCGTGCGCTCGAGGTAGAGCTGGAACGTGTCCTGCGGCGTCGAGTCCGGGAAGTTGCGAAACAGCGGCACGTGCGGGACGTGCGCGCCGCGTTCGGTGGCGAGCTGCTGGAGCAGATCGTCGCCGATGCCGGCGAGCTCGGCCGAAGGCGTGACGTTCAGCTGGGCGTAGAGCCCTTTGCTGAACACGTACCCGAGCTCGGCGGCCCGCGCCTCGATGCGCGCGAGCACCTCGTCCGTGCGTGCGTCGGGTCCGCCGCCGGGCTCGAGGAACACGAGCCGCTCGCGGCGGACCATCAGCAACAGGAGAGGGGTGGAGAGCGGGCGCACTACCGGTGGGATAGGTGAGAAGGAAGCACGCCCCGGTGCCACCCCTCTGTCAACGAAGACTACGCCGCGGTGCGAATCTCATCGGCGGTGCCCTGGAGGTCGTAGAGGCCGTCGATGGTCGTGGCCTTGCCGACCTGCGTGGCGATCGTCATCGCGTGCGACGCGCCCGTGCGCCCGTCGCGCATCCCGCCGCTGTCGGAGGAGGCGATGATCCAGCGGATCCGCCCGTCCTCGACGGCGTCTGCGAGCCACTCGGCGGTCACGACCGTCTCGCGGCCGGAGAAGCCGCCGATCGCGGCCACGTCGGCGCCGGACTCGACGATTGACTGCGCCGCGCCCGACTGGCTGGAGACCACGACGGTGCCGCCGCCGTTGGCGTTGGCGTACGCGACCGCCTCGGTCAGCGCGCTCGTGTCGCCGCCGAACATGCCGCCGCCACCGCCCGGGCCGGGCGCCGCGGCGCCGCCGCTGTTCGTGCCGGACGAGCCGGTGGCGCCGGGCGCCGCGCCGCCCATGCCCGGCGCGAACCCGCCGCCGCCTGGGCCGCCCTGCCCGTTCCCACCCGGGAGCCCGCCGCGGCCACCGCCCATGCCCTGCGACGCGGGGCCGCCCGCCGGGAACGTCGAGCTCGTCGCGTGGCCGAGCGTCCGCACCGCCCACGACGCGGGTGCGAACAACAGAAGGCCGACGGCGGCCGCCGCCGCGATCGCGCGCAGCTTGGGTGCGAACACGATCACCGCCGCCGCGACCGCGCCGAGGACGAGCAGCACGCCCGTGGCCCAGCTGAGGTCGGTGGCGCTGTCGGCGATCACGACGATCTCGGTCGCGAGACCGCCGGCGATCAGCAGCGGACCCCACGTGCGGCTGCGCAGCAGGCTCCAGCCCGCGCCCACGAGCAGCGCGGTGAACGGCGCGAGCGCGGCCACGTAGTACGGGTGGAAGATGCCCGAAGCGCGGCTGAACGCGACCGCCGTGACCGCGAACGCGCCGCCGACGGCGATCAGGTAGCCCGTGCGCGCGTCGTCGCGCCGCAGGCGCGAGGTGAGCAGCAGGCCGAGCGCCGCGACCAGCGCGAAGCCGATCAGCCAGCCCGCCTGCCCGCCGAGCGCCGCGTTGAGCAGGCGCGCCGGCCCGGCCTCGCCGCCGAACACGCCGCCGCCTCCGCCGCCGGGTCCGCCGTCCTGGCCGAACAGCCGGCCGAGGCCGTTGTAGCCGAGGATCAGCGACCAGATCGAGTTGTCGTCGGTGCCGGAGACGTACGGGCGCTCGCTCGCGGGCGTCAGCCACAGCAGCATCGGCCACGCGAGGCCGACCACGGCCATCGCCGCGCCGCCGACGAGCAGCTGCTTGGCCGCGGTGACGCGGCCCTTCGGCGCTACGCAGAACCACGCCAGCGCGAGCCCCGGGACCACCAGCAGCGCCGCGGCCATCTTCGTCTCGAACCCGAGGCCGACGAACACGCCGCTGAGCACGAGCCACTTCAGGCTGCCCTCGCGCCGCAGGCCCCGGTCGAGCGCCCATACCGCGGCCACCAGGCAGAGCACGAGCAGCGCGTCCGGGTTGTTGTGGCGCGCCATCGCGACCGTGATCGGCGTCAGCGCGAGCGTCAGCCCGGCCACGAACCCGGCGGCGCGGCCGAACCGCGAGCGCGCGAGGTCGTAGGTCAACCCGACGGTCGCGACCCCCATCAGCGCCTGCGGCACCAGCAGCGCCCACGAGTTGAACCCGAACACGCGCGCCGACAGTGCCTGCACCCACAGCGCGAGCGGCGGTTTGTCCACGGTCTGCAGACCGGCGGCGTCGAACGAGCCGTACAGGAACGCGTGCCAGGACTGCGTCATCGACCGCACGGCGGCCGCGTAGTAGTCGTTCGCGTAGCCGTTGAGGTCGAGCGCCCACAGGTTCAGCCCTCCCGCGAGCGCGAGCAGGACGAGCAGCTCCGGTCGCTGGACGAGCGCCCGGAGGGCAGAAAGAGAACCGGCCCGGCGGCGCGGCTGATCAAGGGCGAGGGTTGACATGCGCCCACCATCGACCTGCCGGCTGCGAGCGGCCTGGGCGCACCCTCAGAGGTTCCTGGGAACCGGCAAGCCGCAAATGTCACAAGTCCGTCCGGAAAGCGTGAAATGTTTCCGCGCCATGGACGACGCCGCACGGTTGAAGGAGCTGGGCTACGAGAGCCGCTTCGAGCGGCGGATGGGGCTGTGGGAGAACTTCGCGCTCGGGTTCACGTACCTGTCGCCGGTCGTGGGGATCTACAGCGTGTTTGCGCTCGGGTTCGTGGCCGGTGGGCCGCCGATGATCTGGAGCATCGTGATCGCGGGGATCGGGCAGCTGCTCGTGGCGCTCGTGTTCGCGGAGATCGTCGCGCAGTTCCCGGTCGCGGGCGGGATCTATCCGTGGGCAAGACGGCTGATCGGCCGGCGCTGGGCCTGGCTGACCGGCTGGATCTACGGCTGGGCGCTGATCGCCACCGTCGCGTCCGTCTCCACGGGCGCGGTGGTGTTCGTCGGCAGCCTGTTCGGCTTCACGCCCACGCGCACCACGACGGTGTTGATCGCGGCGGCGCTGATGGTCCTGTGCTTGCTGATCAACTTGAGCGGGACGAAGACGCTCGGCCGCGTGGCGATGGCCGGCTTCGTCGCCGAGCTCATCGGCGCGCTGGCCGTCGGCCTGTGGCTGCTGCTGTTCGAGCGCCAGCACGACTTCAGCGTGTTCTTCGACTCGCTCGGGACCGAGGGTGACGGGAGCTACCTCGGCGCGTTCCTGGCGGCGTCCCTGCTCGGCCTGTATCTGTTCTACGGCTTCGAGGCCTGCGGTGACGTGGCCGAGGAGGTGCCCGACCCCGGCCGCACGATCCCGAAGGCGATGCGCCGCACGATCTACGTCGGCGGCGCCGCGGCGTTGCTGATCACGGCCGCGCTGATACTCGCCCAGCCGAACTTCAGCGCGATCATCAGCGGCGAGAACGCGGACCCGGTCGGGTCCGTGTTCAGCGACGTGTTCGGCAGCGTCGGCTCGAAGATCATCACGATCGTCGTGCTGATCTCGTTCGTGTCCTGCATCCTGAGCCTGCAGGCCGCGGCCAGCCGGCTCATCTACTCGTACGCGCGCGACCGGATGATCGTGGCGAGCGACGCACTCAGCCGCTTCTCCCCCGAGCGCCACGTGCCGCCCGTCGCGCTCACCGTCGCCTGCCTCACCCCCGCCGCCGTCGTGGCGATCGCCGAGATCGTCAGCGAGAGCGCGCTGCTGAAGGTCATCTCGTTCGCGTCCTGCGGCATCTACATCGCGTTCCAGATGGTCGTGCTGGCCGCGCTGATCGCGCGCTCGCGTGGCTGGAACCCGAGCGGCAAGTTCACGCTCGGCCGCTACGGCTTCCCGGTCAACGTCGCCGCCCTCGTCTACGGCGTCGCGGGCGCGCTGAACCTGGCGTGGCCGCGCGGCGGCGACGAGGTCGCTTGGTACGACAACTGGATCGTGGTGCTCGGGTGCGGGATCGTCGCCACCGTCGGCGTCGCCTACATGCTGCTCGCCCGCCCGTACGAGCGCAGCGACGCACCGTACGGAGACGCGACCACGATGCGGGCGACTCCGTAGACGGCGTCATCCACGCCGTCGGCAAGACGATCGGCCCCGAGGATCACGAGTAGTTTCTACGGAACGTCTTTGTGGCCGACCCCGACGGGGAAGCCCGGTTCGCAGACGACCATCAAGACCATGACGACGAACGAGACCACCGCCCCCAATCAGCCCGGTCCCATCGGCTTCGCCCGGATGGCGGGCTCGTCGATCGCGGGCCGTGACGCCGCCCCCTGGGTCACCGACTTCCTCAACGCCGCGTACTACCGCCGGGCCCGCGAGGAGCGCGCGGTCGACGACTTGCGCCTCGCGTTCAGCGTCCTGACGACCTACTGGTACCGCAAGGACCCGACCCGCCGGCTGCGCGTCACCGACCTCCCCGCCTTCCACCGCGCATTCGGCGGCGAGCGCTTCGGCAACAAGGGCTGGCTGGACCGCGAGGCGCTCGAGCGCGGCGCCGCCGCCCTGATCGGCGACTGGTTCCCCGAGGCCTACGCCGACGCAGAGCGCCGCGGCTGGGGCATCGCCTTCGAGACCCCCGAGGACAAGGCCGCCTACGACCACGCCCACCGCCTCGCGCTGGCCAAGGTGGGCGAGCTGACCGCCGAGTCCGCGCCGCTGGACCAGCAGGTCTGGCACACCTACGACCCGGTCGAGATGCCGTCCGCGGAAGCCGTGATCGCTGCGCTCACGAAGCCGGAGACGTGGCCCGACTACGCGTCCGAGCTCGGCCGCTTCACGCCGCTGCGCCCGGGTGGCCTGCTCAACCAGACGTTCGAGATCGAGGTCGCGGCCGGCACGGACAAGCCCGTCCCGCTGTGGACGCGCGGCTACGTGACGATCACGACGCTGGTCACCCCCGAGGACCCGAAGGCCCTGCACAACTGGTTCGAGGGCCTCGAGGCCGGCATGAAGCAGCACGGCGAGCCGCGGATCGTGCCCGAGGGCGGCGAGCCGCTCGTCGGCTTCGACCTCACGACGCACGCCGGCCACTTCATGGGCTCCGGCCACAACCGCCTCGTGCTCTACGCGCTCGACGGGAAGGCCTACGCGCGCGCCGCCGGCACGTGGGACCCGATGAGCTGGCACCTCGACAAGGCCTACCAGAGCCAGGGCAAGGACGCCCAGCACGCGTTCTGGGGCGTCGGCAACGAGCCGGAGCTCAGCATGCTGCACCAGATCGCGATCGCCCTCGGAGCCCAGTGACTGACGCGATCGTCATCGGCGCGGGCCCCAACGGGCTCGCCGCCGCCATCCGCCTCGCCGAAGCCGGGCGCCAGGTCCTCATCCTCGAGGCCGCGGACGCGCCCGGCGGCGCCGTCCGCACCGAGGAGCTGACGCTGCCCGGCTTCCTCAACGACACGTTCAGCTCGGTCTATCCCGCCACCGCCGCCTCCCCCGTCTTCGCCCGCATGCCGCTGGCCCAGCACGGGCTGGAGTGGTCGCACCCGGAGGCCGCCTACGCGCACCCGCTCCCGAACGGCGAGGCCAAGCTCCTGTACCGCGACCTGCAGCGCACGATCGAGAGCCTCGGCCCGGTCGACGGCCCGAAATGGGCGCAGTTCGCCAGGCCGTTCCTGGACAACTTCGACGCCGTCCGGGCGACGATGCTGTCGGGGTTCCCGCCGGTCGGCGGCCCGATCAAGCTGCTCGCCGGCGCCGGTCCGATCCGTCTGCTCGACTTCGCCCGCCTGCTCCCCGGCAAGGCCACCGGCCTCGGCCGGCGCCTGTTCCACGAGCCGAGCTCGCGCGCGTGGCTGTACGGCGCCGCCATGCACGGCGACACGCCGCCGGACGGCAACGGCTCCGCGATCGCCGCCTTCTACCTCAACCTGCTCGGTCACGCCGTCGGCTGGCCGTCCCCGAAAGGCGGCGCGGAGCGGCTCACCGACGCGCTCGTCAGCTACTTCAAGAGCCTCGGCGGTGAGCTGCGCTGCAACGCGCGCGTCATGAAGATCACCAGCGCGGAGGGCAAGGTCACCGGTGTCGAGACCGCCGACGACCAGTTCCGCGCGAACCTCGTCATCGGCGACGTGATGCCGAGCGCGTTGACCCAGCTCGCCGACCTCCCGACCTGGTACCGCACGGCGCTCAACCGCTACAGGCTCGGCGCGGCCACGGTGAAGGTCGACTGGGCGCTGGACGGGCCGATCCCGTGGGAGAACCCGGACGTCCACCGGGCCGGGACCGTGCACGTCGCCGGCTCCGAGCAGGAGTTCCTCGACTCCGTCAACCAGGCCCGCCACGGCCTGTCCGACAACCCGTTCCTGCTGCTCGGCCAGCAGAGCCTCGCCGACCCGACCCGCGCGCCCGAGGGCAAGCACACGGCCTGGGCCTACACCCACGGCCCGCAGAAGGGCGTGGACTGGGTCAAGGACACGCCGGAGATGGCCGAGCGTATGGAGAAGCAGGTGGAGCGCTTCGCGCCCGGCTTCCGCGACCGCATCCTCGCCCGCCACGTCCAGGGCCCGCGGGAGCTCGAGGCGCGCAACGCGAACCTGATCGGCGGCGACGTCGGCGGCGGCTCCTATCGTCTCAACCAGGTCGTGTTCCGCCCGCTGCCCAAGCTCACCCCCTACGCCACGCCGCTCAAGGGCCTGTTCATCGGCAGCGCCGCGACGTTCCCCGGAGGCGCCGTCCACGGCGTGCCCGGCGACGCCGCCGCCCGTGCCGCGCTGAAGTGACCAGCCTGCATGCAGGGACGTTGACCAGCGCCGCCAAGTCCTGGGTTCCCAATTGATCCCGGCACTGCCCCACCGCGCGCTGTACGTGGCGTTCGACCGCTTCCCGTCGCGCAAGGGCAGCGCCGTCCACATCGACCGCTTCGCCCGGGCCCTGTTCGAGCGCAGCGGCGGCGGGCTGCTGTACGTGCTCGGCGGTGACGGGCTGCCGCCGTACCAGCGCGAGGGAAACGTCGAGATCGTCCGCTACATGCGCGAGGCCGAGCACGTGCTCGAGCGCGCCGCGGGCTTCGGGGCGCGCCTGGCCGCGCTGCTGCAAGACCTCCCCGACCTCGAGATCGCCCACTTCCGGGATCCGTGGGGCGGCGTCCCGATCGTCGAGCACGGCGGATCGTTCACCACGGTCTACGAGGTCAACGGCCTGCCCTCGATCGAGCTGCCGTTCCTGTATCCCGCGATCCCCGGCCTCGACCGGATGGCCGAGCTCGAGCGCCGCTGCCTGGAGGCGGCGGACATCGTCATCACGCCGTCGCAGGTGACGGCGAACCGGCTGCCCGTGCCCGCGACCGTCATCCCCAACGGCGCGGACATCCGCCCGCAGGCCGAACCTCCACCGCTGCAGGACTACCTCCTCTACTTCGGCGCGCTGCAGCCGTGGCAGGGCGTGGACACCGCGTTGCGGGCCGTGGCCCGGCTCGGCCTCCCGCTCGTGATCTGCGCGTCCGTGCACCCGCGACGCGCCAAGGCGTACCGCAAGCTGGCCGAGCGGCTCGGCGTCGAGGTCCACTGGCACTTCGCCCTGCCCGAGGAGGAGCTCGCGCGCTGGCGCGACCACGCGCTCTTGAGCCTCGCGCCGCTGCGCGACTGCTCGCGCAACGTGCACCAGGGCTGCGCGCCGCTGAAGATCCTCGAGTCGATGGCGGCCGGCGTACCCGTCGTCGCGTCCGACTTGCCCGCCGTCCGCGAGCTCATCACGGACGGCGAGACCGGCCGGCTGGTCGCCCCGGACCGGCCCGGCGAGCTGGCCCGCGCCATCCGCGTGCTGCTCGACTTCCCCGAGGAGCGGGCGCGGATGGGCGCCGCCGCGCGCGCCCACATCGAGCGCCACTTCACGTGGGAGGCGAGCGTGGCGCGCCTTCAAGCCGCCTACGGTGAGAGGATTCCGGCGTGGCCAACACCGTGAAGCAGGCGTTCAACGCCCTCACGCCGCAACAACAGGAGATCGTCCGCACGCGCCGCTTCTCCGGCGCGCGCACACCGGACGAGTGGATCGCGCTGCTCGGGCCGGTCGCCGAATACGACCGCCACGCCGATCAGGTCCGCCAGGGCGGCGGCGGCTTCTTCGCCCGCCGCTACGCGCGCAAGAACGACGTCCCGAACGGGTTGCGGACGTTCGCGTTTCCGCTGCTGGCGATCCTGCGCGAGGACATCGAGCCCGGCGCGCCGCTGGAGCTGTGGGTCGATCTCAGCGGGCCGCTGCAGTCGGGCAAGGCGACCCGCAGCACGCCGCCGTACAAGAAGCCGCCCTACCGCAAGATCGTCGACACCTTCTACGACGACATCTGGCTTCAGGGCCGCACCCGCTTCGCCGACGGGTCGCGGCTCCAGTTCGCCGTGATCGACCACGTGCGCTCCACCTTCAAGGAGAAGAAGAACCCGCGCGGGAAGATCAAGCGCAAGACCAAGAACAAGAAGAAGACGGAGCTGACGGTCACGCTGACGGCGTCCAACCGCATGTACGCGAAGACCGCGGGCGGGCGCGCGGCGCCGAAGGTCAAGCTCAAGCCCGCCGACAAGCACACCAAGGTGACGCTGGGCGGCACGCTGGTCGCGCCGAACATGGAGGCCGTCCCGCAGCTGGAGTCGCTGATCGAGCTCATCTCGGGCGCCTACGAGCGCGTCGCGCCCGCGCGGAGGAAGAAGCTGTGACCGCCGCGTTCGGAGGGCTGGACCTGTGCTCGTGCAAGCGCGGCTTCTTCACGCTGCGCGACTGCGCGAACTCCGCGGTCGCCACCTGCAGCGTGTGCTCGCGCCGCATCTGCCCCGAGCACATCACCCAGGCCGGGATCTGCGTCGAGTGCGCCGCCAAGCGCGAGGAGGACGCGGCGCTCGACGAGGACGCGACGGGCTACGCCATCCGCTCCCGCCACCGCTGGTACCGGACAGGCGACTACTCGCCGGTCTACTGGGGCACGGGCGACCCCTACTGGAGCGACACCGACTACCGCTGGTACGACGACCCCAACGATGACGACGACGGCGGCGGCTTCGGCGACTCCTGAACCGCTCCGCGCCCTCTGGCTGACCGAGACGTACCCGCCGAGCCGCGGCGGGATGGCGCAGTCGTGCGACCGGATCGTCCGCGGGCTGCGCCGCGCGGGCGTGCTCGTCGACGTCCTGCACTTCGTGCCGACCGCGCGCGGGTTCCGGCCATGGGTGCTGGAGGAGCAGGCGGGCGGGCGCTATCTCAGCTGCGCGGTGGAGGACGACCCGGCGCACGCGCTCAACCGGGCGTGGGCGACGCTGCAGGCGCAGCCGGTCGCGTACACGCACGTCGTCGCGTTCGGCGGCTCGCGCCCGATCATGGCCGGCCCGGTGCTCGCCGCCTGGCTCGGGGCGCCGCTGATCACGCTGATCCGCGGCAACGACTTCGACGCCGCCGTCTTCTCGATCCGGCGCCGGCCGGTTCTCGACGACGCGCTGCGCCGCAGCGCGCTGGTGATCGCCAACTCGCGCTCGAAGGTCGAGCGCATCGCGGCCATGCACCCTGAGACCACCACCCGGTGGATTCCCAACGGGATCGAGCGCGAGTGGGCGCTCGCGCCGTCCGACCGCGCGCACGCCGCCGCCTGGCGGGAGGGCCGTGACCGGCTCACGCTCGGCCTGTTCGGCCAGCTGAAGGCCAAGAAGGGCGGCGTCTTCCTGCTCGACGCGCTGCTGCGCTCCGGCGTCGCCGACCGCTTCCACCTGCTGCTGGCGGGCTGGATGGCGCCGGACATGGAGGCCTGGCTGGCCGAGCACGAGCTCGAGCACACGGCGCTGCCGTTCCTGGACCGCTACGAGCTGCTGCCCTGGTACGCCGCGTGCGACTTCTTGGCGATCCCGTCCTTCTATGACGGGCTCCCGAACGTGCTGGTCGAAGCGGCCGCGCTCGGCGTCCCGATGATCGCCGCGCGCGTGGACGGCATGGCCGACGTGCTCGCCGACGGCGAGACCGCGTTCCTGTTCGAGCCGGGCGACGAGCCCCGCGCCGCGTGGGCGCTGCAACGCGCCGCACGCCTGGACGCCGCCGGGCGCGAGCGGATGGCCGAAGCGTGCCGCGAGCTCGCCCGCACGACGCTCGACGGCGACCGCGAGATCGCCGCCTACGTCGAGGCGCTGCACGAGACGCGCGCGACGCGCCTCGCGGCGGTCCGATGACGCGCCGCCGCCGCGTGCGGGGCGCGCCGCCCCGCTCCCGCGCGCACTCGGCCCGGCCCAATCCCACGGGCCCGTGATCCTCTACTACGCCCTCGGCGGCGGGCTCGGCCATCTCACTCGCGCGCGCAAGGTCCTCGGCGACCGCGAGGACGCCGTCCTGCTCACCGCCTCCAAGCACGCGCGCGACCCGCGCGTGACCGCCGGGCGGCCCGTCATCCCCGTCCCCCGCCGGCTCGGCGAGGACCGGGACGCGTTTCGTGCCTGGTTGCGCGCGTTGCTCGACGACCTCCAGCCCGACGAGCTGCTCGTGGACGCGTTCCCCGGCGGGATCCTCGGCGAGCTGTGCGGCCTGGAGCTCCCGCGCGCGCGGCTGGTCGCCCGCGCGCTGCGCTGGGACGCGTACGCGCCGCGCCTGGACGGGCCGCTTCCGCGCTACCAAGCCGTGCACGCGCTCGAACCGCTGCCGTACGCGCCGCCCGGCCCGATCACGCCGCTGACACTCCCCCACGCCGCGCCGGGCGCGGCGCTGCACGACGGCCCGCACACGCTCGTCGTGCACGCCGGTCCCGAGCACGAACTCGATCAGCTGCTCGCGCACGCGCGCGGGAAGACGCTCGTGATCCACCCGAAGCACCTCGACGTGTATCCCGCCGAACCGCACCTCGTACACGCCGAGCACATCGTCACTGCGGCCGGCTTCAACGCGATCCACGAAACCGCTCCGCATCGGGACCGGCACACCGCGGTGCCGCTGCCGCGCGCACTCGACGATCAGTACGCCCGCGCTGCAATGATCCGCGCATGAGCGCACCGATGCCGGGCTACTACGATCAGCAGCAGCCGCCTCCGGGGTTCCACGACACGCGGGTGATCCGCAGCGTCGGGCGGTGCTTTCTCCTGCTGCTCGTGAGCGGCGGGCTGTGGGCCTTCGCGTGGATCTACCACACCACCCGCGAGGTCTCCAACAAGGTCAACAACCCGGCGCCGTCACCGGCGTTCCGCACGGTGATGTACGTCGTGCCGATCGCGAACTACGTGATGTGGTTACTGGCCTGGAAGGACATCGAGGAGTACTGCAAGCGCGCGCGCTCGGAGGACTTCCCCATGGTGCTGTTCTTCATCCTCACGCTGATCCTCGGCTTCCCCGGGATCTTCACCTTCCCGATCGTGCAGTCGCGGATGAACCAGGCGCACCGCGCGGCCACGAACGGTCAGGCGACCAACGCGCCGATGCAGACGATCGACTGGGTGTTCATCGCGCTCGGGCTCGTGTTCTGGGCCCTCTTGTGGTTGTTCATCATCGTCGCGATCATCGCGGGGTCGTCGAGCTAGTCGCGAGCGGGCGCACGGCGCCCGCAATCAACGCGGCCAGCCCGAGCAGCGCGATCACCGCGATCAGCGCGCGCGAGACGCTGCTGTGCTCGCCGAGCACGCCGAGCAGCGGCGGCCCGGCCAGGAACGCGCAGTAGGCGATCGAGGAGACGACGCTCACCCGCGCCGCGGCGAGCGCGGGGTCATCGGCCCCGGCGCTCATCCCCACCGGGAATCCAAGCGCGAGGCCGGCGCCCCACAGCACGGCGCCGGCGATCGCGACGCCCGTGCTCGGCCCGAAGCAGAACAAGCCCAGCCCGATCACCGACAGCACCGCCAGGCCGCGGACGATCTTCACGCGCCCGTGGCGCTCGAGCAGCCCCGGGCCGACCCAGCGCACGGCGGTCATCGCCGTCAGAAAGGCGGCGAGCCCGAGCGTCCCGATCGCGTCGGCTGCGCCGTGGTCCTCGATCAGCGCGACGCCGATCCAGTCGTTGCCGGCGCCCTCGGCGAACGCGAACGCCAGCACGAACACGCCGACCAGCAGCGTCCGCGGCTCCTTCCAGGCGCGGAAGCCGTAGCTCGGCGCCTCGTCCTCGTCCTCGCGGTCGGGCAGGAACGCCCGCACGGCCAGCGGCAGCCCCACCGCCACCGCCGCGCCGACCACGGCGAGGTGCACGGAGACGGGCACGTCGAGCGCGACCATCGCCACACCGCCGAGCGCGCCGCCGACGGTGCCGAAGCTGAACCCGGCGTGAAAGCGGGGCATGATCGCCCGCCCGATCCGCTGCTCGACCAGCGCGCCCTGGACGTTCATGGCCACGTCCCAGCTCGCCATCCCGTAGCCGGTCAGCACCAGCCCGAGGACCACCGGGATCACGCCGACGTCCAGGCTCAGGGCGACGCCCACCAGCGCCGTCCCGCTCAGCGCGCTGCCCACGGCCACGCAGCGGCGGGAGCCGAAGCGGTGGATGATCGGCCCCGAGAGCGGCAGCCCGACCACCGAGCCGACCGCGATCGCGAACAGGACGAAGCCGAGCTCGGCCGCGCTCAACTCGAGCTGCGCCTTGACCTGCGGGATCCGCGACGCCCAGCTCGCGAACGCGAAGCCGTTGACGACGAACGCCGCGTAGACGGCGCGGACGGCGGCGGACTCGGGGCTCATACTGGCCGCCACCCATGTCGCAGATCGCTCCCGACGACCCGCACGCCGACGACGTGCACGCCCTCCTGACGAGCCACCTGGCGTTCATCCGTGCCCACACCGGGCCCGACGACGACTTCTCCCTGGCGGCCGACGAGCTCACCGACGCCGCCGTGACGCTCTACAGCTTCCGCGCCGGCGACGGCGAGCTGCTCGGCGTCGCCGCGCTCAAGCACCTCGACGACACGCACGCCGAGCTGAAGTCGATGCACACCGCGGAGGCCGCACGCGGGCGGGGCGTCGGCCGGGCGCTCGTCGCCCATCTGCTCGCCGTGGCGCGCGAGCGCGGGTACGCGCGCGTGAGCCTGGAGACCGGGTCGGGCCCCGAGTGGGTGCCGGCGCGGACGCTGTACGCGCGGGCGGGCTTCTCCGAATGCGAGCCGTTCGGGAACTACACGCCCCACCCGGCGTGCACGTTCATGACGCGCGCGCTGCACTAGGCGCCCAGCGTCAGCAGCCGGTCCGGGTGCTGGTGGTCGACCTGGAGCGTCGTGTGATCGATGCCGAAGCGCTCGTGCAGCAAGGACTCGAGCTGACGCCGGCGGCCGTGGCAGTCGTCGCCCTCGCGGACGAGGACGTGCGCGGCGAGCGCCGGGAAGCCGGACGTGACCTCCCACACGTGCAGGTCGTGCACCTCGACGACGCCGTCCGCGCGGGCGAGCGCGGTGCCGACCTCGTTGATGTCGATGTCCTTCGGCGTGCCCTCGAGCAGGATCCGGCCCGAGTCGCGCAGCAGCCGCCAGCCTGAGCGCACCATCAGCGCGGACACGAGCAGCGCCGCGATGCCGTCCGCCTCCCCGAAGCCCGTCAACACGATGACCACGCCCGCGATCACGGCCGCGACCGAGCCGTAGAGGTCCATCAGCACGTGCGCCATGGCCCCTTCGACGTTGAGCCCACGGCGCTCGGAGCGCGAGAGCGCCCACGCCGATGCGATGTTCACCAGCGCGCCGAGCACGCCGACGACGATCACGAGCCCGCCCTCGACCTCCGGCGGCTCGAACAGCCGCCGCACGGACTCGAGCGCGAGCACGCCGGCGAGCACGAGCAGCGTCGCGCCGTTCGCCTGGGCCGCGAGGATCTCGGCCCGTCCCAGCCCGAACGTGAAGCGGCGCGTAGGCGGCCGCGCGGCCAGCCCGGCCGCCACCAGCGCGAGCGCGATCGCCCCCGCGTCGGTGAGCATGTGCGCGGCGTCCGAGAGCAGCGCGAGCGAGGACGCGATCAGACCGACGACGACCTCGACGACCATGAACGAGACGATCAGCAGCAGGGCGACGGTCAGCCACCGGCGATCCGCGTCCGCGGACGGCCCGTGGCTGTGACCATGCCCGTGCCCATGATCGTGCGCCATGGCGCACGATGCTAGCTACGCGGTGCTGACCGCCAGGCGGGGCTCCACCGGCGTCGCGTTGCGGAACAGGTCGAGCACCGGGCAGTGGGCGTTGCCCGCCTCGGTGCCGATGGCTTGCTCGTTGGCTTCGATCGCGGCGGTGACCGACATACTCGACCTCCTGGGAGGAAATAGTGGAAACCCGGTCGGGTTTATCGGTACGCTACCCGGCATGACCCATCCGCTGCACCGCCTCCTCGAGCTCAGCCACCCCTCGGCTCAGGTCGCGGTGCCCGGACCGGTCGAGCCGGCGCTGATCTCCTACTACCTCGAGCTGATCGGTGTCGGGGCGGGAGACCGGATCGTCGAGAGCGTATACGAGCCGGAGCCCGCGGTCGTCTCCCTCAACGACCTGCGGGCGGCTCGCGTCCCGCTCGCCCCCGCGGACGCCGACCCCGCGGCCACCGTGCGCGTCCGCGTGCGGGCCGACCACTCGGTGCAGGTGCTGTCCGCGCACGACCGGCTCCCGGACGGCGGCACGCGGCTGTCCTCCGGCGCGGCCTACATCGACGAGCTCTACCGCCACGGCGCGCGCACGGGCGCGCGGGTGGCGGCGAACGGCTTCACCGGCGCCTTCGCGCTCGACTTCGACCAAGCCGCCGCCGCGATCGGGCCGAGCGACCAGCCGGAGGAGCACGCGCACGCGACGCTGCTCGCCCTGCGCGCGAACGCCTTCCGCGCCGGCACCGTCTTCTTCGACGGCGACTGGCGTGAGGCCGTCGCGGCCCTGCGCGCGTCCGGGGCCGCCTGGAACCCGATCGCGCGCGCGGGCGTGGTGCTGTACGGGCTGGAGTCGCTCGCGGACACGGGCGAGCTGAGCCTGGTCGCGCTCGGCAACGCGCGCACGGAGGCCGAGCAGTGCTTCTACGCGGGCGCGGGCGCGCTCGCCGCCGTCCACGCGGCGACGACGTTGCGCTCGGCGGCGTAGGCGTCGAACGACCGCGGCGGGCGTCCGGTGACGCGCTCGACGTCGTCCGTCGGGCCGTTCGCGCTCGCGCGGATCAGCCCGGTGAGGTCGGCCAGCAGCTGGGCGTAGTCGGCCGGGACGCCGTTGGCCATCAGGTCGTCGCGCCACGCCTCCGGCGACGGGTCGACGTGACGGACCGCGCGGCCCGACGCCGCGGTGATCTTTTCCGCCACCTGCGCGAACGAGAGCGCCTCCGGCCCGGCCAGCGTGTACTCGGCGCCGGCGTGCGCGTCCGGGTCCAGCAGCGTCGCCGCCGCGACGTCGGCGATGTCGTCGGCGTGGATGAAGGCCTCCGCGCCGTCGCCGGTGGGCGCGACGACGATGCCGTCGCTGACGATCGTGGGCGCGAAGAAGAACTCGTCGAAGTCCTGCATGAACCAGCCGGGGCGCAGGATCGAGTGGGTGAACGCGGTCCGGCGGCCGAGCTCGAGCTCGACGGCGCGATGGGCGTTCTCCGGCGGCGCGAGCTCGACGCCACGGGCGCTGAGGAACGTGACGTGGCGGACGCCGGCGGCCTCGGACCGGTCGAACAGCTGCACCGCGTACCCGACGTAGCCGAGGTCGAAGTCGGGCGCGACGACGTAGACGGCGGCCGCGCCGGCGAGCGCGGCGTCGTAGGTCGAGGGGTCGTGCCAGTCGAAGCGCACGTCGGCGTTCTTGCGCGCAGCCGTGCGGACCGTCGCGCCCGCGGCGCGCAGGCGAGGAGCGATGCGGCGACCGGTCTTGCCGGTGCCCCCGAGAACCAGAATCGTGCTCATACGTGCAGTTCACCGCACAGAATCGAGATGATCCATGCTTGATCCGCTCTCTCAGATATGCGATCGTCTCGCCTCGTGGACTTGGTGACAGACATGCTGGAGCGCGCACGCGCCCGCGGCGCGTGCTTTTCGCACTCCGTCATCCGCGGTCCGTTCGGGCTCGCGTTCGACGCGGTCGCCGGGCTCGCCGTGCACGCCGTCGTGGAGGGCGAGCTGTTCCTGTGGACGGACGACCGGACGCGCTGCGAGCGGCTGATCTCGGGCGACATCGCGCTCGTGCGCGGCGGGCTCGACCACTGCCTGGCGACCTCGCCGGACGCGGCGCTGACGCCGCTCGACGACTTCCTCGCGGACACCCGCGTGTCCGAGCGCCGGTACGCGAGCGGCACGGAAGGCGACCCGGCCGAGTTCTTCTGCGGCGCCTACATGTTCGAGGGCGACCTGTGCGACGAGCTGCTGCGCCGGCTGCCGGACACGATCCGCCTGCGGCCCGCGGCGGGCAGCGCCCTGCGTACGACGCTCGACCTGCTCGCGCGCGAGATGGACACCGACGAGCCGGGCCAGCAGACGCTGCTCGACCGGCTGCTGGACGTCGCGCTCGTCCAGGCGCTGCGCGAGCACTTCACGGCGATGCGGGAGGACGCGCCGGCGTGGTACCGCGCATCCGCCGATCCGCAGCTCGGCCCGGCGCTGCGCGCGGTGCACGCCCGGCCGGACCACCCCTGGACGGTCGAGTCGCTCGCCGCCGAGGCCACGCTGTCACGCGCGGCGTTCGCCCGCCGCTTCAGCGCAGCGCTCGGCGTCGCGCCGCTCACGTACGTCACGAGCTGGCGGATGGCGCTCGCCCGCGAGCAGCTGCGCGACTCCGAAGACCAGATCGCCGCCGTCGCCTCCGCCCTGGGCTACGCGTCCGAGTTCTCGTTCGCCGCCGCGTTCAAGCGCCACCACGGTCTCGCGCCCGGCAAGTGGCGCGCTCAGGCGCACCTGGCCTCGGCCACCAGCTGATCGTTCGGCCCGCCCGCGTCGTCGGACTCGAGCACGATCGAGTCGACCTGGAAGGCCTCGCCGGCCACGACGTCGTCGGCCCAGCGGTACACGTGGACGTCGATCGTGTTGCCGTCCGCGGTGGCGACGTAGCTGGCGGACACGCGCTGGAAGGAGCCCGTCAGCGTCACCTTGCCCTCGGCGGTCGCGGCCGAGCCGGCGTCCGTGCCGGGCTTCCACTCGCGGATCGCGATGCACACCGGCTTGCCCTCCGTCGACTCGGTCGCCCTGACCCAGGCGCTCGCGGTGTAGTGCCGGCCCTTCACCGACCCTTCGACGACCGAGTCGGGCTCGTCGTCGACCGCGTACTGATCGCCGTCCACGTTCGACGTCACGCGCGCGACCTGGCTGCCGTCTCGCGCGCCGTCGGCGGCCTCGACCACCATCGTCGACTGGAACGCCACCCAGCCGCTGGTGCCCTGCTCGAACGAGCCGTTGGTCGCCAGGTCGTCGACGGGCTCCTCCCCGCCGCCTCCGAGCAGCACCACGACGACCACGACCGCCGCGATCACCGCGAGCGCGGCGGCCACGAACGGCCACCGGCGCGGGCCGGCGCGCTCGGCCGGCGTCCCGTGCACGCGGCCCGGGTCCACGTGCGGCGCGAGCGGACCCGGCGGAAGGTCCGGCGGCGGCGGCGCGTAGGGCGTGGCCGTGACCGGCAGCGCGGGCGCCGTCTCGTCCACGACCAGCACCTCGCCGGGGTGGTTGAGCAGCCGCGCGTCACGGCGCCAGCGCGGGCCGAGGACGTCGACGACGATCTCCTCGAGCGCGTCCCAGGCGGCCGCCGCCGACGGCGGGCGCTGCCGGCGGGCCTTCTCCGCCCTCCCCGCCACCCCCGCCGCCAGCCCGGGGGCGGCGTGTTGCACGGGCGGGGTCGGGTCCCTGGCGTGCCGCATCAGGACCGCCACCGGTGCCTCGACGTCGTGGAACGGGCGCCGCCCCGTCAGCAGCTCGTACGCGAGGCAGCCCGTGCTGTAGAGGTCGGTCCACGGGCCGACGTCCTTGCCCAGCGCCTGCTCGGGCGCCATGTAGGCCGGCGTGCCGATCATCATCCCCGTGGACGTCTTCAGCGTGCCCGCGCCGACGGCGTCAGTGGCCTTGGCGATCCCGAAGTCGGCGACCTTCACGCGTCCGTCCGCGCTCACAAGCACGTTCTCGGGCTTGAGGTCGCGATGGACGATCCCGGCCTGCTCGGCCGCCATCAGCCCCGCGAGCACGCTCTCGAGCACGCCCGCGATCTGCGGCAGGTCCAGGTGGCCGACGAACGGCCGCAGCGAGCCGCGCTCGAGGTGCTCCATGGCCAGGAACGGGACGCCGGCGTGCTCGAAGTACTCGAACACCGTCACGATGTGCGGATCGCTGAGCGACCCGGCCAGCCGCGCCTCGCGCAGGAAGCGCTGGACGTCCTCCCCGCGCAGCGCCCGCAGCTCCTTCAGCGCGACGAGCCGCTGCAGGTCCGGCTGTCGCGCCAGGTGGACGATCGCCATCCCGCCCTCGCCCAGGACCCGTAGCACTTCGTAGCGCCCAACGGTAGGCGCGGCGTCAGACACCGGTCAACGATCCTCTGTAGTAGATAGGGCGTTACAACTCGTTCACGATTCGCAACGGCAAGCGGTCCAGGGTCCCGGGATGGACTCGACTCGCCGTTCCTTCATCCGGGGCATAGCCTCCGCGGGCGCATCGACTGTGGCCGCGGTCGCCCTGGACCGTACCGGCTACCTGGACACCGCGACGGCACTTGCCCAGAGCGCCACGCCGAGCGACTTCTCGGCCTTCCGCGCCATCGCGGCCTCCTCGGCCGATGCGTTCGAGGTCCCGGCGGGCTACCGCGCGCAGGTGATCATCGGCTACGGCGACCAGGTGGCCAACGAGGACGGCACGGTCATCACGTACGGCTACAACAACGACTTCCTCGCCTACTTCCCGCTCAACGGGTCCAGCGAGGGGCTGCTGTTCATCAACCACGAGTACCCCGCGCCGTTCTTCCAGCACGGCGTGACCTCGGCCCCGGCGAAGACCGCCGCGCAGGTCGAGATCGAACGCGGGTCGGTCGGCAACTCGGTCCTGCACGTCCGCCGCGCCGCGGACGGCACGTGGTCCGTCGTGTCCCCGTCACGCTACAACCGCCGCATCACCGGCGGGGGCCCGACCCTGAACTTCACGGGACCGCTGGCGAACAACCCGGCCTACCCGGGCATCGGCGCGACCGCGAGCGGCTCGCTGGCGAACTGCTCGGGCGGCATCACGCCCTGGGGCACGGCGCTCAGCTGCGAGGAGAACTACCAGGACTACCTCGGCTACGGCTGGGACCAGGCCCGCACCGGCACGACCGACTACATCAACGGCAACGGCTCGGATGCGTCGGCCCAGCCGGCCAAGTACGGTTGGGTGTGCGAGCACGACCCGTACGACCCGAGCTTCGTGGGCCGCAAGCACACCGCGCTGGGGCGCTTCCGGCACGAGAACACGGCCTTCCGCGCGCTGGCGAACAAGCCGTTCGTGCTCTACATGGGTGACGACGTCAACAACGGCGGCGTCTACAAGTTCGTCTCCGACCTGCCCTACCGCCCCGGGCGGCGCGAGGAGAACCTGCGCATCCTCGAGTCCGGGACGCTCTACATCGCGCGCTGGGACCGCAGAGCCGGCGCACCTTCGACGGGAACTTCAACCTCACGAGCGAGACGAGCGGCACCGGTTACTGGCGCGAGGTCCAGGAGGGTGAGCTCGTCGACACCCAGGCTCGCATCCGGGCCGCAGTCGGCAACAGCGAGTTCGACACGCACTACGCGACCAACCGGCCTGAGGACGTCGAGGTCGACGAGGACGGCACCGTCTACATCGCGCTGACCAACAACAGCACCGTCAACGACACCCACGGGTCGATCCGGCGCCTGCGCGAGGCGAACAACGACCCGGCCTCGGTCGGCGCCGGCGCGCAGTTCACCTGGGAGGACTGGTCCGCGGGCGGCCCGACCGGCCGTCCCGAGCCGGGTGAGCAGGGCTTCTCGTCACCGGACAACCTCGTCTTCGACAAGGCCGGCAACCTCTGGGTCGTCACCGACGTCTCCTCGAGCGCGCTCAACAACGACCGCACGACGACCGCCCAGCGCGTGCGCTTCCATCAGAACAACGCCGTCTACATGGTCCCCCGCACGGGTCCGAACGCCGGCGTCGCGTTCCGGTTCGCCAACATGCCGGTCGAGGCCGAGGGCACCGGTCCGTACTTCACGCCGGACGAGCAGACGCTGTTCGTCAACGTCCAGCACCCGGGCGAGGAGACCCCGTCCGTGAACAACGGCGGCGTGTACGGCAACGTCACGACCTACAGCTCGTACTGGCCGAAGGGCAACAAGACCACGGGCCAGAACCCCTCGACCCCCGTCCCGTCGCTGGTGGCGATCTCCAAGATCCCGCCCGGCCAGGAGCCCCCGCCCGGCGGCGGCAACGTCATCCCGCCCCCGCCCGGCGCGGACAAGTCGCCGACGTACATCTCGTTCGTCTCGGCCGGCCGCCAGAGCCTGGCGACGCTGATCGGCAGCCGCGGCACGTCGTTCAAGCTGCGGGTGGACGAGCCGTCGACGCTGATCGTCACGCTCTACGGCCAGCTCACCACGCGCAAGGGCCGCCGTGGCAAGCCGCGCCGGCTCGCCCGCGTCACCCAGCGCGTCACGGCGCCGGGCGAGATCACGGTGCGTCTGCGCCCGGCCGCCGCGCTGCGCGTGCTGCTGCGCCGCGAGCGCACGGTCCCGGCGTCGCTGGCCGTGACCGCGACGGACGCGGCGGGCAACAAGTCGACGCGTACCAAGCGGCTGTCCTTCCGCCGCTCCTAGCCGTCCGGCGTGGCGGCGCGTGTTGGCGCGCCGCCACGCCCTCAGCTGCTGTTCGACAACTGATCGCTCGGCGCGGTCTGGAAGCCGCGCCGCTGCATGTCGCCCCAGGACTTCTTGCCCCGGATGAGATCCCAGAACGCGACGCCGCGCCAGAGATCCGTGAGCTGCCGGTAGCCCAGGTTCTCGATCGCGGCGTACGCGGACATGCGCAGGATCTCCCGCCCGCGCGGGTGGCGGCGGAACGAGAACTCCTCCAGCGCGAGCGCGCTGATCGAGAGCAGCTGGCCGAGCATCACCGCGAACACGAAGAAGGCGAGCACGAACGGCCAGGACAGCAGGCCGAGCGCCCACGAGATCGGCAGCACCAGGTAGCCGAGCAGCGCGATCGGCGGGCCGAGCAGCTCGAACACGATGAAGTACGGCATCGCGAGCATCCCGAGCGCGCCGTAGCGCGGGTTCAGCGTCATCCGCTTGTGCCGCCACAGCGTCTCGAACAGCCCGCGCTGCCAGCGCCGGCGCTGCCGCGACAGGACCTTCAGCGTCTCCGGCGCCTCCGTCCAGCACACCGGGTCCGGGACGAACTGCACGCGGTACTCCTGGCCCGACTCCCGCATGTGCCGGTGCATGCGCACCACCAGCTCCATGTCCTCGCCGACGGTCGTGTGGTCCCAGCCGCCGACGGCCTCGACCGTCGAGCGCCGGAACAGCCCGAACGCGCCCGAGATGATCAGCAGCGCGTGCAGCTGGCTCCACCCCACGCGCCCGACCAGGAACGCGCGGAAGTACTCGACCACCTGCAGCGTCGCCAGGCGGTTCTTCGGGAGCCGGACCTCGGTCACGCGCCCGTCCTCGACGGTGCAGCCGTTCGCGATCCGGACGATCCCGCCCGTGGCCACGACCAGGTCGGGGTCGTCGAGCAGTGGCTTGGCGACACGCAGCAGCGCCTCCGGCTCGATGATCGCGTCGGCGTCGACCGCGCACACGTACGGGTAGCGCGCCGCGTCCACGCCCGCGTTGAGCGCGTCCGCCTTGCCGCCGTTCTCCTTGTCCACGACCAGCAGCTCCGGATGCCGCGGTGAGCGGTAGGTGCCGCGGATCGGCGCGTGCGCGACCGTCCCGCGCAGCGCCCGCGGCGCCTCCACCAGGTCGAACGCGTCGTGCAGCTGCTGCAGCGTGGAGTCCTTGGAGCCGTCGTTGATCGCGATCACCTCGAACTCCGGGAAGCGCAGCTGCAGCAGCGCGTGCACGCTCTGGACGATCCCGGCCTCCTCGTTGTAGCCCGGCAGCAGGATGGAGATCGGCGGCGTCAGCGGCGAAGCGAGCGCCTCGTCGATCGCCGCGTACTCGAGCGAGTGCAGATAGCGCGTGATCGACCGCCAGGCGAGCGCGGTGAATGCGATGTAGAGCAGGTTCAGGACGGCGAAGTAGGCGATGACGACGACGCCGAACGCCTCGATGACATCGCGGATCACGCGGGCTCCAGCTCGGCCAGCGCGGCGGCCTCGGCGAGGTGCGCGCTCGCGCCCTCGACGCCCCCGAGCCGCATGGCCTTCATCGGATCGATCGCGGCCAGCGCCTGCGCGGCGGCTTGAGCGGGGTCGTACATGTCGTCAGAGGCCTGCCGGACCAGTGCGTCGAAGGCGTCACGATCCCCGATCCGCCCCAGCGCGTGCGCTGCCGCGGTACGCACGAACGGCGCCGGGTCGTTGAGCGCGCCGCGCAGCCCGGCTGCGGCGCGCCGCGTCCCGATCCGCCCCAGCGCCCGCGCCGCCGCCGCCCGCACCTCGGCGTGCTCGCCCCAGGAGCTCGCGGCGATCGCGTGGTCCTCGCGCAGGGCCTTGTCGAGCGCGTCGGCGTCGGTCGCGTCGCCGGTGAAGCCGAGCAGCTCGATCGCGTTCGCGCGCACGCCGGGGTCCGGCGCGTCCAGCAGCGAGCGCAGGCCCGGTGCGGCCTTGGAGCCCATCGCGAGCAGCGCGCCGCCCGCGATCGCGCGCGGCACCTCGCTGCCGGCCAGCGACTCCACGAGCCGCGGGACGGCCGCCTCCGCCTCGAGCATGCCGAGGCTGCGCGCGGCCGCTGAGCGCACGTCGCGCGCGCGGTCGTCGAGCGCGCCGATGAGCGCGTCCACGGTGCTGAGGGCGCCCATGTCGCCGAGCGCGAACGCCGCCGTGGCGCGTTTGGCCGACCGCCGGGACCGCAGCTGGCCCAGCTCGCGCCGCACCGCGCCGCGCTCCTCGAAGAAGGCCGCGATCCGGTCTCGCGGCTCGCCGCGCAGCTTGCGGGCGTAGCGGCCGAGGATCGCCGCCAGCGCGCGTTCCTGCGCCGCCGACAAGCGCCCGAGCTCCGGCTCCTCACCGTCGACGAGCTCGAGCGCGAGCGGCGTCAGCTCGTGCTCGAGCGCGGCGCGCCGGCGCTCGGTCCGGCTGAGCGCGACGCGCCGGGCCACGAGCACGACCATGGTCGCGACGGCGAGCACGGACAGCGCACCGCCGAGCAGCTGGAGGGCGTCGATCACCTGACGCTGCGCCTGGCCAGGATCGCCTGGACGCGGGAACGCAGCTCCTGCGGGCTGAACGGCTTGCGCAGGTAGTCGTCGGCGCCGGCCTCGAAGCCGCGGCTCACGTCCGCCTCCTGGACGCGCGCGGTCAGCAGGATCACGGGGATCGCGGCCGTCGCCTCGTCGTCGCGCAGCTGGCGCGTGACCTCGTAGCCGTTCAGCCCCGGCATCATCACGTCGAGCACGGCCAGGTCGGGCTTGTGTTCGCGCGCGGCGGCCAACGCCTGTTGACCGTCGGACGCCGTCACGACCGTGTAGCCGGCGCGCTCGAGGCGGAACGAGACGAGCTGGAGGATGTCCTCGTCGTCGTCGGCCACCAGCACCGTGCGCGGACCATCGCTCATCTTGCCGTCACCTCGTGGATGGGAATGGGGAGCTCCACAGTGAAAGTCGTACCAACACCCTCTTCGCTCTCGCAGGCGACTTCCCCGCCGTGGCCCTGGGCAATCGCCCGGACGATCGACAGGCCGAGCCCGATGCCCTGCACGGACGCCTCGGTCGCGGCCTTGGTGCGGTAGAAGCGCTCGAACAGGCGGTGCTGCTCGTCGGAGGCGATCCCGACGCCGGTGTCGGTGACCGCGATGAACGCGGAGCCGTGGCGGCGGCCGGCGCGCACGCTGACGCTGCCGCCCGCCGGCGTGAACTTGACCGCGTTCGCGATCAGGTTGTCGACCACCTGGAAGAGCCGGTCGCGGTCGCCGTCCAACGCGGGCACCGGCTCGGTGTGCGCCGTCAACGTCACGCCGGCCTGGTCGGCGCGCGGGCGCCCGGCCTCGACGGCCTCCAGCACGACGGCTTCCAGGTCCACCTCGTGCCGGTCCAGGTTGAGCGTGCCCGCCTCGACCTGGGCGACGAACAGCAGGTCGCCGACCAGCCGCAGCAGCCGCCGCGCGTTGCGCTCGATCACATGCAGGAACTTCAGCTGCTCCTGCGGGACCTCGCCGGCCTCCTCCTCGAGGATCAGCTCCAGGTACCCGAGGATCGACGTCAACGGCGTGCGCAGCTCGTGCGAGACGAGCGCGAAGAACTCGTTCTTGAGCCGCTCGGTTTCGGTCTCGGCGCGCCGGCGCTCGAGCACCTCGGCGACGAGCTTGGAGATCGACTCGAGCGCGTCCGTGAGCTCCTGGTCGAGCGGGACGCGGCGGCGCTGCCAGAACTCGAACGAGCCGAAGCCGCCGGGCCCGTCCGTGATCGGCATCGACACCGACGTCGACAGCGGCTCGCCGCCGTAGTCGGGGTCGCGCCACTCGGCCGCGCGCCGCTGCTCGCCGGCGAGCGGGTCGGGCACCCAGTGCACGGCCACGGGCCAGTGCAGCGCGCGGCCGAGCGCCTCGAGGATGCGCGGGACGACGCTCTCGCCGGCGCCCGCCTCGGCCAGCGCCACGCCGACCGCGCGCTGGGCCTCGCGAGCGCGCTCGCGCGCGACGCGGCCGCCGATGTCGCGCACGAACCCGTTGACCTGCCACGTGTCGCCGACCTTCAGGGGCGAGACCGAGACCTCGATCGTCAGCCGGCTACCGTCACGGTGCACCGCGGGCAGCTCGAAGCGGCGCGTGTCGGTGCGCGTCGCCAGCAGCTCTTCGTGCTTGGCCCGGTAGGCGGCGCGCCAGCGCTCGGGCAGCAGCAGCTCGTCGACCAGCTGCCCGCGGGCCTGCTGCTCGCTGTAGCCGAACAGGGCCGCGGCCTGCGGCGTCCACGCGGTGATGCGGCGGTCGGCGTCCACGGCCACGAACGCGTCGTGCGCGGTCTCCAGCACGGCTCGGTTGACGTCGGCCTGGTGGCGCGCGGTCTCCAGCGCGAGGGCGTTGGAGAGCGCGACGGCCGCCGCGTCGGCCATCCGCTGCAGGGTCGCGAGGTCGCGCGAGACCGGGTCCAGGAGCGTGATGACGCCGATCGGGCGCCCCGAGGTGGCCAGCGGGAGCAGCAGGTGGCGCAGGAACTCGCGCTCGACGGTCTCCGGGGTGAAGCACGGCGGCAACCTCGCGGGGTCGATCGCGGCCGTCTCGTACAGCGACAGCCCGCGCTCGACCGCGATCGGGTCGGCGACGTACAGCGCCCCGCCGCGCGCCCCGGCGACGGTGCGGAGCTTCGCCAGCAACAATGGCGCCAGCCGGTCGAGCTCGACCTCGGAGGTGAACGCCGACACGACGTCGTGGAAGGTCTCGATGCGCGCCTTCTCGAGCTCGAGCTCGGCGACGGTCGCGGCGAGCTGGCCGCGCTGGGCCTCGAGCTCGGTGTTGTGCTGCTCGAGCTCCTCCCGGGCCTCCGCGAGCGACGCGGCCATCGCGTTGAACGACCGCGCCACGTCGGCCACCTCGCTCATCCCGTCCTCGGGCACGCGCGTGTCCAGGTCGCCTCCGCGCACACGGCCGGCGGCGCGCGCGAGGCGCTGCAGCGGCTGCGAGACGTGCCGCGCGCTGAGGAAGACGACGGCGGCGAGCAGCAGCGGGATCCCGAGCAGGCCGAGGAGCGCGAGCGTGGTCGCGCGCCCGGTGGCCCCGTCGAGCCCCTCGCGCTCGTTGCGCGCGACCTCCGACTGGCGGCTCACGAGCGTGCCGACGAGGCCGCGCATGCGGTCGACCTGGCGCATGCCGGCACCGGTCGCGATCACCTGCGCCGCCGCATCCGGGTCCCGCTGCGCGCGCTCGAGCTGATCCTGCTGCCAGCCGCGGTAGGCATCGCCGGCGGCCACGAGCTCCCGCGCCGCGGCCGTCTGCGCCGGGTCTCCGGCGCTCGCCGCGAGCAGCGCACGCTCCGCTGCCGGCAGCGCGGCGACGGCGCGCCGGTACGGACCGAGGAACTGCTCGTCGCGCGAGACGACGTAGCCTCGCAGGCTCGTCTCCATGTCGATTACGAGGCTGAGGACGCGGTTGACCGCCGACGTGCGCGCGTTGGCCACCTGCAGGCTCTTCGACGCGTCGCGCGCGTCGTGCACCAGCGTCAGGACCACGGCGAACGTGCCCGCGCAGAGCAGGAACGCGAGGCCTCCGGCCAGGAGAAGCCGAGCGGTGAGTCCGCGGATCACTGTTCCCGTCAGGATTGCCGATGTCGACGCGGTCAAAACCGCGCCGCTTGCGTCTACTTTCGCACCTTCACCGTCATCGTCATCTCCTCGTGCAGGGTGCACACGATCTTGTACGTGCCCGGGACCGTGAGCTTGCGCTTGAAGCTGTAGTCGGTGGCGGCCGCCTCGGACTGGAACGGCTTGACGCCCTTGGGGCCGGACTTGAGCTTGACGTCGTGCACGTCGCCCGCCTGCTCGAAGTCCGGCCAGCGCCACGCCACGGTCGTGTTCCGGGCCACGGTGAGCTTCGTCGGCGCGTAGTAGTTGTCGCCCATGTCGACCGTCTTGGTCCTGGCCAGCGCGGCCGACGCCGCGGCGCCGAACACCTCGAGCGGCTCATAGCCCGGCTTGGGCGGATGCGGGCGCTTGACCCAGCCGGTCAGCGCGCCCTTGCCCGACCACGCCAGCATCTGGTTGCGCGCGTCGGCGCTGAACGCGTTGGTGCCGCCGCAGCCCGCGAAGGTGGACCCGTCGGCCGGGAACATCGACGTGGCGCCGCTGAAGCAGTTGTTGGTCCCGCTGCCGTCGTAGACGATGTCGCGCCCGTTGAGGTCGGTGCCGTTGAGGCCCCACTGGTTGTTCTGGATGACGTTGTTGCGCAGCACGCGCGCTTCGGGCGGGTCCTGGAGCAGGATGCTCTCGACCGCGACGACGCCCGCCAGGTAGTTGCCGTGGATGCGGTTGTTCTCGATCCGGTTGCCGCGCCCGCCGAGCAGGATGATCCCGGTGCCGACCGGCGCCAGCGCGGGGACGCCGGACTCGCGCCGCGGGAACGGCGGGTTGCCCTCGTGGAAGTTGAAGTTGTTCCAGAAGACGTCGTTGTCGATGATCACGTTGTCCTCGGCGGGCGGGAACTTCTCGCTGTCGAGCGCGTTGGGCGCGATCCCGAGCGCGTTGTTGAAGAACTGGCTCTTGGTGATCGTCACGTACCGCATGTTCGTGGCGCTGAAGCCGAGCGGGCTGCCCCAGCCCTTGACGTTGCGCACCATCGTGCGGACGGGTGAGGTCTGCGGCGGCGTCTGGCCGATGTAGAACGCGCCGTCGTTGACGTAATAGGCCTCGGAGTTGAGGATCTGGCCGCCGATGGTGTTGAACGCGTACAGGCCGTAGACGCCCGTCTGGCGCGCGATCAGGTGGTTCATCGTGTAGCCGTTGAGGTTCGTGAAGAAGAACCCGTTGGCCTTGTAGCCGCGGGCCATGAAGCCGTCGACGGTCACCTCGTCGGCGTCGTTGACCGCGACGCCGTTCTGCATGTTGCCCTTGGCCTTGAGCAGCACCTTCGCCGGCGCCTTCGGGTTGCCGATCAGTTTCAGATAGCGCTTCTTGGTGCCCTGGATGCGCACGGCCTCCCGATAGGTGCCGTTGCGCACGCGGATCGTGTCCCCGGCCTTCGCCTTGTCCACGGCCTTCTGGATCGTGGAGAAGTCGCAGCGGCCCTGCTGCTTGCAGACCGTGTGGGTCTTGAACGGGCCCCTCGGCTTGGCGGCGACCGGGCCGGGCTCCTTCGGCTCGGGGTAGGTCTGCGCGTAGGCCGCGGGCGCGGCGAGCAGGACGGCGGCGACGGCGATGGCGATGGCGCGCATCTGGGCTCCTATTCGACGAGGTACCAGCCCGCCATGCCGACGTCCTGATGCGAGAAGACGTGGCAGTGGTAGAGCCAGCGGCCGGGGTTGTCCTCCACGAAGCGCGCTCTGACGCACTCGTTGGCCCCGAACCCCGGGTTGTCGGTGAAGGCCCCCGCCGCGTCCTTCCAGCGGTGGCCGTGGATGTGGAACGTGTGGAAGTTGTTGTCCTGGCCGAAGACGTTGAGCTCGACGTCCTCGCCGGGCCGCGCGCGCAGCGTGGGCGTGTTGCCGGCGTAGGCGCGGCCGTTGAAGCAGTGGAAGTTGCGCTCCAGGCGGGTGACCGGCGGGCTCAGCTGGTGCGCGAACAGGTTGAAGACCCGGTCGGGCTTCTTCTCGCCCTTCGGGCGCACGACGATCGCGCCGAACAGCCCGCGGAACGAGTTGAGCGTGTGGTTGGGCCCGTGGTCGTGGTACGGCCAGGCGCCGACGGAGTCCGGCGTGCACTCCCACTGGTAGGTGAAGCTCTCGCCGGGCGCGACGAACCCGCCGTCGCGCGTGAACTCGCCCATGTAGGCGCCGTCGTACTCCGGGTTGTACTTGACGCCGTGCGGGTGCATCGTGACGCCCTGCTTGGTGTCCGCGTTGCGGAAGTGCACGACGAGCACGTCGCCGACCTCCGCCTGCAGCAGCGGACCCGGGATCGTCGGGTGGTCGACCAGGTGGCCCGCGAAGCCCGGCGTCATGCCGCGGTACACGAACGCGGTGAAGACGTTGCGCCCGCCCGTCGCGCGGCCGTGCCACTCGTCCTGGCCGCGCGGCGTGATCGCCCAGCGCGCCGGCTCGGCCTGGACCCAGTACTCGCGCCGGATGCCGCCGGGCTGCGGCTGGAGCTGCGGCAGCCCCTGCGCGGCCCGCGCGCGCGGCTTGTTGATGCGTGCCGCGGCCGCGTCGGCGCGTTCGAGCCCGCCCGGCGCGGAGACGTCGATCTCCTCGCCGCCGATCGTGCACAGCAGCGCGACACCGCCCGCGAGGCCGAAGAACGACCGCCGCGTGGTTTGTGCCGATCCGCTCATGGACCGCGCGCAATCTAGTACGCGCGTACTCGCCCCGCAAGTACGAACGTACCGGGCGCTTTGTGGGCGCGGCCGGCTTCGTCGCCACCTTGGCTTGGAGATCGCTTCGCGGATCTCCCGGGTACTGTTGGCGCTCTCATGCCCGCCACACGTGCCGAGGCGTCGCAACGGGTCCGGGACGCGATCGTCGCCGCGACCGTGCGGATCGTCGCGCGCGAGGGCGTCGCCGCCGTCACACACCGGCGCGTGGCCGCCGAGGCCGGCGTCGCGCTGTCCTCGACCACCTGGCATTACGCCACCAAGGCCGACATCCTCGAGGCCGCGCTCGTCTGGACGGCCGAGCACGAGGTGGCGAGCATCGCGGCGATCGCCGACCGGCTGACCGGGTTCGACGTGGCCGCCTGGGCGGACGAGCTCGCCGACTGGCTGCTCGCCCAGCTCGGTGAGGAGCGCGAGTTGACGGTCGCGCTGTATCGCCTGCAGGCCGAGCTGCTCGGGTCCGAGGGCGCGCTGGCCGTGCACCGCCAGTGGGGCCGCGGGCTGCGCGCGCTCGGCGACCGCGTCCTCGGCGAGGCCGCGACGGTCGACGTGCGGCTCGTGATCGCGGCCCTCGACGGGCTGCGGATGAGCGCGCTGGCGTCCGGCGTCGCCGACCGGGACTGGGTCCGCGCTGCGGTCCGGCGACAGCTGGAAGCGCTGCTCGCCTGAGCGGCCCGGCGCTAGGTGCCGAGCGTGCAGTCGGACGGGCGGCCGCTCTCGAACCCGCGCAGCCAGGCGGCGCGGCGTTCGTCGGGCGTGCCGTGGTGCTGCTGGTTGTTGGTGTCGAAGTCGCCGACGGCGAGCGCGGTGCCGATCGCCTCCTCGATGTCGCCCGGCTCGAGCAGGCCCTGCCGGTAGACTGAGTTGCCCCAGGTGCCCGCGAAGCAGTCGGCCTGCAGCTCCAGCGGCCGCACCGTCGGCCCCCGGAACTGATCGAAGACGCCGAACTCGTGCTGCAGGTTGTGCCCGTACTCGTGCGCGACCACGTAGGCGACGCCGAAGTCCCCGGCGGCGCGGCCGTCGCCGGGCAGCCCGCGCAGCACGCCGTTCCACAGCGCGCCGGCGAACGCCTGCGAGACGTAGATCGTGTCGTCGCCCGAGCAGTAGAACGCGGCGTCGTCGCCGGCCGGCCCGCACGCGCTCTGCGCCACGCGCCCCGGCGGGACCCAGACGTAGAACACGCGCGGCTCCGGCAGCCCGTTCTCCCGCAGCGTCTGCTGCCAGTAGGCGTGGATGTTCTGGACGATGGTCGTCAGGAACGCCTCGACGTCCTCCTCCCCGCGCCGCACGTCCGGGCTCGTCTCGCGGGCCTCGGGGATCGCGCGCTCGATCTCGTCCAGGATCTGCTCGAAGCGCGAGCGAAGCTCGTCCGCCTTCGCGCGCGCCCGCTGCTCGAGCTCATCGACACGGTCGCGCAGGTTGCCGGTGTCCTCGGACCCGCACCCGCCCAGGCACAGCGTCAGCGCCAGCAGCATCACCAGTCGTCGCACGCCGCGAGCCTACCCACGTCGCGGGCGTTCACGAGCGGTGCGCGCGGCGGTGCCACGTTCGCGCTCGAACAAACCGCCGGGCATGGGTCCGGCGAGGGGTTCGCGCGCGGTAGTCTCCGCGCGCTCTGTCTCATGAGCCCGACTTCCGCGCCCTCTTCGAGCACGCGCCGGTCCCGCTGCTCGTCCTGGACCCCGGTCTGACGATCGTAGGGGTCACGCGGGCGTACCTGGACGCGACGATGACCGAGCGCGAGGCGATCGTGGGGCGTGGCCTGTTCGACGTGTTCCCGGACAACCCGGACGACGGGGCCGCGACCGGCGAGGCGAACCTCGGCGCGTCGCTCCGGCGCGTCATCGACACCGGCAAGCCGCACACGATGGCGACGCAGAAGTACGACATCCGAAGCCCGGACGGCTCGTTCGAGGCCCGCTACTGGTCCCCCGTGAACTCGCCGGTGTTCGACGCGGCGGGGCAGCTCGCGTACATCATCCACCGCGTCGAGGACGTCAGCGAGCTCGTGCACGTCAACGAGCAACTGCGCGCGGCGAGCACGGCCAAGGACGAGTTCCTGTCGCGCATGAGCCACGAGCTGCGCACGCCGCTGACGGCCGTGAGCGGCTTCAGCGAGCTGCTGGCGCTGGCCGAGCTCGAGCCGCGCCAGCGCGAGTGGGCCGGGCTGATCCGCTCGGCGAGCCAGCACCTGAGCCGGTTGATCGACGACGTGCTCGACATCTCGCGGATCGCGGCCGGCCGGATGTCGCTGTCGCTGGAGCCGGTCGCGCTCGGCCCGCTGCTCCACGACGTGCTCGAGCTGCTGCGCCCGCTCGCGGGCCGTGACGACATCACGCTCGAGCCGGTCACCTCGCCCGGCGGCCACGGCTACGCGTTCGCCGACAGCCGGCGGCTCAAGCAGGTGCTGATCAACCTGGTGGTCAACGCGATCAAGTACAACCGCCACGGCGGCACGGTGCACATCGCGATCGGGCCGGGCAACGCCGACGCGGAGCTCGTCCGCATCGAGGTGCGCGACACCGGCCACGGGATCGAGCCGGAGGCGCGGGCCAAGCTGTTCGTCCCGTTCGAGCGGCTGGGCGCGGCCGAGTCCGGCATCGACGGCATCGGGCTCGGCCTCGCGCTCTCGCGCAACCTCGTGGAGGCGATGCAGGGCGAGATCGGCGTCGAGAGCGTGGCCGGCGAGGGGTCGACATTCTGGATCGAGCTCGCGCGCGGGGACGAGGTCACGATCGCCGACGCGACCGACGGCGGCGCGCTGGTCACCGACCTCGAGTACGACGGCGAGCGGCGCGTGCTCTACGTCGAGGACACGCTGGCGAACATCCGCCTGATCGAGGCGATCCTGCAGGCGCGGCCGAGCGTGTCGCTGCTGCCCGCGATGCAGGGCCGGCTCGGGCTCGAGCTCGCCCGCGAGCACCTGCCGGACCTGATCCTGCTCGACATCCACCTCCCGGACCTGGACGGCGATGAGGTGCTGGCGCGGCTGAAGGCCGACCCGGCGACGCGGCAGATCCCGGTGGTCGTGCTGAGCGCGGATGCGACCAAGTCCCAGACCAAGCGGCTGCTCGACGCCGGCGCGGCCGCGTACCTGACCAAGCCGATCCAGGTCGCGCGGCTGCTGGAGACGCTCGACGCGCACCTCGTCACAAATCCGGACGGCCGGGCCAAGTTGCCCGTGAATGGATCGCAGCGATGAGCAGTTGCTCGCCGAGAGCGGGCGTGATCGAGCGGCGTTCGGCGTCTTCTACGAGCGCCACGAACGCGCGGTGCTGGGCTTCTTCGGGGCGGTCACCCGCCGCCCCGAGCTGGCCGCGGACCTGACCGCGGAGACGTTCGCGGCCGCGCTGGACGGCGTCGACCGGTTCGACCCTGAGCGCGGAACCGCCCGCATGTGGCTGTTCGGGATCGCCCGCAACGTGCTCTCGGGCAGCGCCCGCCGCGGGCGGGTCGAGACCGCCGCGCGCCGCCGGATCGGCCTCGAGACGCTGGTCCTGGCGCCGTCCCACGTCGAGCTGATCGAGGCGCTGGTGACCGCCGAGGGCGACGCGATCGTCGAGGCTTGGCTCGCCGAGCTCCCGCCTGACCAGGCCGCCGCCCTGCGCGCCCGCGTGCTCGACGAGCGCGAGTACGCGGACATCGCGAGCGACCTGCGCTGCTCGGAGGCCGTCGTCCGCCAGCGCGTGAGCCGCGGCCTCGGCCGCCTCCGCCGGATGCTCGGCGAGGGCGCCCGATGACGATCCTGCCGCACCTGCGCGACGCGCTCGTCCGTGCCGCCGACGCGCGCGCGACCGCGCAGACCGGCGCCGGACGCCCCTCCGGCCCCGCCGACCTCGCCGCCCCCGGCCGCCCCACCGACCTCGCCGCCCCCGGCCGCCCCACCGACCCCGGCCGCCCCACCGACCTCGCCGCCCCCGGCCGCCCCACCGACCTCGCCGCCCCCGGGCGCAACGACCTCGCCGCCCCCGGTCGCCGCAACGACCTCGCCGCGCCCGCCCGTGCGCCCCTCCTCCCCCATCTTCGCGACGGGCTGCTCCGCGCTCGCCGGCCCCGACGGCGTCGGCCCGCGCTCGTCGGGCTCTTCGTCGCCGGCGGCCTCGCCGCGACCGGGGGCGCGCTCGCGGCCACGGGCGTGCTCCAGCTGCCGCCGGTCGGCGAGCCCGTTCAGCCCAAGCAGGTGCAGCGCGATCCCGCCGTCGGCTCCGGAACCGCCCGGGAAGGCGCGGCGCAGCTGCTGGCGCTGCGGGTGCCCGACCCGCACGGTGGCCCGCCGTGGGGCATGCGGCTCGTTCCGACCACGCGCGGGATGCTGTGCGTGCAGGTCGGGCGGGTCGTCGGCGAGCAGCTCGGGCTGCTGGGCCAGGACGGGGTTGCGAACGACGACGGCCGCTTCCACCCACTCCGGAACACGGTCGGCGGCGCGCCCGACACTCCGTGCCAGCTGCCCGACGGCAACGGCCGCTTCTTCCTGGCCGTCGACAAGCTCAGCTACGCGAGCGGGGAGACGCGCGAGCGCGCGTGCCGCGGCCCGCTCGACGGCGACCGGGACAAGCCGCGCTGCAACCCGGCCAATGCGCGGCGGATCGCGTTCGGGCTGCTGGGCCCGGAGGCGACGAAGGTCACGTTCACGGACGGCAGCGCGCAGGTCCCGCTGGCGCCCGACGGCGCGTATCTGTACGTGACCGACCGAGGGACCGACGAGACGGTGACGATGATGGGCGGCGCGCCCACGGCGGGCTTCCCGGGCGGGGCGATCACGCGCATCGACTACCGCGACGGCACCAGCTGCCCGGTGCCCGGAACGCCGCGGGTCTGCGAGCCGAAGGGGTACGTGGAGCCCAAGCAGGTCGACGCCGCCTCGCTGCGGCGCCCGCTGCGCGTGACGGCGCGGCGCGAGCGCGGGTTCACGTGGTTCACCGTGCGCTTCCGCGCGCCCGCGGCGATCACCGGCGCGGGCCAGGAGTACCGCCTCGAGGGCCGGTTCCCGCGCAGCGCCGACAAGCGCTGCCGCAGCGTGGTCATGTTCACCCCGAGCCGGCGCAACTACGCGCGCGGCGACACGGTGGAGCTCGAGGGCGTCGTCGGCAACCGCTGCCACGGAACCCTGGAGGGGCGGGTGGTGCTCACCGCCGCCACGCGCGAGGACGGGGAGCTGATCGGCCGCTTCACGCGCCGGGTCGCAGGCGGGCGGAGCGATCGGCCGTGATGTAGTCCGCGCTCGCCATCAGCACGAAGCGCAGCACGTCGCCGCTCTCGGTGACCACGAGCGCGGTCCGCCCGCCGTCCTCGAGCCGCTCGACCACGCCGGGCTCGGTCGCCCCCAGGTACATGACGGTCACATCCGAGCCCTCGGTCAGCAGCGCGGGCATGAGCGAACGCTAGCGCCGCGGAATCCGCGCGCGCAGCTCGGTGCCGGCGCCCGGCGAGGTCTGCAGCTCGAGCGCGCCGTCGACGAGCGCGAGCCGCTCACGCATCCCGATCAGCCCGAAGCCGCTCGACTGCTGCTGGGGGTCGAAGCCCGTGCCGTCGTCGCGCACCACCAGCGCGATCTCGCCCCCGCGCGCCTCGACCTGCACGGCCACGCGCTGCGCGCGAGCATGCTTGGTGATGTTGGTCAGCGCCTCCTGCACGAGCCGGTAGACCGTCGACTCGATCTCGGGATCCAAGCGCGTGTCGGTGACGTCGAGGTCGACCTCGATGTCGGTCTGGCGCTCGAAGCGCGCCGCCAGCGACTCCAGCGCGGGCTTGATGCCGAGCTCGTCGAGCGCGGCGGGTCGCAGCTCGGTGATCAACGAGCGCAGGTCGCCGATCGCGGTCGTGATCTGCTCCAGCGCGTCCTCGATCGCGGCCCCGATGCGGGCGGCGTCGCCTCTGCGGCGCGCGCCCGAGAGCAACATGCGCAGGCCGGCGAGCTGCTGGAGCGTGTCGTCGTGCAGCTCCCGGGCCCAGCGGGTGCGCTCGGCCTCGGACGCCTCGATGCTGCGCCGCAACGCCTCCTCGCTCGCGTTCTGCGCGGTGGCCACGGCCGTCGCGGCGCTGGCCGCGAACGCCTGCAGCAGACGCTCGTCCTCCTCGTTGAACGGACGGTCGCCGTGCAGGCGGTCGATCACGGTGAGCGTGCCGACCGTGCGATGGCGGAAGATCATCGGCGCGTCGATCCGGTCGCCGCGGCCGTCGGTCTCCTCCCCCGCCCGCGCCGCCAGCACGTGATGCTCGCCGAGCGCGATCTCCGCCGCCCGCGCGTCCAGCAGCGCGCGCGAGCGCTTGACCACGAGCTCCAGGACCCGGTCGAGGTCGGTCATGCCGCCGAGCGCGCGGCTGATCTCGGTCGTCGTCTCCAAACCGCGCATCGTGCGCTCGAGCTCGTCCCGGCGCTCGCGGACGGTGCGGTACAGGCGCGCGTTGCGGATCGCGATCGCCGCCCAGTCGGCGAGCACGACCACGGTCTCCTCATCCTCCTCGGCCGTGAACTCGCCCGCGTCCTTCTCCGTCAGGTACAGGTTGCCCCACGGCTGGCCGTCGATGATCAGTGGGACGCCCAGGAACGTCGTCATCTCCGGATGCGCGAGCGGGAACCCGTAGGACTGCGGGTGCGCGCCGACGTCCGGCAACCGCAGCGGCCGGGGATCGCTGATGAGGACGCCGAGCACGCCGCGCCCGCGCGGAAGGTCCCCGATCGCGCGGTGGACGTCCGGGTCGATGCCCGCGGTGAGAAAGCGCTCGAGCCGCTCGCGGCGCTCGTCCAGCAAGCCGATCGCGGCGTAGCGCGCGTGCGTGAGCTCGCGCGCCACCTCGAGCAGCCGCTGCAGGACGGCCTCCGGGTCGAGCTCGGTCACGAGCGACCGCCCGACGTCCACCAGCCTCGCCAGACGGTGTTAATCTACACGCTCGAGCACAAGCTCGTCGAGCTGTAGTTTCCACGGACCCGGACCGCGGCCGACCACGGTTTCCGCCCCTCGTGGTCGCCGCGATCGATCACGACCCCGCCGCCGGTGAGCTCACCGTCCGGCGCATGACACGGCTGCTCGAACCTGGTCTCGATGCGGACCCCGCTCGAGGACGCCGCCGCCCGCGCGCAGACCGCCGTCCTGGACGGCCGGCCGTGGGCCGCGCTCGCCGCTCACCGCGACCAGCTCGACCTGTTGCTGGTCGGCTCGCGCGGCTACGGACCGCTGCGCGCGGTGCTCACCGGCGGGACGAGCGGTCCGCTGATCCACCACGCTCACTGCCCCGTACTGGTACTGCCTCGAGCGTTGACGTGCCCCTTCACACGGGCGCGGAGGCGTTGCTAGGGTGAATTGCCGGTTCGCCTTGACCCCGCAACCGGTCCTCGTACCGACGAACTGACGCAGGGGTCAATTGCTTCAACCCGCCGCACCCACCGCCGCCACATCACGGCCGCGGCTCCTGCTGCTGGAAGCCGACCCGGAGCTGGGCATGCTGCTCGACGCCGAGTCCTTCTCGCGAGCTCGCGCATCGCTGACGACCACTTCGGCCCCGCTCACCACGGGCCCGTGGGAGGTCGGCCGCCTGCGCGACGCCTCCCCCGCCAACGCGGGCCTGCTGATCCTCAGCGGCGTGGTCGCGCGCGAGGTCGCGCTCGCCGGTGACGTGAGCAGCGAACTGCTGGGCGCCGGTGACCTGATCCGCCCGTGGGCGGACGGCGAGACCCGGCTCGTCGAGGCCGACGTGCGCTGGAACGTCCTCGCCACCGGCCGGGTCGCGCTGCTCGACAGCTCGTTCATGGCCCGCGCCGCCGCCTACCCCGGGGTCGCCGCGATGCTGATGGAGCGCATCGAGGCGCGCGCACACCGGCTCGCGACGGTCAAGGCGATTGCGCAGCTCACACGCGTGGACGAGCGCCTGGTCGCCGTCATCCGCCACTTCTGCGAGCGCTGGGGCCGCGTCACCGGGGACGGCATCCTGCTCCCGCTGTGCCTGAGCCACCGCATGCTCGGCGAGCTCGTCGGCGCTCGGCGCCCGTCCGTCTCCACCGCCGCCGCGGCGCTCGAGCGCGCGGGCCGGCTGATCCGCCGGCCCGACGGCACCTGGCTCGTGCGCGACGACGAGACCGTGCCGCGCCCGGCGCCGGACAGCGTCGCGCAGCGCCGCCGACTGCTCGCCGTCTAGAACCACCTAGGATGCTGGCCGTGGAAACGGCCGCTGAACTTCATCGAACGCTGAGGGAGCTGGAAGAGCTCGAGGGTGAGACCCCCATTCTCGAGGCCATCCAGCAGGCGGTCAATTCCGCCGCCGCCCTGTTCAACGTCGCGGGCTGCGGCGTGATGTTCCTCGACGCCGGCCAGGTCCTGCACTACGCCGCCTCCAGCGACGGGCACGGACGCGAGCTCGAGCGGGCGCAGGTCCGGGCGGGCACGGGGCCGTGCGTGCAGTCGCTGGTCACCGACCACATCGTCAAGACCGAGGACGTCACGGCCGACGAGCGCTGGCCCGAGATCCACGAGGACCTGAGTGCGACCCGCGTGCGCGGGGTTCTCGGGGTGCCGCTCCACATCGGCGGCGCTGTCGCCGGCTCGCTCGACGCCTACTGCGACTCGCCCCACCGCTGGGACGACCACGAGGTCGAAGGCCTGCTGGCCTACGCCGCCCTGATCGAGCGCCTGCTGCTGACGGCCATGCGCGCGCAGCGCAACGAGAAGACCGTCAAGCAGCTCG
Source organism: Solirubrobacter deserti (assembly GCF_027587175.1). Lineage (GTDB taxonomy): Bacteria > Actinomycetota > Thermoleophilia > Solirubrobacterales > Solirubrobacteraceae > Solirubrobacter > Solirubrobacter deserti. The sequence continues at coordinate 165,838 of NZ_JAPCID010000002.1, forward strand.
AGCACGCGCTCGAGCACCGCGTCGTGATCGAGCGGGCCGTCGGCGTGCTGATGGAACGCCACCGGCTCGACCAGCTCGCCGCGTTCGAGCGGCTGCGCTCCGCCGCGCGTGATTCACGCCGCCGGGCGGCCGACGTCGCGGCCGACATCCTCGCCAGTGTGTCACCCGGCGAACAGTGAGCGTACTCGCGTTTGCTCAAGAGCCCTGAGGGGGATGACGACGGCGCGTCCGCGTGCCGCCGGCCTCCCGTCACCGCCTCTGCGAACGGGCTTCCCGACGAGTCTGACCCACTCGCTTCCGAGCGGCCCGCGGACGCGCCGGCTTGTCGTGGAGCCTCTCCCGCCCCGGTACGGGCACCCCCATCGCAGGGTCCCGCGGCGCGCCCGTAGGCTCACCCGACCCATGCGCCGCCTCCTCCCCGCTCTCGCCGCCCTGTCGCTCCTCGCCGCCGCTCCCGCCGCCGCCGAGGCCAAGCCGCGCTCGTGCTCCTCCGCCGACCTGCGCTACGCGTTCGAGCCCGGCGGGCCGAAGACCTTCGGCGTCTTCAAGCTCAAGGCCACCGGCGCCTCGTGTCTGGCCGCCCATCACGCCGCCCACGCGTGGATGGCGGAGTTCGAGGCGTCGCTGCGCGGCGACGGCGACCTCGTGATGCCGCGCACGGCGGGCGGCTACCGGTGGCGCGAGCTGCGGCCCAACGCCGCGCAGACCTATCGCCTGCGCGGCACCAAGGGCTCGCGCGTGGTCACGTTCGACTACGTCGTGCCGAACGGCTGACCGGCGACCGGGGGTACGCGCGATCGCCGGCGCCGGCTGGGGCCGCACGGTGACCGGAAGTGTGCTGTGGCCCATGACCGGTCGCCGGGTGGCGCCAGGCGGTGATCGGCGGCCGCCGGAATCGTGCGTACTCCCGGGAGCCGGTCCTAGTCGATCTCCGGGAACGGGTCGGGGTAGAAGTTGTCCTCGCCGATGAGGACACCTTCCCCGACCGGGTCCGGCACGTCCGTCTCGTGGTTGGTGTCGACCGCGAACGTCTCCACCTTCACGGTCCCGTCCGCGTAGGACAGCTGGATCTTGCCGCCGGCCAGCACCTCGTACGTGCCGTGCTGGTCGGGCGGATAGCTGCCGATCGCGGTGAACGGGCCCATGCCGGGGTCGCCCATCGTCGTCGTCGTGCTGCGGCTGAGGATGAACTTGCCGTCCGGTGACATCGACAGGAACTTCTGGGTGACCGAGCAGCCCAGGTACATCCCGCACATGCCGTTGAAGTCGACGTGCTTGTGCTCGAAGAAGCTGAAGCGCGTGCCGGCGGGCGGGATCTGCGTGGCGTAGTAGCCCTGGCCGTCGATCGTCAGCTTGCCGTTGGCGAACGTGCCCGTCTTGTCGCCGATCGTGACCGCGCCGGTCTTCTCGTCGAAGCTGTAGGCGAGGCAGCCCTCGCGGGTGTCGAACTCGTCCTCCGGGCTCTGGACCGGGGTCGTGCACGTGGTCGGCAGCCCGCCCGCGGGGAAGCCGCTGTAGACGGCGCCGCCGTCGACGAAGTACAGCGCGCGGTTGTCCCACGCCCAGTCGACGTGGTTGACCGTCCGCCACCAGTACGTGCCGACGATCGGGCTCTTCTTCGCCTCTGGCGCCGGCACCGTCTTGCCCGGCGTGATCTTCTTGGCCTTGCCGATCTTCAGCAGCACCGAGCTCGTCTGCTTGAGCTTGCCGGCCTTCACCGTGACCTTGAGCGTCGTCTCCGCCTTGGCCTTCTTGCCCAGCGTGACCTTCAGCGTCACGGTCTTGCTTTTGGCCGGGTCGAGCGCCTTGAACGCCTTGACTTTGGAGACCGAGAGCCCACGCGCCTTGCCGACGCTCACCGACACCTTCGACGAGCGCTTGGACCCGTCGTTGGCGACCTTGAGCTTGAGCTTCATCGCGCGGTTGCGCTTGATCGTGGTCGGCGTGCCGGTGAGCGACACCGTGAGCTTGGCCTCCTTGGGCACCTGGACCGGCGGAGCGGTCGCGGTCGTCGGCGCCGGGACGGGCGCGGGCGGCACCGCGGTCGGGGTCGGGCTGGGCGTCGCGGTCGGCGTCGCCGCGGGCGGCGCCTCGACCTCGAGCCCGAACTCGGCCGTCTCGTCGTAGAGGACGTTGTTGACGTTGCGCGTCGACGCGTACGCGCAGTCGAACGGCAGGTTCAGCCGGGCGGCGTCCTGCGCCGCGATCGTCACGGTGGTGCCCTCGACGACGAGCCGGGCGGGGAACGTCGTGCGCGTGTCCGTGTCCCGGGCGAAGAGCGCGTTCTCGTTGCCCACCATGCCGGTGAAGACCGCGAACGGTGCGCCGCAGGTGCCGTTCTGCGCCCGGGTCCCGAGCGCACCCGAGACGAGCGCCGACGTCGCGGGCGTCCCACCCACGCGGATCGCGATCGCGGCCGCGCCCTTGTCGTCGGACACGCCGACGGCCTGCAGGATGTCGTGCCCGCTGGTGTTCGTGTCCTGGGGCTGATCGTCGATCGAGCCCTTGCGAATCGTCGCTTCCGCCGGCGCCGCGATCACCACGAACGCGATGATCGCCGCCAGCAAACCCCGTGCTGCCATGCCGTTGACCCTACTGGACCGGTTTCCCCGCATCACCCACCCAAGGTGTCGTCCGGACCACACGCGCTTATCTGGTCGACAGGCTCGACACGTACCGTCGAGCCATGGCTACCACCGCGCTCGTCCGACCCAAGCGAGGCCGCATGATCGCCGGCGTCTGCGCCGGCCTCGCCCGCCGCTTCGGCATGAAGCCGTGGCAGATGCGGACCCTGTTCGTGATCTCCTGCCTGCTGCCCGGCCCGCAGATCCTGCTCTACCTCGGGCTCTGGATCGTCGTGCCGACCGACCGTCGCGGCTTCTAGCCGCGGTTCTCCCTGCGCTTGGACTGATCGCGCACCGAGCCGGCGTGCGCCTTGGCCGACGGGTCCCGGCGCGACTTGACCAGGCTCGCCACGGTCGTGACCACGAGGATGACGACGATCACGACCAGGCTCGTGGTCGTCTCGATCTCCGGGACCGAGTCGCTCTGCTCGTGGCCGAAGTGCAGGATCAGCTTGACGCCGATGAACGCGAGGATTAGCGACAGGCCGGTCGAGAGGTAGACGAGCCGGTCGAGCAGGCCGGACACGAGGAAGAACAGCGCGCGCAGCCCGAGCAGCGCGAACGCGTTGGCCGCGAACACGATGTACGCCTCCTGCGTGATGCCGAAGATCGCGGGGATCGAGTCCAGCGCGAACAGGATGTCGGTGCTGCCGATCGCCAGCAGCACGATGAACAGCGGCGTGAACACCCGCTTGCCGTTCTCGCGCGTGACCAGCTTCCCGCCGTCGTAGGTCTCCCGGAACGGCAGCCGCCGGCGCGCGAAGCCCACCACCGCGTTGTCCTCGATGCTCGGGTCCTGCTCGCGGTGCCGGAACAGCTGCACCGCCGTGAAGATCAGCAACGCCCCGAAGATCAGGAACATGAAGCTGAACGCCGACAGCAGCGCCGCGCCGAGCGCGATGAAGATCGCGCGCAGGATCAGCGCCAGCAGGATCCCGATGATCAGCACCTTCTGCTGGTGCTCGGCGGGCACGGCGAACGTGGTCATGATCACCACGAACACGAACAGGTTGTCGACGCTCAGGCTCTTTTCGACGACGTAGCCCGCGAAGTACTCCGCGCCGAACTCCCACCCGGCGACCATCCCGAACACGACGCCGAACCCGACGGCGATCGCGATGTAGAAGATCGACCACGCCGCCGCCTCGCGGAACCCGACGGCGTGCGGCCGCATGGCCGACAGTCCGAGGTCGAGGATCAGGAGCCCGGCGATCAGTCCGAGCGTGATGGCCCATCCGGCCGTGGTGACTTCAAGCACGCAGATTGAGTTAGCCGCTCAACATGAGCGACTTCTTATCTCGCGCCGATCAGGGCGCCTCGGACGCGTTCGGCGACGGAGGCTCCGTAGCGCTGGACCTCGTCCGCGCTGAAGCGCAGCACGGTGTGACCGGCCGCCTGTCGCGCGGCGTCGCGGTGGGTGTCCGCGTTGCGGTTGTACGGGCGCCCGTGCGCCGGGCCGTCGACCTCCACGACGAGCCGCTGCTCCGGCCTGCCGTGGACGGTCGTCAGGTCGTTTGGGTCCAGGGTGCGCGTAGTGGACCCGGACGCCTTCGAGGGTGCGCTTGCGCGGCGAGACGACGTCGATGCGCGGGGAGCGGAAGCGCGAGACGCCGCGCAGGCTGCCTGCGGCGAAGTGGCTGATGCCCGCCCCTGGCCCCCACGCCAGAGCTGATCGCGGGTGATCAGGTCGCGCTGGCGCGCCGCGACTGCGCGGATCTCACGGTTGCGCGAGGGGGTGTGCCTGAAAGTGTCCGAAAAGCGGGCGTCGGCGGGCATGCCCCCATCTCACGCCGTCCCGTACACACGGAGCAAGACGCGTTCGCCTCAACTCTGTGCCAAATTCGAGCGCGGGCGGACCAGGATGTCCTCCGGGGCCTCGTCGAGCTCGCGCACGACGGCGACGACCACGTCCTGCAGCTTCCAGTCCAGCGTGCAGATCCGCTGGACCGCGTCCTCGACGTGGTCGAGCAGCCCGGGGTCGTCGGGCGCACGCGGCACCGCGAGGACGCTGACGCTGATCACGTGCCCGAGCTCGCGCATGCGCACCGCGGCGACCTCGACCCAGTCGAGCGAGCCGACCACCTCGTGCACCTGGCCCACGAGCGCGTGGACGCCGGACTCGTCCAGGCGGCGAGGGCGGCCGTCGACGAGGTCGGCGGTCGCCGCTCGCGTGTACTTCCAGCCGTCGCGGGTGATGTCGGCGCCGATCACGATCGCGGCCGCCGCGTCGAGCCACCAGACGCCGAAGCCGATGCCGATCACGCCGACCAGGGCGGCGCCGGCGGTCATCCAGTCCGCGCGGTTCATCGCGGCGTCCGCGTTGAGGACCTTGTCGTGCAGCTTCAAAGCCAGCCCGGTCTTGATCCGGCCGATGATCAGGACCGGGATCGCCGACCACAGCAGCGCCGCGATCATCAGCCAGCCCAGCCACACCTGCCAGTCGAACAGCTCGACCATGCCGATCGGCGCGTGCTCGCCCGCCAGCAGCTTGAGCACCGAGTCGAAGATCAGGTACAGGCCCGTGATCAGCAGTGCCAGCGCGCCGGCCAGGAAGGCGACCTCGAGCGCGCGGTGGTAGCCGTACGGGAAGTCCTTGTCGGGTCGCCGGTAGCGGATCCGGTCTGCGATTAGGAACGCGATCGGCGGCGCGAGCGACAGCAGGTCCTCCAGCCACGCGCCCTTCATGGCCTGCGAGCTGCCGAGCGTGAAGTAGATCGCCACCACCGCGGAGATCAGGTAGGCGACCGTGATCCACTCGAGGCGAACCGCGCGCCGGTAGACGTCGTCGAGCTCGGGCGGGATCTCGACTCCCGGCGGGTACCTCACGGCTTGCCCTCCCGCTCGAGCAGCTCGCGCGCGTAGGCCTCGCGGTCGAGCAGGAACCGCTCCAGCGTGACCAGCATCGCGTTCTCGCCCATCGAGACGGCCATCGCGTGCTCGTGCTCGTCGAGCTCGGCGTCGGTGCGCACGAGCCCGAGGTCGTCGAGCAGGTAGTCCTCGACCGCGGCCGCGACGCCCGGCTCGAGCTGATCCACCGGGACCACCACGGCGTCAGTGTCCGTCTCGAGCTTCGCCGCCTCTGGCGAGTTCGCTTCGGCCGCGATCCGCTCGCCGCCCAGCTCGTCCGACAAACGCTCCGCGGTCGCGCGGTCCGGCGCCCCGATCACGGACTGGACCGTGACGTACGGCCGCGTCAGCGCCGCCTCGTTCATCCACGGCGAGGCGCGGTCGAGCCCGGCGATCACGACGTCGAGCTGACGTCCCGCGAGCGCCTCCATCAGCTCGCTCTCGGAGCCCTCCACCCATTCGATCCGCGCGTCCAGGGTGCGCGCGAACTCGGAGATCAGCTGGCGCTCCACCGCCTCCCAGGGCTCCACGGGGGCGACACCGACCCGCAGCGTGCCGCCGCGGACGCGTTCCAGGGTCCCCTCGGGGTCGCGCGGGTACTGGCATCCGGCCACCACCACGGCCAGCAACACCGCGATCAGGCGCATATCCCCCCAGTACCCACTCCGGCGGCTACCTTGGACTGCCGATGTTCGAGGTAGCGCTCTTCGCGGCGCCCTACCTGCTGGTCCTCGGCCTGCTGGCCGTCGGGCGCTTCCCGGGCGAGCAGGCGATCGTGGCCCGTCGCCGGCCTCCCGCGGCTCGCCCGCGCCCCGCGGCCGTGCGCTGGACGCCCGCCGTCGAGCACCCGCTCGCATCGCTGCAGCGCACGAGCCACCGGCTGCGCGGTCCGCCGGCGTTCGCCTGAACGCCTCAACCGGACCGTCCACGCCTCACAGAAGGAACTCTCGTCATGCGCAAGCCGATCGTCGCCGCTCTGGCCGCGACCCTCCTCGTGCCCGCCTCCGCGCACGCCCACGTCACGCTCCAGCCCAGCTCGGCCGCCGCGGGCGGCTACACCCGCCTCGACGTCCGCGTCCCGAACGAACGCGACGACGCCTCCACGCAGAAGGTGGAGCTCCAGTTCCCCGAGGGCTTCGAGTCGGCGTCCTACGCGCCCGTACCCGGGTGGACGGCGGAGGTGACCATGGACGGTGACCGCGTGAGCACGATCACGTGGACCGCGGAGGACGAGGAGGACGCGATCCCGCCCGGCGCGTTCCAGGATTTCGGGCTCTCGCTGCGCATCCCCGAGGAGCCCGGCGCGAAGCTCGCGTTCAAGGCGCTGCAGACGTACACGGGCGGCGAGGTCGTGCGCTGGATCGGCGCCGAGGACTCCGACAACCCCGCGCCGATCGTCTCCGTCACCGAGCCCACGGACGAGGCGAGCCACGGGGCTGACCACAGCGAGGCGGCCGCCACGCCCACGCCCGCCGAGCGCACGGCCGCGACGACCACGACCGACGACGGCGGCAACACGCTCGCCGTGATCGCCCTGATCGTCGGCGCCCTCGGCCTCGCTACGGGCGTTGCGGGACTGCTCGCGGCGCGACGCGCGCGCGCCTGATCAGCGCCCAGCCCGCCACGACCAGCAGCGCGCCGAAGGCCAGGAACGCGAGGTCCCAGCCGAGCGGCGCGCCCAGGTCGTCGCGCACGTGATGCACGCCGAGGATGTGGTGGTCGACCACGCCCTCGACGAGGTTGAAGGCCCCCCAGCCGACCAGCAGCAGCCCGACGTGCGCGCTCCACGGCGGCGCGATCCGCCCCGCCACCCACGCGCGGTACATCAGCCAGGAGCCGACCGCGACGCAGATCCACGTCGCCACGTGGAAGAACCCGTCGGCGAGCGTGTTCGCCTCCAACCCCGCGACGGTGGTCATCGGGTGCTCGTCCGTCCCCGTCAGCAGGTGATGCCACTGCAGCAGCTGGTGCAGGACGATGCCGTCCACGAACCCGCCCAGACCGATCCCGAGCAACAGCCCCGGTGCTCTCTCCATGCCGTCGCGCTACCCCGTCAACGCGCCGATGCGAGTGCAACGGTCAGCTCCAGGACGGGCGGTGGACGCTCACGTCCGGTTCGTGGGTACCAGCACAGCATGCCCGCCGGACCCGTCCCCACCACGCCGCTTCCGCCCCGCGACCTGCGGCCCATGCTGCCGCTGACCGAGGTTCGCCGCCTGCTCGCCGGTTACCGGCGAGCAAAGCCGAAGAGCAAGCGCACGACGTAGCTCCGCCCAGCCGCAGCTTTCTGCGGTTTCGTGCAGGAATTTGCGGCATGCTGCTATAAGTTGCGGCATGCTTGCAGCCACCCGCCACGACGCGATCCTCGACGCGCTCGCCGCGCACGGCACCGTCGCCACGACTGAGCTCGCGGAGCGGCTCGGCGTGTCCGTGGACACCGTCCGCCGCGACCTGCTGGAGCTCGAGCACAGCGGCCACCTGCGCCGCGTGCACGGCGGTGCGGTGCGGCCGGCGCCGGGCAAGCGGCGCTTCGTCGACCGGGTCGCCGAGGGCGCCAGCGGCAAGGCCGTCGTCGGCGCGCTCGCGGCGCAGCTGCTGCGGTCCGGCCAGCTGATCGCCGTCGGCGGCGGGACCACGACGCTGGAGCTCGCCCGCGCGCTGTCCCCCGAGCTCAGCGCGACCGTCGTCACGACGAGCCCGGATGTGGCGGTCGCTCTGCGCGACCTCCCGGACGTGGACGTGATCGTGCCCGGAGGCCGGCTGGACCGCACGTCTCAGACGCTCGTCGGCGCCGAGACGATCGCGCAGATCCAGACGCTGCGGCCCGACCTGTGCGTGATCGGCGCCTGCTCCGTCCACCCCGAGTACGGCATCACGCTGCGCGAGCGCGAGGAGGCGCAGGTGCTGCGCGCGCTGGTTGAGCGCTCGCACCGCCTCGTCGTGCTGGCCACGGCCGAGAAGCTCGGAACGGCGGCTCCGCACGTCGTCTCCGAGCGCATCGACGCGCTCGTCAGCGACGCGCCGGCCGCGGAGCTCGAACCGTACGCCCAGGCCGGGATCGAGCTGGTGCGCCCGTGAGCCTCTCCCGCGCCACCCGGGCCGTCTACGCGGTCTTCATCCTGTCGGGCTTCGCGTTCGCCAACTGGGCCTCGCGGATCCCGCAGGTCCGCGACAACCTCGAGCTCTCACCGCGCTCGCTCGGGCTCGTCCTGCTCGCGATCGCGGTCGGCTCGGTGATCTCGATGCCGCTCGCGGGCGTCGTCGTCTCGCGCTTCGGCGCCGCGCGGACGATCGCAATCATGGCGCTGGTCGCCGCGACCGGGCTCATCACGGCGGGCCTCGGGCAGACCGTCGGCGTGCTGCCGGTCGTGATCGGCCTGTTCCTGTTCGGGGCCGGCAACGGCACCTGGGACGTGGCGATGAACGTCGAGGGCTCAGCCGTCGAGCAGCAGCTCGGCAAGGCGATCATGCCGCGCTTCCACGCCGGGTTCAGCGTCGGCACGGTCGCGGGCGCGCTGATCGGCTCCGGGATGATCGCGGTCGACGTCTCGCCCGCCGCGCACCTGCTGGGCGTCGCCGCGCTGATCGCGGTCGCCGCGCCGTACGCGGTGCGCGACTTCCTCGCGGCCGGTCAGGACGAGCACGCCGAAGCGAGCGGCAGCCCGCTGAAGGCGTGGACGGAGCCCCGCACGCTGCTGATCGGCGTGTTCGTGTTCGCGGCCGCCTTCACCGAGGGCACAGGCATCGACTGGCTCGCGGTGGCGACGATCGACGGCTACGACGCCGCCGCGGCGCTCGGCTCGTTCACGTTCGCGCTGTTCCTGGCGGCGATGACCCTGGGCCGCTGGTTCGGTCCGGCGGTGCTGGACCGCTACGGCCGCGTGCTGACGCTGCGCGCGCTCGGGATCACCGCCGTGGCCGGCTTGGCGCTCGTGGTCTGGGGCGGGAGCCTGCCGGTGGCGATGGCGGGCGCGGTCCTGTGGGGCCTTGGCGCTTCGCTCGGCTTCCCGGTCGGGATGAGCGCCGCCAGCGACGATCCGCGGCTCGCCGCGGGGCGCGTGAGCGTCGTCGCGACGCTCGGCTACGTCGCGTTCCTCGCCGGCCCGCCGCTGATCGGCTTTCTCGCGGACGAGACCGGCACGCTGCGGGCGCTGACCGCCGCCGGCGGCCTGGTCGCGCTCGGCCTGCTCGTCTCGGGCGCGTTGCGTCCGGGAGCGATGAGTTCCGCGGTCCCCGGTCGTCTTATCTCCGAACCCACCGAACGGAGCCCACGATGACCGTCCTCGCCACCCCCACCGCCCGCCGCCGCCCCGCGAGCCACGCCTTTTCAACCCCCGTCGTCCGCGAGATCGCCCGGCCACAAGCCGGCGCGGCCGCCGACGTCTGGTGACCGGAACGTCCACAGCTCGACCGAGCCGCTGACGGTCGCGGCGCGAGGCGTCACACCCTCGCGCCGGTGCGCCCCCGCCGGACTCATCTCAAGCACGCGCTCGACGTCCTCGGCGTCGAGCTCCATCGTCCAGCGCACGGCCTCCCGGCCGGCGAGCTCGAGGTGCGCGCCGACCGTCCGCTCGAGCCGCTCGACCTTCGCGGGATCGACGTGCACGCCGTGCAGCTCCGACAGCTCCGCCAGGTGCTCGGGCGTCGGGATGACCACGAGCGCGGTCCCGCCGGGACGCAGCACCCGGGCCATCTCCGCCGCGTTGCGCGGCGAGAACACGTCCAGGACGAGATCGACCGTGTCGTCGCGCAAGGGCAGCGGCGCCCACACGTCCGCGACGATGGCCGCGATGTCCGCGTGCGCCCGCGCGGCGTGCCGCAGCGCGGGTCGTGAGGTGTCCAGCGCGATCCCGAGCGCGCCGGGCAGCGCGTCGAGCACGCCCGCGAGATGGTGGCCCGTGCCCGCGCCGAGATCGAGCACGACGCGCTCGGCGGCCGCGCCCGCGGAGGCGGCGTCGCCGCGGCCTTTGCCCCCACCGCGCGTCTCGCCGGCCGCGGCTGCCAGCGCGCGCGTGAGCGGCGCGTAGTGGCCCGCGTCGAACACGGCCGCGCGCGCCGCGACCATCTCCGCGTCGTCGCCGGTCGGCGGCGCCCCGCGCAGCAGCGTCACGTGCCCGTGGCGCGCGACGTCGAACGTGTGGCGCTGATCGCACACCAGCGAGCGGTCGGCCATGCGCAGGCCGCCGGCGCAGACGGGACAGCGGAGCAACGTGGCACCGCGCGCGTGCGGCGCCGGGACGGACATGCCCCGAGCCTAGCCGCGGAAAAGGGGAACCGTGAACTGCGCCGTGGTCGGTTCGGCGCAGTCCACGGTCACCGAGCGGGGTTCCAGTTCGCCCGGAGCGACGGACTGTAGTCCTACATGTCGTAGGGATCAAGGCCGCGCCGGACGAATGTCCAGCGATCTCTACACGTCGTAGGACTTATGATGGGCGCGTGACGGATTCCGGGTCGATCCAGGGCGAGCTGCAGGGTCAGGTGATGGCGGCGCTGTGGCGCGTCGGCTCCGGGACGGTCGAGCAGGTGCGCGAGGAACTGCCGCCGCGCTATCAGGGCGCGTACAACACCGTCCAGACCGTGCTCAACCGGCTCACGACGCGCGGCCTGCTCGAGCGCGAGCGGGAAGGCCGCGGGTACGTGTACCGCCCGAAGGTGACCGAGGCCGAGTATCTCTCGGGCAGCATCCGGCGCACGCTCGCCGGAGCCTCGAGCGGCGCGCGCCAGGCCGCGCTGGCCAGCATCATCGGCGGCCTGCGACCCGATGAGCTGTCCGAGCTCGAGGAACTCGCGCGCGAGGCACGCGAACCGCGCAAGTGACCGCGCTGCTCGTCGCCGCCGCGCTCGCCGTCTGCGCGATCGCACTGCCCCACGCGCTGCGGCTCGACCACGCGCCGGCAGGCTTCGCCGCCGCGATCTGGCTCAGCGCGCTGCTGCTGCGCGCGCTCGCCTCGATCGGCGCGGTGGTGGCGATCGAGGTCTACCTGCCGGTGACCGGACCGCTCGAGCCGTTCGGCGCCTGGTGTGCCGGAGCGCTGTCCAGCCACACCCTCACGGACGCGCTGTTCGCGCTGCCGGCGCTCGTGCTCGCCGGGTCGCTGGTGGCCGGAATCGTCGCGCTCGTGCGTGCGCACCGGCACGTCGACGCGCTCGTGCGCGAGTACGCCGTCGGCACCGGCCCGGACGGAAGCGTCGTGCTGGGCGACGGCGAGCTGCTGATCGCGGCCGCCGGACCGCGGGTCCTCGTGTCCGCCGGGGCGCTGGTCACGCTCGACGACGCCGAGTTGCGCGCCGGCCTCGAACACGAACGGGGCCACATCGTCCTGCGCCACCGCTACCTGCTGATCGCGGGTGAGCTGGCACGAGCCGTCGCGCGCTTCGTGCCCGGCACCAGCGCCGCCGCGCGTGAGCTCACGTTCGCGCTCGAGCGCCACGCGGACCTCTACGCGCTCTCGCGCCGCCACGATCCCGCGGTGCTCGCGAGCGCGATCTGCAAGACCGCCCGCGGCTCGCTACGGGCACCGGCGCTGAGCCTCGGCGGCGGCGTCGTCGCGCGCCGCGCGCGGCTCCTGCTGGAAGCCGACCCGGAGGCCAAGCCGCCGCGCGCCCACCCGGGCCTGTTCGCGCTCGCGCCGCTGATGGTCGCGCTCGTGCTCGTCGGCGCGCTCGCGCTGCCGTTCGCGGCGCACGCCGGCTACCACGAGAAGCACCGGCTCGGCACGCCGCACACCTGCCACGCCTCAGACGCCGCGTAGGCGCCGGCTCGTCACTCCCACAAGCGGTAGGACCACGAGCAGGCCGGCGATCGCGGCGCCCGCGGCCACGTCCGTGTAGTAGGAGAGGTAGAGCCCGCCGACGCCGCACGCCACGCCGAGCGCGCACGCGGCCACGATCAGCGGCGGAACACGCTGCGTGAACGCCCGCGCGGCGACCGCCGGGCCGATCAGCGCCGCGATCACGAGCAGGTTGCCGAGCGCCTGCACGCCGACGAGCACCGCCGCCGTCAGCAGCAGCGCCAGCAGGGCCTCCGCCACGCGAGACCCGACGCCGAGCGAGCGCGCCGCGACCGGGTCGAAGCCGTACGTCAGCAGCCGCGGGTACGCGACCCAGCTGCCGGCGAGCACGACCGCCGCCAGCGCCGCGGCGAGCGCGAGGCTCGTCGGGCTGGTGGCGAGCACATCGCCGAACAGCAGGCCCTGCAGGCCGGGTGGCGAGTCGGCCGAGAGCGCGACCAGCGTCCCGACGCCCAGCAGCGACGTGATCACGACCGCCACCGCGTTGTCGGCCCCGAGCGAGCGCAGCCGCGCGGCCGCGGCGATGGCGAGCGCGGCGACGAGCAGCCCGACCGCCCCGCCGAGCGCGAGCGGCACGCCGAGCATCGCGGCGACCACGAGCCCGGGGAACATCCCGTGCGCCAGCGACTCCGCGCTGTAGGCCCGTCCGAGCAGCACGACCCACACGCCCAGCGCGCCACACGCCAGCCCGACCAGGGAGACCTCGAGCAGCGCCTCGCGCAGGATCGGCTCCCGCCACGGGTCCAGCAGCGCGTCAAGCACGGGCGGGCGCGGCCGCACGACGAGGGCCGTCGCCGTCCACCGGGACGCGGATCACCGCGTGCTCGTAGGTCGCGGCCAGCACGGGCTCGGTCAGCGCGAGCGCGGGCGGGCCGAAGTCGACCATGCGGCGGTTCAGGCACAGCACGTGGTCCCAGGCGCGAGCCTGGCCGACGTCGTGGGTGCTCACCAGGACGCCCCGGCCCTCAGCGGCGAGCGTGTCGATCAGCGTCGTCAGCCGCTCGGCGGACGGCGTGTCCAGGCCGGTGAAGGGCTCGTCGAACAGGACGAGGTCGGCGTCCTGCAGCAACGCGCGGGCGACCAGGACACGCTGGCGCTGGCCGCCGGAGAGCTCACCGAACGTCGTCTCCGCGCGGTCGCTGAGGCCGACGCGGTCGAGCGCGGCGAGCGCTTCCGCCCGCTCCCGCCGGCCCGGCCGGCGCCACCACGGGCCGCGGGCGAGCGCGCCCATCAGCACGACGTCGAGTGCGGACACCGGGTAGTCGAGCCGCGAGCGCTCGGTCTGCGGGACGGTACCGGTCGTCCCGCTCACCGCGAGCGACCCGGCGCGTGGCGCCAGCTCGCCGAGCAGCGCCCGCATCAGCGTCGTCTTGCCGCCGCCGTTCGGTCCCAGGACGCCGACGCGCTCACCGCGTGCGACCGCGAAGGTCACGTCCTCGAGGACGGGCGGCCCGCCGGGGTAGCCGACGGCCAGGCCGCGAGCGTCGATCAGAGGCCCGCGATCGTGCACCCTTGCGCTTCCCCCGTGAAGCCCTTGACCATCGCGTCGGCGTTCGCCGCCTCCATGCCGAGGTAGGTCGCGCCGGGCGTGCCCTCGGCGCCCAGCGAGTCGCCGTAGAGCACGTAGTCGGCCTTCGCGCCCGTCCGGCGGGCGATCGTCTTGGCCAGCTCCGGGTTGACCGAGCTCTCCGGGAAGATCGCTTTGACCTTCTCGCGGCGGACGACCTCGGCCAGCTCGGCCAGCTCACCCGCGGACGGCTGGGCCTGCGCGGACTGCGAAGGCGTCGCCGCGCCGACGACCGTGATCCCGTAGCGCTCGGTGAAGTAGCCGAACGCGTCGTGGCTGGTGACGAGCTTGCGCTCGGCGGCCGGAACCTGGTTCATGCACGCCTCGATGCCCTGGTCGAGCGCCTGGACCTTCTGCAGGTAGGCGTCGGCGTTGGCGCGGTAGGTCGCGGCGTTGGCCGGCGAGGCCTTGATCAGCTGGTCGCGGATCACCGGGATCGCGGCCGCGACGTTACGCGGGTCGTGCCACCAGTGGGCGTCGAGCTCGTGCTCCTCGCCTTCCTCGGCGTGCGCTTCCTCCTCGCCCGCGTGCTCTTCCTCCTTCTCGCCGTGACCATGCCCGCCCTCGGCGGCCTCGACCTTGTGCGGCGTGTGGTCGGGCGCGATCGCGACCTCGGCGGGCTGGCCGCCGGCCTGCTGGACGAGCTCCTCCATCCAGTGGTCGAGCTCGTTGCCGGACTCGAAGACGAGCTTCGCGCCCGCCACGGCCTTGACGTCGTCCGGACGCGGCTCGTACTCGTGCGGGTCGCTGTTGGCCTGCAGGATCTGGTGGACCTCGGCGCCGTCGCCGGCGACGTTGCGCACGATGTCGCCGAGCTGGGTCGTGGACGCGACCACGACCGGGCGCTCCCCGCGGGCGGGCGCGCCGCCGGCGGACGGCTCGTCCTCACCCCCGCAGGCGGCGAACAACACGGGCAGGGCGAGAAGAAGAGCGGCTGACTTACGCATCCCGACGACCATACCGGGACTGACTCTCATTTACTAGCGCCGAGAGGAGAAACGTGCCGCCGCCCAGCGCCGCGACCGTCGCGCCGGGCGGCGCGTTGGTGCGCACCGAGAGCCAGACGCCGGCGAGCCCGAGCGCCGCGGTGAGCGCCACGCTCGCGAGCTGCCAGGCGAGCAGCCGGTTCGTCCACAGCCGAGCGGTCGCGGCGGGCACGACCAGCAGCGCGGTCGCCAGCAGGGCCCCGACCGCGGCGAGCGTCGCCACCGAGGCGAAGCCGACCAGCGCGAGCAGCACCAGGTCGGGCCAGCGCGAGCGCACGCCGAGCGCGCGGGCTCCCGTCGCGTCGAACCCGGTGGCGAGCCAGCGCGGCCCGAGCACGACCGTTGCGATCAGCGCGAGCACCGACGCCACGGCGCCGAGCAGGAGGTCGGTGTTCGTCAGCGCGAAGAGGCTGCCGAACAGCAGCGAGTCGACCTCCGAGCCGGAATGGAAGACGTTGGACGCGAGCACGACGCCGATCACGAGCGCTCCGACGAGCGTCAGCGCGGTGGCGACGTCGTAGCCCGCGCGGCGGCGCGCCGACAGCCCGCCGACCCCGGCCGCGACGAGCGCGCCGGTGCCCATCGCGCCGGCCATCGGCGCAAAGCCCAGGCCCGCCGCGAGCACCAGACCCGGGAACGCGGCGGCCGCGACGGCGTGCGTGTAGAAGGCCAGCCCGCGCAACACGATCCAGGTGCCGAGCAGCCCGGCACCCGCGCTCACGAGCAGCACCTCGAGCATCGCGCGCTGCTCGAACGCGTAGAGCGCGATGAGATTCATTCCTAGACTGTAGCCGTGGCCATGGAAAACCGTCTCCGACGATGCCTAGGAGACGTCCTCGACCGTACAGTCGGCCAGGTTACAGCACTTTTCGCTTGATCCCTACAGGTCGTCGGATTACAGTGCCGACCTGCCGTGGACGACTGGAGGGCGTCTGGGCACGGACACGCTGAGGCGATCAAGCATGACGACGATTTCGGTGGCGGCCGGCCGGCGCATCAAGATGCTCGGGCCGGGAATCGCCTTGTTGGGGGCAGTCACGGTGCTGTCCCCGTATCTGTGGCATTCGACGTGGCGCGACACGGGCTTCTCGTTCGGCTACGTCCCGTTCCACCTGTGGTGCTGGCTGCCGTTCGTGGTGCTCGCGTTCGCCGCGGGGCGCCTCGGCCGCGTCGCCGGCGGGCTGTTCGCCGCCGGGCTGATGGCGGGCACCGTCGCGACGGTCGAGCTCACCCAGGCCCTCGACGACGGCTCCGAGCGGCTCGGGCTCGCCCTGCCGGGGCTGCTCTCGCTCGCGGTGATCGGCGCTTGGGGCCTGAAGGCGCACCCGCGCGGAAACGGCCGGATCAGCCGCCAGCTGGTGATCGCGGTCGTGGCGCTGCTGGCGCTCGTGATCATCGGCGGGCGGATCGGCGAGCTCGGCGAAGCGGCGCGCGCCCAGACGTTCCTGGTCATCGGCACGTCGATCGCGCTCGAGGCGATGCCGTTCGTCCTGCTCGGCGCGGCCGTCTCGGCGGCGATCGAGGTCTTCGTCCCGTCGCGCTGGTTCGAGCGGATCGCCCGGCTGCCGCTCCCGCTGCAGGTGCCCGCGGTGGCGCTGTCGGGCGTTGCGATGCCGGTCTGCGAGTGCGGCTCGGTGCCCGTCGCGCGCCGGCTGATCATGCGCGGCGTCCACCCGGCGGCGGGCATCGCGTTCATGCTCGCCGCTCCCGTGATCAACCCGATCGTGCTGTTCTCGACCGCGGTCGCCTACTCGGGGCGCGGTGCGACCGAGATGGTGCTCGGCCGGCTCGGCCTCGGGCTCGTCCTCGCGATGGTCGCGGGCGCGCTGATCGCCAGCCGCGGCGGCGGCGCCGCCCTCGCGGCGCATGCGCGCAAGGGCCGCGGGGCGAGCGAGCACGACCACAGCCAGGGCCGCCTGCGCGGCTTCATCGACCACCTGATGTCCGACCTGCTGCTGATGGGCAAGTACATCGTGCTCGGCGCCGCGATCGCCGCCGCCCTGCAGACGATCGTCCCCCAGAGCGTGTTCACCGGCGTGCTCACGTCGCCGTTCGTCGGCGCGCTGCTGATGATCACGCTCGCGTTCTTCCTGTCGCTGTGCTCGGAGGCCGACGCCTTCGTGGCCGTGTCCTTCATCCAATTCCCGCCCGGGCCGCAACTCGCGTTCCTGGTGGCCGGGCCGGTGTTCGACACCAAGCTGGTGCTGCTCTACGGCAGCGCCTTCGGACGCGCCTTCGTCGTGAAGCTGGCGCTCGTGATCGTGCCCGTCGTGGTGGCGGGTTCCATGCTCTTCCAGGCGGTGATCTAGTGAGTGCTGATTCCTGTGGCTGCGGCGGACCGGAGACCGATTCCGAGACGCACGCGCACCACGGCCACGACCACGGGCACGACCACGCGGCCCCGGCCGGCAAGGGCTGGGACTGGACGCGGACGCTACGCGCGCTCGCGATCGCGTCCTGGGGCGGCCTGTTCGTCTACCTGTGGGTGAGCGGTCGCGCCACGACCTACATCGGCCCGAAGACCGAGTGGGTCGTCTGGCTGGGCGCGATCACCCTGCCGCTGGTCGCGCTCGTCTACCTGTACGGGTCGCGCGGGAACGGGCGCACGCCCACGGTGCGCGAGTTCGGGGCCAACGGCCTGCTCGTCGCGCCGATCCTGTTGACGCTGATGGTGCCCGCGCCGTCGCTCGGCGCCCAGGCCGTGTCGGCCAAGCGCACGGACAAGGTCGCCGCGCCGCTGCAGACCGCGATCGAGGGCGACATCCGCCTGTTCGAGATCGCGTGGGCCAAGGACTCGGCCGAGTACGCCGACTACAACGAGATCGGCGCCGGCACGCCGGTGGACTTCGTCGCGTTCGTCTCCAAGGAGCAGGACGCCAACGGCGAGCTCGAGGTCGCGCGCTTCATGGTCGGCTGCTGCGCCGCCGACGCCAACAGCTTCACCGTGATGGTGCAGAACGCGCCGAAGCTGCCCGTTGACACCTGGGTGCAGATCAAGGGCAAGCTGGCCGGCACGCCGGGCCAGGACCTCAAGGTCGTCGCCAGCAAGGTCGACGAGGTCGCCCCGCCGGACAACCCTTACAGCTGATCAGAAGGTCACAGTGGCGCCGGCGAACGCTGCGATCACGGACACGATCGTGATGCGGCGCAGCCGGCGCGGCGTGAGCCAGCTCCAGGTCCGGGTCTGCAGCCAGACCCGCAGGCCAGTGGCCCCGGCCGCGGCCGAGACCGAGGCGGTGTAGGCACAGTTCGCGCACATGCCTCCAGCGTACTCCTACGGCGCGTCTGAGAATCGGTCCTGCTCGCATCGAGTTGCCGCCGCCGTCCGGGAACGGGAACCCTGGTGGGCATGACGCACCAGACGCACGAAGAACATTCGCACGCGCACGGCCCGGACTGCGGCCACGTGGCGCTCGAGCACGACGGGCACGTCGACTACCTGCACGACGGGCACCTGCACCACCCACACGGCGACCACGTCGACGAGCACGTCATCGCGGTCGACGGCGAGCACCCCGAAGGATGCACACCCGCGCACGCCTGCGCGGCCCACGGCGACGAGCACCAGCACGGCGATGGCTGCGGCCACGAGGCCGTCCCGCACGGCGACCACACCGACTTCCTGGTCGGCGACCACCTCCACCACCCGCACGGCGACCATTGCGACGACCATGGCCCCGCGCGGGTCATGAGCGCCTCATCTCACTGGGACTGAGTCCCATTCGCTGATACGGTCCTCGGCGTGACCGCTCACGCCGAACCTCCCGCGCCCTGATGGACCAGGCGCTCCGCGACCGCTGGCTGGCCCAGGCGGACGCGACCCTGTCGAGCGCCGGCCGGCGCGCCGGCGCGGCCCGCACCGCGATCGTCGAGTGGCTCGCCCGCGAGGGCCAGTGCCTGGTGACCGCACAGGACGTGCTCGACCGCCTCCCTCAAGGGTCGCCGTCCTCCGTGTACCGCACGCTGGACGAACTGTTCGCACTCGGCCTGTTGCACCGCTTCCACGGCCAGGACGGCGTCGCGCGGTACGAGATCGCCGACCCGCTGCGCCACCACCATCACTTCATCGACGAGGCGAGCGGCGCGGCGCGGCCGTTCACCGACGACGAGCTCGAGCGGGCGATCGAGGCGGCCGCCCGGCGCCTCGGCGTCCGCCTCACCGGCCACGAGGTCGTCATCCGCGGGCGCCGATCCACAAATGGGACTCAGTCCTGATAAGGTGACCGCCGTGCGACAGGCACTCACCGCAGCAGCGCTCGCCGGCGCCCTCCTCTCCTCCACGCCGGCGAGCGCGCAGGTGCTCTCCGACGGGCACGTCGACTACGCGGCCCGGATCGTCGACGGGCAGCTGCGCTCGCAGATCAAGGACGGCACCCGCGGCACCACCGTGTGGCGCGAGGTTCCGGCCGTCACGTTCGGCGTCGGCGAGGCGGCCAAGACCACCGTCCCCGCCTCCGCTCCGTTCCTCGGCGCGCCTGGCGAGGCCGTGTGGCTGCTCCCGCAGACCCAGCGCGCCGGCCTGCTGTGGCCGGGCTGGAACACCGAGGAGCTCTCGAGCGCGACCGTCGACGGCCCGGTCACCTGGCGCCTGGACGCGGTCGATGGCCCGGGCGCCGTCACCGTCTTCCAGAGGGCGTGTTCGGCGACCCCGAGTTCGTGTTCCGCAGCGCGGACGGCCTGCCCGACAGCTACACGATCCCGCTCGGCACCCACGCCCACGGCAACTGGGCCTTCAGCCGCGAAGGCGCCTACCGCCTCACGTTCACGCTGAGCGCCCGGCTGCGCGGCGGCGCCGCCGCGCAGGACACGCAGACGCTCGCGGTGCACGTCGGCAACGTGCCGGACCCTACGCCGTCGGCCACTCCGACGCCGACCCCCGGCGGCTCCGTCACACCCGAGCCCACCGCGACGCCCACGCCCGGTGCGGCCAAGCCACAGGATCACGCGCCGGCGCTGCGCGTGCTCTCCGCACGCGTCGCGGGGCGCACGCTCACGCTGCGCGCGCGCGTCGATCGCCGCGCGCGCCTCACCGTCTCGGTCCGCCGTGGCGGGCGTGTCTCGGCGACGGCCAAGGCGCGCACCGTCGCCGCCGGGACGCGCACGCTGAAGCTGCGGCTGGACCGGCCCCTCGCCGCCGGGCGTCACACCGTCCGCGTCACCGCGACCGCCGACGGTCGCGCGCGCACGCGCTCGCTCGCGCTGCGCGTCCGCGCGCGCTGAACCCACCCCCGCTGGAGCCTCACCATGAGAACCGTCCTCTTCACCGTCGCCGCCCTGCTGGCCGGCGCTTCCCCCGCGCAGGCCGCGGTCACACTCAGCTCCGGGCACGCCGACTACGGTGCCCGGATCGTCGGCGGCCGGCTGCAGGCGCAGGTCAAGGACAGCACGCGCGGCCGCACCGTCTGGCGCGACCCGTCCGACGTCGTGATCGCGCTCGGCGCCAGCGCGCGTCACACGCTGCCCGGCGGCAGCTTCCTCGGCCGCAAGGGCGCGCGCGTGTGGATGATCCCGCAGACGCAGCGCTCCAACGTCATCTGGCTCGGCTGGAACACGGAGGAGCTGAGCTCGCGCCAGGTCCGGTCGAACCTCACGTGGACGCTCGACCGCGTGGACGGGCCCGGGCGCGTCGCCGTGTTCCAGACCGGCTCGTTCGGCAAGGCCGACGTGCTGTTCGACAGCCACCGGTCGCGCCCCGGCTCGCGCGCGATCCGGCTCGGCGTGCACGCGCACGGCAACTGGGCGTTCACGCGCGCGGGGACCTACCGCCTGCGCTTCACGTCCACCGCCACGGCCCGCTCCGGCCGGCGACTGTCGGACACCGCGACGCTGACCGTCCGGGTGAGCTGAGTGCGGTGGGCGCTGCTCGCCGCGCTCGGGCTGCTCGTGGCCGGCTGCGGCGCCCCCGAAGGGCTCTCGAGCACGGACGGTCGCCTGCAGGTGGTCACCACCACGAGCCTGCTGCGCGACCTGGTCGAGCAGGTCGGCCGCGAGCGGGTGCACGTGACCAGCCTCGTGCCCGACGGCGCCGACCCGCACGCGTACGAGCCGACGCTGCGCGACGTGCGGGACGTCGTGTACGCCGACGTCTCCTTCAGCAACTACATGCTGCTCGAGCAGCACAGCATCATCAAGACGCTCGACGCCAACCTGCGCGCCGGCGTGCCGAACGTCTCGCTGGCCGAGGACGCGACCAAGTACGCGGCGGAGGTCATCCCGCTTGTCGAGAACGTCAACCTGGACACGATCTGGCTCGGCCTGCGCGCTCGTGGCACCGGAGCCCGGCACGGCACGAACCGGTCCAGTGACGTGCTGCTCTCGGCGACCGCCGTCGACGGCCCGGGCGCGATGTACGGCTACTTGACCGGCACGTTCGGGTCCACCGAGCGCTACTTCGACTCCAGCGACGGCTTCGACGCCGGCGACGGCTACAAGGACGACACCGCGACACTGCCCGCGGACGCGCACACGCACATGTCGTGGGTGTTCACGCGGCCCGGCATCTACCGCGCCACCTTCACGGCCGCCCTGCGCGTCAGGGCCACCGCCAAGCCGATCCCGCTCGGCGAGGCGACCTTCACCTTCGCGGTCGGCGTCCGCGCGCCCGCGGGAGCGACAGTCCTCGACCGGGGCCACGCCGACATCACCGCCGACCTCGACCGCGGCCGCGTGCTCGTCCTCTAGCGGCGGCGAGCACACCCAGCACGAGCACGAGGCCGGCGACGTGGTGATCGCGGTTCCGCCGAAGGCGATCGCCGAGGTGCCCGCGGGCCGCGAGTTCCGCTTCCTGGGCCGCGCCGGCGAGCAGATCTACCAGCTCCCGCAGGCCGTGCTCGGCAAGCACGTCCACGGCGAGATCGACCCGCACCTGTGGCAGAACGTCCGCAACGCGATGGCCTACACGGAGCTGATCCGCGACACGCTGATCGCGCAGGACCCGGACGGGGCGAAGGCCTACCGTGCGCACGCCGACGCCTACCTCGCCCGCCTGGACGCGCTCGACCGCCACGTGCGGCGCGCGATCGCGCAGATCCCGCCGCCGCGGCGCCAGCTCGTCACGACGCACGACGCGTTCGGCTACCTCGCCGCCGCCTACGGCATCGAGGTCGCCGGCTTCGTCACGCCCAACCCCGCGGCGGAGCCGTCGCTGTCCGACCGCCGCAAGCTCACCGAGACCATCCGCACGCTGCAGGTGCCGTCCGTCTTCCTCGAGCCCGGCCTGGCCGCGCGCTCGACGACGCTGCGCGAGCTCGCGGCGGAGACGGGCGCACGCATCTGCCCCATCTACTCCGACGCCCTTGACGACACCGTCACCACCTACGAGGCCATGATGCGATTCAACGCCGACTCCCTGCGCCGTTGCCTGTCCTGAAGACGCTGCTGGTGAGCGCGCTCGCCACGACGGTCATCTCCACCGGCCACGTCGACATCGGCCCGCGTTTCGTGGACGACCGCTGGACGCTGCAGGTCTACGACGACCCGACCTGGCGTGACGCCGACAGCACCGTCCTGCAGGTCACCGACGACGCGCTCCTGACGGTCCCCGACGACCCCGCGTACGCGTTCCTGCCCGCGAAGCCGGGCAGCGACGTCTACGTCATCCCGCAGACCCAGAACCCGGACGTGGTGTGGCTGGGCTGGAACACGCAGGACCCGGAGGTGATGGAGACGATCGACCGCGGCGTGACGATGACGCTGACCGGCGTCCAAGGCCCCGGCGAGCTGACCGTGTACCTGCAGTCGGGCGACTTCGAGCAGCCGCAGGTGCTGTGGCCCAAGCCGATCTGGGTGGACGTCAACACGCACACGCACGCGAACTGGGTCTTCACCGAGCCGGGCGTCTACCTCGTCCAGCTCAAGCTCGAAGCCGACCTGATCGACGGCCGCACGGTCTCCGACACGCGCGAGCTGCGCTTCGCCGTCGGGTCCGGCACGAGCCCGGAGGACGCGCGCGCAGCGACCTGGCGCCCGGTGAAGGCCGCCGCGACGCCGGCCCGCGCGGGCACCGCCGAGGAGTCCGGCGGCGTCTCGACCGGGGTGCTGATCGCCGCCGGCGCGCTGCTGCTGGCCGCCGCATCCGGCCTCGTCGTCGCCCGCGGGCGCGGCGCCAAGCGAAGGGCGCGCGCGTGATCGCGTTCGAGGCGCTGGCCGCGCGGCTCGGCGGCCGGCTCGTGCTGGAGGACGTCACGCTCACCGTCCCTCGGGGCGAGCTCGTCGGGCTGATCGGCCCGAACGGCGCCGGCAAGACCACGCTGCTGCACCGCGCTGGATCTGCTCAAGCCGAGCCGCGGCACCGTGACGATCGACGGCCTCGCGGGCTACGTGCCGCAGCGCCACGAGTTCGCGTGGGACTTCCCCATCTCCGTGGAGGACGTCGTGATGACCGGGCGCGCCGGCCGCCTCGGGCTCTTCCGCCGCCCAGGCACCGCCGACTGGGAGGCGGTCGACGAGGCGCTCGAGCGCGTCCGCATGACCGACCTGCGCGCCCGCCCCGTCGGCCAGCTCTCCGGCGGCCAGCGCCAGCGCGTGCTCGTCGCCCGCGCGCTGGCGCTCCGCCCCACCGCGCTGCTGCTCGACGAGCCGTTCAGCGGCCTCGACGTCCCCACCCAAGAGCTGCTGTCGGCGCTGTTCACCGACCTCGCGCGCGAGGACCGCGCCGTGCTGATGACCACGCACGACCTCGCGGGCGCGATGTACGGCTGCGACCGGATCGCGCTGCTGAACCGCACCGTCGTCGCCGTCGGCACGCCCGCCGAGCTGGCCGACGAGGACGAGCTGTGGATGCGCACGTTCGGGATCTCCACGAACAGCCCGCTGCTGCGCGTGTTGAGGGCGGTCGCGTGAGCCCGGTCGAGTTCGTCCGCGACCTGCTCAACCCCGACCTCGGCTTCCTGTGGAAGGCGCTGGCGATCGCGGTGATGTCGTCGCTGATCTGCGGCGTCGTCGGCTGCTACGTCGTCCTGCGCGGAATGGCGTTCATCGGCGACGCGGTCGCCCACGCCGTCTTCCCCGGCCTCGCCGTCGCGTTCGTGATCGGCGGCAACCTGATCGTCGGCGGGATCGTCGCCGGCGTGGTGACCGCGGTGCTCGTCGCGGTGTGCTCCCAGAACCGGCGCCTGAAGGAGGACTCCGTCATCGGCGTGTTCTTCGTCGCCGCGTTCGCGCTCGGGATCGTGATCATCTCGCGCGCGCCGGGCTACGCGGGCTCGCTGCAGGACTTCCTGTTCGGCTCCATCACCGGCATCCCGGACGAGGACCTGTACGTCGTCGCGGGCACCGGGCTCGCCGTCCTCGCCGCGCTGTTCGCGCTGCATAAGGAGCTGGTGACGATCTCGCTCGACCGCGAGACGGCGCGCGCGCTCGGCCTGCGCGTGTTCTGGCTCGACCTCGCGCTGTACGTGCTCGTGACGCTGGCCGTCGTGATCAGCGTGCAGACGATCGGCAACATCCTCGTGCTCGCGCTGCTGATCACGCCCGCCGCGACCGCGCGCCTGCTCACCGACCGGCTCGGCGCGATGATGCTGCTCTCGCCCGCGATCGGTGGCCTCGCCGCGCTGATCGGCCTGTACGTCTCGTGGTCGTGGGACTTCCCGACCGGCGGCACGATCGTGCTCGTGCTGACGGCCTGCTTCCTGCTGGTCTGGACCGCCCGTTCGGCCAAGCCTCGCGTCGCCACGCTGGCGCGCAGCTAGCGTCGCGCGCGAGGGTTCCGAACCGACGAGGGGGAAGTGCGATGAGCAGGACGCTGAGGACGCTGTTAGTGGCGGTCTTGATGCTGGCCGCGTTGCCGTGGGCCAGCGCACGGGCGCAGGAGCCGCTGCCGGAGCCGAAAGTGGTCCCGATCCAGGTCACAGGCCCCGCGTCGCAGCGGCTGAACCTGATCGTGCTGGGCGACGGCTACCAGAAGGACCAGCAGAGCCTGTTCTGGAAGGACGTGGACCGCAACCTCTCCGTGCTGTGGGCGACCGAGCCGTTCCGCTCCTACCGCAACTACATCAACGTCTACGGCGTCGAGCTGGCGTCGATCGACTACGGCGTGCGCTGCGATCCCGACGGCCGCAAGCGCCACGCCGACGGCACGATCCGCGACACGGGCGAGCGCGAAGGCCCGATCGACGGCAAGAACACCGCGCTGCGCCTGCACTACTCGCACTCCTCGGGCAGCGGCTGCACCGACCCGCTCGCGCGCGGCGTCGTCTACAGCACCGCGCCGGTCGGCTGCGAGGCCGCGGCGCCCTACTACGGCGGGAACGTCGCTCGGGCGTGCGAGACGGGCTCCCAGGCGCGCATGCGCATCCTCAACGACTACGTCGCGCCGGTGCTCGGCATCCCGCGCACGTCGCAGAACATCCAGACGCTCGCGATCTTCAACTCGTTCACGTACGGCGGCATCGGCGGCGTCGACGCGACCACGTCCGGCGGCTCGCCGCAGGGTCCGCTGATCTCGCTGCACGAGCTCGGCCACTCGCTCGGCACACTGGCCGACGAGTATCCGTACTTCGTCCGCGACCGGGTGGACCCGTGCAACACGAGCACGACCGAGCCGGGCGGGAACTCCGGCTTCCACCACACGCTCATGACCAGCGCGGAGCAGATGATCGCGGCGCAGCACAAGTGGTTCCGCTGGCTCGGCGAGGACTCGCTGTCAGGCGGCAAGATCGGCCTGTGGGAGGGCGGCCAGTACTTCCCGTGCGGTGTCCGGCGCCCGAGCCAGCACTCGATGATGCGCTGGCTGGGCTTCGACTTCGACCAGGTCGGCCTCGAGCACATGGTCGCCCGCATCAGCGGCCTGCGCAACGCGGGTCAGATGAACGTGCAGAACACGCCCGCGGGCGCGGTGGCCAAGGACTCGGTCATCTGGGTCGAGACCGGCCATCCGCGCTTTCACGAGCAGAAGGTCACGTGGCGCGTCGGCGGTCCGGCCGGTGAGGTCCTCACCGCCGCGCAGGACAGCCGCAACCTCGACCTGGAGGCGCTGAATCTGCCGGCCGGCACCGTGATCTACGCCGAGGTGCGCGATCCCGTCGGTCCCGACGGCATCGACTGGGTCCGCAACCCGTCGACCGGCAACACGCCCCCGAACTCGGGCTACAACGGGCCGCGCTTCGTGCAGACGCGCACGTGGACGGTCGGCGACACGACGGTCACGCCTTCCGCACCGGCCGCCGAGATCACGGCGCACAGCTCCACCACACAGCCGCTGGCCGCGGACGAGGTCGCGTACGTCGAGACCAACCGCCCGGCGGACCGCGTGCTGCCGGTCACCTGGACGCTGAACGGGACCGCGCTCCCGAACCCGAAGAACAGCCGCAACCTCGACC
Organism: Solirubrobacter deserti; assembly: GCF_027587175.1. Classification (GTDB taxonomy): domain Bacteria; phylum Actinomycetota; class Thermoleophilia; order Solirubrobacterales; family Solirubrobacteraceae; genus Solirubrobacter; species Solirubrobacter deserti. The sequence goes on from NZ_JAPCID010000002.1 coordinate 191,971, forward strand.
TCGGCGCGCTCGACGTGCCCGCCGGGACCTCGACGCTGGTCGCCACGGTCACCGACGGCGTCGTCTCCGACAGCGTCGAGTTCAAGATCGACAAGGTCGCCCCCACCGCCGCCCGTCGCCTGTCGGAGCCGCTCACGACGCTCGCCGGCGGCAGCCTCGAGCACCCCGTGTACTTCGGCGGCTGGGACATGTGGCTGGATCCGAAGGACGACACCACCGGCTACACCGGTACGCCCGCCGTGGTGGGCCAGTTCCAGCTCAACGGCGACGGTTGGTTCAACTACTTCGGCTTCCCGGAGAAGCAGGACTCGCCGTTCGAGTTCCGGCCGTCCGGCCAGGTCGTGAAAGCGCTGACCTACGGCAACCTCGGCACCGGCGGGCTCTCGACGGCCGGGTTCGAGCAGACGCTGCCCGACGACCATCCGATCGGCGGCCACATCCCCGGCTTCGGGACCCACACCGTCGAGCACCGCGCGATCGACCCGGCCGGCAACTACGGCAAGGTCGAGTCCTACAAGGCAACCGTCCTGCCGGGCAGCGCGCTCGCCTGCGGCACCACGCTGAGCGGCGCGCAGAGCGCGGTGAACGTCACCAGTGGCGTGACGTGCCTGTCGGGCGCGACGGTCAGCGGCGCGGTGACCGTCGCCTCGGGCGGCTCGCTGGTGGTCAAGAGCTCCACGATCGGCTCGCTGACGGCGACCGGCGCCGACGCGGTGCACGTGTTCGGCTCGACCGTCGACGGCGCGGCGAAGGTCGCGGGGTCGACGCGTGACGTGACGATCGCGGGCTCGACGTTCAAGGGCGGCCTGAGCCTCATCGGCAACACCCAGGTCACCGCCAACGAGCGCTACAGCCGGCTCGCCGGCGCCTACGGGCCGGTTGTGGCCGGCAGCACCGTCAACGGCACGTTCGAGTGCGCGGGCAACAGCGCCGCCGTCAAGGACTTCGGCGCCGCCAACCGCATCACCGGCGCCTCCAACGGCTGCGCCGCCACCGCCGTCTCACCCGAGCTGCCCGTCGGCGGCACCGTCCCCGCGACACTGGCCCTGACGCTGGGCACCGCGCCCGCGTTCCCGACGTTCGTCCCCGGCGTCACCCGCGAATACACGACGGCCGCACAGGCCAACGTCATCTCCACCGCCGGCAACGCCACCCTGAGCGTCTCCGAACCCGGCCACCTGAGCAACGGCGCGTTCACCCTCGCCGAGCCGCTGCGCGTCGAGCTCTCCAAGACGGCGTGGAGCGCACCGGTCTCCAACGAGAAGGTCGACGTGACCTTCAAGCAGCTCATCAAAGACAAGGACCCGCTCCGCACCGGGACCTACAGCAAGACGCTGACCTTCACGCTGAGCACCACCCAGCCGTAAGGGTCAGTCACAGTCGGGGCAGCGCCCGCGAAGGGTGACCTCGTGAGACTCCATCACGAGGCCTTCGCGGCGCGCGACCCGGCGCAGCGCCCGCTCGAGCTCGTCGTCCTCGAACGGGATCAGCTTCCCGCAGTTGCTGCAGACGAAGTGATGGTGGTGGTCGGCGCCCTCCGGGAAGGCGGCCTCGAAGCGGGCGACGCCGTCGCCGATCTCCACCTTGTTGAGCAGCCCCAGCTCGACGAGCTCGTCGAGGACGCGGTAGACCGTCGCGCGGCCGACCTTGCGCTCGCCTGAGCGCAGCTGGTCCTCGATCTCCTGCGCCGACAGCGCACACTCCTGCGAGTCCAGCAGGTCGATCACGGCCGCGCGGCCGCCGCCGCGCCTGAACCCCTCGCTGGCGAGGCGCTCGTTCGCATACGTCGTCCATCGCGGCGCCTCGGCGTGCGGCATGGCGCTCGATGGTAGCCCGCTCCGCCCCCTCGCTTGCTTAACGAGACTGAGTCCCGATATTGTCCGGGCCATGAAACGACTTACGGTTGTCCTCGCGCTGATGCTGGCGTTCGCGCCACCGGCATTCGCCGATCCCGGTCCAGCTCCAGCACCGAAGGAGTACCGAGTCCTGCAGAAGCTCCACACCGATGCGATCTCGACCTTCCTCGACAACGGCGTGTTCGCGCTCGGCTCCAAAGCCGACGTCTTCGAAGGGCTCGGGACACGACTGGATCCCGACAAGCTGTGGTTCCACGTGGACGATGCGTCCAAGCTGAGCGTCCCGGGGGGCTGGGATTTCCTCGGGCCCGCCGGCTCCGACGTGTGGATCGCGCCCCAGAGCAACCCGGGCGGCACGCAGCTGTGGCCCGGTTTCTCCACCGAATCCGTTCCGGCCGGCGCGATCACGGGCGACCAGACGACGCTGCGCCTGGCGGGCTTCGAGGGCCCGGGGACGCTCGAGCTGTTCACGATCGGCGGCTTCGGCGAGCGCACCCGCATGTGGTCCTCGGACGAGGGCATCGACACGTTCCGGCTCGGCCGCACGCACGCGCACGCGAACTGGGCGTTCACGAAGCCCGGAACGTACCGGCTGACCGTCCAGGCGACAGCGGGCCCGAACCACGCCGCGTCCGCGACGTACACGTTCGTCGTCGGCGCGCTCCCGCCCGACGTCGCCACGACCACGACGGTGGCCGCCTCCGACAGCGAGATCACGGCCGATGAGACCGTCACGCTGACCGCCACGGTGTCCCCCGGCCTGGCCGGCTACGCGGAGTTCCGCGACGGCGCCACCGTCCTCGGTCACAGCGCGATCGCCGACGGCAAGGCCACGCTCGAGGTCGCGAACCTCGGTCTCGGCAAGCGGTCGCTGACGGCCACGTTCGTGCCCGCGGTCGCGAACCTGGCCGACGGCTCCACCTCGACGCCGGTGGAGGTCACGGTGAACGAACCCGGCGAGCCGCCGTTCTCGGTCACGGGCGTGAAGGCCGCCTACGCCGTCGGCGACACGCTGAGCGCGAAGGTGGTGGGCGCGACGCTGGCCGAGGGCCAGCAGTTCCGCTGGCTCGTGCGGCCGATCGGCTCGACCTCGACCGGCTCCAACCGCCAGACGAGCACGAGCGACACGTTCTCGGCGCCCCTCGACGCACTGTGGGACGGCATCGAGCTCAGCGTCGCGGTCCGCGCCGGGACGACCGTCTTGGCCCAGACGCCGTGGGTGCCGGTGCGCGTGACGCCGGTCGGCGCGGTACCGACGGTCACGGGCGGCGGGGCGACGCTGCTCCCGGGCGACGTGGCCGAGTTCGCCTTCGGCGGGCGCGAGTTGGGCAACGGCGAGACGCTGCAGTGGGGCTTTCAGTCCGGGGTGTCCTGGATCGACATCCCGCGCCAGCTCGGTGGTGACTGGTCGTACGCGTTCCCGGACGCGGCCGCCGCGCGCCTGAAGTACAAGGGCAACGCGGCCGGGGCGTACCCGTACGGCTTCGGCGTGCGCGTGCTCAAGGACGGCGTGACGCTCGCCAAGTCGGCGCTCGCCACGCTCACCACCGGGCGGCGCGAGCTGCAGGCGCAGGGGCACCAGCAGCTCTACCGCCAGGGCGGCACCGTCCACATGGACGCGACGGCGTTCCCGGTGCGCGAGAACGACCGCTTCACGTACAGCTGGAGCTTCACGAAGGGCGAGGTGACGGAGGCCTGGGGTGAGGGAGCCGAGCTCACCAAGACCGGCCTGACCAAGGCCGCGCACGACGGCGGCACGCTGACGCTCACGCTCCGCAACCAGGGCGAGCCGGCCCAGTCGATCACGTTCCCGATCAAGGTCACCGAAGACGTGACCTCCCAGATCCTCGCGTTCAACGCGCTCGCCGGCCACTACCACCAGGGCGACAACGTCCGCCTGCAGCTGACGGTCGACCCGGCGCCCGCAGCCGGCGACACGCTCGTGTGGGAGTGGAAGTGGCCCGGCGCGGACACGTGGGCGCCGCTGCCCGGCGTGGTCGACAACGTGTACGCCGTGGCCGCCGAGCAGGCGCTGGACGGCGTCGAGATCCGCGCGAAGCTGACCTACGCCGACCCGCAGGTCCCGCCCGCGATCTCCGAGACGCGGACGATCCACGTCGACGACCACGGCGCCGCGCCGCGCCAGCAGGTCACCGTGACGGGCGAGACGACCTACGACGCGGGTGAGACGGCCACGCTGACCGCCGCGGTCGTGCCCTCCTCGGTGCTGAGCACCTACCGCTGGGAGCGCAAGGCCCGCGGCGCCAGCGAGTTCACGACGATCGCCGGCGCCACCGGCGCAACGTACGCGTTCACGGCGGCCGCGGCCGACGACGGCGCCGAGTACCGCGCCGCGCTGGTCAAGCCGGACGGCAGCGTGGCCTACGGGCCCTCCCCGGCCGTCGCGCTCGACGTCGCGGCCGTGCCGACGTTCGTGTTCACCCCGCTTCGCGACCACTACCACCAGGGCCGTCCGATCGCGGTCGAACTGCGGGCCGAGCCGGGCCTCGCCGCGGGCGACCGCGTCGACTGGCAGTGGCGCTGGCCGGGTGAGGCGTCCTGGCGCGCGGTGCCCGGTGCGAGCGGCCTCACGCACACGCTGACGGCCGAGCAGGCGCTCGACGGGGTGCAGCTGCGCGCCGCCCTCGTCCGCGCGGGCGGCGGGGACCCGATGCTCGCCGAGCCCGTCGCGATCCACATCGACGACCACGGCGCGCCGCCGAGCCAGAAGGTCACGGTGGCCGGCGACACGTCGGTGCCGACCGGCGCCACCGCCACGCTGACCGCGGCCGTCGCGCCCGCGACCGTGCTCGACCGCTTCCAGTGGTACGAGAACGGCCAGCCGATCGCCGGCGCCGACGCGGCCACCTACGCGTTCACCGCCGCCGCCTCGCGCACGCTCACGGTCGCGGTGCTCGAGCCGGACGGAAGCGTCGCGTACGGGCCATCGGAGCCCATCACGGTGACGGTCGAGCCGGTGGTTCAGCAGCCGATCGGCGGGACGGTCCCGCCGACGCTGTCGCTGACGCTGGGCGCGCCCGCGCGCTTCGAGCCGTTCGTGCCGGGCGTGGCACAGGAGTACACGGCGTCCACGCGGGCGACCGTCACCTCGAGCGCGGGTGACGCAACGCTGGCGGTGAGCGAGCCCGGCCATCTGGCCAACGGCGCCTTCACGCTCGCCCAGCCGCTGCGCGTCGCGTTCTCGAAGTCCGCGTGGACCGGCCCGGTCGCCAACGACGCCGTGGACATCACGTTCAAGCAGGCGGTGGCAGCGGACGAGCCGCTGCGCACCGGCAGCTACGCCAAGACGCTGACGTTCACGCTGAGCACCACGCAGCCGTAGCGGGCTAGCGCCGCAGGGTCACGGTCTTCGTCGTCGCCGCCGCGCCGGCCGGCGAGACCGTGACCTTCACGCGCACCTTCTTGGCCGTGCGCATCAGCGCGCGGCCCTTCGACGACAGGTTCAGGCGCACGCTCTTGGTCGTCCCCGCCGCGACGGAGTAGTTCGCGCCGCCGAGCGTGACGACGCTGCGCCGCTTGCCCACGCGCACCTTCGACGCCGTCTTGAGCGTGAACTTGCCGGTGCAGGTCGCGACGTCCTTCGGGCACGCGAGCTTGACCGTGACGCGCTTGCGGCTCTGCACCTTCAGGCTCGAGGAGCTGACGGTCGCCGCGGCCAGGACCGGCGGCCGGTCGACCGCCTCGCACAGCGAGCCCGGGTCCTGCGGGATCACGTCGAGCGCATCGATGATCGCCGTGTCCGCGCCCGGTCCGCAGTTGAGCGCCTCGCGGATGCCGTCGCGGGCGTCGATGGTGTCGTTGCCGGCGACCGAGATGAACAGGCCGCTGGCCGACCCCTCGCCCGAGAGCGAGTCCGTGCCCGGACCGCCGACGATCACGTCGTCGTTGCCGCCGCCGAAGATCGTGTCGTCGCCCTCGCCGCCGTCGAGACGGTCGTTGCCGTTGGCGCCGTCGATGGTGTCGTTGCCGCCCAGGCCGATGGCGATGTCGGGCGACTCGCTGCGCAGCTGCACGACGTTCGGGGCGGCGTTGCCGGTGAAGTGGACCGACGGCGAAGAGCCGGTGGCCGACAGGTTCTCGAGGTCGCTGGCGTAGTTGTCGCCCTCGCCGACGTACCCGTCGTTGGCGACGTCGTCGAAGGCGACCGTGATCGGCGCGTTGCCGCCGGTCGGGTTGCCGGTCTGCAGCGTGTCGACGCCGGGGCCGCCGCGGACGACGTCCCCCGGCCCGGGATCGTTGTCGTCGGGCGAGAACTCATCGTTGCCGGGCCCGCCGTCCAGGACGTCGGAGCTGCCGTCGCTGTCCATGTCGTCGTCGCCGTCCTCCCCGTAGAAGGTGACACTGTGGCCGACGGCCTTGTCGTTGATCGACTGGGCGAAGTCGTTGCCGTCGCCGAGGTAGACGACGTAGGTCGGGTTCGGCCCGGCCGACGGGCAGCGGGCGTTGAGGCTGATGCTGTATTCGCAGCCCGCGCCGGCGACGATGTCCGCGTGGTCGTCCAGCGACGGGATGAAGTCCGGCCCGGCGCCCACGTTGCCCCAGTTCACGGTGACGAAGTTCGACTCGCCGGGCGCCGCCCGGTACGTGATCGTGGTTCCGGAGGCGGAGATCTCACCCGCCTGGGCGGTCGGGGTGAAGGCGGCCCACGCCGCCAGCGAGAGGAGCACGGTCCGGCAGAACGTCATGCGTCCAGCATTGCATTCACGCGCGCGGACCGGTCCGGTTGCGTCGGCGGTCGAACGCTGCCAAGCGCTCGAGCGCAATCGACAACAGCTCCCGGGTCGCCGGTGACAGCGGCAGCTGGCGCTGCTTGGCCACCGCGAGGGTGTCGTAGAGCGGGTCCGCGAACGGCGTGGTCAGCAGCCCGTCCGGCACCAGCCCGCCGTCGACCGCGGCGCGCGCGACGATCGTGTCGCCCACGCCGAGCGCCGCGAGCCGCAGCGCGCCCGCCAGGTACTCGACCTCGATGTGCGGCTCCAGCCGCCCGCCGAGCTGCTGCAGGCGGTCGTTGAGCTGGCGGCGCGTGGGATCGCCGTTGCCGTAGTGCGCGTCGTAGAGGACGAGCCGGGCGTCACGCAGCGCCTCGACCGAAATCGGTGCAGCGGCCCGGCCGGCGTCCGCGGTCGCGTACAGGACCTCGTCGCGGATCACGGGCTCGATGTCGAGGCCCTCGTCGTCCACCGGAAGCACGACCAGTCCCGCTTCCAACGCGCCTTCGCGGATCGCATCGGCCACCTCGACGGAGTTCTGGCCGATCAGCCGCATGCCCACGAGTGGATGGCGCGTGTGCATCTCGGCCGCGAGATCCGTCAGCGCGTACAGCTCCGCGTTGCGCGGCAGCCCGAACGAGGCGATCCCGCCGCGCAGCGTGCGGTGCGCCCGGACGGCGTCGGCGCCGTCCTGCGCGGTCGTGAGCGCCTGCTCGGCGTACGGGCGCAGCGCGAGCCCCGCCGCGGTCAACGTGAGCCGGCGCCTGGTGCGTGCGAACAGCGGCACGCCGAGCTCAGCCTCGAGCCGGCGGATCTGCTCGGCCACGGACGGTTGCTTGAGCAGCAGCTCGTCAGCCGCACCCGCGAACGAGCCGTGACGGGCGGTGGCGAGGAAGTAGCGGAGCTGCTGCAGGGTCATGACAAAGGCTCAGCCTGTGCTGGGCAGTGGCAAGACAGGATTGTGCCGAACCGGACGACGCGGCACGATCGCGGCCATGATCACGAGGCGACTGCTCGACGACGAGGAGCTGCTGTTCCTCAAGCGCCCGGAGGCCGGGCGCGAGGAGGAGGACGCGGCGGTCGCGATCCGTGTGAGCGAGATGCTGCTCGACCTCGAGTGCGACGGCGAACGCGCGCTGCGCCGCTACGCCCGCGAGCTCGACGGCTGGGACGGCGCTGCGTTCGAGCTCACGCGCGAGGAGATCGCCGCCGCCGAGCACCAGGTCGACGAGCGCGTACGCGAGCATCTGCAACGTTCGCGGGAGCGGGTCGAGACCTTCGCGCTCGCCCAGCGCGGCACGCTGACCGACCTCGAACTGGAGGTGGCGCCCGGCGTGGTCGCCGGCCACCGGCTCGTGCCCGTCGGCCGCGTCGGCGCGTACCTGCCCGCGGGCCGCTTCCCGCTGCTGGCGTCCGCCTTCATGACCGTGCTCGTCCCGAAGGTCGCGGGCGTGGACACCGTTGTCGCGTGCGCCCCGCCCCAGCGCGGCGGCACGGTGCACCCCAGCGTCGTCTACGCCGCGTCGCTCTCGGGCGCGGACCGCATCTTCGCCATCGGCGGTGTCCAGGCGCTGGCCGCGATGGCGTTCGGCCTCGGCGGCATGGACCCGGTGGACATGGTGGTGGGCGCGGGCAACGCGTACGTGGCCGAGGCCAAGCGCCAGCTCTACGGTCGCGTCGGCATCGACCTGCTGGCCGGCCCGTCGGAGATCGCGATCATCGCCGACGACAGCGCCGAGCCCGAGCTCGTCGCCGCCGACCTGCTCGGCCAGGCCGAGCACGGCCCCACCTCCCCCGTGGCGCTCGTCACGACATCCGAGGACCTCGGCCGGGCCGTGCGGGCCGAGGTGGCGAGGCAGCTCGAGGACCTGGCGACCGCCGAGGTCGCGGGAGCGGCGTGGCGTGACCGCGGCGCGATCATCGTCGCACCGGATCGAGAGACGGCGGCCGCGGTCAGCGACGAGCTCGCGCCTGAGCACCTGGAGGTGCAGACCGGCGACGACGCCTGGTTCCACGCGCGGCTGCGCAACTACGGGTCGATCTTCCTCGGGGCGCGGGCGACGGTGGCGTTCAGCGACAAGGGCGCGACGGGCACCAACCACGTGCTGCCGACGGGTCACGCCGCCCGCTATACGGGCGGGCTGTCGGTGGCGCGGTTCCTGAAGCCGCTCACCTACCAGCGCATCGATCACGACGGGGCTCAGGCGAGCATCGCGCAGGCGGTCGTCGCGATCTCGGCCGAGGAAGGGCTGGCGGCCCACGGGGCCACGGCGGCAAAGCGGCTCGCGCGGGTCGCGAGCTGAACTCGAGAGAGGGAAGACGATGAGCAAGCGCACGATCACCGCCTTGCTGGCGGGAACGGCACTGGCGCTGGGGGCCTGTGGCGAGGACGAAGCGGGCGGCCCCGGCGAGTCGAGCACGGGCGGCGACAGCGGCGAGAGGCTCACGATCTACTCGAGCCTGCCGCTGCAGGGCGCGGCGCGGGCGCAGTCCGAAGCCGCGGTGAACGGCGCCAAGCTCGCGCTCGAGCAGTCCGGCGGCAAGGCCGGCAAGTTCAAGGTCAGGTACGAGTCGCTCGACGACTCCACCGCCCAGCAGGGCGGCTGGGAACCGGGCGCGACCTCCGCCAACGCGCTCAAGGCGGCGGGTGACGACTCCACCATCGGCTATATCGGCGAGTTCAACTCCGGCGCGACCGCGGTGTCGCTGCCGATCCTCAACGAGGCCGGGATCGCGCAGGTGAGCCCGGGCAACACGGCGGTCGGCATCACCACCGACGATCCGGGCGCCGAACCGGGCGAGCCGGACAAGTACTACCCGACGGGCAAGCGGACCTACGCCCGCGTGCTGCCCAAGGACACCTACCAGGGGGCCGCGCTCGCCGCCCTCGCCAAGGAGGAGGGCTGCGCAAGCGCTTACATCCTCAACGACAAGGAGGTGTACGGCGCGGGGCTCGCGCGCAACATCGAGATGTCCGCCGAGAAGGTCGGGCTCGAGATCAAGGGCAACGACGGGATCGACAAGAACGCCGCCAACTACCGCTCGCTGGCCGCGAAGATCAAGACGACCGGCGCGCAGTGCTTCATCTACAGCGGGATCACGGCCAACAACGCCGTCCAGATCTTCAAGGACATGGCCGTCGCGCTGCCCGACGCGCCGTTGCTCGGGCCGGAGGGCGTCGGCGAGTCGGGCTTCTTCGACCCGGAGGACGGCGGCCTGCCGGCCGAGGTCGCCTCGCGCGTGCTGATCACCATCCCGGGCGTCGCGCCCGAGCAGTACCCGCCCGCGGGCAAGGAGTTCCTGGCCGCCTACACCGCCAAGTTCGGCGAGAAGAACCCGGACCGGTACGCCGTCTACGGCTACGAGTCGATGATGCTGCTGCTCGACGCGATCAAGCGGGCGGGCGAGAACGGGAACGACCGTGCGGCCGTGGTCGACCAGCTGATGGCGACCAAGGACCGGGAGGGCGTCTTCGGCACGTACTCGATCGACGAGAACGGGGACATCACGCTCACGCCGTACGGCGTCTTCAAGATCGAGGACGGGGCGATGGTGTTCGACCGCGGGATCGAGCCGACGCTCTGAGCCTCAGGCCGGCGGGACGTGGTGATTGCCCTTGAACAGGTCAGTCGGGTCGTACGTGGCCTTGACCGCGCGCAACCGCGTCCACACGTCCGGCGTGAAGAACGCGCTCGCGTCGACCGGGACCTCGACGAAGTTCGCGTAGTCGCCGGCGCGGTGCGGGCGCAGGTGCGCGTCGAACTCGGCCAGCGCCCCGCGCACCGCGGCGTCGCCGTCCTCGTCCATGACGACGCCGAGGCCCATCGCGCAGATCTCGCCGGGCAGCGTGGCGCGGGCGCCCGCGCCGGGCGTCTCGCGGGCGATCGCACCGCCCATGTGGCGGAACTGCGCCACCGTGAGCGCGGGCCCGGCCGTCTCGATCGTCGTCATCAGCTCGTCGACCGGGAGCGTGTCGACGAGCGCCGACGTGAGGCGGAACGGAAGCGGGTCGAGCGGGTCCATGGCGAGATCGCTGAGGACGATCGGCGGGACCATCGCGAACGTGTCGCGCACCGGGCCGAGCGCGCGCAGCGGCGCGAGCAGGTCGCGGCCCTCCGCCTCCGCGCCCAAGTGCGCGGCCATGATGATCGCGAGCGAGCGGCCGCGGGCGAACTCGGGCACGAACGGCGCCGGCGGGAAGTGGATCACCGAAGCCCACGACATCAGCTCCTCCGGGAACTCCGGCAGCAGCTCGTGCCACGTGTGCAGCATGTCCCCGGCGCGGTCGAGCTCGAAGAACATCGCGCCGGCATAGAGCCGGTCGAGCGGCTGGACCTCGAACTCGATCGCGGTCACGACGCCGAAGCTGCCACCACCGCCGCGCAGCGCCCAGAACAGGTCCGGGTCGTGCTCGGCGTCCGTGCGGATGAGCGTGCCGTCCGCCGTGACGAGCTCGAGCGCGGTGACGGCGTTCGACTGCAGCCCGAACTTGCGCGAGAGCCACCCGATGCCGCCGCCGAGCGAGTAGCCCGCCACGCCCACGTCGGGCGAGGAGCCGTGCAGCGCCGCGAGCCCGTACGCGTTCAGGCGCCCGAGAACGCGCTCCCACTTGACGCCCGCGCCGACGCGCACGCGCCGCGCGGCCGGGTCCACGTTCACCTCCTGCAGCGCGCTGGTGTTGAGCAGCAGCGTGCCCTCCAGGTTGCCGAGCGGGCCCTGGTTGTGCGCCGCGCCCTGGGGCGCGACGCGCAGCCCGGCGGCGCGGGCGTAGGCCACGGCCGCGGCGACATCGCGCGCGTCGGCGGGCAGCGCGACCGCCGCGGGGTGCTGGTCGAGCGTGAGGTTGAAGGCGGAGCGGGCGTGATCCCAGCTGGGATCACCCGGGAGGACGAAGCCGGCGTTCAGGGAGGGGAGCGTCGCGGAGAGCATGCCGCGAGATGGTGCGGATCGCGCGCTGGGCCGTCGATCCCGCAGATGCGGGAACGTCGACGCGCCGCACCCCCACGTTTGAGGGGGAGGCCGGTCAACCACCCTGCACGGGTGAAGCTACCCGCATCGCGGCGCGCACGGGCCGTCCGTAGGGTCCGCGCATGACTGCGAGCCCCTCCCTCGCGTTCGCGCGAACGGCACGCCGGATCGACGCCCTGGCCGACGAGCGGCTGCCCGCCCGGGCGCTGCTCGACCGGGTCTCCGAGGAGCTCCGCGCGGCGGTGCCGATCGACGCGCTGTTCATGGCCGCGACCGATCCGCAGACGGGGCTGGCGATGGGCGCGGGCGTGGTGCACCAGATGCCGCAGACGGTGTGCCGGCCGTTCTGGGAGTACGAGTTCGAGGTGCCCGACTTCAACAAGTTCGACGAGCTCGCGCGCGGGCCGCACCAGGTCGCCGACCTGCACGCCGCGACGGGCGGGCGGCCGGAGCGCAGCGCGCGCTGGCGCGAGATCCGCACGCACATGGACGCCGACGCGGAGCTGCGCGCGGTGTTCAACGCCGGCGGGCGCACCTGGGGCATGCTGCACGCCAACCGTGCCGGCACATCCGGCTTCGCGCCGGACGAGATCGCGCTGCTGGACGCGATCGCGCCGATGATCGGCCGCGCGCTGCGGGCGTCACTGATCTCGCACCCGGCCAAGCCGGATTCCGGCCGCGGCGTCGGGATGGCGATCGTCGACGGCGACGGCTTCGTGCAGACGGCCACGCCGGAGGCCTACGCGTGGTTCCAGGACATCGACACCGCCTACGAGCTTCCTGACCCGGTGCACGGCGCGATCGTCCCGAGCGAGGTGATGGTCGCGGCCGCCGAGGCGCGCGCCCGCGGCGTCGCCAGCCGCTCGCGCGCCCGCACCCGCAGCGGCGTGTGGCTGCTCATCCACGCCAACCGCCTGCACTCGGGCGACGGCACCGCGGTCGTGATCGAGCCGGCCAAGGCGAGCGAGGTCGCGCCGCTGATCGTCGACGCCTACGAGCTCACACCGCGCGAGCTCGACGTCACCCGCGCGCTCGCGCGCGGTCTGACCACGAGCGAGATCGCGCGCGAGCTGCACCTCTCCCGCTACACGGTCCAGGACCACCTCAAGGCCGTCTACGAGAAGGTTGGGGTCGGCAGCCGCGGCGAGCTCGTCGCCAAGGTCTTCGCCGACCACTACTACGACGACCTCAGCGCGTCGGTCCACCGCGCCGCCTAGAGGCGGCAGAGGAACCCGGGCGGCTTCGGGCGCGGCGCGCGTCCCTCGCCGGGCGGCACGATCTCGAACACGCCCACCATGCCCAGGTCGGAGTGCGGCGTGATGTGGCAATGGAACAGCGACGTGCCGGTGAAGTCGGCGAACACCGTGCGCAACGTGATGCTCTGGCGCGGGTGGACCGTGACCGTGTCGCGGTAGCCCGGCTCGTCGACCGGCTGACCGTTGACGTGCGTCACCTGGAACGGGTTGACGTGGATGTGGAATGGGTGCGCGAGCACGCTGTCGTTGACGATCGTCCACTCCTCCACCGCGCCCAGCTCGACGACGTGGTCGACGCGGTCGTGGTCGAACAGCTTCCCGTCCATCTTGAAGCCGCCGGTCATCGACATCGTGATCGTGCGCTGCTTGTCGAGCGGGAGCGTGCGCAGGTCGCAGAACGGCTCCAGCAGCGGCTGCGGGTTCAGCGCGCGCCGCGGGCGGCGATCCGGCAGCACGTCCAGCGTCGCCAGCACGAGGTCGGGTGAGACGAAGCCGGCGCCGTGGTCGGACGGCAGCGCGTGCAGCGCGTAGCGGCCGGGCGCGCCGGCGCGCACGAGCACCTCGGCGCGGCCGCCCGGCGGGATGTGGACGACGTCGGTCTCGACCGTGTGCGAGAACGGGTTGCCGTCCGCGGCGATCTGCGTCAGGCGGTGGCCGTCGAGGCGCAGGTCGAAGAAGTCGCTGACCGACGCGTTGACGATCCGCCAGCGCTCGGTCTCCCCCGCCTTGAGCGCCACGTGCGGGTTCTGCTGGCCGTTGACGAGCCGCACCTGGCTGGCGAGCAGGTTCGCCGACCACGGCTTGAGGGAGCCGTCCGCGGCCCACTCCGGCGCCTGCAGGACCAGCACGCGGTCGCGCGCGGACGCGGCCGCGCCGCGCCGCTCGGCCTCCGAGCGGAAGATGACGGCGCCGGCCGCGCCGCCGAACAGCTGCCGTGAGCCGTCGCCGTGCGGATGCGGGTGGTACCAGTTCAGGCCCGCCGGATGGTCGCGCGGAATGTCGAACTGGTAGTCGAACGTGCCGCCCGCGGGGACGTCGATCATCACGTTGTCGGCGTTGCCGCCGGGCGGCACGTGGAAGCCGTGCGTGTGCAGGTTGGTCGGCGTGGACAGCCGGTTGACCAGCCGCACGTGGACGCGGTCACCCGGGTCGGCGACGAGCGTCGGGCCGGGCACGCCGCCGTTGTAGGTGACCGCGGTGCGGCGGGCACCGGCCCAGAAGCACTCGCGTTCCTCGATCACGAGCGTGGCCGAGAGCCGGCCTCGCCAGCTGTGGATGCGCGGCGGCTCGACCAGCGACTCGACGCGCGGCGGCGGGCTCGGCGCTCCCCAGTGCCTGAGCCCGCCGCTGCCTGCGACGGCGGCGGCGCTTGCGGCGACCCCCATGAAGCCACGTCGCGTCACGTCGCCGTCGATCGTCTGTGGCTGCGCCACGGTCCTGCTCCCCTCCCTCAGCTGCACTCGCGCTGCTGCAAGGTAGGCAATCGTTTGCCATCTGTCTCGAGCAACTTCCTGGAGGGACAGATTCGTGACCACCACACGCGCGGGTGTGGTGTTGCGGTGAGCGCCTACTGATCGGCGTGCCCGACGAGCACCGGCGCCTCGGCGTGGTGCACGAGACCCGACGAGACCGACCCGAGCAGCACCGAGCGCGCGCCGCCCTGGCCGCGTGAGCCGGTGACGACGAGCCCGGCGTCGCGGTCGCGGGCCAGCGCGGAGATGGTGCGCCACACGCCCTGGGACGCTTCGATCGTCTCGCCCGTCGCGTCCAGGCCTGCCGCGCGGGCGCGGACGACGCCCTGCTCGGTCGTGGCGCCGGCCTCGTCGGTGAGCGCCTCGTCGAGCGCCTGCACGATCTCCTTGACCTCACCGTGCGCCAGCGCCCGAACGGCGCGGCTGTCGCGGTACTGGGACTCGTAGACATGGACGACGACCGCCGCGCGGCCCGCCAGCAGGCGCCCGGCGAGGTCGATCGCGCGGTCCGCGGCGGGCGAGCCGTCATAGGCGATCAAGACCGGGCCGTCCGCCGGCTCGCAGTCATCGGGAATCACGAGGAGCGGCAGCTCGGCGTGGTGAAGCAGGCTCGTCGAGGTGGACCCGAGCACCGTGCGGGCGAGCTCGCTGCGCCCGCGGGCGCCGCACACGAGCGCGTCGGCGCCGCGTGCCGCGTCCAGCAGCGCCTCCCAGGCGGGGGTGTGCGGCTTGGTGACCAGCGGCTCGGCGTCCAGGCCGGCGGCGTGCCCGACCCCCTCGGCGGCGATCGTGCGCGCCTCCTGCACCGCCTGCGCGGCGATCTCCTCGAGCGCGCGCTCGAGCGTCCCCGACGGCACGTTCATCAAAAAGCGCGACGCACCGCGCACCGGCTGCGGCGGCGGCTCGGGGACGGTCACGATCGTGGCCTTCGCGCCGGCGAGCAGCGCGCCGGCGACGCGGACGGCGGTGACCGCGCTGGGCGATCCGTCGTAGGCGATGGCGAGCTGAGCGGCGGCCATCCCCTCAACCTACAAGGCGGTCACCGGCGCATGCCGCGCAGCACGAGCTCGGCGAGGCGGCGGGCGCCGGCCGGGTCCAGCTGGCCGGCCTCGCGCGTGGACTTGAACACGAGCCGCAGGTCCTCGTGGGTGGCGTCGTCGCGCAGGAACGGGCGGGCGCGCTCGACGAGCGTTTCGAGCGCGTCCGTCGCGGCCTGGCGCGCCTCGGCCACGGCGGGGCGACGCTGGGCGGCGTCGTCCCACGCGGTCTGGGAGAGGAAGTCGGTCGCGCCGTCCTGGGCGGTCTCGTAGGTCGCGCGTTCGAGGGCGGCCCAGGCGTCGGGCTCGCGGGATGCGGCCTCGAAGCGCCGGACCAGCGCGCGGGCGCGCTCGATGACGAGCGCGTCGATCACGTCCTCCTTGGCGCCGACCTGACGGTAGATGCTGCCCACGCCGGCGCCGACCGCCGAGGCCAGGCGCGGCATCGCGACGTCCAGCCCTTCGCGGGCGAAGAGGTCGTCGGCGGCGGCGAGCGTGCGCGCCCGCTTCTCCTCGAGCGTGAGCTCGGACCACGGCGGAATGGCCATTCCGCTACCTTACCGCCATGCCCGAGCTCCGTTCCCGCACCGTCACCCATGGCCGGAATATGGCCGGCGCCCGCGCGCTGCTGCGCGCCGCGGGGGTCGAGAAGGAGGACCTCGGTCGCAAGCCGATCATCGCGGTAGCGAACTCGTACACGCAGTTCGTGCCCGGGCACACGCACCTGAAGCCGGTGGGCGAGATCGTGGCGGACGCGATCAAGGCCGCAGGCGGCATCCCGCGCGAGTTCAACACGATCGCGGTCGATGACGGCATCGCCATGGGCCACGGCGGGATGCTCTATTCGCTGCCCTCGCGTGACCTGATCGCCGACAGCGTGGAGTACATGGTCAACGCGCACTGCGCCGACGCGCTGATCTGCATCTCCAACTGCGACAAGATCACGCCCGGGATGCTCAACGCCACCCTGCGGCTGAACATCCCGACGGTGTTCGTGTCCGGCGGCCCCATGGAGGGCGGCACGGCGGTGCTGGTGGACGGCACGGTGCGCACGCGCGTGAACCTCATCACCGCGATCGCCGACGCCGTCGCGGACGAGGTCTCCGACGAGGACATCGCGATCATCGAGGAGTCCGCGTGCCCGACGTGCGGCTCGTGCTCGGGCATGTTCACCGCGAACTCGATGAACTGCCTGACGGAGGCGCTCGGGCTCGCGCTGCCCGGCAACGGTTCCACGCTCGCCACGCACACGGCGCGCAAGGACCTCTACGAGGCCGCCGGCCGCGCCGTGGTGGACATCACGCGCCGCTACTACGACGGCGGCGACGAGTCCGTGCTCCCGCGCAGCATCGCGTCCCGCGAGGCGTTCGAGAACGCGATGGCGCTGGACGTCGCCATGGGCGGCTCCACCAACACCGTGCTGCACCTGCTCGCGGCCGCGCAGGAGGCCGAGCTCGAGTTCACGATGCAGGACATCGACGCGATCTCGCGTCGCGTGCCGTGCCTCAGCAAGCTCGCGCCGAACGGCACCTACCTGATGGAGGACTGCCACCGCGCGGGCGGGATCCCGGCGATCCTCGGCGAGCTGCACCGCGCGGGGCTGCTGCACACGAACGTGTTCACGGTCCACTCGACGTTCGAGCAGTGGCTGGCCGAGTGGGACATCCGCGGCGGCTCCGCGTCCGAGCAGGCGATCGAGCTCTTCCACGCCGCGCCGGGCTGCAAGCGGAGCGCCTCCGCGTTCAGCCAGTCCGAGCGCTGGGAGTCGCTGGACACCGACGCCGAGCACGGCTGCATCCGCTCCGTGGAGCACGCGCACTCCAAGGACGGCGGGCTCGCGATCCTGTACGGCAACATCGCGCTCGACGGCTGCGTCGTGAAGACGGCGGGCGTCGACGAGTCGATCCTGAAGTTCTCCGGGCCGGCGCGGGTCGTGGACTCCCAGGACGCCGCGGTGGAGCTGATCCTGAGCGGCGGCGTCCGCGAGGGCGACGTGGTCGTCATCCGCTACGAGGGGCCGAAGGGCGGGCCCGGCATGCAGGAGATGCTCTACCCGACGTCCTACCTGAAGGGCCGCGGGCTCGGGAAGGCGTGCGCGCTGATCACCGACGGGCGCTTCAGCGGCGGGACCTCGGGCCTGTCGATCGGCCACATCTCGCCGGAGGCGGCGGCCGGGGGTGCGATCGCCCTCGTCGAAGAGGGCGACACCATCAACATCGACATCCCGAATCGTTCGATCGAGCTGGCGATCACCGACGCGGAGCTGCAGGAGCGGCGCGACGCGATGACCGAGTTCGCGCCGGTGGGTCGCGACCGTGTGGTCTCACCGGCGTTGCGGGCGTACGCCGCGATGGCCACCTCGGCCGACCGCGGCGCGGTGCGCGACGTGTCGCTCATCGAAGAGCGCGTGCGCGCGAACGCGTCCTGACGGGCGCCTCGTCGTTGGGCTCGGGCACACGGTCCCGGCGCTGAGGCCGGGGCCGGGGAGCCGTTCGCGGGGGGCTCAGAAGCATGACCTGGATAGTGGTGGGTCAGCGGCTCCCTTACATCAGGGATCACCCCAACAAGCACCCCAATCTTTCCCTAGGAGTGGTCTCGCAGGGCGGCCCGGGTGGAGTCGAAGATCCTCAGCTGATGGCGCAGGCCGGAGAGCGTGAATAGCATCGCGGCGGCCGTTCCGCGCGGCGCGACGATCGCCATCCGGCGGCCGTCGCGCTTGAGCTTGGACTGTGCGTGCAGGATCGCCGAGAGCCCGGTGGAGTCGATGAACTTCACCTCGCTGAGGTCGATCACGAGCCCGTCGGCGCCGTCGGAGAGCGCGTCGGCCAGCGCGACGCGGAACTCGTCCACCGTCGCGATGTCGAGCTCCGCGGGTGGAGCGATGATCCTCGGGTCGGGCACCCGGCTCGACGGTACCCACGGGCCGCCGGTGGGATACGCGCCCGTCATCCAGACGACCGATCTGCGCAGCGACGTGTTCGAGGCGGCCATGGCCGAGACGCTCGAATGCCTCCGGACGCGCGGCCCAACCTCGTCCTGATCCCGTACGGTCTGCCGATGCTGCGAATCGGACTCGTCGTTGCCCTCGTCCTCGCGTTCTCGGCTCCGGCCGCGTCAGCGGACGTGCTCATCTCGGCCATCCCGCGGACGCTGGTCTGCGGCGACGCCATCGCCCCCGGGATCTGGGCGCAGGCCGGCACCCGAGGCTCTCGCACGGTCCGCATGCGCGCGATCGACGACCGGACCGGCAAGGTCTGGTGGCGCAAGACGGCGAAGGCGCCCTTCGACGACTGGCGTTACTGGCATCTGCCCTCCGGCATGGACGGCGAGTGCCGGCCGACGACGGTCGTGTACAAGGGCCCAGGCTTCACCACCCGTTACAAGATCCGGTTCCGCAGCGAGGGCGTGTGAGCGCACCGCCCCCGCTGCGAGCTAGCGGGAGCGGATCACGACGACGCGGACCTTGCCGTCCGTGCCGGCCGGGAGCGCCAGCGTCGCCTTCTTCTTGAGCGTGACGCGCTTCGAGCACGGCGGCGGCGTGGTTGCGCCCTCGATCGCGGCCGGGCAGGCCCAGGCGACGAGCTTGCCCTTGGTCTTCGCCGGGCGACGGAGCGCGACCTTCCGGCCGCCCTTGGGCTTCGCCGCCGCGGCGGAGGCCTTGGCGGTGCCGCCCGAGAGCCTCGCGAATGCGAGGGTCTCGCCGCGGGCGTTGCGCAGCGGGGCCTCGCGGCTGGAGAGGACCGCCGAGGCGCCCTGGGCGCCGACGACCGGGCCGACGTAGCGGGCCGACCAGACGACGGTGGAGCCGCCTGCGTTGGAGGCGGACTCGCGCACGCGCAGGATCGCACCGATGTCGGCGTCGACGATCTTGTAAGTGGGCACGTCCGCGGCGCGCGCGACGCAGACGTTCGTGCAGCGCATCAGCTCGACCGTGTTGCTGGAAAGCGCGGGGCCGGTCCAGACGCCGGGGGTGATGGTCAGCGTGTCGCCGACGCGGCCGGCGCTGGTGGACAGCAGCGGCAGCGTCTTCCAGCGCGGGCCGGCGATCGAGACCACGTCGGTCTCGGCCGAGCGCGCGGTGACGGTGCCGTCCTCGTTGGCCGCGGTGCTCACGCCGACGATCTTGAAGTCCACGTCGCCCGCGACGAGCGTGTAGCGGTCGCCGGTCGCGCCCGGGATCGCCGCGCACCCGTTGGCGTCGCAGCGCTCCCACGAGAAGCTGTAGTTGGTGTCGTCGGTCGCGACCCAGGTGTAGCTCGTCATGGTCAGCGTCACGCCCTGCTGGATGATCGGGCTCGAGCTCTGGATCACGGGAACGTGGGTGTTGACCGGCGGGCCGGCGACCGCGGCGCCCGTCTCGGCCGAGCGCTCGGAGCCGGAGCCCCAGCTGTTGGTGGCGGTCACGAGCACGGCGAGGGTGTGGCCCTCGTCGGCCTTGGTCACGCGGTAGCTGTCGAGCATCGCGCCCGAGATCGGCTGGCAGTCGCCGTTCAGGCAGCGCAGCCACTGGTAGGCGAAGCGGGACGGGGTGTTCGACCATGTGCCGGTGGTCGCGGTCAGCACCTGGCCGCGCTTGGCCAGGCCGGTCACGACCGGCGGGGCCACGGACACGGGCACGGGCCGCGGCCGGATCGCCAGCGGAACGCTCTGTGCCGTCGCGGTCTGGCCGGCGAACGTCGCGGTGATCACGAGCACGATCGTGTGAGCCTCGTCGGCGCCGGTCACCGGGAAGCGCGGCGTGCCGTCGCCGACGGACAGGCAGCCGGTGACGCCGTCCGCGTCGCAGCGGCGCCAGTCGAAGGTGAGGTCGACGTTCGGGAACGTCCAGCGGCCGGGATCGCCGAGCAGCGTCTCGCCCGGGTACCCGTCGCCGCCGATCGCGGGCCGAGTCGTGTTGCTCAGGGCGTGCATGGCGATGGGCACCGTCAGGGCGCTGTCGATCGTCGCCTCGCCGCCGGTCGTGGCGGCGCGGACGCGCACGCCGATCCGCATGCCGATGTCCTGCGCCGACAGCAGGTACTCGGTGCCGACGCCGACCGGCTCGCAGCCCGTGACGATCGTCCCGTGCGCGGCCGTGCAGCGGAACCACGAGTAGGTGAACGTCACGTTCTGCTGGTCCCACGTGCCGGGCTCGGCGGTCAGCGTGGCGCTCTGGCGCGGCGTGCCGGACGGCGCGCCCGGCGCGACCAGGTTCACCGGCGGCGCCCCGATGGTGGCGGTGGGCGCGGACACGGCCGTGGTGCGGCCGTCCTCGTTGGACGCGGTCACCTTCACGCGCACGACCGCCCCGACGTCGTCGGCGACCAACAGGTAGCTGATGCCGGTCGCGCCCGGGATGTCGTTGCCGTTGCGCTGCCACTGGTAGGCGTATTCGGCCTCCGGCGCCCAGTCGCCACGGCGCACGGACAGGTTGCCGCCCAGGCGCGGCGGGCCGCTGAGCGTCGGCGGGGCGAGGTTCACCGGCGGCGCGACCGCCACCGTGCTCGTGGGCTGGCTGACGGCGAACGCCGAGCCGTCCGCGTTGGTCGCGGTCACCTTCAGGCGGACCTCGGTGCCGACGTCGGCGGCCGCGAGGTCGTAGACGGTCGCGGTGGCGCCCGGGATGTCCTGGAAGGTGCCGGAGACGCGACGCTGCCACTGGTAGGCGTAGGAGTTCTCGATGCCCAGCCACTCGCCCAGCCGGGACGAGAGGCGGGAAGCGCGGCGCGCGGTGCCGGAGATCTCCGGGTCCTGGGTCGCCTGCGGCGGGCTGCCCTGGACCGTCGCGGTCCCGAGGCTGAAGGCCGAGACGCTGCCGTCCGGGTTGGTGGCGGTGACGCGCAGGCGCACGCGCGCGCCGACGTCGGCCACGGTCAGCTTGTAGGTGAGGCCGAGCGCGCCCACGATGTCGGTGTAGCCCGAGCCCGAGTCGCGCTGCCACTGGTAGACGTACATGTTGTCCGGCCCGGTCCAGGTGCCGCGCGTGCCGACGAGCGTGGTCGCGCGCAGCGCGGCGCCCGTCACGTTCGGGATCCCGGCGTTGGCCGGCGGCGTGGCTTCGATCACCGCGGTCGCGGCGCTCGCGCGGGCGTTGCTGCCGTCCGGGTTGCTCGCGGTCACGAGCACGCGGATCGCGACTCCCACGTCGGCCCGCAGCAGCTCGTAGGTCGAGCCGTTCGCGCCCTGGATGTTGGTCCACGTCGTGCCGTCGGCCGAGCGCTGCCATTGGTAGGCGTACGCGTTGTTGGCCCCGCTCCAGGTTCCGGCGAGCGCGGTGAGCGTCGAGCCGCGCCGCGCGGCACCGTTGATGACGGGCGCGACCGTGTTCAGCGGCCCTTCGCCGGTCACGGCCGCGGTCGGGAGGCTCACGGCGTTCTCGGTGCCCTCGGCGTTGGCGGCCGTCACGCGCAGGCGCACGATCGCGCCCACGTCGGCCGCGACCAGCGTGTACGTCGTGCGGGTGGCGCCTTCGATGCTGCTCCACGTCGTCCCGTTGTCGGTCGAGCGCTGCCACTGGTAGGTCCAGCCGTTGCCGATCCCGCTCCAGGTGCCGGACGTGCCCTGCAGGATCGAGCCCCGCTTGGCGGTGCCGCTGATCGTCGGGGCGGACGTGTTGACGGGCGGGGCGGCCGGCACCGTCGCGGTCGGCGTGCTCATCGCGGCGGCGGTGCCGTCGGGGTTGGTGCCGGTCACGCGCAGGCGCACGGCCGCGCCCACGTCGCCCGCGGCCAGCTCGTACGTGAGCCGGGTCGCGCCGGAGATGTTCGTCCACGTCGTGCCGTCGGTGGAGCGCTGCCACTGGTAGTCGTAGGCCGTGTCGGCGCCGGTCCAGGTGCCGAGCGTGCCGACGAGCGTCTGGCCGCGCTGCGCGCTCCCGCTCACGACCGGGCGGACCGTGTTCACGGGCGGGCTGAGCAGGACCTTGGCCGTCGCCGCGCTCACGGCCGTCGCGCTGCCCTCGGCGTTGGTGACGGTCACCGACAGGCGCACGAACTTGTCGACGTCGCTCGTCGCGAGCACGCGCGTGGAGCCGGTCGCGCCCGCGATGTTCGTCCACGTCGTGCCGTCGGGCGAGGACTGCCACTGGAACTTGACGCTGTTGTCGATGCCCTCCCAGCTGCCCGCCGCGCCCGTGAGCGTCGAGCCGCGCCGGGCGGTCCCGCTGATCGTGGGCGGCGCGGTGTTGGCGGGCCGTGAGCTCGGCACGGGCACGGACGCCGCGCTGACCTCGGTGGCCGTCGCGTCCGGGTTGGTCGCGGTCACGACGACCCGCACGCGCTTGCCGACGTCGTCCACGGTCAGCGTGTAGCCGGCGCCGGTGGCGTCCGCGATGTCGACCCCGTCGCGCTGCCACTGGTAGGCGTAGACGTTGCCGTTGCCGCTCCAGGTGCCGCGGTTGGCGAGCAGCGCGCCGTTGCGCTGGACCGTGCCCGTGAGGCTCGGCGCGACGGTGTTGACGGGCGGCGCGGCGATAACACGCGCGCTCGCGGGGGTGGTGGCGCGCAGGGTGCCGTCGGCGTTGGTGGCCGTGACCTGCAGGCGCAGGAAGCGTCCGACGTCGCCGGTCACCAGCGTGTACGTCGTCGCCTTGGCGTTGGGGACGTCCGTCCACGTCGTGCCGTCCGCCGAGGACTGCCACTGGTAGCTGTAGCCGTTGCCGGTGCCGCTCCAGGTGCCGGTGGTGCCGGTGAGCGTGAGCCCGCGCTGCGCCGTGCCGGTGAGCGCCGGCGGCGTCTGGTTGAGCGGGCCGGCGGCGAGCACGGGCGGCGTCGGGTCGCTGGCCTCGACGATCACGCCGTCCGGGTTGGAGGCGGTCACGAGCACGCGCACGAGCGCGTCGACGTCCTCGGCCTTGAGCGTGTAGGAGCCGCCCGTGGCGCCGTCGATCGCGACCCAGCCCTCGCCGAAGTCGCGCTGCCACTGGAACGCGTACACGTTGTCCGGGCCGGTCCAGGTGCCGCGCGTGGCGGTCATCGCCCGCCCGCGCTGCGGCGTGCCGTTGATCGTCGGCTTGCTCACGTTGGCCGGCGGGAACGGCGCGACGATCGCGGTCGTCGCGGCGCTCGCGCGGTCGGCGGTCCCGTCCGGGTTGGTCATCGTCACGAGCACGCGCACGAACAGGCCCTCGTCGGCCTTGGCCAGCTGGTAGGTCGACGCCGTCGCGCCGCCGATCGCCGTCCAGGTCGTGCCGTCGGGCGAGGACTGCCACTGGTAGCGGACCCCGTTGCCCGCGCCGCTCCACGTGCCCGGGTTCGCCGACAGCGTCGAGGAGCGCTGGAGGCTCGACCCGGAGATCGACGGCACGACGTTGTTGACGGGCGGGTCCCAGGTGACGGGGCCCACCGGGTCGCTCGTCACCGTCGCCTGGCCGTAGGGGTTGGTGGCCTTGACGGTGACGCGGATCAGCAGCTCGCGCTCGGCGCTGGTGAGCGTGAAGCTGGCGGTGTCCGCGCCGATCGGGTCCCAGGTGACGCCGTCCGCGGACCGCTCCCACTGGTAGTTGTAGGTCGTGCCGGTCGGGTTCCAGGTCTGGTTGATCGTCAGCGTCTGGCCGCGCCGGGGCGTGCCCGCGATCGCCGGGCGCACGGTGTTGACCGGCGCGCCGGAGCCGATCGGGCCGACGGGCGCGGACGTCGCGCTGTCGGCGCCGAACGGGTTGGTGGCGACGACCGTCACGCGCACCAGCGCGTTGATGTCGGCCACGCCCGGGACGTAGGTGGAGGCGGCCGCGTCGGGGATCGTCGTCCAGCTCGCGCCGTTGTCGAGCGAGCGCTGCCACAGGTAGGTGTAGGTCGAGCCGGCGGGGTTCCACATGCCGGGGGACGTGCTCAGCGTCGCGCCCTGGCGCGGCGTGCCGGTGATGATCGGCGGCGAGACGTTCACGGGCCGCCCGCCGAGCGCGCCGGAGACGGCGCGGTCCGCGTTCACGCGGCCGCCGGTGAGCGCCTTGCCGGCCAGCTCGGGCTTGGCGTCGACGGAGCCCATGATCGCGCTCTTGACGTCCAGCGCGCTCAGCCCGGGGCGGGCCGAGAGCACGAGCGCGGCGACGCCCGCCGTGTTCGGGGACGCCATCGACGTGCCCTGCTGGTAGGCGTACGCGGGCCCGACGTAGGTGGAGAGGATCGCGGTGCCCGGCGCGAAGACGTCGACCTTGGCGTTGCCGTAGTTGGAGAACGACGCCTTGCGGTCGTATTCGTCGGAGGCGCCGACGCAGAGGATGTTGTCGGCCGGGAGCGCGCACGGGCCGTACGGCGTGGCGTCGACGTTGGTGTTGTCGTTGCCGGCGGCGATCACGTAGAGCGTGTTCGGGTGCGCCTGGATGGCGGCGAGCTGGGACTGGTCCAGGCCGGGGCCGCCGAGGCTGGCGTTGACGATCCGCACGCCGAGCTTGCCGGCGTAGTCGAAGGCCTCCGCGATGTTCAAGCTCGAGCCGCGGCCGCTGGCGCCGAGCGCGCGCAGCGGCACGATCTTGGCGCCGGGCGCGACGCCCGCGATGCCCTCGTTGTTGTCGGCCTGCGCGGCGACGGTGCCGGCGACGTGCGTGCCGTGCCCGTGATTGTCCTGCGGGACGTTGTCCGCGCCGGGCGTCGAGTCGCCCTCGGAGACGCCGATCTGCGGGTACTCGCGCACGAAGTCCCAGCCCTGCCAGTCGTCGACGTAGCCGTTGCCGTCGTCGTCGACGCCGTTGGAGCGCTTGTCGCGGTTGGAGCCGTCGGTACCGGTCTCCCCCGCGTTGGTCGCGAGCTGCGCGAGCAGGTCCGGGTGGGTGGTGAGCACGCCGGTGTCGACGATGCCGACCGACACGCCGGCGCCGGTGGCGCGCGTCCACGCCTCCGGGACGTCCATGTCGGCGTCCGGGTAGCCCGCCGGGTAATAGCTGCCGCCGCCGTTGGGCACGTACATCTTCTGGCCCGTGTTCTCCAGGCCCCAGAGGTAGCCGAAGTACGGGTCGGCGGTCTGCGCCGTCTGAACGGTGACGGGCTCGGCGAAGACGACGTCCGGGTCGCGGTTGAGCTCGGCGACGGCCTCCGCGAGGTCGCCCCGCTCGGCGCGCACGAGCTCGGTGTCGGGCAGCGTGCTGCGGCGCTCGAGCTCCACGCCGGCGTCCGCACGCACGTCGGCGCGCTCGGCGGCGGTCAGCCCCGGTTCGCGCCGGACGACGATCTCCGTGGCGCCCTGGCGGTCCAGAGCCTCCACCTGCTGCGGGGGGACCGCGGCCTGCGCGGTGGCGGCAGGCGCGCACGCCGCGACGAGCGCGAGCAGGGCGACGGACAGGCGGAGACGTATGACCACGCCTGAGTCATCGGCAGGTTGCCCCCGTCAACGGACTCCGGCTCAGCGAGTGTCCGACGTTCGTGGCCCGCACTTCAGGCACTTGTCCGATGCGGATACGCCGTTCCGCCGGTTAGCGTCGCATCAGAGGGATTGGTTTCGAGGGATGGGGGTTGTTGCATGAGCAGGACGCTGAAAGCGCTGGTAGCCGCTGCGCTGCTGTTCGGACTGTGGGCCGGGACGGCGAAGGCGCAGGACCCACCGGCGCCGCTGCCTGAACCAAAAGTCGTCCCGATCCAGGTCACGGGCCCGCCGACCCAGCGCCTGAACCTGATCGTCATGGGCGACGGCTACCAGGCCGACCAGCAGAGCCTCTTCCGCGCCGACCTCGACCGCAACCTCGCGGTGATGTGGGCCACCGAGCCGTTCCGCACCTACCGCAACTACATCAACGTCTACGCCGTCGAACTCGCCTCGATCGACTACGGCGTCCGTTGCGACCCCGACGGCCGCAAGCGGCATCCCGACGGCACGATCCGGGACACGGGTGAGCGCGAGGGCCCCATCAACACCAAGCAGACGGCGCTGAAGATGATTTTCGACGGCGGCTGCTCGAATCCACTGGCGCGCGGCACGGTGTACGCGAACCCGCCCGCCAACCCGCCCGCGCCCGGATGCGAGAACTTCGCCGCCTACTATCCCGCCGGCGTGAACCCGTGTGAGACGGGCAACCAGGCGCATAACCGCATCATCGAGAACTACGTCTCGCCGGTTCTGGGCATCCCGCGCACCTCGCAGAACATCCAGACGCTCGCGATCTTCAACACCTTCACCTACGGCGGCATCGGCGGCACCCAGGCCACGACCTCCGGCGGCTCGCCGCAGGGCCCGCTGATCTCGCTGCACGAGCTCGGGCATTCGCTCGGGACGATGGCCGACGAGTACCCGTACTCGTCGCGCGACGTGGTGCGTCCCTGCTACACGGGCGGTGAGCCGAATTCGTTCCACCACACGCTCCTCACGGCGCCGGAGATGCTCACGCGTCAGGTCAAGTGGTGGCGCTGGCTGGGCGAGGAGAGCCTCTCCGGCGGGATCATCGGGACGCACGAGGGCGGCGGCACGTACCCGTGCGGGCAGAAGCGCCCGTCCCAGCACTCGATGATGCGCTGGATCGGCTTCGACTTCGACCAGATCGGCCTCGAGCACATGGTCGCGCGCGTCACCGGCATGCGCAACGCGGGCCAGATGAACGTGCAGACCACGCCGACCACGGACGCCGTGGCCAAGGACCAGGTCCTCTGGGTCGAGCCCGGCAACCCGCGCTTCCACGCCGTCGACGTGACCTGGCGGTCGGGCAGCGGGACGGGGCCGGTCATCGGCACCGGCCGCAACCTGGACCTGGAGCCGTTGAATCTCGCGCCCGGGACGACGATCCACGCCGAGGTCCGCGACCCGGTCGGCCCGGATGGCATCGACTGGGTGCGCAACCCGTCGACGAACAACTCCGCCGCCGACTCCGGCTTCAACGGGCCGCGCTTCGTGCAGACGCGGACGTGGACGGTCGGCGAGAGCACGGTCACGGCGGACCCGGCCGCGGCGGACATCACCGCCCACACGGCCAACACGCGTCCGCTCGCGGGCGACGAGTTCGTGTACGTGAACACCAACCACCCGGCCGACCGGGTGCTGCCCGTGACGTGGACGGTCAACGGCACGGAGGTGCCGAACACGGCGAACCGCCGCACGCTGGACCTCGGGTCGCTCAACCTGCCCTCGGGCACGCACACGCTGGTGGCCAAGGTCACCGACGGCGCGCTCTCGGACTCGGTCGAGTGGAAGATCGACAACGTCGACCCGACGGCGGCGCGCCGCCTGTCGGCCCCGGCCGCCAAGTCGACCAGCGACGACCACGGGATCTACTTCAACGGCTGGGACATGTGGCTGGACCCGAAGGACGACACCACCGGGTATGAGGGCACGCCCGCCGTCGTGGGCCAGTTCCGGCTCAACCGCGACGGCTGGTTCGTCTACTTCGGCTTCCCGGAGAAGCCGATGCCCGAGTCGCCGTACGAGTTCCGCCACTCCGGCCAGGTCGTCAAGGCGCTCACCTACGGCAACCTCGGCACGGGCGGCATCTCCAAGGCCGGCTTCGAGCAGACGCTGCCGGACGACCACCCGTCCGGTGGCTTCATCCCCGGCTTCGGCACCCACACGGTCGAACACCGCGCGATCGACCCGGCCGGCAACTACTCGATTCCCGAGTCCTACACCGCCACGGCGCTGCCGGGGGCGCAGCTGACCTGCGCCACGTCGGTGACGGGCAACCAGGCCTCGATCAACGCGGCCGAAGGCGTCACCTGCGTCGACGGCGCCACCGTCAGCGGCACCGTGACGGTCGCCGCGGGCGCCTCGCTCCTGCTCAAGAACACGACGGTCGGCGGCACGCTCGACGCGAACGGCGCCGAGGCCGTCCAGGTCATCGGCTCCACCGTCACCGGCGCGACCAAGATCGCGAACTCGACCAAGGACGTCACGCTCGCGGGCTCGGCGTTCAAGGGCGGGCTGTCGCTGACCGGCAACACGCAGGTCACCGCCAACGAGCGCTACAGCCGGCTCGCCGGTGCCTACGGGCCGGTCGTGGCCGGCAACACCGTCAACGGCACGTTCGAGTGCGCGAACAACAGCGCCGCCGTCAAGGACTTCGGCGCCGCCAACCGCATCACCGGCGCCTCCAACGGCTGCGCCGCCACCGCCGTCTCCCCCGAGCTGCCGATCAGCGGCACCGTCCCGGCCACGCTCTCGCTCACGCTCGCCAGCGTGCCGGCGTTCCCGACGTTCGTGCCGGGCGTCACGCGCGATTACACGACCACGGGGCAGGCCAACGTCATCTCCACCGCCGGCAACGCGGCGCTGACCGTGTCCGAGCCGGGTCACCTGACCAACGGCGCGTTCACGCTCGCCGAGCCGCTGCGCGTCGAGCTCTCCAAGTCCATGTGGACCGGACCGGTCTCCAACGAGAAGGTCGACGTGACCTACAAGCAGCTCATCAAAGACAAGGACCCGCTGCGCACCGGGACCTACAGCAAGACGCTGACCTTCACGCTGAGCACCACCCAGCCGTAAAGGGAGCTACGGGCGCCGGCCTCGGCCGGCGCCCGTTCAACGCGGGGCCTGCTCGGCCAGCAGCGTGAGCGCGTCCCGGAGCAGCCGGGACACGTGCATCTGGGAGAGGCCGACGTGCTCGGCGATCTCGCGCTGCGTGAGGTCGCCCTCGAAGCGCAGGCGCACGATCTTCTGCTCCCGCTCGGGCAGCGAGGCGAGCATGCGGCGTACGTCCACGGCTTGCTCGACGTGCGCGAAGCCTGGATCGACGTCGCCCATCAGGTCGCCGCGGGAGGCCTCGCCTTCCTCCGCCACCGGACGGTCCAGCGAGTCGGCGCGGTGCGCGCTCGCGCTGCCGCGAGCCTCGAGCACGTCCTCGACCGAGACGCCGCAGCGCTCGGCCACCTCGTCTGCGGTCGGCGTGCGGCCGAGCTTGGCGGTCAGCTCCTCCGTGCCCTTCTCCACGCGCGGCACGAGCTCCTGGACGGAGCGCGGCACGCGCACGGTCCAGCCGAGGTCGCGGAAGTAGCGTTTGACCTCGCCCAGGATGGTCGGGACGGCGAACGACGTGAACGCGAGGCCGCGACCGGGGTCGAAGCGATCGATGGCTTTCAGCAAGCCGAGCGCCGCAACCTGTTCGACGTCCTCCCGTTCGTTGCCGGAGATGTACTTGCGGGCCAGATGCCGTGCAAGCGGCAGGAACCGCTCGACGAGCTGCTCCTGCGCGTACGGGTCGCCTTCGGCGCGGTAGCGCTCGAACAGGGCGGCGACCTCGTCGCGGGCACGGACGCGCTCTGGGCCGGATACTGCAGTTGGGGCCATACTCCCGCCATGTCCGGCCAGCCGGAGAACTAGACGGGCCATGTCGTAGATGCGACAGTGACGGATCGCCGTCTCATCCCGTCCGAAAGGCGGGAGGAGCGATGGGTCTGCCCAATGTACGGCGGCGTTACGCGCCGCGCGCTAGTTGGACCGGTCGATCTCGAACCAGACGCAGAAGTCGTCGCCGCCGTCGACGCCCCAGCGGCTGGAGAGCTGATCGACGAGCAGCAGGCCGAACCCGCCCGGCTCCTCGACGGCGGACGGCGGGCGCAGCTCGAACGGCGCGCCGCGGCTTGAGACCTCGGCGCGCAGGCGCTCGTCGGCGGCGGCGACGTGGACGAGCACGCGATCGCCGGCGTCGGTCGCGCCGCCGTGCACGACCGCGTTGTTGACCAGCTCGGTGACGATGATCAACAGGTCGTCGAGCTCGCCGCGCGAGGCGACGCCGGCCAGCGTGTCGGCGACCACGCCGCGCGCCGCCGCGCTGGCCTGCAGGCCGCCGGGAAGCTCGACCGCGGCGGAGCGCACGCGCTCGTGCGGCCACGAGCCGGCGCGCAGCTGGCGGGCGAGCAGGCCGGTGCGCCGGCGCGGGAACGGCTCGCCCACGGGCCGCAGGCGGACGCCGTCGCGGCGCAGGACGAGCAGCGTGACGTCATCCTCGGCGGACGGGTTCGCGAGCGTGCCGGCGAGCACGCCGTCGGTGAGCTCGTCGATCCCGTCGGGCGCCGCGATCGTCGCCGCCGCGAGCCGGTCGAAGCCGACGTCCAGCGGCTCGCCGCGCAGCTCGACGAGCCCGTCGGAGTACTGCACGAGCGTGCCGCCCGCCTCGATCGTCTCGGTGCCTTCGGTGAAGACGGGATCGTCGAGCGCCCCGAGCGGCGGGCCGGCCGCCTCGCGCAGCCACTTGACGTGACCCTCGGCGTCGACCAGCAGCGCCGGCGGGTGCCCGGCCTTGGCGTAGCGCAGCGCGCCGCTGCCCGGGTCGACCTCGACGATCGAGACCGTCGTCATGCCGCGGTCGCGCAGGCCGACCTGGAACGCGTTCAGGCGCTCGAGCAGCGCCGCGGGCGGGTGCCCGTCCAGCGCGTAGGCGCGCAGCGCGCTGCGCAGTTGCCCCATCGTGGCGGCGGCGGCGATCCCGCGGCCGGCGACGTCGCCGACGAGCAGCAGCAGCCGCCCGTCGGGCCGGACCAGCGCGTCGTACCAGTCGCCGCCGACCTGGGAGCCGTCCCCGGCGGCGAAGTAACGGGCGGCGGTGGCGAAGCCGGGCAGCTGCGGCACCGCCGCGGGCAGCAGGCTGCGCTGGAGCTCCTGCGCGATCCCGTGCTCGCGCTGGT
The DNA here is from genome assembly GCF_027587175.1 of Solirubrobacter deserti. Lineage (GTDB taxonomy): Bacteria > Actinomycetota > Thermoleophilia > Solirubrobacterales > Solirubrobacteraceae > Solirubrobacter > Solirubrobacter deserti. The sequence goes on from NZ_JAPCID010000002.1 coordinate 222,802, forward strand.
ACAGGCGCGCGCGCTGGATGCCCGTCGCGGCGCGATCGGCCGCCAGCCGCAGCAGCGCCTCGTGCTCGGAGCTGAACGAACGCGCGAACAGCGTGCCGACGTGCAGCGCGCCGATCGTCTGCCCGTCGACCACGAGCGGCGCCTCGAGCGTGGTGGCGACGGCGCCGGCGAGCAGCGAGCCGACCTGGATGCCGTTCGTGGGCGTCTCGGCCTCGCTGCGGGCGCGCCGGCGCACGGGCGCGGAGGCCTCTCCCGCCTGGTAGACGACGACCGTCCCGTCGGCCTCGTTGAGCACGACCGCGGCGGTGTCGGCCTCCAGCGCCTCGACGATCCGCTTGAGCAGCTCCCGCACCAGGTCGTCGAACGCGAGCGTCCCGAGCGCGGCGTCGCTGATGCGCTGGATCGCCGCCAGCCGCGCCGCGGTGCGCTCGGCCTCGACGCGAGCCGCGTCCGCGCGCACCCGCTCGGCCCGCTCGGCCTCGGCGCGGCGGCGCTCACGCAGGTCCTGCACCTGGACGACGATCACGTCCGCCATGCCCGCGCCCGGGCGCGCCCGCGAGCAGCTGAGCTGGCACGGAACCGGCTCGTCGCGCGACACGAGCAGCCGCGCCTCGCACTCGAACGCTGTGGTTGCGTCCAGCTGCGCGATTCCGTCGGCGACCAGGCGGCGGTCCTGCCCGTGGACGAACGAGTCCAGCAGCCGGTCGCGCAGATCGGCGGGCCGCTGGCCGAGCAGCGCCGCCAGTGCCCGGTTGGCCTCGTCGACGCGCCCCTCCAGGTCCAGCCGCGCCATCCCGATCGGCGCGTCCTCGAACGCGGCGCGCAGGATCGCCTCGCTGCGGGCCGCCGCGCGCGACTTGGCGTCCAGCTCGAGGAAGACGGCGACCTTCGAGCGCAGGATCTCCGGGTCGTACGGCTTGAACACGTAGTCGACGGCGCCGGTCTCGTACCCGCGGAAGACGTGCTCGCGCTCCTTGGAGATTGCGGTGACGAAGATGATCGGCAGCGTCCGCGTGCGCGCGCGGCCCTTGATCAGCTCGGCCGTCTCGAAGCCGTCCATGTTCGGCATCTGGACGTCGAGCAGCACGACCGCGAAGTCCTGCAGCAGCAGCGCCTTCAGCGCCTCCTCCCCTGACATCGCCGAGACCAGGCGGCACGGGAGCGGCTCCAGGACCGCCCGCAGTGCGATCAGGTTCTCCTCGCGGTCGTCGACGAGCAGGACGGCGGGCAGATCGGTCATGCGAGCTCCCGCAGCAGCGCGGCGATATCGGGCAGCTCGGCGACCACGGACGCCGAGCCGCGGGCGGCGGCGGGCATCGTCGACGCCTCGGCCGTCGCCGGGTTCTGCACGATCGCGTATCCGCCGCGGCGGCGCACCGCGGCGAGGCCTTCGGCGCCGTCGTCGTTGGCCCCCGTGAGCACGACGCCCACGACCGCGGGGCCGAGCGCGTCGGCGGCGCTCTCGAGCGTGACGTCGATCGAAGGGCGGCTGAAGCGCACTTCGGCCTCCGTGGAAAGCGCGAAGTGGTCCGGCTCGACGAGCACGTGGTAGCCCGCCGGCGCGACCAGAACGCACTCGCTGTGCAGCGCGTCCTTGTCCTCGACCTCGCGCACGTGCAGCGGCCCGCGCCGGTCCAGCAGCCCGGCGAGCAGGTCCTCGGCGTCCTCGGCGCGGTGCTGGACGACGAGCACCGTCGGCTCGAAGTCCGCGGGCAGACCCGCGAGGATCTCCCCGACGGCGTGCAGGCCGCCCCAGGAGGCACCGATGACGATCAGCCGGTACCCGGTCATGTCCGCCTGTAGATCCTCTCAGCTTCGACGACCGGCTCGTAGCGATCCTCGATCGCGGTCCCGCGCAGGGTCTCCTTGCGCCCGAGCGCGAGCACCCCGCGCCGCGGCAGGCTCTCGTCGAACAGCCGCAGCACGCGGTCCTGCAGATCGCGCCCGAAGTAGATCAGCACGTTGCGGCAGAGCACGACGTTGAACTCGTTGAACGAGCCGTCCGTGGCCAGGTTGTGCTGGGCGAAGACCACCGGGCGCAGCAGCTCGGGGTCGAAGACGGCGCGCTCGCCCGCCACGGCGTAGTAGGCGCTGAACGCCTCCGTCCCGCCCGCGGAGATGTAGTTGCGCGTGTAGTCGCGCACCTTCTCGAGCGCGAACGAGCCGGTGCGGGCGCGGGCGAGCACGTCGGCGTCCATGTCGGTGGCGTAGATGCGCGTGCGGTCGAGCATGCCCTCCTCGCGCAGCGCGATCGCGACCGAGACGACCTCCTCGCCGGTCGCGCAGCCCGCGACCCACACGCGCACGAACGGGTGCGTGCGCAGCTCCGGCAGCACGTCGCTGCGCAGCGCGCGGTGGAAGCCCGGGTCGCGGAACATCGCGGTGACGTTGATCGAGAGGTCCGCGAGCAGGCGCTCCATGCAGCCCGGGTCGTGCAGGATGCGCTCCTGCAGGCCCGACAGCGAGCGCAGCCCTTCCAGGTCGGCCCGCCGCCACAGCCGCCGCCGCAGCGAAGCCTGCGCGTAGCCGCGGAAGTCGTAGCCGTAGCGCCGGTACACGGCCTCCAGCAGCAGGTCGAGCTCGAGGCCCTCCAGCTCGCGGTCGTGATCAGTCGCGGTCACCGTAGAGCCAGACGCGCATCAGCGAGACGAGTTGGTCGACGTCCACCGGCTTGGTGATGTAGTCCGACGCCCCGGCCGTGATGCTCTTCTCGCGGTCGCCCTTCATCGCCTTCGCCGTGAGCGCGATGATCGGCAGCCGCTCGAACGCGGGCATCTGCCGGATCGCCTCCATCGTCTGGTAGCCGTCGAGCTCCGGCATCATGATGTCCATCAGGATCAGGTCGACGTCGGTGTCGGTGCGCAACCGTTCCAGCGCCTCGCGGCCGTTCTCGGCGTAGCTGACCTGCATCCCGTGCATCTCGAGCGCGTTCGTGAGCGCGAACACGTTGCGCACGTCGTCGTCGACGATCAGGACCTTGCGGCCGGTGAGCGCGGCGTCGGCGTCGCGCATCTGCTCGAGCATCCGCCGGCTGCCGGCGTCCAGCGACTCCGGCGGGCGGTGCAGCGCGAGCGTCGTCTCGTCCAGCAGCCGCTCAGCCGAGCCGGCGTCCTTGACGATGATCGACTCCGCGTAGCGCTTCAGGCGCGTCTCCTCGCGGCGCGTGAGCGCCTTGCCGGTGTGGATGATCACCGGGACGTTGCGGTGGCGCTCGTCCACCTTCACGCGCTCGAGCAGCGCGAACCCGGACGCCTTCGGGAGCTTGAGGTCGAGCACGATGCAGTCGAAGCGGGTCTCGTCGAGCCGCTGCAGCGCCTCCTCGCTGGAGGCCACGCCCTCCACGTGCACGTCCTCCCCGCCGATCAGGGCGGCGATGCTCCCGCGCTCGGTGTCGTCGTCGTCGACCACGAGCACCGTCCTTACCCGCTGACCGCCGAGCTGTGACGCCTCTCGCAGCGCGTCGGCCAGCGTCTCGGGGCCCGCGTCGTGCGGGAGGAAGCCGGCGGCGCCGTGGGCGAGCAGGTCATGGCGGCGCCCCTCGTCGGCGAGGACGAGCACCGGCAGGTGGCGGGTGCGCGGGTCGCGCTTGAGGCGGCCGAGCGTCTCGGGCTCCTCGCCCGCCCCGAGGCCGAGCAGGATCACGTCCGGGCGGTGCTCCTGCGCGAGCGCGAGCGTCGTCGCCGGGCGCATCGCCACCAGGCCCTTGAAGCCGGCGGCGCGGGCGTCGTCGAGCCGCTGCGTGGCCCGGTCGACGTCGGTGTCGGCGATCAGCGCGACGCGGTCGCCCTGGCTGACCTGCTCGCGGTCGTCCGGGAGCGCCTCGGGCTGGCCGGCGGGCTCGGGCGCCGGCGGGAGCGGCTCCTCGTAGGCGTCGGGCTCGAGCTCGACCGGCTCGGCGATCGCGGGCAGCTCGGCCGGGAGGAAGAGCGTGAACGACGACCCCTCCCCCTCCGTGCTGGAGACGCGCACCTCGCCGCCGAGCAGGCGCGCGATCTCGCGGCTGATCGAGAGGCCGAGGCCGGTCCCGCCGAAGCGCCGGCTGGTCGTGCCGTCCGCCTGCTGGAAGGCCTCGAAGATCAGCATCAGCTTGTCCTGCGGGATGCCGATGCCGGTGTCGGTGACCGTGAACGCGACCGCGTACGGCTCGCGGGCCGGCTCCAGCGTGAGCTTGACGCTGCCGCGCTCGGTGAACTTGACGGCGTTGGCCAGCAGGTTGCGCAGCACCTGGGCGACCCGCTGGTCGTCGGAGATGACCACGGGCAGGTCGGCGGCCGCCTCGATGACGAGCTCGAGACCCTTCTCCTCGGCCACGGGCTGGAACGAGCGCTCGAGGCCGTCGAGCACCTCGGCGGTGTCCAGCGGCGCCGGGTTGACCTCCATCTTGCCCGCCTCGACCTTCGTGAGGTCGAGGATGTCGGAGATCAGGGTGAGCAGGTCGGTGCCGGCCTGGTTGATCGTGCGCGCGAACTCCACCTGCTGGTCGGTGAGGTTGCCGGCCGGGTTGTCGGACAGCAGCTTGCTCAGGATCAGCAGCGAGTTCAGCGGCGTCCGCAGCTCGTGGCTCATGTTGGCCAGGAACTCGCTCTTGTAGCGGGAGGAGAGGCTCAGCTGCTCCGCGCGCTCCTCCAGCGACAGGCGGGCGCGTTCGATCTCGGCGTTCTTGACCTCGATGTCGCGGTTCTGCTGGGCCAGCAGCGCGGCCTTCTCCTGCAGTTCCTCGTTGGTCTGGCGCAGCTCCTCCTGCTGGGTCTGCAGCAGCTCCTCGGACGCGCGCAGCGACTTGGCCTGCTGCTCGAGCTCGGTGTTGGAGCGCTTGAGCTCGTCCTGCTGGCTCTGCAGCTCCTCCGACTGGGACTGCAGCTCCTGCGCGAGCCGGCGCTGCTCCTCGAGCAGGTCCTCGGTGCGGTTGTTGGCGATGATCGTGCTCAGCACGACGCCGATCGTCTCGCTGAGCTGGTCCAGGAAGCTGAGGTTGACCTCGGCGAACGGGTTGATCGAGGCGAGCTCGATCACGGCCAGCACCTGCTCCTCGAACAGGATCGGCAGGACCATGATGTTGACCGGGAGCGCCTCGCCGAGCCCGGACGTGACCTTCACGTAGTCCGGCGGCGCGTTCGTGACGAGGATGCTCTTCATCTCCAGCGCGGCCTGGCCGGGCAGCCCCTCGCCGAAGTGGAACTCATTGGAGAGGTTCTTGCGGCGGTTGTAGCCGTAGGAGGCGATCAGCCGCAGCCGCTCCTCGGCGACCATGAAGAACGCGCCGTGCTGGGCGTTCACGAGCGGAGAGATCTCCGACATCAGCATGCGGCTGACCGTCTGCAGGTCGCGCTGGCCCTGCATGGCGCCGCTGATGCGCGCGAGGTTCGTCTTCAGCCAGTCCTGCTCGGCGTTCTGCTGGGTGGTGTCGCGCAGGTTCGCGATCATCTGGTTCACGCGGTCCTTGAGCTCGGCCACCTCGCCCGAGGCCTCCACCGTGATCTGCCGGGTGAGGTCGCCTTGGGTGACGCTGGAGGCCACGTCCGCCATCGCGCGCACCTGCGTCGTGAGGTTGGACGCGAGCTGGTTGACCGACTCGGTCAGGCCGCGCCACGTGCCCGAGACGCCCTCGACCTCGGCCTGGCCGCCCAGCTTGCCCTCCGTGCCCACCTCGCGTGCCACGCGGGTCACCTCGTCGGCGAAGGACGAGAGCTGGTCGACCATCGTGTTGATCGTGCGCTTGAGCTCGAGGATCTCGCCCTGCGCGTCGACCGTGATCTTCTGCGACAGGTCGCCGAGCGCCACCGCCGTGGTGACCTGCGCGATGTTGCGCACCTGGCTCGTGAGGTTGTCCGCGAGCTGGTTGACGTTCTCGGTCAGCCCGCGCCACGTGCCGGAGACGCCCTGCACCTCGGCCTGGCCGCCCAGTTTGCCCTCGGTGCCGACCTCGCGCGCGACGCGCGTGACCTCGTCGGCGAACGAGGACAGCTGGTCGACCATCGTGTTGATGGTGTCCTTGAGCTCGAGGATCTCGCCCTGCGCGTCGACCGTGATCTTGCGCGTGAGGTCCCCGCGGGCGACCGCGGTGGTGACGCCGGCGATGCTGCGCACCTGATCGGTCAAGTTGGTCGCCATCAGGTTCACGTTCTCAGTGAGCCCGCGCCACGTGCCGGAGATGCCCTCGACCTCGGCCTGGCCGCCCAGCTTGCCCTCGGTGCCGACCTCGCGCGCGACGCGCGTGACCTCGGACGCGAACGCGCGCAGCTGGTCGACCATCGTGTTGATGGTCTCCTTGAGCTCGAGCACCTCGCCGCGCGCGTCGACGGAGATCTTCTGCGTGAGGTCGCCGTTGGCCACCGCGGTCGTGACCTGCGCGATGTTGCGCACCTGGTCGGTCAGGTTGGCCGCCATCAGGTTCACGTTGTCCGTGAGCCCGCGCCAGGTGCCGGACACGCCCTCGACCCGGGCCTGGCCACCGAGCTGGCCCTCCGTGCCGACCTCGCGCGCGACGCGCGTGACCTCGTCGGCGAACGAGGACAGCTGGTCGACCATCGTGTTGATCGTGTTCTTGAGCTCGAGGATCTCGCCCTGCGCGTCGACCGTGATCTTCTGCGACAGGTCGCCCTGGGCGACCGCGGTCGTCACCTGCGCGATGTTGCGCACCTGGCTCGTGAGGTTGTTCGCGAGCTGGTTGACGTTCTCGGTCAGCCCGCGCCAGGTGCCGCTCACGCCCTTCACCTCGGCCTGACCGCCGAGGATGCCCTCGGTGCCGACCTCGCGCGCGACGCGCGTGACCTCGTCGGCGAAGGAGGACAGCTGGTCGACCATGGTGTTGATCGTCCGCTTGAGTTCGAGGATCTCGCCCTGCGCGTCGACCGTGATCTGGCGGCTGAGGTCGCCGTTGGCCACCGCGGTCGTGACCTCGGCGATGTTGCGCACCTGATCGGTCAGGTTGGTCGCCATCGAATTCACGGACTCGGTCAGGTCCTTCCACGTGCCCGCCACGCCCGGCACGTCCGCCTGGCCGCCGAGCACGCCGAGCGTGCCCACCTCGCGCGCGACGCCCGTCACCTGCTCGGCGAACGTGCGCAGCGTGTCGGTCATCGAGTTGATCGTCTCGGCCAGGGCCGCGACCTCGCCCTTGGCCTCGACCGTGACCTTCTGGTTGAGATCGCCGTTGGCCACCGCGGTGGTCACCTGGGCAATCTGGCGCACCTGATCGGTGAGGTTGGCGGCCATGACGTTCACGGAGTCGGTCAGGTCGCGCCACGTGCCCGCGGCGCTCGGGACCTCGGCCTGGCCGCCCAGGACGCCCTCGGTGCCGACCTCGCGCGCGACGCCGGTCACCTCGGACGCGAACGTGCGCAGCGTGTCGGTCATGTCGTTGATGGTCGCGGCGAGCGCCGCCACCTCGCCCTTGGCCTCGACGGTGACCTTCTGCGTGAGGTCACCGTTGGCGACCGCGGTCGTCACCTGGGCGATCTGGCGCACCTGGTCGGTGAGGTTGGACGCCATCACGTTCACCGACTCCGTGAGGTCCTTCCACGTGCCGGAGACGTCCGCGACCTGGGCCTGGCCGCCCAGCTCGCCGTCCGTGCCGACCTCGCGGGCGACGCGCGTGACCTCGTCGCCGAAGGAGGACAGGCGCGCGACCATGGCGTTGATCGTGCGCTTGAGCTCGAGCACCTCGCCGCGCGCGTCGACCGTGACCTGCTGCGTGAGGTCGCCGTTCGCGACCGCGGTCGTCACCTGCGCGATCTGGCGCACCTGCTCGGTCAGGTTCGCGGCCATGACGTTCACGGAGTCGGTCAGGTCCCGCCACGTGCCGGACACACCCTTGACCTCGGCCTGGCCGCCGAGCTTGCCGTCCGTGCCCACCTCGCGCGCGACGCGCGTGACCTCGTCGGCGAACGAGCCGAGCTGGTCGACCATCGCGTTCACGGTCTGGCCGATGCGGCTGAACTCGCCCTTGACGGGCTGGCCCTCGATCGTCAGCGCCATCTTCTGGCTGAGGTCGCCCTGGGCCACGGCGGCGATCACGCGGCCGACCTCGGTGGTCGGCCGGACGAGGTCGTCGACGAGCGAGTTGACGGCCTCGATCTTCTCCGCCCAGCCGCCGTAGGAGTCCGGCACCGTCGCGCGCTCGGCCATGCGGCCGTCCCGGCCGACGACGCGGGCGAGCCGCTGCAGCTCCTTGGTCACGCGCGCGTTCTGGGCGACAAGATCGTTGACGCGGGCCTGGACGTCGCCGATGACGTCGCGCCGGCGCGCGGGCAGCTTGACGGTGAAGTCGCCGTCCCGGGCGGCCGTCAGCGCGACGACGATCGCCTCGAGCGCCTTCTCGTCAGCGGCGCTGAACCGCCGTCCGTCCTCGGATTTCGTCTCACTCGCCACGTGGGGTCCTTCCTCCGTCGGAGCGCCAGGGCGCCAGAGGCTACTCACCTTCAGGCGAATACCGTGCACAGGGTCATGCCGAAGTTCTCGATCCAGGTCCGAGGCTCAGACGACGCGCCGCCGCTGCTGCTGTTGCCGGGCCAGGCGAACTCGCACCGGTGGTGGGACGGGCTGCGCGAGCCGTTCGCGGAGCGCCTGCGGACGATCACGTTCGACTACCGCGGGACGGGCGAGACCGAGGCGTCGGACGGCGAGTGGACGACCGCGACGTTCGCCGAGGACGCGGCGGCCGTGCTGGACGAGGTCGGCGTGGCGCGAACGGCGGTGTACGGGACCTCGATGGGCGGACGGATCGCGCAGCGGCTCGCGATCGACCAGCCCGGGCGGGTGAGCGCGCTGGTGCTGGCGTGCACGACGCCGGGAGGGCGCCACGCAATCGAGCGCTCGCAGGAGGTGCGGCGGATGCTGGCCGAGCCGGACCGTGAGCGGCGACGGGCGAACCTGCTGGAGCTCTTCTACACGGACGGGCGCCGCGAGTCGAACCTGCTCGGCGATCCCGGGCTCACGCCGCAGGCGGCGCGGCGGCACCTGCGGGTGAGCGCGAGCCACGACGCGTGGGACGGGCTGCCGGGGATCACGGTCCCGACGCTGGTGCTGCACGGCAGCGAGGACCGGATGGCGCCCGTCGAGAACGCGCGCCTGCTCGCGCACCGCATCCCGGCCGCGCGGCTGAGCATCACGGCGGGCGGCCGCCATGGGTTCTTCGACGAGTTCGCGGAGGCCGTCACGCCGGAGGTCGTCGCGTTCCTCCGAACCTAAAGAGAGACTGTCCCCCTTTAGGTTTCACCGGTAGCCCGAAACCTGCGATGTGCAGGTCTTTGTTCCTAAAGGGGACTGTCCCCCTTTAGGTTTCTGGGATCACCGTAACGTCGTCTCGGCCGGCGACCGCGGCGTGCGCGGCCGCGCGCAGGGCTTCGCGGACGGCGACGACCGCCGGGAGGCCCGCGGCGGTGGCGCGGACCGCGGTGAAGATCGTGCGCAGCACCTCCCCCTCGGCCACCGGCCGCACGGCCACGCGGTCGGTCGCGGACGCGATCAGCGCGGGCAGCAGCGTGACGACGCCTCCCGAGGAGACGAGCGCGCGCAGGATCAGCGCGTCGTCGGTGCGGTGGCGGACGTCGGGCGCGTAGCCCCCGAGCCCGTTGCACAGCGCCTCCACCGACGCCGCGTGGCCCGTTCCGTGGTGGCCCGCCGCCCAGACCGCGTGCTCGACGGCTGCGAGCGGGATCGGCTCGCCGGTGGTGGCGAGCGGGTGCGTCGCCGGCACCGCCATCAGCACCCGCTCGCGGATCAGGTCGACCCGGTGCACGTCGCGGTGGCGCGCGACCGGCGCGGGGTCGTAGTCGATCCCGAGCACGACGTCCACCGCTCTTGACCGCAGTTCCTCCAGCGCCGGGCGCGTCTCCCGCTGGGAAACCTCGATGTGGAGGTCCGGAGCGGTCTGCGCGAGCGTCGCGAGCGCGTTCGGCAACAGCGCGAGCGCGGGCGTCTGCACGAACGTGACCCGCACGCGCCCGCGCGGCGTACCGCCGAGGCCGGCGAGCTCGGTCAGGATCGCCTCGTCCGCCGCCAGCGCCCGCTCGGCGTGCTCGGCGAGCCGCCAGCCCGCCGGCGTGAGCTGGACGTTGCGCCCGACCCGCCGCAGCAGCTTCACTCCCACCTCCCGCTCGAGCTCGGCCAGCTGCACCGAGATCGACGACGGGCTGTACGCGAGCGTGTCCGCGACCGCCGCGATCGTCCCGCGCCGCGAGAGCTCGAGCAGCAACCGCAGCCGCCGCAGCTCCATCAGCCGACCGCCGCGGGCAGGACGAGCACGACACCGCCCGGCGAGACGTCCGCGTGGCCGCCGGCCGCGACCACGATGTGCGCCGCCCGCGCGGCGGCGGCCGACGAGGCCGCGGCGGCGCGGGGCGGCGAGGCGGCGGCCTC